>CAZMSD010000024.1:0-60175 GCA_964568855.1 uncultured Bacteroidaceae bacterium | reverse complement strand
TCCGTAAAGCCTATGAAACCAGTGCTCTAGAGAGTTGTTCATGGTCGACTATTTAGTCACCAGCATCTTCCCCGATCGCGTCGCCCCTTCATAGCTCAGCGTGTAGAAATACTGCCCGGAGGACAGAGAGGACCCGTCGACTGAAACTCGATTCAACCCTGGTGCAGATAGCCCGTCAAGGATGATGGAGACTTGTTCGCCTCGCAGATTGTAAATCGCCAGCCTTGTATGACCCGTTGCCGGAATCCGGAATTGAATCGTGGTGCAGGGGTTGAAGGGATTTGGGTAGGCTCCAAGTAGAGCGAAATCTTCCATTCGTTCCTCCGCGGAAGCCGTCCCGGACAGGTCGGATTTACAGATCCGGAACCCGAAGGAACCGGCGAACCAGGGGCTTCCCGTGTCATCTCCGGGATCCTGTATCCGGCGATGGGCGCAGATCATTTCGGGAGTGGGGCTGTTCCTCGCGGTCCAGCTTCCACCGTGCAGCACCTTATGTGTGCCGGATTCGGGGCCCATAGGATCGACCATCCAGTCGCCGGTGTACGAGGAATACCAATCGTTGACCCATTCGTTGATGTTTCCCGCCATGTCGAAGAACCCAAGGCTGCTCTCACCGATGAGATATGACCCGACAGGTGCGGTCCAACCCACGCAATAATCCGGGTAGCTCGGGCGGCAGTTGGCGCGACTGCAGTTTGGCAGCGTTTCGCCCCACGGGTAGGTCCTTCCGTCGCTGAAACGCGCGGCGTATTCCCATTCCGCTTCGGTGGGCAGCCGATAGCCCGGGGCGGCATAGGGATCGTGAACCGGCGATGGGTTCCAATCTCCCTGGTAGTAAGGCTCCATTCCTTCCATCATCGAGCGCCAGTCGCAATAGCAGGCGGCACCGTACCAGGTCATGAAATTGGCGGGGAAGAGGGCCGGATCATAACCCGCCGGCCAGGCGATTCCCGGTCCCCAGTTCGCATAATTACCAGTACCTGGTGAGAGATAGAAACTGCCTGCGCCCTCGTTGAACCAGATGTCGTTGAACGGATAAGATGGGGACACTTCACAGCGGCACAGCTGCACGCCATAAGCCTGGACCCAGCCATCGGCTACAATCACGTGTCCGTTGTCGTAAGCCCATTGCAGAGCTTCGATGTATTCCTGGTTGGTAGTCTCGAAGCGGCCCAGAAAGAAATCCTGCGTCAACGTTACTTCGTGGACCGGTTCCGCGACACCCTCCAGCCCTCTTTGGAATTCGCCGCCGGGAACGAGAATCATCTCCGTAGCCGGCGAAAGCCGGGCCGACGCGCACACTAACGCAGCGAGAAGTCGATAAGCCCCCTTCATGATTCACCTCATCGTTTGAGCAGCATCTTGCTGCTGTCCTTGCGATCCTCCGTCTTAAGAACCCAGACGTACATCCCCGCGGGCAGGTCCGCAGCGTCGAAGACCACTCGGTTCCGGCCCGCGTGCGCAAAGCCGTCGAAGACCACGTCCACCAGCTGCCCCGCCAGGTTGAAGACCTCGATGCGTGCCTCCGCGGCTCGATCCAGGTCGAAGCGCAGGGTCGTGGTGGGATTGAACGGATTGGGATAATTCTGCAGCAGATCGATTTCGCGGGCGATTTCTCCCTGCCCGGCGACGTCGGTCACGGGGTTAACCGTGCGACAGAGCCGCAATCCGAAGGAACCGGCGAACCAGGGGCTCCCCGTGTCGTGGTGCGGATCCTCGGCTCGTCGGTGAGCGCTGCGAAGCTCATGCGGCTGCCCGGCCTCGTCCCGGGAAGCCCAGCTGCCGCCCCGCAGGATCCGATCCAGACCTACCAGCGCCCCCACTGGATCCACCACGTCCTCGTCCGGATATTCCGCGTACCAGTCGTTGACCCACTCGTTGATGTTGCCCGCCAGGTGGTGGATTTCCAGGGCGTTGAGGCCCGCCGGCCGGCTGTCCACTGGGGCGGTCCAGCCCAGACAATAATCCGGATAGCTGGGGCGGCAATTAGCCAGCTCGCAATCGGCGGCCGCATTTCCCCATGGAAAGGCCCGTCCATCGTTGTAGCGGGCCGTGTATTCCCATTCAGCCTCGGTGGGCAGGCGCCAGCCCTCCGCCTCGTAGGGGTTGTGATCGGCGGTGGGATTCCAGTTGCCCAGGTAATAGGGTTCGATGCCCTCCATCATGGAACGCCAGTCGCAATAGGCCGCGGCGCCGTACCAGGTCATGTAGTTGGCGGGATGATTCGCGGGATCGTATCCGTCGGGCCAGGCGATGCCAGGACCCCAGTTGGCGTACCAGCCCGTGCCGGCGGCCAGTTGGAAGTCCTGAGACCCGGGATTGTAGCGGATCTCATTGAAATCGTAGCCCTCCAGGTCGTAACGCACAAGGTTCTCCCCCCAGGCCCGGACCCAGCCATCCTCGAGGAAGATCCAGTCGTTGTCGTGGGCCCAGTTGAGCGCCTCCACGAATTCCTCGTTTGACACTTCATAGCGCCCGATCAGGAAGTCGTTGGTCAAGGTGACCTGGTGGACGGGCTGGGCTTCATCCAGGGAACCCATATGGAAGGTGCCGGCGGGAACGTATACGAATTCCGATGCCTCTACCTCTCCACTGAGGGCAATTCTAAATCCACTGCCGCCTGAGAATGGGGGATCGCCCTCATGCGTATCAGCAAGACCCGGAAGACGCCGAGTGGTCTTCAGGTGTTGTGCTGAGAGCCTCGATGTCCAATTTCCTCCTCGACGAATTCGGTAATTGGCAAACTCTGCACCATAAGGATCCAGCAGATATTCCTCAGGATACGATGCAGATGCATCGTGAACCCAGTCGATTAAGTTCCCGGCAAGATCAAATAGACCAAGATGGCTTGCTCCGTCCGGGTAACTTGACACCGGGCGAGTCCATCCAACGCAGTATTCGCTGATGCAAAAATTTGCCAGATCGCAGGTTGGCGATGTGTTTCCCCAAGGGTAGATTCGACCATCGGGATAGCGAGCGGCTCGTTCCCACTCCGCCTCGGTCGGAAGGCGAAATCCGGTAGCTTCGTATGGATTATGATCTGGAGTGGACAGCCAGTTGCCTTCGTAGAAAGGCTCAAACCCGTTCATCATGGAAAGCCAGTCGCAATAGCATGCCGCACCGTACCAGGTCACGAAACATACTGGATGCAGCTCAGGGTCGTAGCCAGAGGGATATGCATCGCCTGGACCCCAACCTGAATAGGATTCTTCGCTGGTTGCCAAATAAAAGCCAGCCGAGTTGAACCGAATCTCAGTGAAATCGAAAGCATTGAAGTGAATCTGCAAGAGGTGTTTGTCGTAGGCCATTACAAATTCACCTTCAAAGAACACCAATTCATGTTCCAGGGCCCACTGTAACGCTTCCATGTATTCCAGATTTGTCGTCTGATTCTCAGCGATGTAATAGCCTCTTGACAATTCCACTGGGTGTAAAGGGCTTCCAATGGGATCAGTTGGATCTGGTCCCATTTCGAATACCCCGGGTGAGACATGGATCAAACCCGGGTAGGGGGGTGGCTGAGTCCAACCCGGAACTGCGAAGTATGGCAGAACGATCAATGCTAGGAGTCTGTCGGACTTAGGATGATCTACTGCAAATTCCAGCTGGACGGCATCTATGCACGAAAAAATTGCGAAACATAGCTTTAGCTATGCTTCTTATTTTTTCGCACAAATCTGCTCGCCATCTGAAATTTTCGTTACGAACCCCTAAGTCCGACAGACTCCTAGTACAAGCGTTATCGCATTCATGATGAACTCCGAGCGATCTTGTCGATTTTGTCAGTGAAGAGCAAGTCTGACAATTCTGCAGCGATCCGTCATCAGTCTGATGACTGGTCGTACGCCACGGAAATACTGCCACCACGGCCTGTACAGAATCGAATACTCTTGCTCAACGACCAATCCAGCTTTATTAAAAAGGAAGACAAGCTGTTCCTGTGTGAATTCGAATACGTGGTTAGAAGCACGAAAGGCGTCGGGTCGCCACTTCGAAATCACTGGCATGGACAGCCAAATCGATCCAGCGGGATCAAGGCAGGAACGCATTTGTTGAAGCAGTCGCAATGGGCTGCCCAGATGTTCCAGTACTTCGAAGCACAGGATTGTCGACCACTGTCCTTCGATGCGACCTACGTCTAAATCATGCGACGTGCATGCGATTTCCACATTAAGATCTCTTCGAATACGATCAAGGAATGGACTCTCCCCGACGTCGAGAACGGGTTCCTGTATACTGCCTCTAAGTATTTCGATAGTGAAAGTCTGGCGCTTCGGATTCTGGAAGTGTTCCGGATTATGCAGTGGGTCGATCATTGGAAGATCCGCTGTCAAACCACCCCAACGAAGGAAAGCGCCTGAAACCCCAGCGGGCGCCGCTGTGCAGGAAGCGATCGTCTATTTCGGCGAGGATCAGGTTACGGAACCAGGTGGACCAGATGTCGCTGGCGCTGCGAGAGCAATGTAGCGATTCCAAACCTGAATAGGTCCAGAAATCTCGTCCGCCCGCCAGATCCTTCAGTCGCTGCAGAAGAAGGCCGGCGTTCTCTTTCAGGCTGAGTTCCGGCATCCAGTTTCGCAGCAGGAACTCGAGCCCGCCCGTGTTCGAGCGCGCCCAGGCATATCCGCCGTCGGGGTTGCGAGCCGACAGTACGCTGGCCGCCGTGGCGAGCAGTCTCTCGCGGTCGTCTTCACCGCCCAGCTTGATCAGCAGGTCCACGCAGTCGTAGTCCTCGCAGGCGCCGCCGCCCCTGGCGTGAGCGAAGAAACCCTCGCTGGTCCGCAACCGCCGCGTGTGCTTAAGGATCTGCGCCGCCCCCGGCACGGGCAATCCAAGGTGCATGAAGAAGAAGATGAAGTGGTAGGCTCCGTAGACGGCATTGTAGATCCGCTTCCCGGGACTGATTCCCCAGAGTCCCGATCGGGGATCCTGGTTCCCGCGCAGCCAGTCCAGCCCAGCGTGATACAGCTCCATCATGCGCCGTTCGCCCGTGCGGCTGAACTCGTGCTCGTAGAAGTAGAGCACGAACATGACCTTGTTGGATTCTCGCCAGGGATCGCGCCAGTCGAGCGCTTCGAAGTAGCCGGTCAGCTTTTCCCACGTGCTCCAGCGCTCGATGAAAGGCAGGCTGCAGCTCTTCCAGCGACCGATGAGCCGCAGGGCCTGGAGGGCGAAGTGGGACTGCTGCAGGCGCAGGTAGTCCTCGTCGTGGCGCGGTCCCAGCCGCTCAGCGGGAAGATTGCCGTCGAAAGTGCCGTTCTCGGAATTGCGGAAAGCGAGCAGCCAGTCGGCCAGCTCAGCAGCTTCTTCTCCCTCCGGATCAGGAAGGTCGCAAAAGAGCTCCCGCAGGAAGAGGGCGAAACAGGTAGGTAACAGGTGCGCCGGGCCGCCACTCCAGAGGCGGTAGCCGACTTGTCCGGGATCGCGCAGGCCGGCGAGCCAGCGCAGCGTGCTCTCGCGGTATGCCGGAGAGCCGAGTGTCCCCTTGAGGTTCATTCCCACATCCGCGCCGGTCCTGAAGCCTGTGCCGAAGGCACTATATTAACGAATCGCAGGGATGCCTCCGCGCATCCGAATCCTATCATCCGGGCGAGCGCATTTGAAACTCAGCGTGCTCATGGCCGTTTTCAACGGTGCGGCAATAATCGATGGAAGCCTGGATTCGCTCCAGCAGCAGCGCTTCGACGAGTTCGAGCTGCTGGTGGTGGACGACGGATCCACCGACGGCAGCGCGGAGCGGATCGAAGCGAAAGGTGATCCGCGTTTCCGCGTGCTGCGTCAATCGCATTCGGGACTCACGCCTGCGCTGAACCGGGGGCTGGGGGGGCTCAAGGGGAAGTACGTCGCTCGACTCGATTGCGGGGATCGCTGCCATCCGGAACGATTTCTAAGACAGGTTGCCTTTCTTGACCGCCATCCGGACCGGCTCCTGACAGGCTGCCGCATCCGCCGGCTGGATCGGCAGGGCGTTGAATTGGGCGTATCCGAGCTGGTGACCGATCCGCGTGAGATCCGCCGGGGATTGCTGCGCATCAACCTTTTCCAGCATTCCTCCATTATGGCGCGCTGCGAGGCCTTGAAGGCGGTGGGCGGCTACCGGCCCTTCTTCCGCTACAGCCAGGACCTCGACCTCTACCTCCGCCTGTCCGAGCTCGGTCCCCTGGGAAACCTGGACGAGGTCCTCTCCGACTGGGTGATCGATCCCGGTTCCATCTCCTTTCGCCAGCGAAAGAACCAGGCCGCCTACGCGGAAATCGCCCGTCACTGCGCCCGCCGAAGATCCCTGGGCCGACCCGATCCTGTGGACACGGGGGAAGTGGAGGCGCCATCCTTTCCGGAACTCGACCAGGATCAGCGAATGCGCTGTTACCATTTCGAAGTGGCGCGCGCGGCCTTGATGGGTGGAAAGGGCGGACGTGCGAGGAAGGAACTGTCCTCCTGCCTGCGCTGCGGAGGAAGCCCGCTTCAGGTTGCCGTACTCTATGCGTTCAGCTTGTTACCGAGACGCATGCAACAGGGACTGCGCAGTCTCAGGGTGCGCAAACTGGTTAGAGAGGAAGGGTGAATTCGAGCGAGCAGCCGCGCAACCCGATGGCCGACGCGGGAAACCTGGCCGCGATCAGGCTGGGCCTGCGCTTCGTCGCCCTGTTCATGGGCTGGCTGGTTTCACTGGTCCTGGGACCGGAGCGTCTGGGCCTGCTGGCCGTTCCCAATCTTCTGATCGTCATGGCGCCCTTTCTCTCGCTTGGATTTTCGGACGCGCTGGTGCGCGAACTGCCCCTTGCCCGCGCCCAAGGCGAGCAGCAAGTGCGGCGCCTGCGGGACACCGCTTTCACCGGGGCGCTGCTGGTGGACCTGGTCCTGGTGCTGCTGCTGCTGTTCATCAGAAAGCTGCTGCCGGGCGCCATAGCTGACGACACGTTGCTCTTCGGCCTGACTCTCGGCTGCTTCGCCTTCAATGCGCTCTTCAAGTTCTTCTATTGCGAGCTGACGGGCTTCCGCCGGATCCTGCGCCTGGGCCTGGCTCAGTCGATGCTGATTCTGACTCGCGCGGCAAGCGTGATCCTGCTGATTCTCGCCCTGCCGCAGGAATGGAAACTCTACGGCGTGTACGGCGGGATTCTGATCTCCTTCCTGGCGCTCAATGCCTGGCTCTACCTGGGACGCGAACCCAGGATCAAACTCTGCTTCTCGGCCTCGGATATGAAGCTGCTGCTGGTGCGCGGCTTCCCGATCAGCCTGGCGTCATTCTTCGCCATGCTGATGATCGTGGGCGATCGCCTGATTCTCAGCCGGCAGCTGGGCGGCGCGGTCCTGGGCTATTTCGAGCAGTCCGTTCTCCTGCGCGAAGCCCTGTTGATTCTCCCCGGAGTGCTGCTGACCGTCCTGATTCCCGACTACGCGGGAAAGTTGAACAACCCGGACGGTCGCCGCCTGCTGCGCGCGGAGGTCCGCCGGCAGAACCTGAGCCTGGCCTTGTTCGCGCCTCCTGCGCTGGGGATCCTGCTGCTGCATCTGCCCTGGAGCATCGAATGGCTGCTGCCGAAATTCGCGGCGGGAATTCCACTGTTCCAGCTTACCGTGCTTGCCGTGCTGCCGCTGTTCCTGTCTTACATTCCAACCAGTTTCCTGATCACCGTGGGACGCACGCGGTACGCCGCCCTCGCGGCGGCAGCCGCCAGCATGGTCCTGCTGGGGGCGAACATCCTGGCGGGACCCGGTGCGCTGGAAACAGCCTGGTCGACCGCCCTGCGGGCCGGCCTGGTCTATCTGTGCTACACCCTGGTCATGCTGCTGTTCATCGCCTGGGAGATCGAAAGCGCTTTTGTATCACGCCTCAAGTGGATCTGCGCCTGCCTGGGTGGAACGGTCGGTCTCTACGCATTGGTCTGGGGCTGGTGTCTGGCAGCGGAGTCAGCGGATTTCAGCGCCACCGGTTTTTTAAGTGGAATAACCCCAGCCGGCGCCAGCGGGCTAAGCCTCGTCCTGATCGCCGCCTACGCACCGTTGCTATACTTCTACCAGAAGCGAACCGGACGGCTGGCCGTGCTGTGGAAAAGCCTCAACCGGAATCGGGAAAGGGAAAGTCCGGATGAAGAATGATCGTCTGACCTGGCTGCCGCCGCTGCTGTTCCTGCTGCTGAGCGTGGTGTTGCTGTGGCCGTTTTTCCTGGGTGACACATTGATGCCCGCGGACTCGCTGAAGTCCCTGCCGCTGTCGCGTTTCGGGCGGCAGGAATTCTTCGGCTCGGGCCGCATCGTTCAATGGATTCCCTTCCTTTTCGGCGGCATGCCCTGCTATTCCAGCGTGATGGTCACGCCCAGCTACCTCGTGTCCGCGGTGTTCACCTGGGGATTGGGTAGTTTCATCGCCTGGTTTTCCGATCCTTTGGCCCAGCACCTGCTGCACCTGACCATCCTGGGCTGGGGCGCCTGGTGCTACCTGCGCCTGATGGGCCTGCGCCCGCCGGCCGCCGCCGTGGCCGCCGCGAACCTGGTGCTGCTGACCACCCTCACCGGCCTGGTGGGCGCCGGGCATACCATCAAGCTCTGGACGGTCTGCTGGATGCCTTTCACCCTCTACTGGCTCGAGCGCCTGCTCAGGGGCAAGGACTGGCGCGGCCTGGCCTGGGGCGCCCTGGTGCTGGGCCTGATGCTCACGGCCAAGCACGTGCAGATGAGCTGGTACTTTCTTCTGCTGGCGGGAATCTACTGCCTTGTACGCCTGGTCCAGAAATGGCGCGTCCGGGGCCCCGCGCCCGCCTCGCGGGCCGGCGGGCGAGCCCTGCTGCTGGTCCTGCTGGGGCTGGGCCTGGCGGCCTTTCTCTACCTGCCGGTGATGGACTACAGCGGGCTGAGCATGCGCTCGGGGGGGCAGGACGCCGTGGCCTCCGGCGAGTACGCGGCCTCCTATTCCTACCCGCCGGGCGACCTGCCCACCTGGGTGATTCCCGGCGCGCGGGGATTCGGCGGGGGCGAGTACTGGGGCTCGCTGGAGTACACGGCCTTTCCGCTCTACATGGGCGCCCTCTGGCTGCCCCTGCTGGTCCTGGCCTTCTTCGACCGCGGCGCCAGGAACCGGCTCTGGGCCTGGCTGATTCCCGCCCTGGCCCTCTTCCTGCTGGGCATCGGCAGGTACGGTCCGCTTTTCGATCCGCTGCTGAACCTGCTGCCCTTCTACGGGAAGTTCCGCGCCCACATGTGGGCGCTGGCCCCGGCCCAGATGCTGCTGGTCTTCGGGGCCGGCCTGGGCCTGGATTTCCTGCTGGGCGGGCTCAAAAGCGGAGGGCTGCGCGCCGCGGCGGCGGGGCCGGCGCGGGAGATCGATGAAGGGCGTGAGACGCAATCCTCCCGGGCTGTTGGAAAGCGACGCGGAAAAAAGCGCAGGGGTTCGGTGGACCAGGCTCCCGATGTAGCACAAAGGAAATCCGGGCCCAGGCAGGAAGCCGCCTCCGCCTCCCTGCTGCCCAAGGGTCCGGGGCTCTGGCTGCTGGGAGCCGGCGCGGCGCTGCTGCTGCTGGCCCTTTTTATCAAGGCCAACGCTCCCGATCCCTCCCGGCCCCTGGCGCCGGGCGACAGCTTCACCGGCGAGCGTGACACCCAGATCCTGCTGGGCTACTTCCAGCGCCAGGGGGTGCAGCCCAGCCGGCCCCAGCTGGAGGCGGTCCGAAACCAGCTGCGCACCGGCCGGGCCCTGATCCTGGCGGAGGACGGCGCGCGCACGCTGCTCTGGCTGGGCCTGGCCCTGCTGGCCGGGGGACTCTTCCTGGCGGGCCGCCTCCGGCGCGAGATCCTGGCGGGCGTGCTGGTGGCGCTGCTGCTGCTCGACCTGCTCCCCATGGACCGCCGCACCATGAACTTCGAGCCGCGTCGCGACCCGACCGCCTGGTTCCGCCCCCAGGGAGTGATGGTCGAGCTGGCGGCCCTGCCCGGGAAGGAGAATTTCCGCGTCTGGACGCGGGACGGCTACGGCTACAACGAAGCGGCCTGGCACGGCCTGCACAGCATCACCGGTTACCACGGCGCCAAGCCTGCGCTGATCCAGCAACTGCTGGACCAAGGCATGATCGGCCGCCGCGGCGACCCGGCGGACCCCGAGCGCCTGCACCCCGCGCTGCTGGACCTGTTGAACGTGCACTACGTGATCAGCCGCGAGGAGCTGCCCGGGACCACCCTGCGCTCGCGCGGCCGGGACGGACTGCTGCTGGAGAATCCCGATCCTCTGCCCCGAATTTCCTTTCCGGCCTCCTGGCGCCGCGTGCCGGGCGAGGGCATGCTGGCTGAGCTGATGACCGGGGACATCGACCTCCGCGAAACCGCGCTGCTGGCCGAAGCGCCGCAGGGGCTGCCCGAAGCGCTGGACCCGGGGGCCGAAGGGCGCATCCTGAGCTACGAGCCCGACCGGGTGGAATACGAGATCCGCAGCCGGGCTCCCGCCCTGGCGCTGCTTTCGGAAATCTGGCTGCCTAGGGGATGGACGGCCCGCCTGAACGGGCGCGAAGTGCCCCTTCTGCGCGCGGATCACCTGTTGCGGGCGGTGGCCCTGCCGGATGGGGGAACCCATCGCTTGGTGCTGGAGTATGCGCCGCTTTCCTGGCGCCTGGGACTGGCCCTCAGCCTGCTCAGCCTCCTGATCGTCCTTGGCCTGCTGCTGGTCTTCAGAAAAACGGAGCCGTCGCCGGAAGAGGAGTCGGAATCCTGCTAAGTCTTTGTGAAACCGACAATTAGCCACTCACGGGGCATGGTTCTCCTCCTTGGGAGCAGCAAGCAGGATCGGATGAAGCGCTCTGTTCAAATTCCGTCGCGTCTGTGCGGAATGTTTACAGGGCCGCGGGCCCGTGCCAATCCAGTCGCTGGCTAAGTCATGAAAAATAGACGACTTGGCAAGTGCGGAAAATGGCACGGAGCTTGCTGTATTGCCTTCCAGCAAAATCGGAAGTATGTCTTTCGGTGAGGAACACTGGAGCACCCTGGGGGACTTCGCGTCGGGGGTCGCGAATCCAAACGGTGGTTGGATGCTTCAGACAGCAATTCGGGGGAATCTTATGAAACGGCATTTGACCGGCCTGCGGCAACTTCGATCGAGAGTCGACTTGTACTTCTCGTCTCCTCTCTTTTTGCTGGTCATGCTGCTGGCTTTCATGCTGATCTAGCGGTTCCATTGAAGGACATTCCGATGCCCGGCCCCTTGGGGCCGGGTTTTTTATTGCCCATAAATCCGCCTGAATTTCCCGGCCCGATTTTCTGGATTTGCCCATTTTCCCATCTTGTTTCGTCTGTCGCCGGAGTTGCATCGATCCGGAAACTCCGTCCCTGTGTGATACATCCGCGACGGGCGCGGATCGCGGTGCTCCCGCACTGCAACCAAAGCACGAGGCGCCGGTCATAAATCCGTCGATCGGCGAAGGCCGGGCGGTCGCATCGAGCGGACCGCCTCTGGAACGGCGAGGGCCTCCTCGTATCGCGCAAGCACGAATCGAATCATATCATCGCTAAGGAGACCGCATGAAACGCTCCCTACTTCTACTCGTTATACCCCTGGGCGCGCTGGCCGCCGAACTCGCGCCGCTGGATCCCGTGGGCGGCCTGTACACGTATCACGTGGGATCGCTCGCCAACAGCAGCGGCGCCGCGGGCGCCTACTTCATGCCCGCCTCGCTGGCCTACGACAGCCAGCCCTTCGAGCTGGAGGCTTACGGTTCGCTGGAGAGCGAAGACCACGAGGAGTATGACGATTTCGCGGTCTTCGGCCGGGCGGGCAACCTGGGATTCGGCGTGCGTCACGTGGAAAACATGGGCGGAGGCTTCTCGAACAACTACCGCCTGGGCCTGGGTTTCGGCGACCGCCAGCACATGCTGGGATTCAACTACGGCTGGAGCGTGGGCGACGACGACGGCCTGAAACAGGCCGACCACTTCCAGATTTCCTCCATCGAACACTATAACCGCTGGGTCAGCTCGGCCTCCAACGCCACCTTCCTGCTGGGCGAGGACTACGGCAACTCGAAACTGATCTACGAGGAGGCCCTGGCCCTCAGACCCTGGACCGAGCGCCTGACCCTCACCGCCGACTTTTCCTGGATGGAAGACAGCCCCTCGCCGCCGCCGGACCGCACCAGCATCTGGCTAGGTGCGGCCGTGGAACCCCTGGACGGCCTGCGCCTGAGCGGCCGCAGGAACATGGAAACCGCCGACATGACCTTCGCCGGTACCGTGTACTGGCGCGGTTTCGGGCTGGGCGCCCTGAATCCCCTGCCCGACGACGACCAGATCGAGGCGGGCCGACGCTGGCACGCCCACCTCTCGGCCAAGGAGCTGAACCGCTGGTATCCCGTTCGGCCGAAGAGGAAGATCTACGCCCAGGTCGATCTGAAGGGCGTCAGCGGCGAATTCGAGTGGCTGAACGTGGCCTCCGAGTTCCGCTTGATGGACTTCTTCGAGCAGATGGATGCCGCCCAGGAAGACCCGCGGGTGAAGGGCGTCCTCGTGAACTGGCACCAGGGCTTCCGCGCGGACCTGGGCATGCTTTACGAAATCCGCGAGCGCCTGGAGGAGTTCAAGGAGCAGGGCGGCGAGGTGGTCTTCTACAGCCACCACCTGTCACTGGGCAGCCTCTACCTGGCTTCCATTGCGGACCGCCGGGCCATGCTGCCCATCGGCCAGGCGGAGATCGGCAATTTCGGACGCGAACGAATCTACCTGGCGGACGCCCTTGAAGAAGCGGGACTCGACTTCGTCCGTTTCAACGTGGGCGCCTACAAGGGGGCAGGCGAGACTCTCGACCTCAACCACATGTCTGACGAGGTACGCGAGAACATCGGCCGGCTGCTCAACGAACTCTACGACTACCTCCTGGCCGAGATCCAGGATGGTTTCGGATTCAGCGCCGCGCAGATGGATCGCCTGACCGAGGTCTGGTTCCAGCTCGACCAGGACCTGGTTGAAATGGGCATCGTGGACACCCTGGTCTATGATGACCAACTGGAGGACTGGGTCTGCCATCGCAGCAAGGACGGCGAAGGCAGCTCGACCTTCAGCCTCGGGCCCATCAAGTTCAACATCGAGAAGAAGGAGAAATCCGGCGGCGGAGAACGGGTCGTCTCGCTGCCCGCCTTGAAGCCGAACAAGATACGGCGCAAATGGGCCGACGACCGGGAGATCGCCGTGATCTACGCCTCGGGCCTCATCCTGTCCGGGGAGAGCGTGGGACCCTTCATCATCGGTCACGAGACTCTGGTGGAGCAACTCAAGCAGGTGCGCGAGGACGGCCGCATCAAGGCCGTGATTCTCTACATCGACTCGCCGGGGGGCAGCGGTTATGCTTCCGACCTGGTCTGGAGGGAAATGGAGCGCTTGACCGAGGAGAAGCCCTTCCTGGTCAGTCACGGTTTCATAGCGGGTTCCGGCGGATATTACCTTTCGATGGCGGCGGACACGATTCTTTCCACGCCACTGACCATCACCGGTTCCATCGGCGTGGCTGCCGGAGTCTTCATCGGCAATGAGCTGCTGGACAACACGCGGATCCGCCAGGACGGCGTCTGGGCCGGCAAAAAGGAAAGCCTGGGCGGCGCGCAGGTGGCCCTGCCGCTGAACATCGACGCCGGCAGCGCCCAGGTGCGACTGCCCAGCGTGCCTGTCTTCGGCCACGAGCTGACTTCCAGCCAGGACAGGGAGATCCGCCGCCTGATCCGCGACTTCTACGACGACTTCGTCCAGAAGGTGGCCGACGGCCGGGACATGGAATTCGACGAAGTGCACCAGATCGCAGAAGGCCGCGTGTGGAGCGGCGGCAGCGCCAGGGAACTGGGGCTGGTGGACGAGCTGGGCGGCCTGCGCGAGGCCATCGAGCTGGCCAAGCAGCGGATCGGCAAGGCCGGGAAGGATGTCAGCATTCGCGAGTACTTCCCCGGCTTCAGCTGGGAGCAGCTCTTGCGCCTGCTCAAAGGCGGCATGGGCGGTGGACTGGCCGGGACGCGCGCCGAGATGGAGCAGGAAGCCCGCGAGGCGGTGCAGCAGGCTCGCCTGGACATCCTGGGTTCCGGCCGGCCCGAACTGATTTCCGACGTGGATCTGCTGGACCTGGAATGAACCGCCGGCACATTACGGAACTACATCGCCCTCCGGCCCTTCGGCCGGAGGGCGGTTGCATTTTTCTGGGACAAGTGATAACCTCAAGCTTCTTTGCCGCGTTCGTCTAGTGGTTCAGGACGCTGGCCTCTCACGCCGGTAACACGGGTTCGAATCCCGTACGCGGTATCGTCGACACCTTGTCCGGCCCCTTCTTTGGAAGGGGCTGTTCTTTTTCCACGGACATCCTTCCTATCTTGTTGAAGCGAATACCCGGCGCGAGCGTTGTAACACGGAAGCGGTTCCCCAGGTGAACGAGGAATCTTCGACCCTCAAGAAGTCCGCGCGCAGGCTGGGCGGCGTCCTGGGACAGATCTGGGGCGAGTTCAGCTCGCGCGAGAACACCTTCAACCTGCTGGTGGCGATGGTGATCGGCCTGGTGGGCGGTTACGGCGCCGTGGGCTTCCGCTTCCTCATCGCCCAGGTGGAGAACCTCTGCTTCGGCGTTCCGGAACCGCCGGTCTCACACCTGCTGGGCCTGCCCTGGTACGTCAAGCTGCTGCTGCCGGCGCTGGGCGGTCTGCTGGTGGGGCCGATCATCAGCCGTTTCGCCTCTGAAGCCAAGGGTCACGGAGTGCCCGAAGTGATGGCGGCCGTGGCCCGCAAGGGCGGGATCATCAAGGGTCGCGTGGCGGCGGCCAAGGTGGTGGCCAGCGCCGTGACCATCGGCACCGGAGGCTCGGCGGGCTCCGAAGGTCCCATCGTGCAGATCGGCAGTTCGCTGGCCTCGGTGCTGGGGCAGCTCTTCCGCGTGAGCGCCCGGCGCATGAAGACCTACGTGGGCTGCGGGGCCGCGGCCGGCATCGCCGCAACCTTCAACGCTCCCGTGGCGGGCATGCTCTTCGCCGTGGAAGTGATCCTCGGCGATTTCGGCGTGGCCAAGCTCAGCCCGATCATCGTGGCCTCGGTGGTGGCCACGGCCGTGAGCCGCAGCCACCTGGGCGACGTGCCCGCCTTCGCCGTGCCCGAGTACCAGCTGGTGAGCGGCGTCGAGCTGATCCACTACGCCATCCTGGGAGCAGCGGCGGCGCTGGTGGCCGTGGCCTTCACCTTCACCCTGGACCGCTCCGAGCATTTCTTCGAACAGCTGCGCATCCCCGCCTGGCTGAAGCCGGCTCTCGGTGGACTGGCGCTGGGCCTGATCGGCGCGGTGGGCATGCCGCACGTTTTCGGCGTGGGCTACGAGTTCATCGAGGAGGCTCTGCACGGCCACCTGCCCCTGGCCATGCTGCTGGGGCTGATCGTGGTCAAGATCCTGGCCACCTCGGCCACCCTGGGTTCGGGCGGCTCGGGGGGCATCCTGGCGCCCTCGCTCTTTCTGGGCGCCATGCTGGGCGGAGTGGTCTGGTACGGCGCGCACGCGCTGAGTCCCGAGCTGGTGAGCCCCAACTACGGCGCCTACGCGCTGGTGGGCATGGCGGCCGTGCTGGCGGCGGCCACGCGCGCCCCGCTGCAGGCGATCCTGATCATCTTCGAGCTGACCGGGGGCTACAAGGTGATCCTGCCGCTGATGTTCTCCTCGATCGTGGCCGTGATCATCGCC
The DNA here is from genome assembly GCA_964568855.1 of uncultured Bacteroidaceae bacterium. Classification (GTDB taxonomy): domain Bacteria; phylum CAIWAD01; class CAIWAD01; order CAIWAD01; family CAIWAD01; genus CAZMSD01. The sequence goes on along the minus strand of CAZMSD010000024.1, from coordinate 44,502 downwards.
GGGCAGTTGATGGCCGAGAGCATCTACACCATCAAACTCAAGGCGAGGGGCATCGACCTCAAGCAGGGTACGGACGTCAACGTAATGACCGGGGTGCGCGTGCACGAGGTGATGCGCAGCGAGATGAAGACAGTCCCCTACAGCATGCGGCTGCAGCAGCTGATGGAGGAGATCTCGGGCACCACCCAGCATTCCACCTTCTTCATGCTGGACTCGGAGGGCCGGCTGGCGGGCACCATCTCCTACCCCGAGATCCGGCGCGTGCTCTTCGACGTGGAGAACCTGATGCCGCTGCTGCGGGCCGAGGACATCGCCAGCGTGCAGAGCTGCTCCGTCACCCCTGAGGACAGCCTGGACGTCGTGATACGCAATTTCGCCAGGCACAACCTGGACGAACTGCCGGTGGTGGATCCCGCCGATCCGCAGCGGGTGACCGGCAGCGTGCACCGCGCGGACGTGGTCAACGCGTATCACAACGAGGTGCTCAAGCGGGACCTGCTGGGCGGGATGTCCAGCACCGTGTCGCACGCCGGAAAGACCGGCAGCGCCACCCTGGCGCCGGGCTACGTGATGGCCGAGGTGGAACTGCCGGCGCACTATGCGGGCCAGAACCTGCGCTCGCTGGACCTGCGCCGCAAGCTGGGCGTCGAGGTCCTGCTGATCAAGCGCAACGTCGAGCAGGACGGGCGCATCCAATCGGAGCAGATCGTCCCCGAACCGGAGCTGGTGCTCCAGAACGGGGACAACCTGTTGATCAGCGGGCGCAAGGAAAACGTCGAGCGCCTGGCCGGAGCCTGATCGGCGCGGATCAGAGACCTTCCGCGTGCTCGCTCAGGTAGGCCGCCACGCCCTCGGTGCTGCCTTCCATGCCCGCGTCGCCTTTCTTCCAGCCCGCGGGACAGACTTCGCCGTGCTTCTGGTTGAAGCTCAGCGCGTCCACCATGCGCAGCATCTCGTCGATGTTGCGGCCCAGCGGCAGGTCGTTGATCACGGCATGGCGTATCACGCCGTCCTCGTCGATCAGGAAGGATCCGCGCAGCGCGACCGCTCCCCCGACCGTGCCATCCACCTCGCCATCCTCGGTGATCACGGTGGCGTAGCTGGCGCCGAAGAGTACGCCGTAGTTCCTGGAGATGCTCTTGTCCAGGTCGGCCGCCAGCGGGTACTTGACCTGCCCGATGCCGCCCTTGTCCACCGGCGTGTTACGCCAGGCCAGGTGGCAGAATTCGGAGTCCACCGAACAGCCGATCACCTGGACGCCGCGCTTCTCGAAGTCCTCGATGCGGTGATCGAAGGCCAGCAGCTCGGTGGGGCAGACGAAGGTGAAGTCCAGGGGGTAGAAGAACAGCACCACCTTGCGGCCCTTGAACTCGGACAGCTTGATCTCGCGGATGCTGTTGTCGGCCATCACGGCCTTGGCGCTGAAATCGGGCGCGGGGTTCGTTACCAACATTTCATGCTCCTTTGGTTTAGATATCTGTCTGTGCAGGACTTCCATCAATGCAGGACCGGCAGCGGCCGGTGAGGTGAAATTCGTATCCCTCGACCTGGTGCTCCAGATCTTGCTCGATCATCTCCACTAAGTCGGCGCAATCGGCCTCGAAGTCGAAAATGCCGCCGCAGGAACGGCAATGAAAGTGCAGATGGGGCGTAAGCGTGGCGTCGTAATGCACCGCTCCGTCCCGCGCGATGGCCTGCAGCTCCCCTGATTCCACCAGTCGACCCAGGTTCCGGTAGACCGTGCCCAGGCTGACTCCGGGCATCCGCCGGCGAATGGCGTCATGGACTTCCTGGGCGCTGGGATGGGAGAGTCCTCCCTGCCTGACCGCTTCCAGGATGGCTTCGCGCTGCTTCGAGTAGCGTGTTCTCATGGTCCTTTCCGCCCGGCACTGCTCTATTATTAATAACAGTAACGGTTATTATTATCGTATAATCGATGGAAAGATGCAAGGGCCAGATGGAGAATTCGATTCAGGATAAACCTCAACCCGGTAGGGAAGATATGGTGCAAGCCATGCCCTGAGCGATGACGAGGATCTCGTCAGCCCGCTCCTCCCGAGGGAATCCTGAGCAGGAACTCCGCTCCCCGGCCAGAACCCTCCGAGCGGACTTCCAGGTCGCCGTCGTGCAGCAGGGCGAGCTGTCGGCTGATGGCCAGACCCAGGCCGCTGCCCAGGCCCGCCTGGGCGCCGCTGCGGTAGAAGCGATCGAAGAGATGCGGCAGATCCGCGGCTTCGATGCCCGGTCCATTGTCGCGGATCAGGAAGTGGAGCTCAGCTTCGTTGCGTGTCACGCGGACCTGGATCGCGGCGTCTTTCTCGGGATTGCCGGCGAGTTCGCCCTCCAGTTGCTGGATCGAGTTGCGTAACAGGTTGCGCAGGATCTGCCCGATCCGCTGCGGGTCGCCCCAGGCCTTGAATTCCTTGTCGGGAAGTTCCAGCTTGAGCGCGATCCCGCGGTCGAGGCAGGCCAGCTCGACGCCCGCCACCTCGTCCTGCACCAGCCTCCGCAGGTCGAAGCCCTCCCTCCGCAGGCGCAGGCCCGGATCCTCGATCCGTGCCAGGTCCAGCAGATCGCCCACCAGCAGGTCCAGGCGCCGGGCCTGGCTCAGGATCACCTCGAGCTTCGGCCTCGCGCCCTTCCCGCCGTCGCTGCCTTCGCGCAACAGAGCTTCCAGGTAGCCGATGATGTTGGTCAGGGGGGTACCCAGCTCGTGGCTAACCTCGTGCACCAGCCGGCGGCGCTTCTGGTCCGATTCTTCCAGCCGGACGGTCAGTTCCTCGAGGCGGCAGGCCATCTGGTCGAACTCCCGGGCAAGTTCGCCCAGTTCATCAGTCTCCCGGTCCAGCAGGCGGTGGCCGAACTTTCCCTGGCCCAGTTCGCGGAATGCCCTGTGAAAGCGGGAGAACCGTTGCAGCAGGTGCCTGGCCAGCAGCCAGGCCGCGGTGCCGGCCGCCAGGGCGGCGATCCCCAGCAGCACTCCCAGCAGCCAGAAGCTGCCCTTGTGCCACAACCTTTCCCCGGTTTGGATGGCCAGAACCACATAGCCCGCTTCGGTCTCCCGGACAACCATGGGCAGGTGGTGCCGGTTCGACAGTCTGCCGATCGAGGAGCTCGGGTCTTCCGAATCCAGGCATTCGAGGATCTGCTGCAGCAGGGGATGTTCGGCCAGGAAACCCGCCGCCGCGTGGTTGCCCCGCCGGTCCGCCCAGACCAGTCCAGTGCTGCGGAACGCGCCCAGGCTGCGCTGCATGCGGTGGCGGATCTCCGCCACCCTGCTGAGGGGCGGACCGACCCCCGCCCAGTGCGCCAGGCTGTCTTCGAAGGCGGGCAGGAGGATCCGGGCGCTCTCCTTGAGGCTGTCCTGCCGGGAGCGCTCTTCGAGGCGCAGGAACCAGACCGCCACCGTGCCCACGCTGAGCAGCACCTGCAGGATCAGTAGCGTGGCCAGGATCCACCCCAGGCGGGCCGCCAGGCTGGACCGCCGCGTCGATCGCGCTCCCTGGAGACCGGGTTTCATGCGGTTTCTCCCGCGATGAAGTAGCCCTGGCCGCGGGCTGTTTCGATCCGGGGCAGACCTGGAAGGTCCAGCTTGCGCCGAAGTCGCTTGACCAGCGTATCCACCGCCCGGTCGTAACCTTCGTAGTCCACACCCCAGGCCATCTCGATCAATTCGTCGCGGCTGATCACCTGTCCCGCGTTGAGGCAGAGACAGGCCAGCACCTTGAATTCCAGGGGGGTCAGCTCCAGGCTGCGAGCCTGCGCGGCCCCCTCCTGCGCTCCAGCCGGGTCCAGGGGCACTGATTCCCCCGGCGACTCCGGCGAGGCCTTCGCCCAGGCCCGGCGGCCATTCAGGTCCATCCTCAGTCCCCCTATCTCAAGCACTCCACCCGCAGCCGGCACCGAGTCGCGCCTGAGCAGCGCCCGCACCCGGGCCAGCAGCTCGCGCAGACTGAACGGTTTGCTCAGGTAATCGTCCGCCCCCGCCTCCAGCCCTTCCACCTTGTCGTCCTCGCTTTTCAGACTGGTGAGCAGCAGCACGGGCAGCCGGCTGATTTCGCGCAGGCGGCGCAGCACGGTCAGGCCGTCCCGGCCGGGCAGGATACGGTCGAGGATCAGCAGGTCGGGCAGGGCCCGCCGCAGGAGCCGCAAGGCTTCGAGGCCGTTCCCGCAGGTGCTGCACTGATATCCTTGAGCCTCGAGAGTCCGCAGCAGCAGCTCGCGGACCTGGGGATCGTCCTCCACGATCAGCAGGCGTATCTTGCTTTCCGTCATCGAACCGTACGTTTTATGCGGCCTGTCATGGTGCTGAGAAAATACCACCCTGACACAGAACTGTCACACTGGTCTGCCGGCCTGATCCTAAACTGCGAGCGATGAAGGTACTCCCGCTCAGCCTTCTCTTGATGCTCCTGCTGGTGGCCGGACAGACCGCCCGCGCCGGGAGCGCTGTGCCCGAGTGGACGCGCCTGTCCCTGGGCCTGGAGACGGGGGCCTTCATGGACGGCGATCCGCTGCTCTACCACGGCGCCGACTCCTGGACCCGCTCGCTTTACATGTCCAGGGGGCGGCTGGGATCCTACCACCTGTTGCTCGGCCTGAACGACCAGCACGTGAATCAGGAGTACTGGGACCACCGGGTCATCCGGCGTATGGCGGTCCTGGAGTGGAAAGCCGGGTCCCGGTTCGTGCTGGAGCTGGCTGGATTCCAGACCAGCGGCAGCGCGGACGTGGACGGGAACGGCCTGCGGCTGGGCGTATCAGGCACCTTCGCATCCGCGGGTGCCGCCTGGGAATCCGGCCTGCGCCTGGGACGGCAGCGTCCGGCGCTGGATACGGGAGGAGCGGCGCTGCCGGTTTTCGAAAAGGTCGACCTGTGGACCGGCGAGCTGCGACTGATGCAGCGGCGTGTCGCCCTGCGCAGGTCGCTGGCGCTGCTCTACAGCCGCCGGGCGGACCGGGGATCCCTCGCGCTGCTGCTACGCCTCGGCGGGGGCGGCCTCACCGGGATCTCCTGGCGGCTGTCCCTGCTGGCGGGCAGGCAGGAGAACTGGTTCGACCAGCAGCAACTCGTGCTACACGACAACCCGCGCCCGCTGAAGAGCCTGCTCGAGGGCGGCCTGGCCTGGCACACCGGAGGAGGATGGGGAGCGGAACTCACTCTCGGCTGGGAACGCAGTGAAGGACACGAGAACCGCTGGGCCTTCCTCGGTTTCAGCTGGACCTGGCGGCGCTGGCTGCTCGGATGAGTGCCGGAAGCGGGCGAACCGAACAACAAGGAGCGAGTTGAGACATGAAGATCGGCCGGCTTGGAATCCTGCTGCTGGTCCTGGCGGCCGCCTGCCGCGCGCAGGAACTGGCGCTGAAGGTCGTGATGGACCCGGAGACCGGACGGCCCGGCGGCGTCGAGGTGAGCGGCAAAGTCCAGGAATCGCTCTGGCTGGGCATCTCGTTCTACCCTTACGGCACCGAGAACGTGCTGCTCGACGGATCGCACCAGGTGCTGCAGATCGATCCTGGGAAGTTCCGCCATGAATTCGCCCTCTCGGAGCGCTTCGTGAACGGCAGTGTGGAGTGCGCACTGTGGAGCACGAAGGTCGAACCGGAGGCCTGCGACGGTCCCTGCCAGTGGTGCGAGGCCAACGGCTACCACCTGGATAACCGGCAGATCTACCTCTACGGAAGCCTGGCGGAGAGCGACCGATGAGCGGAGCCGAACACCTGCACTTGAGCCCTCAGGGCTTCCTCTTCGATCACCACAGCGGGATCAGCTACACCACCAACGGCGTGGGGGCCTTCATTCTCGAACGCTGGATCGCGGGCCGGGACCGCGACCGGATCCTCGGCGAGCTGCGCGTGGCCTATGAGGTGACCGCGGACCGCGTCTCCACGGACCTGGACGAGTTCCTGGCCCTGCTCAGGCAGTACGGACTTGCCGGATCGGTAGAAGAGTCCGCGCAGTGAGCGGAAGCGGGCGAATGCCGGGACCGCCGGGCGACTGGCGGGACTGCGGACTGGCCGTGACGGGCTTAAGCGCCGCCGACAATCCGGCGCCCGGGGTGGCCGTGGCCCGCAGCCTCCGCGAGGCCGGGCACCGCGGCCGGATGGTGGGCCTGGCCTACGATACCATGGACACGGGATTGTATCACAGCGAGATCTTCGACGAGATCTACATGGTGCCCTTTCCCGGCTCCGGCGGCGAACTGCTGCTCGAGCGGCTGCGCGCGGTGGCGGAGGCGGGAAGACTGGACGCGGTGCTGCCCACCCTGGACAGCGAGATGGAGCTGTACCTCTCGCTTAAGTCCGAGCTTGAGAGCGGCGGGACGCGCACCTTTCTGCCCGACGCCGGATCACTGGCCCTGCGCTCCAAGATGCGGCTGGACCGCTTCTGCAGGGAGCACGAATTCGACGCGCCGCCCACGCGCGTGGTCTTCGAACGCGCCGCCGCGTCGCTGGCCTGGGAAGAGCTGTGGGCCTCGAGCAACGGACGGCCGGTCTACGTCAAGGGCTTGTATTACGAAGCCCGGAAGGCCTGGACGCTCGAGCAGGCGCTCTACGCCTTCGACGACATCCATGTCCGCTGGGGGCTGCCGATCGTCCTGCAGGCCGGCCTGCAGGGCTTCGAGTACAACGTCTGCTGCCTGGGCGACGGCGGGGGCGGTCTGGTGGGCGCCGTGCCCATGCGAAAGCTGGGCGTGACGGAGAAGGGCAAGGCCTGGTCGGGCGTGACGGTCAGCGATCCCGGGCTGCTCGAGCTGACCGGACGGCTGATGGCCGCCCTGAAGTGGCGGGGACCCTGCGAACTGGAGATTCTCTGCGAGGACGGCAGCCGGCGCCTGAACGTCATCGAGATCAATCCGCGCTTCCCGGCCTGGTGCTATCTCTGCACGGGCGCGGGCCAGAACCTGCCCGCGGCCCAGGCGCGCCTGGCCCTGGGCGAAAAGCTGGAAGCCCTGCCACCGGCGCGCTCCGGCGTGATCTACAGTCGCGCGGCGGTGGACATTATCTGCGACCTGGAAGTCCTGGAGCAGTTGAGCATTACGGGGCGCGCGGTGTTCCGGGCTGAATGAAACACTGAATCGCGGCCGCGGAGCGACGGGCCGCTGTATCACCGGAATTACGATGAGCGAAACGACCACCAAGAAGATCTACGAGAAGCCGACCCTGGTTAGGCACCAGGTGGGGCTGAACAACAAGTTCGGCAAAGCGCCGATGCGCAGCGTGATGCAGGAGATCGACGGCACCCCCGTGGCCGAGCTGGTGGCGCGTTTCGGCAGCCCGCTGTACGTGATCTCCGAGTCCGGGCTGCGCCGGAACCTGGCGGACTTCAGGCGCGCCTTCAGCACGCGCTATCCATCGGTGAAGCTGGGCTGGTCCTACAAGACCAACACCCTTTCGGCGGTCTGCCGTGTGATGCACCAGGAGGGCAGCCTGGCCGAAGTCGTCTCGGGCACCGAGTTCAGGACGGCCCGCGCCCTGGGCGTCCCGCCCTCGCAGATCATATTCAACGGCCCGGACAAGGACGAGTCCGCCCTGCACGAGGCCATCGCCGGGGGCGCCCGGATCCACATCGATCACGCCGAGGAGATCCCGCGGATCGAGGCCCTGGTTCGTGATACTGAGCTGCCGGACGGGCGGGAGAAACTGCCGGTGGCCCTGAGGGTCAACATGCAGCTCGATGCCCAGCACTGGGACCGTTTCGGCTTCAACGTTGAATCCGGCCGCGCCCACGAAGCGGCGCGTCGCGTCGCGGGGAGCGCCGAACTCGAACTGGCCGGGCTGCACACCCACATCGGCACCTACGTGGACGACGTGGAACTCTACCGCGGGGCCGCCGGCAAGCTGGTCGAGCTGGCGATCTGGATCAGGCGTCACACGGGAGTGCACATCCGCTGGTGGGACCTGGGCGGGGGTTTCGCCACCCGCAACACGCTGCACTGGGCCTACCAGAACGCCGAGTTGACCTGCCCCTCTTTCGTGCAGTACGCCGAGGCCATCTGTCCCGTGCTGTCCTCGCTGCCTCTCGACGAGGACGAGGAGCCGCCGGAGCTCTTCTTCGAGACCGGGCGGGCGCTGGTGGACGATTGCATGCACCTGGCGACCACAGTGCTTTCAGAGCGCCGCCTGGGCGACGGCAGCCGGGCGGTGGTGGTGGACGCGGGCGTCAACCTGCTTTCCAGCACCACCTGGTACCGTTACGAAATCTGTCCCACGCGCGAGCCGGAAAGCTTCATCTACGAGGACACCACCGTGCTGGGCAACCTGTGCATGCAGATCGACATTTTGCGCAAGGGAGCCTCCCTGCCGCCGGTGGCCGCCGGCGACCACCTGGTCTTCCGCGACATCGGGGCCTATAACCTCAGCCAGAGCAACCAGTTCATCCACGGCCGGCCGGCGGTGGTGCTGATCGATCCCGAGGGCCGGCCGCACCTGGTGCGCCGCCGCGAAGATGTAGAGTATCTCAGGGCGCTCGACCTGCTGCCCGAGCACCTGCAGCAGCCCGGAGAGACCGAGCGCGACCGGTGAAAGCGCTGGCTGACATGCTGCTGCATTCCTGCGGGGCCGTGCTCTTCACGGCCCGCCGCCGCAGCGGCCTGTTCTTCCTCGCCGCGGCCTTTCTGAGTCCGGTGCACGGCGCGCTGGGACTGCTGGGTGCCTTGAGCGGCCTGGCAGCCGGCGGACTGCTGGCCCGCGACCAGGTCTGGCAGAAGCTGGGGCTCTTCGGCGGCGCGGGCCTGCTCAGCGGGCTGGCCCTGGCGACCTACCTGCATCCCGACTGGCGCCTGCTGCTGATCGTGCCCGCCACAGCGGCGCTGGCGGTCCTGCTCGCGCTGGCCCTGATTCCCTGGCTGGGTGCGCGTGATCTGCCCGTCCTGGCCCTGCCCTTCGCCACCGCCACTTTGATCAGCCTGGCCGCGGCGAAGCTGTTCGCGCTGGCGCCGAGTCCGGGAATTCACGAACCGGTCTGGTTCCTGCCCTGGCTTAACCAACTGGAGGGCCTGCTCGATCGGGGGCTCCCGACGGTCCTGAACGGTTACCTGCGATCCTTCGGCAGCCTGCTCTTCCTGCCCGGGCTGCTTTCGGGCCTGCTGGTCTTCGCCGGGGTGCTCAGCGGCAGCCGGATCACGGCCATCGCCATGACCGCGGGCGGGCTGGCCGGCACCGGCCTGCTGCAGTGGATCGCCGGCGGCGACATTCCGCCGGCGGAACTCGGGCTGATCGCCTTCAATTCGATCCTGCTGGCAGCCGCACTGTCGGGGGTCTTCATCGCCCTGACGCGACCGGGCCTCGTCTGGTCCCTGGCCGCCGTGGGAACCGGCGTGCTCGTGGCCGCGGCCCTGCACCAGGTGCTCGACCGGGCCGCCCTGCCGGTGCTGGCCCTGCCCTTCTGTGTCACGACTCTGCTGTTCCTCTATCCGCTGAAGAGCGGAATGATCCGGCAGGAGCGCTGGCAGATCTGGGCGCCGCCGCTGGCGCTGGTGGGTCGGGCCGAGGACAACCTGCGGGCCTTCGAGCGCTGGCGCCGTGACAGGCTGCGGCCGCTGCCGGTGCTCAGCCTTCCGCTGCGCGGGATCTGGACCGTGACGCAGGGCCCGGGTGGCGCGACGACCCACGGCGACGGGGCGGGATCCCAGGCCTGGGATTTCATGCTGCTCGACGAGGATGGCCGGGCGGCGGAATGGCCGGCCGAGGAGCTGGAGCAGTTCTACGGCCACGGCTGTCCCGTGCTGGCGCCGGCGGACGGCGTGGTGACCGCGGCGGAGGGCAGCCTGCCGGACAACCCGGTGCACGGGACGGACACGGAGTCGCCCTGGGGCAACTGGCTGATGATCACGCACGATACCGGCGCGGTGAGCCTGCTGGCGCACCTGCGGGCGGGCAGCCTGAGGGCGGTCACCGGCCAGCAGGTGAAGCGGGGCCAGGAGGTGGCGCAGGTGGGCAACAGCGGTCGCAGTCCCGAATCCCATCTGCACGTCCAGCTTAACGATGGTCCCTGGCTGGCCTCGCACAGCCTGCCGGCCCACTTCGGGTCCTGGGTTGAGATCCGCGGGAACGCCGCTCCCGTATTCCATCCGCTGGGCAGGCCCGAGGAGGGCATGCAGGTCTGCAACCTGCGCGACCTGGAATGGAACGACTGGAATTCCTTCTTTCCCTTTGCGATGCCCGGCCGGATCTTCAGCTACGATGTCCTGGGGCCCGGCGGGCGAAGCACGGTGGAGTTGATTCTGCGCTCCGGCTCCTTCGGGCGTCTGCTGCTGGACGACGGCGCCCAGTGCGCGCAGGTGCTCTACTGGCCGGGCTGGATTCAGTTGCTGCCGCTGCCGGAGGGCGATCCGGACTGGCGCTGCGCCCTGGACCGGGGAAGTCTGGTTCAGCACCTGTTGCTGGTCAGCCCCGTGCTGCCCTTGAAGGGGCCGGATCGCCTCGAGGTGCTGTACGACCTGTATTCGCCCTTGCTGGCCGGCGGCCTGCGGCGGCTGTTCACGCTGGAAGGGCGCGGTGCCCTGAATCTGAGTTTCGCTACCGAGGACCAAGAGGAACAGAAGCTGACCTGGCATTCCGCCGTCCGCGGAGAGGACGACGGCGGGTGGGAAGCCCGGCTGCGGGCCGGTTCGGCGGGGCTGGAGCGAATCGAGATTCTGCACGGTAAGCGGGAGCGCCTGAGGGCCCTGCTCCTTCCCCAGTATCCGGAAAGAGACAATCGTTGATGAACGGAGACGCCCGAGATCGGTATCGGGCTATGCCACGTGACACAAACGGGATTCAGATGTATTACAGTTCGAATGACAGCTGCCGGAAACACGTGCCAAGTACGGTCGCTTGGTGGATCATGTTGTATCTAGTAGTCAGCACACGTGCCGACGCGGTGCTGGAAGAACTGTGGTCCGTCGAACAGGGGACCTACGAGATCGGCTGGTGCTGGCCCGATCTGAACGGCGACGGAATCCAGGAGCTGATCAAGGAGGACGGGAGCACCTCCTGGTTCTACGACGGCGCCGCGGAGTACGAGCTGCTCTGGTCGGTGAGCGATCCGGAACCCGCCGACTCCTCCTGGTTCGGTCTCTGGTGGCAGGACGACGGATACCTGGTCTTCCTGCATCAGGAGATCGGCCAGCAGCTTTCCAGGCTCCACGTCTACGAGGCCCTGGCCGGAGCGGAAGCCTGGAACAGCGGACTGCTGCAGGGAAACGTGAGCCGGGGAGGCACCGGGGACGTGGACGGTGACGGGCAACTCGAACTGGCCTGGTCCTGGCACCGCGCCACCGAGGGTTTCTGGGCCAGCGCCTGGGAGGTTCGAGGCCTGCGCGACGGCGCTTCGGTCCACGCCGAATCCCTTCAGGACGGTTATCTCACCGGGCCTTTTCCGGGCAACGTCGAGGACGATTCCAGCGAGGAATTGCTGCTGAACTGGCTCTACGAGGACGGCAGCTCGGTCCTGAGCTGCTGGGGCTTCTCCGGCACGGGAGTCGCCGAGCCGCGCAACCCGGGGGGAATGGGAAATTCCCTGGAGCTGGAGGCATGGCCCAACCCCTTCAATCCCCTGTGTCGCATTTCCGTGGAAGCCCCCCCGGCCTCGGTGCTGAAGCTGAGGATCGTGGACCTGCGCGGGGCGCTGGTCCGCCGTTTCAGCCGTGTATCACACCCCGGCGGCGGCCTGCAGCTCGTCTGGGACGGGCTGGACTCCCGCGGCCGCCCGCAGCCCTCCGGGATCTACTTCGTGCAGGTGGGCGACCAAAGCCTGCCGATTACCCTGCTGCGCTGAGCGGCCTAGGGCCCAGGCCCTAGTCTATTGCACTGTCGCCCCGCCCGCGGTCGCCTGCCGCCGCTTCCGGCATCTCCGTCGTCACGTGGAACGAACCCAGGCCCGATGGCAACAGGGAAGTGATGTCGTACTCTGTCTCGGTCGTGGTGCCCGGCAGGGTGTGCGGACCGTAGGGCGTACCGGAGTAGATGTTGTAGTACACGGCTTCGCCGATGGGATTCCAGGACAGCATCAGCACTTCACCCGCATAGTCGATGTGCAACACGGGCACTGCGATCTTGCGGGCGATCAGCACAACTTCCGTGGGGCGGTAATCGATCTCGAAGTAGAGCGAGTCGTTGATCGCGATCTCCCCGACCGCGAAGGATCCGGAATGACCGTTGTGCGTGATGACGCTGAACTCGTCGTAGGTCTCGGGCAGGAATCCGTCGAGCATGCCGACGGTAAGTCCGCCGGCGAGGGCTGCGGTACCGTTGACGGCGAGTTGATCATATTCGTTGCCGGCCACGGATCCCGCGATCTCGATCTCGAGTGTCGAGGATGCCGCACAGGCATAGTTGAAGTTGAAGGTCAGGGTACCTGGCGACAGGCCGGGGCTGGTTCTGCCGCTGTTCGTGAAGGACGCCGCCGTGCTCACATCGAACGTACCGGTGCCCCCGATGGCTCCGGCCGTCATGTTGTCGAGGTGGCAGCCGGGGAAGTCGAGGGTGCCGGAAGCCACCGTCAGCAGCCCGGTGTTGTCCACGGTGAGAGCGCCGGAAAAGCTGCTTGTCCCAGTACCGGCGGGCTTACTGAATATACCGTCGTTGATGAAAGAGCCGGGTGCGCCATACCGCTGATACAAGTAGCGGCCATCGGCGATCTCGAACAGGGCGTCCTCGTGGTTGTGGAATGTCGGGGCCTCGTAGAAGAGGATTCTCCCGCCCGTCAGCGATGCCGATCCGTAATTGTCGATCGTGCGCTGTGGCGGTGATGACCGTTCGACCGGTGCCGCTCTGAGTGCCGCCATTCCAGGTGAAGTCCTCATTGATCAGCAGCAACCCGCCGGTCACGGTTCCGCCCGTCTGCTCGAAATGATCCACGAAAAGGGTGTCGCTGACCGTCAACGTGGCGCCGGTCACCATCGCGGTTCCCTCCCCGATGAACTGCGTCCCGTCGTCCGTCGAGGCGTTGCCGGACGAGAACTCGTAAACGGCTCCGGCGGTGATGTCGACGGTTCCCCAATCATGTGACACGTCGTAGTTCATGTCGAGCGCGCCGCCCTCAACCTCGATACGGTTCATGTTGGTGAAGGGAATCGACTGCACGTAGCTCGTACCCGTCCCGGCCAGCTTGCGGAAGGTACCCGCATTGTAGAAGCTGCTGTAGTCGCCGTACCAGTGGCTGAGCGAGAGGCCGTTGCCGATCTCGAAGAGGGCATCCTCCCGGTTCTCGATGGACGCTCCCCAGCGCAGCAGGAACTGACCGCCCTCGAAGGACGAGGTGCCGTAGTTGTCGATCGTGCGCGCCGAGAGTACTTTCTGCGCGCCCGTGCCGATCGTCATCTCCATGCTGGCCGGAATACGTGTGATACCGGATCCGTCCTGGTACCCGTTGTTCCAGTCGAATCGATCCTGGATGATGAGCGTGCCGCTGCCCTGGATGGTTCCTCCCGATTGCACGAGGTGATCGACAAAGACGGTGTTCTCGATGTCTACGACGCTGTTGACCGCGCGTAGCGTACCCTCCTGGTCGACGACCGTTCCGTCCAGGGTCTGCGCGCCGCTGTTGAGCAGGAGTTCCGTCGAGCCGTACAGGTCGATCGAGCCGGCCAGGTCGGCTTGGCAGTCCAGCTGGATCTCGCCCTCGTAGACCTGCAGCAAGGCGCCGCCTGCCTGCGTCAGCGTGAGGTTGGTCCCGCCGCCGAAGGTGGTGGTTCCCGCGCCCGCTCCCGCGGTCCGGACCAGCCCGCCATTGTTGTTGAACTCGACGGCCGCGCCCACGTGATAGGTGATGGTGGATGCATCACGGAAGTACCAGTACGACTGGTTGTTGACCGTGGCCCCGTAGCGCAGGTAGAGGATGCCGCCACCCGTCCAGTCGACCGGTTCGTGGTTGGTCAGGGCCCGGTAGTCGAGGTAGCGGGTGCCATTCGTCGTCAGCTCGACCTCGGATCCATCATGGAAGGTGAGTGATCCGAGCCCGGTGAAGGATCCCATCTCCCAGGTCAGGTCACCGTACCAATGCAGGCTGCCGTTGCCCCCGATGCTCCCGCCGTTCAGCAGGACGCTGCCCAGCTCGTTGACGGTTCCACTGATGGAGGCGCTCAGGTTGTAGCCGTTCGTCCGGAGCCCCTGACTCCCGAAGTCGCCGCCGAGTTCCCAGCGGTCGACCGTGACGTGGCCGTCGAGATCGACGTAGAAGGCCCCGGCCAGCAGGATATGCGCGAAATCACCGGGGCCGGGGACCTGCGCCGGCCACCAGTTGCTGGGATTGTTCCAGTCGCCGTCCACTGTACTGACCCACAGGATGTCCACGGCGCCAGCGGTGACCGTCAGCGCCAGTAGGAGTTCGGAATAGAGGATCTGCCTCAGGATGCTCATTATGGTCTCACTGTTTTGGATCGATGGGGCGCCAGCGCGGGCCTTCGGTGAACTCTGGTCATTTGGGCGCAATAGATGTACTAACGCAAAACACAAACCAAAGCTGTACACAGGACAATTCGTGATTAATCAATACAATAGATAATGAACGTGCTTCATCATGCCGGAAACTGATCAATCCAGTCTCCCTCCCGCCCAAAAAGTGACACTGTTAGTGGTATTGAGAGTAGTTAAAATTCTGAGGAAATCAGTATCGGTTTCCGCTCGCCTTCTTGGCCCGCAGATCAAGTCGGATCGGAGTTCCAGTGGATTCAGCGGGCAACTTACCGACTGAAGCACACGCTACCGTCGGAAACCTCTTCGTGGTTTGGTTGAACAGCCCCAAAGACTCTCGACCCATCGAGCTGTATTCTAGGCTCGCGTCTTTACGCGGAGATTGTCCTAACAACTCCCAACCAGCGGGCTGCTGACCACGAAGCCCTCGCCCATCACCCCGCGCTCATAGTCCACCACGGCGTCGATCACGTAGCTGCGGTCCTGCCGGCCCACCAGCACGCTGATCTCGTTGACCGTCAATTCCTCGTCGCCTTCCTTCGGCCCGTCCAGGGCCAGCCCCAGCCGGGGCCCGCCTCAACCATAGCCGGCGATCCGCACGCGCAGGCGAAACTCGGGGTTCTCATTCAGGATGGGCAGGATCTTCTCCTTGGCCCGGTCGGTTATCTGCATACTTCCTTCCTCAATTCCATCCTTGGGATCAACGGAAGGAATTATAATACTTCCCAACAACTTTTGCTAGTATTTAATTATCGCCGGATCTACTAAGTCCTGGGCTGATCCGTTTCCGAACGCCATTCATCGCAATGGCGCGTCATTCACTGAAATTACGCGGAAGATCCGGGCTCCCTGTGCCAGCGCGGCTTCATAACCGGGCTGAGTCACCATGGCCAGCTCGAGCCAGAGATCATCGCCCGGAATAAGCATTTCCACGCGGTAGGCGGTGGCGCCCTGTACGGGCGACCAGTCCAGGATAAGCGTGGGACCTCCCGCGTAGGCGATGCTCAGATCGTCCACGGCTTCGAGATCCGGCTGAGTCACATAGCCTTCAAGCACGAAGCGATCCACGTACCAGCCTTCGTAGTTGGTTCCACTGTCGGAGCCGAAGTGGAAGCGGAAGCGCAGGGTCTGGCCGCCGAAATCCGCCAGGTCCGCCGCCGATTCCCGCCAGTCGAACTGGTCCGACCAGCAGGGAGTACCCCCGGGAAGGTTGTGTGTGGCCGGGTTTCCGCCGCCCGCCTGGCCGCGAAAGGCGTGAGTGTATCCGCCCTCCGTCATGGACAGGGTATTCCAGCTCTGTCCCTCGTCGGCGCTGAACTCCACCAGGCCGCCGTCGTAGGCCGAATCGGGGAAGGCGGCGGAAGCTTCGGCCTGGATCCGGTGCTGGAAGCGCAGCCGGCTGTAGGGTTCGATCGCCAAGTCGGGTGAAACCAGCAGGGCGTCCAGGGACGAGGCGTAGTCGCCGGCGCCCTCGTCCCCGCACTTCCAGCTGTGCTCGCCGTCGAACGAGTCGGCGGTGCTAAGGTGCCACTGGTCGCCCCAGCCCTCGCTGGCTTCGTGCCACCAGCCCTCGCCGCCCTGCTCGAAATCCTCCGAGTGATACACGCTGCGCTGTCCGACGGCGAGCGTGAATTCCGCTGCGCTGCTCTGGCCGTCGGCGACCATCTCGAATTGGATCACCGCTTCATGAATCGGCGGGGCGGCGGGATCCACCTGGATCATGAAGGGCGTCAGGTTGCCGTGAACATCCCCGGGCTCGAACACCGGGTAGTCGGACTGTCCCTGTATCACGTCGATCCATTCCGAAGCACCGGTGATTGAGACGGACACCTCCGTCACCGTGCTGTCGCTGATGCAGCGCAGGCCGACTTCCAGGTCGACGGTCTCGCCAGGCTCGACCACCCCGTTCGAATTATCGTCCGCCAGGACGGTGTGAGACTCGTAGACCACGCCGCCCATGTAAACCTGCACCGCCTCGATCAACTGCGCCAGGTCGGGCATGTTGCTGATGGGCCGGTCGTAATCCCCGGTCTGCGGCGAACCCGTGCTGCGCAGCAGATCGCGCATCTGCCAGGCGTCCAGCACCAGTCCGGCGGCCTGCTTGTAGTAGCTCTGAAGCGCGGCCACGCATCCGGAGACGATGGGCGTGGCGCCGGAGGTCCCCCCGAAATCCGAGGTGTAGCACTGCCGCTCGTCGCCGTTGGGTTCGAAGAGGTCGCCGTAGCCGGCGCTGTAGATGGCCGTGCCCCAGGAGAAGGCGTCGATGCGCGAACCGTAGTTGGTGTAGCAGATGGGGAAGCGATCGGGTTCCGAGGCCCCGATGATCAGTACGCCGCTGTCGCGCTGCTGAAGGTCGTACATGCCGTTGTAGAACTCGTGATCCATCGGCACACAGCCGTTGGCCGCGGAGTTGAGGACGATGCGCCCGTTGGCCGTCACGGTGCTCAGCGCGTCGAAATCCGCCTGGTCTGATTCCGCAGGCTGACCGCCGGCCTGGTACGGGTTGCAGTCGCAACTGTATCCCGGGGGGAGCTGGCCGCTGTAGCCCCAGGAGGCGGAAATCACGTCTCCCGGTTCGAGCTGGTTGCCGGCGGCGATCCAGGCGTTGGGGCTGCCGCCGCTGAAGATTCCGCGCACGTAGGCGGCCTCAGGCGAGCGCGCCAGCCCGGTCACGCCGTAGCCGTTGTCCGGCGCAACCATGATCGACATGCAGGCCGTGCCGTGCATGTACCAGCCCGAGTCGGTGGAGTTGCCGCCGCCGATGTGTTCCACGGAGAAATCGCCCGTGCTGAAGTCCTCGTGATCCAGAATCCAACCGCCTTCCACGTGGCAGACGCTCACCTGCGACCCGTCGCCGCCGTTTTCGGCCCAGGCGCTCGCGATGCCCACCCCGGCGGGAGCGGTGTCGTGGTAGTCCTGCTGCGGAGTGTAGTCGGGCGTGGGGGGAGCGATGTCGTCCATCGGCTGCGGCAGGCGCACCCGGTAGGCGGAACGTATCACTGGAAGCCGCGACAGGGCCGCCCCCAGCTCCAGGGCCTCCCCGTCGTCGTCGAGGACGCAGGTATACCAGTTGTTCAGGTCGGGCAGGACACGCTTGCGCCGTTCCTCCCCTTCGCGCTTCAGTTCAGCAAGCAGAGCCTCGTCGTGTTCGTAGAACAGCCGGTCCAGAGATTTCGTCCGCCGGCTTTCGAGCAGGGCGTGCACGATCTCCAACTCCCGCCCGGGAGCGCCCTGAAAGGCCGCATTCCTGAGCCTCACCCGGTAGTCGTCGCTGAAGGCGAAGTTGACCCGCGGCTGCGAATAGAAGCCATGACTCGGCCTGTCGGGCGAGACTCGGACCGATTCGCCGGATAAGGCGTCGGCATTGGAACACAGGGCGAAAGCGAGCAGGGTCGCCCCCAGACGAACAAGTAGAGAATGGTAACGCAAGGATCCGACCTCCTGTTAGTGAACCGGTACACAAGCGAGCAGGCTGCGTGCCGGCTTCGAGCCCGATCTGTATCTGGGAGTTCAGGGTGAGTCAGGGTACTGCGCCTTGCGGCACAGTGGTAGTTTGCTGTTTCCTTGCGGGAATTGCAAGCTTGTCGACTGAATTTGCGAAGGCTGTAACTCATGCGGAGGAGTCGCGCAATGATCCACGGAGAGAACATCGAGCGGAACACCCGGGGCCTCTCGGACATCGTCGACCTCAGCGGCGATTTGAACGAGATCGTGGAGCGCTCGGGAATTCGCGACGGCATCGTGAGCGTCTGCGTAATCGGATCCACGGCCTCGGTGAGCACCATCGAATTCGAACCGGCCCTGGTGGCGGACACGCAGGAACTCCTGGAGCGCCTGGTCCCCTCGGACGCGCCCAGCCGCCATTCGCGCACCTGGGGGGACGACAACGGCTTCTCCCACATGCGCTCCACGTTGATGGGGCCGGGCTGCTGCCTGCCCCTGGTGGAGGGGCGGCTGCTGCTGGGAACCTGGCAGCAGGTAGTACTCATCGACCACGACAACCGCCCGCGCTCCCGGAAAGTGCGCGTGCAGATCGTGGGTGAATAGTTGGCGGGCGGAATCTCCAGCGGATTCAGAACGCGTCCCGCCGCGCGTCCGCTGTTCCTCGCCGCCAGGGAGCTGCTGCGGGCGCTGCGGCGAACGCGGGGCCGGATCCTGCGCGAAGCGGCCATCCGCCGCTACCTGGCCGGGCACTCGCGGCGCTGCCTGCAACTCGGTGCGGGCTTCAACCTGCTCGAGGGCTGGCTCAACACCGACTCCGGCACTTCCGGCGGCGCAGTGGTCTACCTGGATGCGCGGCATCCCTTTCCACTGCGGGGAGCTTCCTTCGACTTCGTATTCAGCGAGCACCAGATCGAGCACCTGCGGCAGGACGAGGGCCTGCGCATGCTTCGGGAGAGCCTCCGCGTCCTGCGTCCGGGGGGCTGGATCCGGCTCTCCACGCCGGACCTGACCCGCATCGCTTACCTGCTGCGGGGATCCCCGGACGACGAAGGACTGCACTACCTGAACTGGGTCTTCCAGCGGCACATCGCAGATGAAGCACGGCAGCGGCGCGGAGAGGAAGACACCGGCATCCTGGGCCATGCCTGCGCCGACGACCGGGAGCTGGCCTGCCGGGTGCTCAACAACCTCTTCCGCAACTGGGGTCACCGATTCATCTACGACGAATCCACGCTGCGCAGCCTGTTGGAAAACGCCGGATTCACCGGGATCCGGCGCTGCGCGCCCGGCGCCAGCGAAGAACCCGAACTGCGCAGCATCGACAGCCACGGACGTGAAATCGGTGATGAGCGAGTGAACCGCTTCGAATCGCTGATTCTCGAGGCGCGGAAACCGGCCGATTCCTGATTCAGCCTTCAACGCGGGGCGGAAGTTCCTGCGATTCACACACCTGCCCCTGTTAAAGAATTATCCTTCGGTAATTTTGTTTGTTGTGACTAAGTATGTGTTATTATGCCTAAGTGAACTCGGGGATTCCAGAGACATACCAGCCGGGCGTTTCAGCGCATAACAACCGGTTTCCTGAGGATGGCTCGAATCAGATCAAGCTTTCCGGAAGAACCGCACGCCGATCGATTCGCGTCATCGGCGTACTGGTTCGCCGGCCGCAGGAAGGAAATCAATGTATCACACGGAGAGTTTCATGAACGGACTGATCGTCGCCTTCACGGCCGCGGCCTTGATTCCTCCGGCGGCGCGGGCCTGGTCCGGAGGACCGCCGGACATGCGGACCGGCGCACCCGGAGAGGGGACCTGCGTCGCGTGCCACAGCAGTTTTCCGCTGAACGGCGGAGACGGTTCCCTGCAGATCGTCGGTCCTCCGGCCTACGAGCCCGGCGAGACCTACGGCATGACGGTGATCCTCGAGGATCCCGGGCAGATGCGCTGGGGCTTCGAGCTGACCTCGCTGGAATACGGGCAGCTGGTACCGGTGGACGGCTTCACCCAGCCTTCGATGAGCGGCGGCAGGATGTACGTCAAGCAGACCGGGGCGGGCACCTTCTTCGGCACGCCGGACGGTCCCGTGAGCTGGGATTTCCTCTGGCAGGCTCCGCCCGATCCCCCCGAGGCTCTGACCTTCTACGCCGCGGGGAACGCGGCCAACGGCAACGGGGGCGCCAGCGGAGATTACATCTACACCTCCAGTTTCACCAGCCAGCTCGCGCCTCCCCCGCCGGTGGAGGACCTGGAAATCCAGACCGACGAGAGCTTCGTGCTGCTGAGCTGGAGCCTCGTGGCCGGCGCGAGTTCCTACGCGGTCTACCGCTCGACGGAGGCCTGGTCGGAGTTCGTCCTGGTGGGCGAAACCGGGGACACCGCCTGGAGTGAGCTCCTCGCGGGCGACCGCCGGTTCTATCAGGTCCGCAGCGTGCGCTGAAGGGGCGCGCGCCCGGTCCGCGGATTCAAGCGGCGCATGAAGCGTGTCACATCACGAGTCGGCCGGCGATCGGCCGGCAAAGAATACGGTTCGGTATCACAATCAGGAGTACGACATGCGGAAGCTGATCCTTGCCGTCGCGGCGACGGCCTGGTTCCCCCTGGCGGCGGCTGCCTATTCCAGCGGTCCCCCCAACGAACTGACAGGCGCCCCCGGGGAGGGCACCTGCATCAACTGCCACAGCAGTTTCCCGCTTAACAGCGGCGACGGTACCTTCGGCATCGAAGGGCCGGCGGAGTACCAAGCGGGAGCGACCTACGCCATCACCGTGACACTCGAAGACCCGGGACAGTCTCGCTGGGGTTTCGAACTCAGCCCGCTGGCCGACGGCAGCCTGACCGAGGACGATTCGGGAGACACCCAGGTCGACCAGGCGGGCGACGTGGACTACGCCAAGCACACCTCGCAGGGCACCTTCAACGGGACGCAGGACGGCCCCGTGAGCTGGAGCTTCGACTGGACCGCCCCGGCCGACCCGCCTGAAGAAGTCACCTTTTATGCTGCCGGCAACGCCGCCAACGGTAATTTCGGCACCACCGGCGACTACATCTATACCGCCAGTTTCACCAGCCACCTGGCCGAGACCGCGCTGGCCGAAGAACTTGTGCCGGCGGGCTTCGGGCTGGTGGGCAATTTTCCCAACCCCTTCAATCCCGCCACGGAGATCGTGTATCACCTGGATCAGCCGGGCGAAGTGCGGCTTGAGGTCTTCTCGATCGGCGGCCGCAGCGTGGCGTTGCTGGAGCGGGGAATCCGCGCGGCTGGCGAGCATCGGGTCCGCTGGATCGCCGGCGGCCCCGCGGGCGGCGCCCTGCCCAGCGGCGTCTACCTGCTGCGCCTCAGCCAGGGGAGCCTGATCGACACGCACCGAGTGCTGCTGCTGAAGTAGATCTCAGCGGCAGAGTCCAAGCGAGGTCCGCGCCGGGATATTCAGGACTTTCCCGGTGCGGAGCTCTCTCCGCCGAAGTAGTCGGTGTAGATCGAGTCGGTTTCCTGCAGGCGGATTCTCCACAGGCGGCAGTCCCGGAGCTCGGGTTCCACCTGTTCCCAGATCCAGCGGGCCAGGTTCTCTGTGGAGGGCCGGCGATCGTCGAACCAGGTGATTTCCGTGTCGATCCGGCGGTGGTCCACCTGCCGCAGCACCCGTTCCTCGACGATCCGCTTGAGGCGGCCCAGGTCCGCCAGGAAACCGGTGGCCGGATCCACCGGTCCCGTGACGGAGACGGTCAGCCGGTAGTTGTGCCCGTGCAGCCGGGTATCCTCGCCGAAAACCGCTTGGTTCTCCTCTTCCGTCATCCGCGGATTATGATACCGGTGGGCGGCGCAGAATCGGAAAACCTTGTGCAGGACGGTCATCGCTCGCGATTCCTTCATGGAGTACAAGATAGCGACGGGCGATCATCCTGCGCGACCGTCACAGGAGCTCTTGTGAAGTCCGCGGAACCTCCACGGTGGATTGGAAGTTCGAGGGGAAAAACATATGCTGCCTAACTTTGTTTTGTCAACAGCAGTTTTGCGCTGGGATGCGTATTGACTGTAAGCGGAGGATCGCCGATGGATAGCGTAACAACTGCCGAAAAGCGCCGGAAGAAAGCGATAAAATCGGATCGGGACCTTCCCCTGACCGAAGCGAAGCCAGGCAAAGCGCAGGGCCTCTTCGACAGTTTCGATCCCCTGAAGGGCGAGCGGCTTAGGATCCTGGATCCGGAAGGCCGGGTGGCGGACGAGCGCTTCCTGCCGGAGCTGTCCGACGGGAGCCTTGTATCAGCGTACCGGCGGATGCTGAGCGCTCGGATCGTGGACGCCAAGAGCCTGATCTTCCAGCGCCAGAAGCGCGTGCACACCCTGCCCGTCAACCAGGGCCAGGAGGCGGCGGCGGTGGGCAGCGCCATGGCCCTGCGCGACGAGGACTGGATGGTCCAGGCCTACCGTGAGCTGGGCGCGGTCCTGGCCCGGGGCGGGACGATCCGCAACCACCTGCTCTACTTCAAGGGCAGCGAAGAGGGCAGCGTGTTTCCGGAGGCCCCGCGCATCCTGCCCGTTTCCGTGCCCATCGCCTCGCAGATCACCCACGCCGCCGGCATCGGCCACGCCATCCGCTACCGGGGCGGCCGGGAAGTGGTGCTGGTCTATTTCGGCGACGGCGGAACCTCGCAGGGCGACTTCCATGAGGGCCTCAACTGGGCGGCGGTCTTCGACTGTCCCGTGATCTTCTTCTGCAACAACAACCAGTACGCCATCTCCCTGCCCCGGGCGAAGCAGACCCGGGCCCGCACGCTGGCCCAGAAGGCCCTGGCCTACGGGATGCCGGGCCTGCAGGTGGACGGTAACGACTTCCTCGCCGTCCACGCCGCGACGCTGGCCGCCGCGGAACACGCCCGCGCGGGCGAGGGGCCCGTGCTGCTCGAAGCCTATACCTACCGCATGGGAGCGCACACCACTTCCGACGATCCCAGCATCTACCGCAGCGTCGAAGAGGAGGAGCGCTGGGCCACTCGCGATCCACTGCTGCGGATGCGCCGTTTCCTGGAAGGGAAGGGGCTCTGGAGCGAGGACCAGCAGCAGCGCTTCAGCGGGGAAACCGCCGCCGAGGTGGATGCCGTGATGCGCGAGCTGGACGAACTGCCGGAAACGCCGCCGGCGGATGTCTTCGATTACCAGTACGCCGAGAAGCCCGCGGAGCTGCAGGAACAGCAGCGCCGCTACGAGGAATTCCTCAAGTGGAAGGAGAACCGCTGATGCCCGCCATGAACATGGTCCAGGCCATCAACAGCGCCCTGGATTTCGTGCTCTCCGACAACGAGGACGTCCTGCTTTTCGGGGAGGACGCAGGATTCGAGGGCGGCGTCTTCCGCGTCACGGCGGGCCTGCAGGAGAAATACGGCGAGCGCCGGGTCTTCGACACGCCCCTGGCCGAGTCGGTGCTGGCAGGCGCGGGGCTGGGCATGGCCGTCACGGGCCTGCGGCCGGTGGTGGAGATCCAGTTCTCGGGCTTCATCTACCCGGCGATGAACCAGATCGTTTGTCATGTATCACGGATGCGGAACCGCAGCCGGGGCCGGCTGGGGGCGCCGATGACCATCCGCGTGCCCTACGGCGGCGGCATCCAGGCCCTCGAGCTGCACAGCGAGAGCATGGAGGCGCTTTTCGCCCACGTGCCGGGCCTCAAGGTCGTGATACCTTCGACGCCCTACGACGCCAAGGGGCTGCTGATCAGCTCCGTGGAATCGGACGATCCGGTGCTCTTCATGGAACCCAAGAAGGTCTACCGGGCTTTTCGCCAGGATGTGCCCGTGGAGGCCTTCAGGATTCCGCTGGGTGCGGCCAGTCGTGTTCACGAAGGCGACCAGGTGACCCTGGTAGCCTACGGGGCCATGATGCGCATCGCCCGACGGGCCGTGGAGCTGGCGGAGGCCGAGGGCCTGTCGGTGGAACTGATCGACCTCAGGACCATCTACCCGCCAGACAGCGCCACGGTGGCCGAATCCGTGAAGAAGACGGGTCGCCTGGCCGTGCTGCACGAGGGGCCGAAGAGTTTCGGCGTGGCCGCGGAACTGGTGGCGCAGGTCAACGAGGACGCGCTGGAGTACCTGGAGGCGCCTCCGGAGCGGATCTGCGGCTTCGACACCATCATGCCGCTGCCCATGGGCGAACACCACTACATGCCCACTCCGGAACTGGTACTCTTTCACCTGCAGAAGGTGGTACATTTCTGATCGCGGCCGATCCTGCATCATCCGTGTCAATGTGATCCCCGCTGGCCCACTAGTGGACCGATTCACATGGATCGATGGGTTCTGCTAGGAGGGCGTATGTCATACGTTTTCAATTTCCCGGACATCGGTGAAGGTCTCACAGAGGGCAAGCTGCTCGAGTGGTATGTTCGCGTGGGCCAGGAGCTCAAGGAAGGCGACCTGGTGGCCAAGGTGGACACGGACAAGGTGGTGGCCGACATCCCGGTGCCCCGGGGCGGCCGCGTGCTCAAGCTGCACGGAGAGCCCGGCCAGGTGATCTACGTCAACCAGCCGCTGGTGGAGCTGGACACGGGGAACGGCGAGACCACCGCCGGGCCGCCTGAAAAAGCCGGGATGGACGAGTCGGCCCGCGGCGCCGCGGCGGTCGAACCGGGCGCGGAACCGCAGCAGGGTTTCGGCGTGGTGGGCAGCCTGGAAGTAGCTTCGGGATCGGAGGTGATGCCGGCCAGCGGCGAAGGTCTGGAAGCATCCATCACAGCTCCCCCGAAGGCGCGAGCTGGGAAGGTGCGGGCCACGCCGGTAGCGCGGCGGATGGCTCGCGAGCTGGGCGTCGACATCGGCACCCTGAAGGGGACCGGTCCCGGGGGCCGCGTCATGAAGAAAGACATCCGCTTGGCGGCGGATAGCGCGGCGGCCTTGCCGCCGTCACACGCTGGACGGACTGCCGCCACCGGCGGGGAAAGCGCCGCTCCGGAGGCGCCGGCGACAGAAGACGCCCTGCCGCCGCGCGGCGGAACCGAGTTGCTGGAGCTGAGCCAGCTGCGCAAGACCGTGGCCGCGCGCATGGCGCAGTCCAAGGGCAGCGTGCCCCACGCCACCACCTTCGAGGAGGTGGAGGTATCACGGCTGCGCGCGCTGCGCGAGGAACAGCGCGAGCGCCTGGCCGCCCGGGGGATCAGGCTCTCCTGGATGCCCTTCGTCTGCCGGGCCGTGGCCGTCTGCCTGCGGCGCAATCCCAAGCTGAATTGCCGGCTCGAGATCGAGCAGGGCCGGGCGGTGCTGCAGCACTTCGTGAACCTGGGCATCGCCGTGGATACGCCCGAGGGACTGATCGTCCCTGTGATCCGCGACGCGGATCTGCTCTCCGTGCGACAACTGGCGGAGACCATCGCCGACCTGGCGGAACGAGCCCGCAGGCGCGAGCTGGCGCTGGAGGAGCTGAAGGGCGGCACCTTCACGATCACCAACTACGGCAGCATCGCCGGGATCCACGGCGCGCCGATCATCAATCCGCCGGAGGCGGCGATCCTGGGTGTGGGTCGCGTAATGGACCGGGCAGTGGTGCGGGACGGCGAGCTGCGCCCGGGAGTGCTGCTGCCGCTCTCGCTGGCCGTGGATCATCGCATCGTGGACGGCGGGGACGCGGCGCGCTTCCTGCGCGACCTGATGGATCTGCTGGCGGACCCGGTGGCCATGCTGATTGATTAGCACCTACGGGTCGCAGTGTGACATGGAGAACGAGATGCACGACTTCGATTGCCTGGTGATCGGCGCCGGTCCCGGCGGCTACGTGGCGGCCATCCGGGCCAGCCAGCTTGGATTGAGAACCGCCGTCGTCGAAAGGGCGCTGCTGGGCGGGCAGTGTCTCAACTGGGGCTGCATCCCCTCCAAGACCCTGATGGAGAGCGCCAAGCTTTTCCATCGCGTCGCCCGGGCGGCCGAGTTCGGCGTCGAGGGCGTCGATCCCGCCAAGTTGCGGTTCAACTGGACCAAGGCGCTCAGGCGCAAGGACCGCATCGTGCGCAAGCTGGTCAAGGGTGTCGAGTTCCTGATGAAGAAGAACTCGGTGACCGTGCTGAGCGGCGAGGCGGTCGTCCTGGGTCCTGGACGGGTTCAGATCGGGGATGTGACACACACCGCGAAGAACATCCTGGTGGCCTCCGGCGCCGTTCCCGATGATCTGGCCTTCCGCGGGCTCGATCCCGGGCTGGTGCTCAGCGTGCCCCGTTTCTACGAAACCACCGAAATGCCGGAAATCCTGCTGGTCTTCGGCACCAACGGCGCGGCCTGCGAAACCGCCGTGATGCTCAGGCTGGCGGGAGTCGAGGTCTCGCTCGCCGGTCCCGGGGAGCGGCTGCTGCCCTTCCTCGACGGCGCCATGTCCGATTACACCCTCAAGCGCTTCCGGAAACTGGGCATTTCCGTGCACCTGGGAATCGACGAGCTGCTGCCGGCCGAAACGGGTGTCAGGGCGGGAGACGAGATCCTGCCCTGCGAAGCGGTGGTCAACTGCGCCGACCGCCGGGCGGTGCTCCCGCGCTTCGAGGATGCCGTTCCGGAGCTGACCGGGGACGGTTTCATCCGCATCGACGAGTTCGCGCGCAGCTCGATCCCCGGGATCTACGCCGCGGGAGACGTGGCCGGCCAGCTCTGGGCCCAGGCCGCCTCGGCCCAGGGCACCGCTGCGGTGAGCCACATGGCGGGTCTCGAGGACCCGCTGGATTACAACCAGATTCCCAAGAACATCTACATGGATCCCGAGATAGCCACCGTGGGCCTGAGCGAGGAGGAAGTGCGCCAGCAGGGCATCGGCTACCGTGTGGGCGAGTTCTCGCTGTCGGTCAACGGCAAGGCCCTGGCCGAGGGCAACACGGAGGGCTTCGTCAAGGTCCTGGCCGAGGACCGCTACGGCGAAGTGATCGGCGTGCACGTCGTGGCGGCCAACGCCACCGACCTGATCAGCGAGGCCGTGGCCCACCTGAAGCTGGAGGCCACCCTGGAAGACGTGGCCCGCGTGATCCACGCCCACCCCACCCTGAGCGAAGCCTTCTGGGAGGCCAGCTTCGACGCCCTGGACCGACCGCTGCACAAGTAGACCAGGCGCTCCGTTGTGTCACGGCCGCCGGCAGTGAGAATCCCTCCGCCGGGACGCTATTCCTGCACGGAAATCCTATCTTCGATGTGAGCCGCACGGTTTTATCGCTTCCGATCCCGAGTCGAGGCATCCTGCATCCCGCCGGGCGCCGGCCCGCGGGTGGCGGCCATGCGGCCCGTTAATCCAACAGCCGGAAGGACCAAAGCATGTCCGAAGACACCATCAACCTGCAGCACAGAATCCGCCAGTTGCGCACCCGCGGAGGACTTATCGCGGTCCTGGTGCTGGCCCTCGTGCTGCTCAGCACTTCCTGGTTCACCATCGATCCGGAGGAAGAGGGCGTCGTGCTGCGCTTCGGCGCCTTTGCGCGTTCCGTCAAGCCCGGCCTGCACCTGAAGATCCCCTTCGGGGTGGAAAAGGTCTACAAGGTCCCCGTGGAGCGTCAGCTCAAGGAGGAATTCGGCTTCCGTACCGTTTCCGCCGGAGTCAGTACGCGCTATGCCCAGGGTAATTTCACCAGCGAATCGCTGATGATGACCGGTGATTTGAACCTGGCCGACGTGGAATGGATTGTCCAGTACCGCATCCGCGATCCATACCACTACCTGTTCCGCGTCCGTAATCCGCAACAGACCCTGCGCGACATGACCGAGGCGGCGATGCGCGAGATCGTCGGCGACCGCTCGGTGAACGAGGTGCTCACCGTGGGCCGCCAGGAAATCGCCACCCAGGTGGAAGTTGACCTGCAGGTGCTCTGCGAACAGTACGAAAACGGGATCAAGATCGACCAGGTGGTCCTGCAGGACGTGAATCCGCCCGACCGCGTCAAGCCCGCCTTCAACGAAGTCAACGAGGCCCAGCAGGAGCGCGAAAAACTGATCAACGAAGCCCGCAGCGCCTACAACCAAGTGATTCCGCGGGCCCGCGGCGAGGCGCAGCAGACCATTCAGCAGGCCGAGGGCTACGCCCTGGACCGGGTCAACCGCGCTCAGGGCGAGGCCGCCAAGTTCAGTTCCGTCTTTGAGGAGTACCGCAAAGCCCCGGTGGTCACACGCCAGCGAATCTACCTCGAGACCATGGACCAGGTGCTCAAGCTGGCCGGACGCAAGGTTATCCTGGACGAAGAGGCCAGCGGCCTGCTCCCGCTGATGCTCTTCGACGAACAGGGCCTGGTGGGGAAAGGGGGTCTGAAATGAAAGCGCGATTGATGCTGATCCCGCTGATCATCCTGGTGCTGCTGTTCTGGTCCGCCGCCTACACGGTGCAGGAGACCGAACAGGTGATCATCACCCAGTTCGGCAAGCCCGTGGGCACGGCCATCACCAAGCCGGGCATCCACTTCAAGCTGCCCCTGATCCAGGACGCTCATTTTTTCGACAGGCGCTACCTGGAGTGGGACGGCGATCCCAACCAGGTGCCCACCCGGGACAAGAAATTCATCTGGATCGACACCTATGCCCGCTGGCGGATCACCGATCCGCTGCTGTTCTTCACGCGCTTAAGAGATGAGCGCGGCGCCCAGTCGCGGCTGGACGACATCCTGGACGGCGAGTCCCGCACCGCCGTGGCCAAGCACGACCTGGTGGAAGTCGTCCGGACGACGAATCGCGAATTTCCCGTGAGCGAAGACCAGGAAGGGGGCGAGGGCGAGTTCGTGCAGGAGATCAAGCGCGGCAGGGTGAACATCAGCCTGGAGATCCTCAAGTCGGCCCAGGAGCGCACCAGCGACCTGGGGATCGAGGTGCTGGACTTCCGCTTCAAGCGCATCAACTACGTGGAGGAAGTGCGGCGCAAGGTCTACGAGCGCATGATCTCCGAGCGCAACCGCATCGCCGACAAGTACCGCTCGGAAGGCCAGGGCGAGGCCTCGCGGATCAACGGCGAAAAGGACCGCGAGCTGAAGCGCATCCAGTCCGAGGCCTACCGCGAGGCCCAGGAGATCATCGGCCGCGCGGACGCCGAGGCCACCGCGATCTATGCCGGCGCCTACGACAAGAGCTCCCAGTCCCGGGAGTTCTACGGCTTCATCAAGACCATGGAGACCTACCTGGAGACCTTCGACCGCGAGACGGCGCTGGTGCTTTCCACCGGGACTGATTTCTACAAGTACCTGAGCAGCGGAAAGTAAGACATCGCTTTCCCGGCGCACGATCGCCTGCATGTAACACGAAACCCCGCGGCCGGGCCGCGGGGTTTTCATCGCCACCGCTGAGGAACTCCCTCATATCGAAAGGCTCACTCGTCGACGATGGCCACCCTGAATTCGCGCAGCGCGCAGGAGGCCACGATTCCCTGGCAGCGCTCGCCGCGCAGGTTGAAGGGAATGGGATCGTGCTCGAACTCGCGGATCCAGAAGTGGGTGGAGAACAGGTAGTCCCAAAGTTCGGGCGTCAACCGACGCACGCGGACCTCGTAGTAGCCCATGCGCCGGCCGGGCTCGTGGAAGTCAAGGGAGTCGACGAAGACGAAGGCGCCCCAGGACACGCGCTGGCGGCCGGCGTATTCTCCTGGCACCGAGCGAATGTCGGGATAGGGTCCCCACTGCCAGGCGAGTTCCTCGTCGTCGCGCAGCCACCACAGCCGTTCGTGCGGCGTGGGCATCCACTCCCCCAGGTTGTCGCCCACCACGGCGACGAACTCAATCTGATAGCTGTAGCCGATCCCGTCCTCCAGATGCTCCCAGTCCAGGTGGAAGGCGGCGGGATCCCGCCAGCCCGACTCCCGGCTCTCGTCGTGGAACATCAGGGTGTCGGCGTCGTAGCCGTGGCTTCGATCATCGGGCTTCTCGGTGAACTCGAAGTCATCGTCGCTGACGATCACGGTGGAAGCCTGGCCGTCGAAGGTCCAGCCCTCCCAGCTTCCGCCCAGCGTGACGCTTACCGTGTCGTAGGGCATCAGCGGAAAGTCCGCCCGGTCGAACCAGTAACGTGCGCCCGCCGGGTCCTCCTGCGCCGGGATTTCATCGCCCGCGCCGTTGCGCAGCCGTATCTCCGCTCCGGGCACGAAGCTCGTCTCGTAGTTGACCGGGCTGCCCAGCGGCAGCGGGGCGGTCAGGCGCAGCTCCTGATCGCCGGATGAACCGGGCTGCAGCAGTACGCTGAGGGTCACCTTGTCCAGGGCGCCGGGATCCTCCCCGGGCAATTCGTCGCAGCCTGCCGCCAGGAGCAGGAGCATCGCCAGGGCCGGCGCCGCCGCTCCTTTGTAACACGCGGATCGGTCCATCAGAAACTCCAGGTGAATTCGATACTCGGCATGCGCTCGATCCCGGGAATCTGCTCTTCCTGGGGTACTTCGTTCTCGGCCTCCGGGTCGTTGTCGAAGTGGACTCCCCAGTAGTTGGGACTCTGGAAGAGGTTCAGCATTCCGATCTTCAGCTCGAAGAGGCTCTGCGGCTTGCGGTGGACGAAGGTCCAGGCCAGGTCCACCCGCGAGTAGGCGCTCAGCTGGTGGGCGTTCTTGGCCCCGTAGTTGTGGATGCGACCCTCGTCGTAGTTCAGTCCCTCGTCGCCCAGGTAGGTGGCGCTCCAGGGTCGGGTGTAGCGCGGGCTGGAGGCCAGGCGGAGGCCCAGGCCCAGGGCCGCTTCGTTGTAGCGGAACAGCCGCAGCCACTTGCTGAAAGGGAAACCGCGCGTCTTTTTGAAGCGCAGGTTCCACTTGGCGGCCAGGTTGAAATTGTGCCGCTTGTCCCAGGAGGCGTAGAAGGGCCGGCCGTCGTTGATCTCGTCGAAGCGGCGCACGGCCCAGCTCAGGGAATAGCCCAAGCGCCCCGTCCAGTCTCCCCTGTTGCGCAGGAGGCTGAGATCCAGGCCGAAGGCCTCGCCGTTTCCGATGTGATACACACGATCGTTGTAGATCGAATCTCCCGAACGGTGCCTGCCCATCACCCGGCCTTCCCGCACGGCGTTCAAGTTCTTGTGATACGCCTCCAGCTCGAGCACCGTGTCGTCGTCCAGGTCCAGTTCCACGCCTCCCGTCCAGTGGATCGCGTGGGCCGGCGACATGGTGCTGTCGGAGACCGTCCAGACGGAGCTGAAGGTGCTGCCGTCGCGGCGATACTTCTGGATCGCCTGGTTGTACAGGCCCCAGGCCAGCTTGGCCCGCAGGCGGTCGCTGATGAAGTACTTCAGACCCAGGCGCGGCTCGAGCCGGGCGTAGCCTTCGGCGTCGCGCTTGAAGATCTCCTCGGTGCGGTAGAGCGCCAGGCGCAGTCCGGGTTCCAGGATCAGCACCGGCCAGGGGCGCCAGCGCGCCCTGGCGTAGAGCGAGATCTCGGCCATGGTCTGGCGCACGTCCCAGATGTGGACGTTGCCCGCCCAGACGTCGTAGTTCGTGTCGATGGTCTTGACCAGCAGGCCGGCTTCGGTGTACAGCGTGGCGTCGCGGTGATACTCGAACAGCACCCGTGCGGACCAGTCGTTGAGCGTGTTCTGCTCCAGGTAGCCTTCCCGGCCGCCGAAATCCAACTCCGCGCGGTAGCGCGTGAAGGCCAGGATTGTCCGGGTGTAGAGACTGGAACTCCAGATATGCCGCCAGTTCAGGTTGCCGGCACGGTTGCCGTAGCCGAAATCGATGCTCCCGCCCTTGAAGACGTCGTCGCCCCAGTAGCCGGTGAGCGAGACCCGGTCCCAGGTGTCGATGTCCCAGTTGGCGCGTCCCTGGAAGTCGGTGAAGTAGTAGGGCAGCTCCTCGCTGGTGAAGGCGCGGGTGGCCCAGTCCACGTAGGTGCGCCGCAGGGCCAGCATCATCGAAGCCTTGTCCAGTCCCGGCACGGGATAGCCCAGCATCAGGCTTGAGGAGAGCATGCCCAGGCTGATGTCGGTGGACAGGCGCTCGCGGTCTCCCTCGCGCGTGGCCACATACATCACGCCTCCCAGGCGGCCGCCGTGCTGGGCGGGATAGGAGCTGCGGCGCAGCAGCGCGTGCTTCACCGTCGAGGGGATGAAGGAGGAGAAGATCCCTCCCATGTGGTTCGGGTTGTAGACCTCGACCCCGTCGAGCAGGATCAGGGTCTCGTCGCCGGAGCTGCCGCGCACGTTGAGTTCGTTGGTGTAGTCGTTACTCGGCAGAACCCCGGGGATGGTCTGGAAGGAGCGCAGCACGTCGCGCTCGATCAGGGGCGCCGCGGTGCGGATGGTCTCCCGGTCCAGCAGGATGTTGCCCGCGTAGACCTCCAGCCGTTGCAGATCCCGGGTCTCCTGCTCGGCGGTCACCACCACCTCCTCGAGGGCCAGGGTGGTGGGTTCCAACTCCACTTCGAGGTAGGCGTCGCGACTCGCCGGCAGGTCCACTGGCACCGTCCTGCGCCGGTATCCCTGGTAGGAGGCGGAGAGCCGGTAGGAACCTTCCGCGAGTCCCACGATCACGAAGTAGCCGTCAAGGTTGGTGGAGGCGCCGCCCGGTTCGTCCGCCACCTGCAGGTTGGCGCCGATCAGCGGTTCGCGGCTCTCCGAGTCCACCACGTAACCGTGGATCCTGGATGCGCCCTGCAGCTGCGTGACACAAAGGAGCAGCGCGGCCGGCAGCCAGAGACAAGACCTCATTCAGATCCTCCTGGTGAATGGTCATGATATGAATCGCTCGCGAATACCGGACCACCGGGTCCTCCGGTGTTTTTCGAAATTGGAGTGCGGCGGTTCGCGGAAGTTTCGCCGCACCTGCCGGACACCGTATATTCTAGCGGACCGATTCGCATGATTCGACGGGTTCTGTGCGCGTGCAGACTGTTCAATGCAGGAAGCGACTTAACAGTGTTCCGGTCTACGTCATCATTTGCATGCGCGCGCACCCTTCGGGCTTTCCGCAAAGCGGTCATCTTCGTCGTTGCACCTGCTTGAAGTAGGTTCCTACATCTGCGCAGCTGCGCCTTGAATCTGACCAATTTGCAGCAAGCATAACCCATCGCTTCATGCGAATCGGTCCACTTGTGTAAGAAGCCCTGAACTGGTTGGGAATCCATGAGCGACACGGTTTCCGATTCGATCGCCCGCGAACTGGATCGGGCGGCGGCCCGCCTGGACGGAGCCGGCAGGATCCTGGTGATCACGGGCGCCGGCGTTTCGGCCGACTCGGGCCTGCCCACCTACCGCGGCGTGGGCGGGCTCTACTGCGGCAAGGCCACCGAAGAGGGCGTGTCCGTGGAGGACGCCCTCTCGGGCGAGATGCTGCGCTGGAAGCCCGAGGTCTGTTGGAAATACATCCTCGAACTGGAGCGCAATTGCCGGGGCGCCGCCTACAACAGGGCCCACCAGGTGATCGCCGAGATGGAGCGCTACTTCGAGGAAGTGCTGGTCTTCACGCAGAACGTGGACAGCCTGCACCTGCACGCGGGCAGCCGGAACGTGGCCGAAGTGCACGGCAGCCTCCGCGAACTCTACTGCATGATCTGCGGCCGACGGGAAAGGCCGCGCGATTTCAGCGGTTTGAAGATCCCGCCGGTCTGTCCCGACTGCGGAGGAAACCAGCGTCCCGACGTGGTGCTCTTCGGCGAGTTGCTGCCCCGGCGCCCCCTGGCGATGGTGGAGGAGTTTCTCAGCCGCTCCGTGGACCTCTGCTTCAGCGTGGGCACCTCGAGTCTCTTCCCCTACATCATGTATCCCGTCGTGCAGGTCAAGGCGGCCGGCGGCTGGACGGTGGAGATCAATCCCGGCGGAACCACCGTCTCCGGCTCGGTGGACTGCCGGATCAAGCTGGGCGCCGCCCGGGCGCTGGACGGCATCTGGAACCGCTTTCTGGGTGTTACAGAAGGTGAGCAAGGGGACTGATCCGGATCGTCAGTCCGGGGGCAGCAGCCGGTAGCGCATGTCATTCAGTGCGTCCAGGTGCTCGCGCTCGCGGCGAGCGGCCGCGAGGTCGATTTCGAAGAAGACCGCGGGCTCGCCGTAACAGGGTTCGAGGAAGACCTGCGCGTCGCCGGGCCCGTAGGCCGCCGAGCCTCCCCCGAACACGGTTCTTCCGGAACTCCCTCCCCTGTTGGCGCCGACGGCGCAGACGCCGTTCTCGATGGCGCGGGCCTGCAGGAGGTGGTGGAAGGCGAAGTGGCGGATTCGCGGCCATTGCGAGGGCAGCAGGAGCAGCTCGGCCCCACGAAGGGCCAGGTCGCGGATGTGCTCGGGGAATCGCAGGTCGTAGCACAGCGCCAGGCCCACGCCGAGTTCCCCGCCGGGAAAGCGGGCCGTCGTGACACAGGGCTCCCTGCCCGGCAGGATCCAGTCCTGCTCGTTCATCAGGCCGAAGAGGTGCAACTTGTCGTAGCGGGCCAGCAGCTCGCCCCCCTGGATCAGCCAGCCGCGGTTCAGTCTCCGTGATTCGGTCCCCGCGGATGCGGCCAGCAGCGGCGCCGAGCCGGGGGCCAGCAGGCAGCCGGGATAGGCCGTGCTCCATTCGCGGAAAGGCGCCAGGAAGTCCTCCTCGCGGCGCACGGTGCCCTGGGCGATGCGCCGCCGTTCGAAGGCGGCGTTCCACAACTCGGGCAGCAGCACCAGGTCAGGTGCGCCGGAGGTGATACGTCCTTCAAGGCGCTCGACCACGTCCACCGGAGTCAGCCGGTCCTCCGAATCGATCTGCAGGATCAGGCAGCTCAGACGATCCACGCTCATGCGGGGCTCCTTCGCGAAACGGCTTCCGGTCTCGGTGGATGGACCGATTCTCCGGAGTGGGTCCGACTATCTGGAGTCGGCCCCGACTCAGATGAGTCGGGCCGAATCCCTAACTTAAATGACTGTTCCGGAATTGACGATGAGACAATGGACCGGAACGCGAAGCGACGCCGCCGTGGATGATCCACGGGACGCCGGAATGCATACAGTACATAGAAATAGCGCGAACCCGGCAGCCCCCTGGCCGCTCGGATTCGGCGCCGCCTGGAAGGAGGCCAGCATGGCACGCCGGATGGTGACCATCGACGGGAACGAGGCCGCGGCGTACGTGGCCCACAAGACCAACGAAATCTGCGCCATCTATCCCATCACCCCCTCGTCCAACATGGGAGAATGGGCCGACCAGTGGTCGGCCGAGGGCCGGCCCAACATCTGGGGCACCGTGCCCCGGGTGATCGAGATGCAGAGCGAGGGCGGCGCCAGCGGCGCCTGCCACGGGGCGCTGCAGACGGGTGCGCTGACCACCACCTTCACCGCCTCCCAGGGCCTGCTGCTGATGATCCCCAACATGTACAAGATCTCCGGCGAGCTGACGCCCACCGTGTTTCACGTCAGCGCCCGCAGCCTGGCCAGCCAGGCCCTCTCGATCTTCGGCGACCACAGCGACGTGATGTCGGTGCGCCAGACCGGCTGGGGCATGATCGCCTCGGGCGGCGTGCAGGAGGTGATGGACATGGCGCTGGTGGCGCAGGCCGCCGCGCTGGAGAGCCGTGTGCCGATCCTGCATTTCTTCGACGGCTTCCGCACCAGCCACGAGGTGCAGAAGATCGAGCTGCTGGGCGACGAGACCATGCGCGAGTTGATCGACGACGAGTTGATCGCGGCCCACCGCCGGCGGGCCATGAACCCGGATGCTCCCGTGATCCGCGGAACGGCGCAGAATCCCGACGTCTTCTTCCAGGGCCGCGAAACCGTCAACGTGTATTACGACGCCTTTCCAGGGATCCTGCTCAAGTGCTTCGAGAAGTTCGAGCGGCTGACCGGCCGGTCCTATCGCCCCTACGAGTATTACGGCCACCCCGAGGCCGAGCAGGTGGCGGTGATCATGGGCAGCGGCGCGGGCGCCGTGGCCGAGACGGTGGACAGACTCAACGGGCAGGGCGGGCGCGTGGGCTACGTCTACGCCCGCATGTACCGGCCTTTCAGCGCCGGGATGTTCGCGGAGGTACTGCCCGCGACGGTTAAATGCATAGCCGTGCTGGATCGCACCAAGGAACCGGGCGCCATCGGCGAGCCCCTCTACGTGGACGTGCTGGCCGCGGTGAACGAGGCCCTGGCCGAGGGATTCGCGCCCTTCGAAGCATTGCCGCGAGTGATCGGCGGGCGCTACGGGCTGTCCTCCAAGGAGTTCAGCCCGGGCATGGTCAAGGCGGTCTTCGACAACGCCGCCCTGGAGAAACCCAGGAACCACTTCACCGTCGGCATCATCGACGATGTGACACACACCTCGTTGGAATGGGACCGGGAGTTCAGGGCCGAGGACCCGCAGGCCTTCCGCGGCATGTTCTACGGGCTGGGCGCCGACGGCACCGTGGGCGCCAACAAGAACTCGATCAAGATCATCGGCGAGGGCACCGACAACCACGCCCAGGGCTACTTCGTCTACGACAGCAAGAAATCCGGCTCGATGACCGTCAGCCACCTGCGCTTCGGCAAGCTGCCCATCCGCGGGTCCTACCTCGTGGATCACGCCAACTTCATCGGCTGTCACCAGTTCGTGTTCCTCGAGAAGTACGACGTGCTCAAGGCGGCCCAGCCGGGCTCCACCTTCCTGCTCAATTCGCCCTACGGCCCGGACGAGGTCTGGAACAAGCTGCCGCGACACATCCAGAACCACCTGGTGGAGAAACGGATCCGCTTCTACGTGGTGGATGCCTACAAGGTCGCGACGGAAACGGGCATGGGCCAGCGGATCAACACCGTGATGCAGACCTGCTTCTTCGCCATCAGCGGAGTGCTGCCCCGCGAGAAGGCCGTGGCGGCCATCAAGGAGGCCGCGCGCAAGACCTATTGCACCAAGGGCGACGCGGTGGTGGAGATGAACTACAAGGCCATCGACAGCTCGCTGGACGGGCTGCACGAGGTGCGCGTGCCGGAGGAGGCCACCAGTGAGATCGCCATGACCCCGCCGGTGACCTTCAATGCGCCGCCCTTCGTCAAGGAGACCATCGCCAAGATCATCGCCGGGCTGGGCGACGAGGTGAAGGTGAGCGAGATGCCGGTGGACGGCACCTGGCCGCTTTCCTCGGCGCGCTACGAGAAGCGCAACATCGCCCTCGAGATCCCCGAGTGGGATCCCGGGATCTGCATCCAGTGCGGCAAGTGCGCACTGGCCTGCCCGCACGCTGCGATCCGCATCAAGGTCTACGACAAGTCGCACCTCGATCGCGCGCCGGCCGCCTTCAAGAGCACCAAGGTGCGCGGCAAGGAGTGGGAGGAGCACGAGGTCTACACGATCCAGGTGGCCCCGGAGGACTGCACGGGCTGCGAACTCTGCGTCGAATACTGCCCGGTCAAGGACAAGCAGAACCCCGAGCACAAGGCCCTGAACATGGTCCCGCAACCGCCCGTGCGCGCGCAGGAGGCCGGGAACTGGGACTTCTTCTTCAAGCTGCCCGAGGTGGAGCGCTCGCGCCTGAAGCTGGACAGCGTCAAGGGCAGCCAGCTCCTGCAGCCGCTCTTCGAGTTCAGCGGGGCTTGCAACGCCTGCGGTGAGACGCCCTACGTCAAGCTTGTATCACAGCTCTTCGGGGACCGCATGCTGGTGGCCAACGCCACGGGCTGCTCCTCGATCTACGGCGGCAATCTGCCCACCACGCCCTGGTCCACGGACGCCGAGGGCCGCGGGCCCACCTGGAACAACAGCCTCTTCGAGGACAACGCCGAATTCGGCTTCGGCTTCCGGCTGTCCATCGACAAGCAGGCGGTCTTCGCCCGCGAGCTCGTGGAGCAGCTGCGCGGAGAACTGGGCGAGGAGCTGGTGCGGGGGCTGCTCGAAGCCTCCCAGGACACCGAGGAGCAGATCGGCGCCCAGCGGGCCCGGGTAGCCGAGCTCATGGCCAAGCTGGAAGGAAGGGCGGACTGGCGTTCCACGCACCTGAAGGCGGTGGCGGGAGCCCTGGTCAAGCGCAGCGTCTGGATCATGGGCGGCGACGGCTGGGCCTACGACATCGGTTATGGTGGACTGGATCACGTGCTGGCCGCGGGCGAGAACGTCAACGTGCTGGTGATGGACACCGAGGTCTACTCCAACACGGGCGGCCAGGCCTCCAAGGCCACGCCCACGGGAGCAGTGGCCAAGTTCGCCTTCGGCGGCAAGCCCTCGCGGAAGAAGGACCTGGGCATGATGGCCATGGCCTACGGCAACGTCTACGTGGCCCAGGTGGCCATGGGGGCCAAGGATGCGCAGACCGTCCGCGCCATCACCGACGCCGAGTCCTACGACGGTCCCTCGCTGATCATCGCCTACAGCCACTGCATCGCCCACGGCATCCACATGCCGGGCGGAATGGAGCAGCAGGAGCTGGCGGTGAAGTCGGGACATTGGCTGCTCTACCGCTACGACCCGCGGCTGAAGGACCAGGGAAAGAATCCGCTGCAGCTGGACAGTCGCGAGCCCACGCTGCCGCTGCGCGACTACATGTACAGCGAGACCCGCTACCGTATGCTGACCAAGTCCAGTCCCGAGCAGGCGCAGAAGCTGCTCGAGCTGGCCCAGGAGGCCGCCAGCGAGCGCTGGGAATACTACAAGCACCTGGCCGGGCAAGCCTAGGAGAGACCTCAGAGCTGGATGCGAATGAGTGATGTGCTGAGCGCCGCCCGGATGAAGCAGGCCCGCGAGGAACTGGCCGCCGCCGACCGCCGCCTGGCCGTGTGGATGGACCGCATCGGTCCACTGCGCTTGAAGCGCCCCGCTTCCTACTTCAG
This sequence comes from uncultured Bacteroidaceae bacterium, assembly GCA_964568855.1. Taxonomy (GTDB): domain Bacteria; phylum CAIWAD01; class CAIWAD01; order CAIWAD01; family CAIWAD01; genus CAZMSD01. Next base: position 6,009 of record CAZMSD010000024.1, on the reverse strand, counting down.
CACGCTCTGTGAGTCTATCATCAGCCAGCAGCTCTCGGCCAAGGCTGCCAAGACCATCATTCGGCGCACCTTCGCGCTGTGCGCGGACCCGCGCCTGCCGCAGCCCGGCGAGTTGCATGCACTCTGTCGTGACACGCAGGGGATCGAGAAATTGCGGGCGGCCGGCCTCTCCGCCCAGAAGCTGTCGTACCTGGAAGACCTTTCCCGCACCTTCACCAACGGGCGCCTGCGCCGGTTCCCATTCGGCAGGGCGAGCGACGAGGAAGTGATCGAAGCGCTGACGGCCGTCAAGGGCATCGGCCTTTGGACCGCGGAGATGTTCCTCATCTTCGGACTCCGCCGGCCCGACGTCTACAGTTCAGGGGACCTGGCCCTGCGCAACGGCCTGATGCGCGTGGCGGGGAAGCAGGACCTGACGCCCGCACAGTGTGAGACATATGCATTGCGCTGGAAGCCCTTCAGGACTGTGGCCAGCATGTATCTGTGGAAGGTGGCGCACTGGGAGTGATCGAATCCTGAGTATACCTGTCCGGGATCCTTCTGCCCAGGCGACCATGATCCACGCGGATGTTGTATTCCTGCCCCGCGTCAAGGACGGCGAACGCGGGGTACGACATTGGAACCGCGTTGATTCCGAACCGGCGACTTATTCGCTACCGGGCCAGTCTGAATCAATGATCAGATGAGTTCGTCTGGTAGGATGTGCCGGCTGAATCCGTTCGAGCAGCACGCTAGTTTTCAATCTTTTCCGCAGCGTCCGATTCTTCAAGGCAGCACAGCGCCAGTTCGCTCAGGCGGGCACCGACCTCCTCCTCTTCATCGACGACCTCACTGGCGCCGGCCACGATCAGCGCTCCGAAATGCCGGTGGTAGCGGCTCCGGACCAGCAGTCTCGCAGCAGGTGCCAGGCGGCGCAGGTGGCTCAGCACCGTCATGGCCGCGGAAGGCCCAGGCAGTGTGACAACCACCACCTCGGCAGCCTCGAGCCGGGCATGCTCCAACACATCGAGCTGCAGCGCATCTCCTACCAGCAGGTCGTGACCCAAGGCATCGGTTCGCACTCGCGCCCGGGGATTGAGATCCACCACCAAGGCGGACAAACCACGGGCCGTCAGCGCCCGACCCACTGCTTCACCAGCCGGACCAAAACCAATGATCGCCGCTTTTGGGTGCGGGCTGCGTGAACCATCTGCACGAGTCTTGTAGACACGGCGCAGCCGTTCCAGCAGAGCGGCGAATCCCGGAGCACCGACCACCAGCCAGGGTGCGGCCAACATCGTGATGATGGTACTCGAGACCAGCGCCATCGACAGCTGGTCTCCGAGCACACCGCTATCGCGTCCGATTCGGTCCAGCACGAAGGCGAATTCGCCGACGTGCGCTAGGCATAGTCCGGTAGCGCCGGCAACTCCGGTGGAGCTTCTCAGCAGGCGCAGGATCGAGAATACCAGCAGCGCCTTCCCCACGACCAGCAGCGCTGCGATGCCCAGCACCAGGGGCAGGTGAGCCAGAATCCACACGGGATCGGCCAGCATGCCGACCGCGCCGAAGAACAGGGTCAGCAATACAACCCGCAGCGAGGACACGTCGGCGCGAAGCTGGGTGGCAAAAGGCGAAGCTCCGAGGAACATCCCCGCCAGGAATGCGCCCAGCGCCGGCGAGAGGCCTACAGCGTGTGCGGCCCATGCAGAGCCCAGACCCAGAACCACCGCCAGCAGTACCGCCAGTTCCCGGTGAGCCTGCAGCGACAGCGCTCTCAGTAAGCGGACCGCCACCTGGTTCAGCGCGATGTACAGCGCCGCCACCAGGCCGGCGGCGAGGAGCACCGTGCGCCCGACGTCCACAGCCAGTTGCGCCGGGTGGCCGCTGCCAGCCAGTAGAGTCAGCAGCACCGCGAGGGGCACCACGGCCATGTCCTGCACCAGCAGCACGCCGACCGACTCACGGCCGTGGGTGCTGTCGATTTCGCCGCGGTCCATCAGGACTCGAAGTGTTGTTGCTGTGCTGCTAAGTGATACGATCACACCGGCCGCAAGCGCCGTGACTGGCGGGAGCCCAAACACCAAGCCGCCAGCGGCAGCCACCAGGATCGTGATGACAACCTGGAGTACGCCGGCGGTGATTGTCCGTCCGCCGAATGACCGGACACGCTGCCAGGAGAATTCAAGACCCAGGCTGAAAAGAAGAAGAGCGATGCCCAGTTCGGCGATCGCTTCAATGTCGTTTGGAGATTTGATCAAACCCAGGCTGCCCGGTCCGCCCAACAGCATGCCGGCGAGCATGTAGCCGACCAACGGGCTTTGCCCAAGGCGCGAGAGCAGTCCTCCCACGAGCAGACAGCCACTCAACAGGAATACAACCTCAAGCAGCAGGCTCCAGGGTTCCATACAGATCTCCCTTGCAGACAAGCGGAGTCACGATCAGAGTCAAGTCAGCAAGGCTCACATCTCGTGACGTGTAATCGGATGTCTATAACTATGGAATATAGTCAGATGGACCACCACTTGTACGAATCTTGCATTCCCGCTGATGAATGTGTCGGTGCGCTGCTTGACAGATGGGATGTTTGTTGTATCGCGTGGCGGGGAAGAGGGACCTGACGCCCGCACAGTGTGAGACATACGCCTCGCGCTGGAAGCCTTTCAGGACTGTGGCCAGCATGTATCTGTGGAAAATTGCGCACTGGGAGAAGTAGTATCACATCCGTCCGCGGAAAGTAACACAGCTCTGTGATAAGATCACCGAAAGAATACGGTGCTCCTGTCACACTCCCTGAACCATGCTTCTTCAATATCTCGTATCACACGTTGCGGGATGTCCAAGATTTTCTGAAGACATACACTGTAACATTCCCAGCACTGCATGTCTTCAGCACTTCAAATCACAGATATCTACGTGTCTATGAGGTTCTGGAGACGCATAGTTGAACAACCTGTTCCGCTCCCCTATATTTCGCCGGTCCTCAACTTGAAAGGAATAAATGCTGTTCCTGAAGCAAAACTGACGCGGTTTGGCGGGCACCGTGAAGTGCTCCGATTTCAAACATGCGGATCCGGCTGTTTCTGGGAAAGGGGCATTCTGACCACTATTCCCAGGCAACGGGATTGATGGCGTCAATTTCGTCCATCCAACCATCAACCTGGGAGTAATCAGTGGATCGACTCACCAAATTCTTCTCATCCCGCACCGGGATCATTCTCGTTGGTTGTGTCATAGGTCTTGTGGCCGCACTGCTGAGCATGCTTGGTAACCCTGCCAATATGGGTTTCTGCGTGGCTTGCTTCGAACGGGATATTGCCGGTGCTCTTGGCCTGCATCGTGTTTTAGTCGTGCAGTACCTGCGACCGGAAATACCCGGTCTGTTGTTGGGATCCACCCTGGCCGCACTCCTGTATCGCGAGTTCCGTGCCCGGGCGGGTAACGCTCCGGTACTGCGTTTTCTTCTTGGCGTTTTCGCTATGATCGGAGCACTGGTTTTTCTGGGCTGTCCATGGCGCGGTCTGCTGCGTCTTGCTGGAGGTGACCTGAATGCTCTGGTCGGAATTGCCGGTCTGGTCATAGGAATCACCATCGCTGCGTTGTTTGTGCGCAGAGGATTTTCCCTCGGTGGCACCCGGCCTGCCGCACAATCAGTGGGCTGGCTGATGCCTCTACTCATGATTGGCCTACTGATCCTGGCGCTTGTTACTCCTTCTTTCATCCAGCATAGCGAAAAAGGCCCCGGGGCCATGACGGCGCCGGTTCTGGCGTCTGTCCTTGGCGGACTTCTTGTTGGTTTTCTCGCCCAGCGCACCCGCTTTTGCACTGTTGGCGCCTTCCGAAATATCTTCTTTGCCCGTGACTGGCACTTGTTCTGGGGTGTGGCTGGAGTGGTGGCTGCCGCTTCTGCCGCCAACCTTGTTATGGGCAAGGTTTCCTTCGGTTTCATCGCCCAACCCGCAGCACATAGTGCCTGGCTCTGGAATTTCCTGGGCATGGTACTTGCAGGCTTGGCCTATAATCTGGCTGGCGGCTGTCCCGGCCGACAACTGATTCTCGCCGGAGAAGGCAATGGTGATTCGGGAATTTTTGTACTGGGCATGGTTGTCGGTGGAGGGATCGCCCATAACCTCCTGCTTGCCGCCAAACCGGACAATACTATCGATAGTCTGCTGCAGACAGGCGGCCCTGGACCAAGTGGACAGATTGCAGTGATTATTGGCCTGGCGTTCTGTCTCATTCTGGGCTTTGTCCTGCGCGAGAAGGAGGCTTGATCAGTTGGCTCCGGATCATCTGATCTATCTGGATAACGCCGCCACTTCCTGGCCCAAGCCGCCGGATGTGGCGGCAGCCATGAGTCGCTTCCTGACGGAAGTTGGCGCCAATCCGGGACGTTCCGGTCATCGCCTCTCCATTGCAGCGGGTCGAATTGTCGAGGACACCCGAGAAGCTGTCGCAGATCTTTTTAGCATCGATGACCCATTCCGTGTCGTTTTCGGATCCAATGCCACTGAAGCCTTGAATCTGGCACTGCGAGGACTCATACAGCCTGGAGATCATGTTGTCACTTCGTCCGTGGAACACAACTCAGTAATGCGCCCCTTGCGGGCACTTGAAACGCAAGGTGTGCAGGTGACGGTGGTCTCCTGTTCACCCGAAGGCGAGCTCAACCCGGAAGACCTGCAGTCGGGCATGCGTCCGAATACCAGACTGATCATTCTGAATCACGCATCGAACGTCTGCGGTACGATCTTGCCGATCAGGAAGGCCGGACTCATCGCCCATCGGCACGGCGCGCTTCTCCTGGTGGACACTGCCGCGACGGCGGGATTGGTGGAACTGGACATGGCCGCCGACAATATCGACCTTCTGGCGTTCACCGGGCACAAGGCGTTGATGGGTCCAACTGGCACCGGAGGACTTGTGCTTGGACCGGGTCTTGATCCTGCCGATATCTCACCGCTTGTTTCTGGTGGAACTGGCAGCAGGTCAGAGCAGGAAACCCAACCCGATTTCCTGCCCGATCGATTCGAAAGCGGTACCTGCAATGTTACGGGATTGGCGGGTTTACATGCCGGAATAAGGTGGCGACAGGAACGCGGACTAATCGGACAAAGCGAGCAACAAACTGTCCGTTTGCAGGAGTTCATTGATGAGCTGTCCAGCATCGCTGGCGTACATGTATTCGGAACTGGTGATTCATCCCGGCAGATTTCCACAATCGCATTGAACATCGACGGTCTGTCGCCCTCTGAGGCCGGATTGATGCTTGACCGGGAATATGGAGTCCTCTGCCGCGTGGGATTGCATTGCTCACCAGCGGCCCACCGCACATTGGGGACTTATCCAATTGGAACACTTCGGTTCGCTCTTGGTCCATTTACCACCGAGGATGACCTTCAACAAACATTGGCTGCTGTGCGCAAGCTTGCAACTGTAGGTGGTCAATGATTGATGCGACCAACATCGTGATTCTGTTCGCCACCAGCAGCCATGCCATTCGGGCAGAAAGACTGCTTAAGGAATGTGGAGTGGATGCTAAGCTGACCGTGGTACCACGCCAACTCAGTTCCGATTGCGGGCTTTGTGTGCAGGTATCCGCACAGCTGCGCGATCAGGTCGACAAGGTGATCAGAGCAAGGGGAATAACCTACGACAGCCTGCAGAGCATCTAGCTGGAATTCGCGCCAGCAGATTCATTTCCTGTCTAACGTCAGAACATCTCGGACACATTCAGTATATAAACAGTTTACGTCCGGCATATCGCCAGTACGGAAATCCAGGTTCCTCATCTTCGGACTCCGCCGGCCCGACGTCTACAGCTCCGGCGACCTTGCGTAACGCAACGGCCTGATGCGCGTGGCGGGAAGCAGGACCTCAGGCCCGCCCAATGTGAGACATATGCATTGCGCTGGAAGCCCTGGAGAAGCGTGGCGAGTCTGTACCTCTGGCGGGTGGCGCACTGGGGAAGTAGTATTGGGCATACCCCATTCTTCCTACCAACCTAAATGTGATTCCTCTTCCTGAACC
>CAZMSD010000023.1:0-62461 GCA_964568855.1 uncultured Bacteroidaceae bacterium | reverse complement strand
TCGACGTCATCATCATCCATCAGGTGCTGCATTATCTCGACGACGGCGCACGTGCGATCCGCGAGGCTGCACGTGTGCTGGCGCCATCGGGGCGTCTCCTGATCGTCGATTTTGCTCCGCACGAACTTGAATTCCTGCGCGAGGAGCACCGGGCCCATCACCCGCGGGGTTAGGAGTCTCTCGGGATCGATCCGTCCGCGGGCTTCTCGGCCAGGGCGATGAGCGAGATCCCCCAGGGGAAACCGCGGTTCCTGAGCCAGCCGCGCTCGGCGGCGAACACCCGGTAGAACAGTTCGTTGAGGAACGGGGCCGGGACTTCCATGTCGCTGTCCCGGCGACCGGCCAGTCGCTTGAAGACGCGGACGGTCAGCACCGGCGCGAAGAGCAGGAAGTTGAAGTAGCACACTCGACGGGGCAGGAATCCCGCCGCCTCGAGCATGAGGTTCAGCCCGCGCCGGCGGTAGCGCCGGTGGTGCCCGTGGCTCTCGTCGTGGGCGCTCCACAGGAAGGGCAGGGCGGGTACGGTAAGCAGCAGGCGCCCGCCGGGTCGTATCACGCGGCGCAGCTCGCGCAGCGCTCCGAGGTCGTCCTCGATGTGCTCCAGTACATCGGTCAGCAGGACCAGGTCGAGGCTGGCGGATTCGAAGGGGCATTCCCCGGGCAGTTTGCCGTGCCGCAGGTCCGCCTCGCGGCCAGCCAGGCGACGGGCGGCCAGGGCGAGGGCGTATTCGGAGCAGTCCAGGCCGGCGAGCGCGTGCCCGGGGGGCAGCCGCTCGAGCAGCAGGCCCGTGCCGCAACCCGCGTCCAGCACCTGGTCGCCCGGGCGCAGTTCGCGCCCAAGCAGGTCCAGCACGATTTCCGCCCGGGCGCGGAACCAGAAATGCTCCCGCTGGACGCGCTCCATCTGGTCGAAGAGGTGGTCCTGCATGATCCTCCCCAAGGTACGAATCCCCGCCGGGCGCGCGGCGGGAGGCGGGAGTTGCCTATCTTGTAGAGTGCGCGGCGCCTGGGAGGAAGCCCGGGCCTGCAACCGCGCGTCCTCGCGTGTCACACAATGTTTAGCGTGCCGGGAGCCGGGAGTGGGACAGCTCAGTCGCGAGATCGACGCCTTCATCGGCCGCCTGGCGGATCTTGAGCGGCCGGCACACTGCTTCAATCCCTACAACTCCGGGGATCCGCGGCGCGACGCGATCCGGCGGGAGAACCTGCGCCTGTATTTCGAGGAATCCTTCGTCGTCGAACCTGCAACCCTGCTGGTGGGCGAGGCGCCCGGATACAACGGCTGCCGCTGGACCGGGATCCCTTTCACCAGCGAACGGCAGCTCGCGCGGGGAGTCCCCGGACACGGCCTCTTCGGCTCGGGGAAGGGATATCGCTGGACATCGGGACGCGACGACGGTTTTACCGAACCCTCGGGAACCATTCTCTGGGGGATCGTGGACGAGCTGCCGCGTCTGCCACTGCTGTGGAACGCCTTCCCGCTGCACCCGCACCGTCCCGGCCGGCCCCTCAGCAACCGCAGCCCGGGCGCGGGAGAGCTGGCCCTGCACGCCGGGGTTCTGGCGGAGCTGGCGACGATCTTCGGCATCCGCCGCTGCGTGGCCCTGGGCCGGAAGGCGCAGCGGACCCTGCTGTCCCTGGGCGTCGAGGCGGAATTCGTGAGACATCCGGCCAACGGCGGCAAGCGGGCCTGCCGTGAAGGGCTTCTGGGACTGCTGGGCCGCGAGTACTCGCGCGAGAGGTCCTGCGCGCGGGGAGGGGAGTCGTGACACGGCCGGCGACGAGGAATGCGGCGCGCGCGGAGGCGCTCTTCGACTGGGACGACAGCCTTCGCGGGGAAGCCGGAATCCGCCTGCTCTGCGGCGTGGACGAGGCGGGCCGGGGTCCGCTGGCCGGTCCCGTGGTGGCGGCCGCCGTGGTCCTCCCGCCGGACATCGGTATCGAAGGGCTGGACGACTCGAAAAGGCTGACCCCGCGGCGACGTGAGACGCTGGAGGCGGTCATCCGCGAGCGAGCCCTCGACCTGGGCCTGGGCCTCGCCGAGGTGGAGGAGATCGACCGCCTGAACATCCTCCGCGCCACCTTCCTGGCCATGCACCGCGCCGTTGAGAATCTCGGGACCGCGCCCGAATTCCTGCTGGTGGACGGCCGCGACTTCCCTTTCGACGGCCGGAGGGGCCGCTCGCTGGTCCGCGGGGACTCCACCAGCGCCGCGGTTGCGGCGGCCGGCATCCTGGCCAAGCAGGCGCGCGATCGCCTGATGCTCGAGGCGGAAGTGCGATATCCAGGCTACGGATTCGCGTCGCACAAGGGCTACGGCACCCCGCGGCACCTGGCGATGATTCGGGAACTGGGACGCTGCCCCCTGCACCGCCGCAGTTTCCGCTGCCGAGCGGATCCGCGGGAGGAAGTGCAGCTCTGAAGCCCGCCAGTCACCATGCTTCTCCGCGCGACAGGTTTTTTCCAAAGCTGGAACCTTCCGATTGCATGGCAAGCTTCCAGTTGGTTCATTTTCGATGTGCCCGGAGAGAGTGTCTCCCGCGAAGCCGGGATGCTCAATTCCGAATAAGCCGATGATCGCGACGATCCCCAAGCCTTCGCTCCGGCTGAGACCGCGCTAAAGGGGCGACGGGCCGCCGACGATAGAAACGCATGAAAGCCGACCCGCGCAGCGTGTCCGTTCAGTTCAACCTTCGAGATGCTCATGTGTCACGCAGATTCCAGCAGGACGCCGCCGGCCGCCGGGAGCGCGCGGCGAAAGGGCGCCCGCGCCCTGCTCGCCCTGGTCTTCATGGTCTTCGCGGGAACTCCGCGGGCCCAACTGGTGGAGGAGTCGGGATCCTTCCTCGAGTTCATGGCCGGCACCGAGCCCGCCGCGGCCTACGATAACTGGATCAGCCACGTCAGCGAGGGAATCGCCCGGCCGGGCTACAATGTCTATGCGCCGGAGGAGCTCGATCCCCAGCTCGACGGCTTCGGCGCATTCGAGCTGCTGGAGGACGATCCCTGGGGCAACTCGGTGCTGAACATGTTCCGCGATTGTGTCACGCACCTGCTCGAGGGTGATCCCGACGGCGCCCTGGCAGCCGTCGAGGGCGGGCCCGACGTGGATTACGAGCTGGTGCGCTTCAGCGACGGCGGGACGGGCAGGGAGTACTACCTGCTGCGCGAGCGCCTGAATCACTCCTACTTCGATCCCGGGTTCTGGCCCGGCCCCGCCGACGACGTGGTGGGTTCATTCGACCATGGCTGGGGCCTCTTCGCGGTCAGCCCGGCGGCCTCGCGTCCCAACGTGATCGTGCAGATGCCGCACCCCAACGACGATTACCTCAGCCCCTACCTGGGTCTCTTCGCTTTCCGCGACTTCGACGCGGGCCTGCTGATGATCAACGGCGCGGGCCGCGAGGTGCTCTGGCAGGGCGAGCAGTACAACAACGGAAGATCGCTCTCAGATCCCACGCGCAACTGCTTCACGCCCTTCGCGGCGGTGCACCAGGCGACCGTGGATCACCTGCGGAACCTTGGAATGCGCGAGCTGGTGCTGCAGATCCACTCCTACGACGACCAGAGCCACCGCGACCTGAAGAGCTGCGTGATCGCCGCCGGCCGCCACGACCAGTTGATCTTCCAGCCGCTCTACGACACGGGCGGCGGGGCCCTGGGCCTCTTGAATAACCTGCTTCATCCGGTCCACGCGGAGAACGCCTTCGGCTTCGAGCACGCGGCGGTGGACCTCGCCGAGTACGTCGCCTCCAATCCCCTGCAGAACCTGCTGGTGGACGGTGGAACGCCGGGGCAGGAGATCTGGATCGGCAAGTCCCCCGATCTGATCGGTTACCCGCAGAACTGCCAGGAGCGCTACTGCCTGGACGATCTAGCCGACTGCGGCGAGCTGGAGCGTTTCCTGCACATCGAAACCGACGAGCTGCCGTCGATCGCCCACGAGGCCGCGGAGAGCACCTGGTACGCCATCGAGGAGGAGCAGCCGGCCACCTGGCTGAATTTCCAGAATTGCGGCGTGTATTACGGCCCCCTGTTCCAGGCCCTGTTCCAGGCCGAGGACAGCCTGCAGATCTTCGCGGACGACCAGCCGCCCAGCGACCCGGCCGGCCTGCAGCTGCTCGACCTGGGGGTCGACAGGGTAACCCTGGGCTGGAATTTCAGCCGGTCCAGTTTCTTCGACAGTTACGAGATCCTGATGGATTCCAGCGGCGCCGTCACGCCCGATGCGATCCTGGTGGACAGCGGCGACATCGAGCAGCTCTGCTGGCCGCCCCTGCGCTCGGTGGAGATCCGCGACCTCGAGTACCAGACCACCTACGCCTTCATCCTGCGGGCGCTGGATTTCCAGGGCCGCTATTCGGCCTGGACGGACACTGTCCTGGCCACGCCCGACGATCAGGTCCCGCCGCAGTGGACCCCCCAGTTTTCCGGTTCCTGGAACGTCTTCTGGCTGGGCCTCGCCGGGGGCGAGCTGCGCTTCCGCGTCAGGGACCTGCACAACCAGGTGGACCTGAGTTCGCTCGAGCTGCGGTTGGACATGGACGGGAACGGCGCCTACGCCGGGATGGACGAGGAATGGCAGAACCAGGGCTTCACGGGCCTGTCGCCCGACACCACACTGGAGATCCCGCTGCAGTTCGCTGATCCCGGCTGCCGGCGCTTCGAGCTGCGCGTTCACGACGACCAGCACCAGCTCTGGGGCTACACCGGAACCGCCGGCGCCGAGGGCATCGACGACGATCATTCCTTTTGCGTCGACCTGGAGGCACCGGTCCAACTCGGCGGACTCCACCTGGAAGAGATCCACCCCGACGCTTCCATCCGCTTCGCCTGGGACGCGTCGCCGCTGGACAGCACCTTCTACAGCGTCCGCCTGCACTTCGCCTCCTTCCCGATCGCGGATCCGCTGGAAGCCGAATGGAAGGTGGACCGCTCGCTGGACGGCGAGCTGGACGATCCCGACCTGGACTGTGTCACACTGGATTCGCTGCTCTGGCCGGGCCAGACCGTCTGGATGCTGGCCGACGAAACGGACTGGGCCGGCAACGCCGGACCTCCCTCCGAGGCTCTCGAATTCGAGTACTTGGCGAACACCTGGTGTTACATCGAGGAGTTCGACGCTTCCATCGAGAGCGGCTTCCTCGTGCTGAGCTGGGCCGCAGGCTGCATCTTCCCCGGGCTGATGATCGAAGGCTACGACCTGTATCGCAGTCAGGAGCCCTGGACCGCGCCGCTGCCGGAGGACCTGCTGCTGCAGACTTCCGAGACCAGCGTGCAGTTGGAGTGGCTCGAGCAGGCCGCTTACCCGGGATCGGCCTTCTACAGGGTGGTGGCCCGCTTCCACTGGGAGGAGTGAGGGGACTCCGGTGCGTCGCGGCCGGTTGTCGACAAGTTTCGGGGACCGGCACATGCAAAACCGCAAGCGGGTCCCCGCATTGTCGATTCAGCCCTTCCCGGATGCTGAAAATCCGCCTCTCCCAGCTTTACAGATCCTACTTCACCGCGGGGATCCAGCATTTGCATCTCAAGGGTGGGAACCCTATTATCTCCGGTCACGCGCACCCCGCGAGCGATCCTCGATGATTATCTGGAGGGCAAAATAGATGGCCAAGGTACAGAAGTTCGTCGCCAAGCAGATTCCCCACGACCGGCCCGTGCTCAAGGTGACCATGGAGCGGACCGAGAAGGGGACCTACCGGGTCAAGAAACAGATCGTCTACGTGACCAAGGACACCGAGAAGGAGATCCTCGGCTGAGCGATCGAGACTCCGTGAAGGGCCTGGCGACAGGCCTTTTTTGCTCTGGGGAAGTGATACACTGATGCCCCGCCGCCGCTTCATCCTCGTCGTACTCGATGGACTGGGCGTGGGCGAGCTGCCCGACGCCGCGGATTTCGGCGACGCGGGGGCGAATACGCTGGGCAACCTTTCTCGCTCCGTTGGAGGGCTGAGGCTGCCGAACTTCGAGAAGCTGGGTCTGGGCTGTATACTTCCCATCGAGGGAGTACCGCCCGCGCCAGCGCCCGCTGCCTCCTGGGGGCGCATGGCCGAGCTGTCCAAGGGCAAGGATTCCACTCTCGGACACTGGGAACTGGCGGGTCTGGTCACGGAGCGCCCCCTGCCGACCTACCCCGAGGGCTTTCCCGGGGAACTGAATACCGAGTTCGTGCGCCGCTGCGGTCTGCCCGGGGTGCTGGGCAACCGACCCGCCTCGGGCACGGAGATCATCGCCGAGCTGGGCGCCGAGCACCTGGCCACCGGAAAGCCCATCGTCTACACATCCGCCGACAGCGTCTACCAGATCGCGGCCCACGAGGACGTGATACCTCTCGACAGGCTCTGCGAAATCTGCCGCACAGCGCGCGAGATCCTGCGCGGGGAACACGCCGTGGCCAGGGTGATCGCCCGGCCCTTCACGGGAAGCGAGGGGAGCTTCACGCGCACCCCCCACCGCCGGGATTTCAGCCTGAAGCCCTTCGGCCGGACGGCGCTCGAGATACTCGGTGACGGCGGTGTGGAAGTGTGCGCCGTGGGCAAGATCGGCGATCTCTTCGCCGGGGTGGGCATCGAGCGCAGCGTGAGCGCCAAGGGCAACGAGGAGGGCTTGAGCCGCCTGCTGGAGCTGCTGCGGGAGGGTGCGCTCGAGGCCGGTGCTACGGACGTGAAATCCACCACAGCGGGCGGTGCACGGGAGCAACTGATCCTGCTCAACCTGGTGGACTTCGACATGCTCTGGGGACATCGACTGGATCCCCGGGGCTTCAAGGAGGGTCTGGAGGCCCTGGACCGGCGCCTGCCCGAACTTCTAGAGCTGCTGAGTTATAACGACCTGCTGGTCTTCACCGCCGACCACGGCAACGATCCCACTTCCGATTCCACGGATCACAGCCGCGAGTACGCGCCCCTCTTGGCTTACCGCCGCGGCCTGCCCGGGCTCTCCCTGGGAACGCGCGAGAGCTTCGCCGACGTGGCGGCCTCCATGCTGGAATGGTTCAGCCGGCCGGCGGAAGGGTCGGGGCGGAGTTTTCTCGGGGAGATGGGGACGTGTGGGTCAGAGTATCATGCTTCACTCTGACCGACGACTTATCCCTGGGCACTGCCGAAATAACCAATTAGAAATACCTTGAAGCCGTGCAGTGAGCCTGCGACCAAGATTTGGTGATGGTCGGTAGCGTCACGATGCAGGCTCAAGAGTATGTATTGCTGGATCTGAGCGATGGCGTTTGCTAGATCTTCTTCAGCTGGGCCTGCTGAACATGGCGGGCAACCCATGGGAGTGGGCCGGAAACCGGCATGGCAGCAATAGCGACAAGGCCCAGGAGAATCCAGTGGATCCGACAGTGTGGTACGTGGCGGCTTCTTGAACTATGACGCGTTGCACCTGCGTTGTGCCTTTCGCATATATAACCGCAAAGCGCACGCGAGCTGCAGCATTGGCCATACCATCCGTTGAAAGGTGAATCCATGAGGATTTTCGCACTATTCCCCTTTATCCTTGTGTCACAGCTTTCCTAGGCTGCCCAGCCCGAAGTGACCAATGTCACCGCCCAACAGCGCCCCGCGCCATCCGAGCTGGTGGACATCCACTACGATTTCTTTGACGCCGATGGAGACGAACTGCAGATTTCGCTCCAGATATCCGATGATTCCGGCGCCAGCTGGGATGTGCCGGTCAGTACGGTCTACGGCGATATCGGCTCGGGTATCACGTCCGGGAATCGCTTCATTGTCTGGGATGCGGGTCTGGACTATCCGGATATCGTGATTTCAACAATGAAGGCGAAGATCGTTGCCGATGATGGTCATAGCGCAATGGAGATGACCCTGATTCCCGCCGGCACCTTTACCATGGGTGATGATGACGATGGCTGGACGTGGACCTCACCTGAGCATCAAGTCACTCTGACCCACGATTTCTATCTGGGTACCTTCGAGGTTATGAACGAAGAGTACCGGGAAGCTGTTCAATGGGCTGTCAACAACACGGAGCTTAGCGGTGTAACAGCTACCAGCACTAGCGTGGAAGCTTACGAGCAGGAACTCCTGGACTTGGATAATCTTGATTGTGAGATCTCTTTCAGCGGGGGTGCATTCAATCTTGATCCTGTTGTACACGGTGACTATGAGGGAGAATCAAGTGCGAATCATCCAGTCAAAGCAGTCTCCTGGTACGGTTCAGCCTGCTACTGTGATTGGCGAAGTCTGATGGAAGATCTGCCGCCCTTTTATGAAGGGAACTGGGAACAGAACGCCGGTCATAATCCCTATTTGGCACAGGGCTTTCGGTTGCCTACGGAAGCAGAATGGGAATATGCCGCGCGTTACAACGATGGACGACAATATCCTTGGGGCGAGGCAGCGCCAGACTGCAACAACGCGAACTTCAACAACAATGGATACTGCGTCGACTGGACTGCTCCAGTGGGATCCTATCAGCTGGGTGCAAGCGAATTGGGTTTAATGGATGTAGCCGGCAATCTATGGGAGTGGATTGGAGACTGGGATATCGATTACAGCAGTGATCCCCAAGTGGACCCGCTGGGTGGTCCCCCAGAAGATTGCCGTGTGCAGCGTGGCGGCAACTGGGACTGCGAAGCAGACGACTTGCGTAGTGCCGGCCGCTGGTGTGAAAGCCCCTCGGCTGCGTACTACGACATCGGCTTCCGCCTCTGCAGGACGGCCAATCCATGAGGAGTTTCGCTCTATTCCCCTTTATCCTTGTGTCACAGCTTTCCCAGGCTGCCCAGCCCGAAGTTACCAGTGTCACCGTTCAACAGCGCCCCGCGCCATCCGGACTGGTGGACATCCACTACGATGCCTTTGACACCGATGGTGATGAGCTTCAGATTTCGCTCCAGATATCAGACGATTCCGGCGTTACCTGGGCCGTGCCGGTCATTACGGTCTACGGCGATATCGGCTCGGGTATCACGTCCGGGAATCGCTTCATTGTGTGGGATGCGGGTCTGGATTATCCGGATATCGCGATTTCAACGATGAAAGCGAGGATCATTGCCGATGATGGTCATAGCGCATTGGAGATGACCCTGATTCCCGCCGGTACTTTCACCATGGGACAGAATGGAACAAACGGTGTGCCAGAGCATCAAGTCACACTGACCCGCGATTTCTACATGGGTACTTTCGAAGTCACGAACGGAGAATATCGTGAGGCTCTCCAATGGGCGCATGACGCAGGGTATGTGACAGCCTCGAGCAGCACGGTGCAGGCCCATGGTTTCGAGCTGCTGGATTTGGATGATGAAAACTGCGAGCTCACCTTCAACGACGGGCTCTTTGGCCTGCGAGAGTCGCCCTCGGACTACGCACAGAACGCATATCCTTCGGGCTACGATCCAGTGGATCACCCGATCAAGGAAGTCTGCTGGTACGGCGCCGCCAGCTACTGCGATTGGCGTAGCATAACGGGAGGGCTTTCCCCCATTCTACGAAGGTGAATGGATCCAGAGCGCCGGTCATAATCCCTACACCGCCGCTGGGTATCGTCTGCCCACGGAAGCGGAATGGGAGTTCGCCGCTCGATATAACGACGGCCGGAGCTATCCGTGGGGCTTACCAGCGCCGGTTTGCGGCAATGCGAACTTCGGGGATTGCATCGGTTGGACGGCGCCGGTTGGGTCCTATCCACAAGGAGCAAGCGCGCTTGGTTTGCATGACCTGGCCGGCAATTGCAGGGAGATGGTTGGTGACTGCTGGGAGGATTATAGCGGTGATTCTCAAGAGAATCCGCTGGGGCCTGTCGATTGTTACGGTCCCGTAGAGCGGGGCGGTGATTGGGGAAATGATGCAACGGACCAGTTGAGCTCCCAGCGTAGGAGTGGAGACGGACACACGGACACTGACCTCGAAATTGGCTTCCGCATCTGCAGGACGGTCGATTGACCTGCAGGTTTTGCCGTCCGCTGGGAGTCTGTCTGAGTTCTGAAGGAAGCGGCCAGCAGTGTATCGCCAGCGAAGTCCAGCGACGGCCAGGCAAGCAACCGCAAAAGCGACTACCATCAGCCAACATCCAGCATCCGAACAGTAAATTGAGCGACAACGAAGCACAACAGGATATGAAATCGATATGCTGCTCGCCCGCGTCATCGGCACCGTCTGGGCCACCCGCAAGGACCCCAAGCTCACCGGCCTGAAGTTCCTGATCGTCCGACACCTCGATTTCGACTACAGCGAGAAGTCCGGCTTCTCCGTGGCCGTGGACAGCGTGGGCGCCGGGGTGGGGGAGGTGGTGCTCTGCGCCTCGGGCTCCAGCGCCCGGCTGACGCCGCTCACCGACGGCAAGCCCGTGGACACGGTGATCATGGCCATCGTGGACAAGGTGGACCTGGACGGGGCCGCCGGCGGCAAGGGCGCCGGCCGCGGGGGGAGCGGTTGATGAACCTGGCGCGGGTGGTGGGCAAGGTCTGGGCCACGCGCAAGGATCCCTCCCTTGAGCAGGCCACGCTGCTGGTGCTCCAGCCCCTGGACGGAGAAGGACGACCGGCGGGCGAACTGCTGGCGGCAGCGGACACCATGTCCTCCCTGCGCGGGCAGCACGTGTATTACGTCAGCTCGAAGGAAGCGGCCATCCCCATGCCGCACGAGTTGACCCCGGTGGACGCCTGCATCGTGGGCATCGTGGATCACGTGGACCGCTGATCTTCTCCGATCACCTTCACCATTACCACGGTCATGCCCTCCGGGCCCTGTTCGAAGCGCAGCTCGTCCATCAGGTGGCGGATGATCAGCAGGCCGCGGCCCGTTTCGTTCAGCAGGCCTTCGGGAGTAGTGGGATCCGCCACCCCTCCCGGATCGAAGTCCCGGCCCGCGTCGCTCACCCGCAATTCAAGGCGCGACGGTCCCTTGTCGCACAAGAGCCGCGCGCGGATCCTCACCTGCTGCTCAGCCTGGGGCCGGCCGCCGTGCTGGATGGCGTTGTTGACGGCCTCCGTGCCGGCGATGATCAGGTCGCCGGCGAGGTCCTCGCTCAGACCGGCCGCGGTGGAGACTTCCGCCAGGAACTCCTCCACGCGTTCGATCTCGGAGGGATCGGATGATATGGTCAGACTGCGATCCATGAATGCGATGCGAATGAAGGATAACATTCTACTCATAGAGAGCCGATAAGATTTCAGCTTTGACGAATGGTGCTTGACAATCCAACGCCGTTTCTACTGTTTGCATGGAAGCCCGACTGAATCACCACATCGGAGGACCGGATGAACCAGCGGAAGATCCGTGACCAATCGCTGCGCCCACTTGTACTCGCTTTTGTCCTGCTGCTCTTGAGCCCCTGCCTGTCGAATCGGCCATACGCGGAGGGAGGCGAGGATCCCGGAACAGCGATCCCGATCGTGGAACCCGAAGCGGACCGCCTGCACGAAGCCTGGCTCAAGGCCCACCTCGACGCCCTGCAACGACGCTTCGCGGCCGAAGAACAACGACTGCGCACGGATGAGAACATCGATGCACTGTATTACGATATCGAACTGCGGCCCAACATGGACACGGGCTTTCTGAGCGGCACGGTTCAGATGCACTTCTCCAGCCTGGTGGACGACCTGAGCGAACTTCAACTGGACCTGGCCGACGAACTGAGCGTCCTTTCCGTCAGCGGTGTTGACTCCTGGACACATCCCGGCGACCTGCTGGAACTCACGCTGAGTTCGCCGCTGGATTCCGGGGCCGCGGCCGTGGTGGAAATCGTCTATGAAGGCTATCCCGAGGCCACCGGTTTCGGCTCCTACTCCCTCGGCTCGCACGCCGGCACGCCGATTCTGGCCACCCTCTCGGAGCCCTCCGGCGCCCGCAGCTGGTGGCCCTGCAAGGACGACCCGGCGGACAAGGCCGACAGCGCGGACATCCACATCGAGGTCCCCCTGGAGTACATTCCCACCTCCAACGGCCTGCTGGCCGGTGTCGATACCACCGCTTCGACTCACACCTGGCACTGGCGCGAGCGCTATCCCATCACCACCTACCTGGTCAGCATGACCGTCACCAACTTCAGCATGTTCCGCGACTGGTACGTCAGCGCCCAGGGCGACAGTCTGCCTGTGGATCACTACGTCTGGCCGGAGGACCTGGCCGACGCCATGGAGGACTTCAACGTCACGGTGCCGATGATCGAGTTCTTCGCCGGGATCTACGGGGAGTATCCCTTCATCGAGGAGAAATACGGTCACTCGGAGTTCACCTGGGGCGGGGCCATGGAGCACCAGTGCAACACGAGCTACGGCTCGGGCCTGATCCGCGGCGACCACTACTACGACCGCATCGTGGCGCACGAGCTGGCGCACCAGTGGTGGGGCGACCTGGTGACCTGCCGCACCTGGGACGACATCTGGCTCAATGAAGGATTCGCCACCTACAGCGAGGCCTTGTGGGTGGAGCACATCGGCACCCCGCAGGACCTGATCGACTTCATGAATTCCCGCTGCCACGTCAACGATCCCTCGGGGCCCGTCTACGATCCGCCCAGCACCTTCAACAGCAACACGGTCTACCGCAAGGGCGCCTGGCTGCTGCACATGCTGCGCGGCATCGTGGGCGATTCCACCTTCCTGGAGATCATGTACGACTGGGGCGAAAGCCCCTACCGCTTCGGGACGGCCACCGTGGCCGAGTTCGTCGAGCATTGCGCCCAGCGCACGGAGCTCGACCTGGGGGGCTTCTGGGAAGGATACATGTACGGCATCAACCGGCCCCACTACCTCTGGGACGTGGTGTATCACACGCACCTAGACCTGACCCTGGGCCAGGTCTACGTCGAGCAGACCCATACCGGGTGGCAGCTCTTCGACATGTACCTGCCCCTGGCCTTCGAGGGGGCCTTCGGCGAGCACGAAGCGGTGATCCGGGACAGCCTCGACGCCCAGGGTTTCACACTGGTGCTGCCCGGAACGCCGAGCGGGGAGGAATTCGACCCGCAGGACTGGGTGCTGGAAGAGCACCAGCGCGGCAGCCTGACGGACCAGCTCAGCAGTCTCGTCTGCACCGTGCTGCACGTGGAGGGTGATACATCGGGCGCCGGCGAAGTGCTGGGGCGCGTGAGTCGCGCGGCCGACCCGCAGGCCGCGCTCGAGGAATTCTGCCTGGATCACGGGGTGCTGGGCTTCGAACTCCTGCACGGCCTGGAAGGCTGGGTGCCGGGGGAAGCGCTGCTGCTGCGCCTGGACAGCGTGGATCCGGCGCGCACGGGGGGAACCCTCGAGCTGGAGATCGACCCGGCGGGACAGCTCTGGGAGGACCTGGGCGTGCTGCAGCTGCAGGCCCTGCCCGCCCCGGTGCTCGCGGCCGAAATCGCCGGCGCACAGCTGCGGCTGTCCTGGGATGCCGTACCCGGGGCCGAGTCCTACCGCGTCTTCGAGGCCCAGGAGGCGGCCTTCGACGATCCCGTGATACTTGGCGAAACCGCGGATACGGAGTGGTTCGTGCCCCTGGTCCAGGGCAGGCGATTCTACCGCGTGACCTCCCTGCGCTGAGTCCCTGCGGCTTGGTACATTGCCATCGGGAGTCCGCGGGAGCAGGCTCCGGAGACGAAGCACGGCCAGGCCGATCGGGAAACGACTCACTTGTGATACGCTTCGACGACATCCGGATCGAGTTTCCGGACAAGGCGCTGTTCCACTCGCTGAAGTGGCACGTCCGGCCGGGCGAGCGCATCGGCCTGGTGGGCGACAACGGCAGCGGCAAGACCACCCTGATGCGCCTGATGGTCGGCGAGCTGGAGCCCGACACGGGCGAAATCCGCCGCTCGCCGAGGATCCGCATCGGCTACCTGCCCCAGGACTTCGGTTTCAGCTCCCGTCGCCCGCTGCTGGAGGTGGTGCTCGAGGCGGCCGGCGACTTGCGGCGGACGGAGCGCGAGATCCGGGAGCTGCAGGAGCTGCTGCAGGATCTGCCGCCCGATTCGGAGGACGCCTCGGAAGCGCTGGCCCGCCTGGGCCGGCTGCAGGAGGACTACGAGAACCGGGACGGCTTCCGCGTGGAGAGCCGGGCGCGCAGGATCCTCGGCGGCCTGGGCTTCGCGCCGGACGACGCCGAGCGTCCCCTGGACACGTTTTCCGGGGGCTGGCAGATGCGGGCGGCGATGGCCCGGCTGCTGCTCAGCGCGCCCGACCTGCTGCTGCTGGATGAGCCCACCAACCACCTGGACACCGACGCCCTGGAATGGCTCGAGCGTTTCCTACGGGACTACGAGGGCACGGTGGTGGCCGTGTCGCACGACCGCTTCTTCCTCGACCGCGTCGTGAGACAGATCGTCGAAATCGACCGCCTGCGCCTGGCCGCCTTCAAGGGCAACTACACCGGGTATCGCCGGCACAAGGAAGAGCGGCGCGCCCGGCGGCTCGCCGAGTTCGAGCACGCCCGGGAGCGCGTGCGCGAAATCCAGCGATTCATCGATCGCTTCCGCTACAAGGCCAGCAAGGCCCGGCAGGTGCAGTCGCGCATCAAGCAGCTGGAAAAAATGGAACTGCCCGAGGTGGAGCGCGAGCAGGGGGGCGTCCGCTTCAGTTTTCCGCCCTGCGAGCGCTCGGGCGACATCGCCCTCACGGTACGCGGGCTGAGCAAGGACTACGGCCGGGGCCGGATCTTCGAGCCCCTGGATTTCATCCTGCGCCGCGGCGAGCGGGTGGCGCTGGTGGGTCCCAACGGCGCGGGCAAGAGCACCCTGGTGCGCCTGATCGCCGGCCTGGAGACTCCCAGCGAAGGGGAGTACGCGCCGGGACACAAGGTGCGCCCCGCCGTGTACACTCAGGAGAGCGAGACCTCCATGGATGCCGGGGCCACGGTGCTGGAGATCCTGGACCGGGCCAACCGCGGGCTGACCCGGACTCAGCTGCGCAGCCTGCTGGGCTGCTTCCTGTTCAGCGGGGAATCGGTCTTCAAGAAGGTGGGCGTCCTCTCGGGCGGAGAGAAGTCCAGGCTGGCGGTGGCCCGGCTGCTGCTTTCGAGCTGCAACTTCCTGGTCCTGGACGAGCCCACCAATCACCTGGACCTCAAGGCCAAGGACGTGCTGCAGCGGGCCTTGGCCGAATTCGCCGGCACCGTGCTGGTGGTCAGCCACGACCGTTACTTTCTGGACGGCGTGGTCTCGCGCGTGCTCGAGCTGCGCGAAGGCCGCCTGGCCGACGTGCGGGGGAACTACAGCGAGTTCCTGGATCAGCGCGAGCAGCAGGAATCCGCCGCCGCGCCGGTGCAAACGCGGAAGACGGCGGAAGACGGTCCTCCCGCACGGCCGCGCAGCCGCCGGGAACGCAAGCGGGCCACTGCCGAGAAGATCCGCGTGGGCCGGATCCTGCGCGAGCACCGCGAGCGGGCGGAGGACTGCGAGCGGCGCATCGCGGCCTCCGAGGAGCGGATGGCCGAGCTTGAAGCAGAACTGGTGCGGGAAGAGGTCTACGGCGATCCGGAGAAAATGAAAGCGGCCAGCGTGGAATACTCCCGGCTGCGTGAAAAGCTGGGAGAACTCTACCGCCGCTGGGAGGCGGCGCAGGAGGAGCTGGAGCGCCGGCGCGCGGAGCTGGACGTGGATTGAGGGCAACCGGCGAGTCGTCCCGGCGGGGAAGGTCCCGGCAGAATGGAATCCGAAACCGAGCGGGCTCCCGGGCGGAGCCGGCTAGGCCCAAGTGCACTGGGAGGAGTCATGAAAAAGTTCATCCTCGGCATATTCACCGGCCTGATCCTGGTGCTGCTGCTGATCTTCCTGGGCGTCTTCGCCCTGAGTCGCTACCTGGGCGCCCCCTCGGATCCCGTGCGCGGCGAGACCCTGCTGGAACTCAAGTGGCCGGGTTCCTTGCCGGGGCACCGAATATCCCCTCTGGACAGCGACCTCAAGGCACCGCTCAACCTGAGCGGGCTGCGGCGGGCCGTCCGCGACGCAGCGGGCGACGAGCGGATTCGTGCGCTGCTGATAACCGGCGGCGTTGAGATCCGCCGCGAGCACATCGCCGAGCTGGCCGAGGCGGTTGAGAGCTTCCGGGCGCTGGGCAAGCCGGTCCTGGCCCACCTGGAATCGGGCTTCGACAATGCCTACCTGCTGGCCTGTCTGGCGGACAGGGTGAGTCTGAGCCCCTCGGCCGCGGGCGGCCTGTACCTGGCGGGAGCGGCCCTGGGCGCCAACTACATGAAGGAGCTGCTGGACAAGCTGGGCATCCGCGTCCACGTGCTGCACGCGGGACAGGCCAAGCAGTTCGGCGAGGAGTACTCCCGCGATTCCATGTCCCCGGCGGTGCGCGAAAACCTGGAGCTGCTGGTGGAGGACATCCTGCGGGAGGAGGTGAACTGGATCGCCGCGCGCCGCGGAATCGAAACCGCGGCGGTGGAAGCGCTGTTCACCGAGCCGGGACGCCTGTCGATCGGTCCAGCGGAAGCGCTCGAGCTGGGCCTGGTGGATGCCCTGGAAACGCGGAGCCAGTGGGAGAGCTGGCTGGAGCAGGAATTCGGCGGCGCCCGGCGCCTGGCTGCCGCTTCGCTGCTGGGCGGTTCATCCTTTCCGCTGGCGCACAGGCCGAAGGAAGAAGTCCTGAAGGACCACGTGGCGGTGCTCTGGGCGGAGGGCGGCATCATGCCCGCGGGCGTGGGCGAATACCGGCACCTGCGCTCGGACGTGTTCACGGAGCAGATCAGGGAGCTGGCGGACCGGGAAGCGGTGCGCGCCGTGGTGCTCAGGGTGGAATCACCCGGCGGATCGGCCCTGGCCTCCGAGGAAATCTACCAGGAGCTGCTGCAACTGGATGCCGAAAAGCCGCTGGTGGTCTCCATGGGGCCGGTGGCGGCCTCGGGCGGCTACTACATTTCCGCTCCGGCCCGGAAGATCTGGGTCAGTCCCTTCAGCATCACCGGTTCCATCGGCGTGGCGGCCCTCCTGCCGGACCTCTCCGGCGCCTGGGACAAGCTGGGGCTCACCGCCGACGGCGTCTTTCCCACCACCCTCTCGCGCCTGTTGATGCCCGGGCTCGAGCCCGAACCGGAGGCGCTCCGATCCCTGCGTGACCTGCTGGGCCGGATCTACGGCGAGTTCAAGGATCGCGTGACCGCCAGGCGCAGTTTTCCTCCCGCCCGGATGGAGGAGCTGGCCGGAGGCCGCGTCTGGAGCGGGCGCCGGGCGGTGGAGCTGGGTCTGGCGGACTACCTGGGCGGGCTGGACGCTGCGGTGGCCGGCGCCGCGAAGCTGGCCGGCGCGACCGGCCTGGAAACCGTGCACTACCCGCCCGTGATGAACCTGCTCGAGCTGCTGCTGGCGGGCGAGCTCAATCCGCGGGACCTCCTGCCCCTGGCGGCGGGACCGGCGCAGGAGCTGCTGGCGAACCTCGCCGGCGCCGATCCACTGCTCGCCCGATACGTCGAGGAACTGGCCGGGGGCCGGGCTTCAAGCCTGCCCGATCCCGCCCTGCTGTTGCGTACGGAGTGGTTCCAGCGACTGCGGGAATAGGACCCGGCAAGAGATCCTGGAAGCTATTCAAGCCTTTTTCAAGGCTGCCGATAGAACATGCGTAGAGTCCCGGAGAGTCGGGAGCGTTGTAGATCATTGCCGCACGCCGGTTGTGGCGTGCAGGCGGGGAGTACATCAGGGCGATGGTGAGTGGTCAGGTGATATCGCACACGGCGGAGGGCAACCAGGTGATCCTGCTGGATGAACGCAGAATGGCCCTGGGAATCGGCCCCGTGCTGCTTCCGCTCACCCGGACCTCGCTGGCCCGGCTCTCCGACGTCCTGGTGCAGGTGGCTCGGGATTTCGACAGCTACCTGCAGGAAGACCGGGTCTACATCAACTGCGACCGCCTGGTGCTCCGCCTGACGGACATCCAGTTCCAGGAGCTGCTGGGGCTGGTCAGCCGGGCCCTGGCCTGGCTGCATGGAAATCACGCCGACCTTCCCAACTGAATCCCTCCATTCCCCTCCACCGGCACCTTGCTCTCAGCTTGAAGTTTCGTTACTCTAAAAAGTTTCGTTCCTACAGGATTGGAGCCTCCGCCGCGGGGCGCATCGTCTGATTTCCATCGGCGGGCCGCGGGTCGCGGGGCCGCTGGAGCGGATTCCGTCTGAAGAGGGGAAAGCGCATGTCCGGTCATTCCAAGTGGTCCACTATCAAGCGCAAGAAGGGCGCCGCAGACGCCAGGCGCGGCAAGGTCTTCTCGAAGCTGATCAAGGAAATCACCGTGGCCGCGCGGATCGGGGGAGCCGACGAGGCCGCCAATCCCCGCCTCCGCCAGGTGCTGCTGAAGGCCAAGGCGGCCAACATGCCCGCCAGCAACGTGGAGCGGGCCATCGCCAAGGGCGTGGGCAACGTGGAGGGAGCCAGTTACGAGGAGATCACCTACGAGGGATACGCCCCCGCCGGGGTGGCCGTGCTGATCGAGGCGATGACCGACAACCGCAACCGCACCGTGGGCGACGTGCGACATCTGCTCAACAAGTACGGCGGGAATCTGGGCGAGACGGGCTCCGTGTCCTGGAATTTCGAGCGCCAGGGCCTGGTGAGCGTGGTCAAGGGCGAGTACAGCGAGGACGACCTGCTGCTGATGGTTGTGGACGCCGGGGCCGAGAACCTCGAAGACGGCGAGGACGTGTTCAACGTCTACTGCCCGCTGGAATCCCTGGAAACCGTGCGCCAGGCGGTGCAGGAGAACGGGCTGGAAGTCAGGGAGTACTCCTCCATGATGCAGCCGAAGACCCTGGTGAACGTCGCGGGCGAGGACGTGCGCCGGGTGGTCAAGGTGATCGAGATGCTCGAGGACCTGGACGACGTGCAGAACGTCTACACCAACTTCGACGCCGACGAGAAGGAACTGGCCGAGCTGGGTTGAGGACGCGCGGGGCCCGGCCGCGGCTGTTCGCGGGCGACCGGCGTCGCGGTTCACCCGCCCGGGCACGGGATGCATGAGAGTACTGGGGATCGATCCCGGCCTGGCGGCGACGGGCTACGGCTTCGTCGACGGCCACGGCAGCCGGCTGTCGGCGGTGGAATACGGCGTGATACGCTCGAAGGGCGAATTCTGCGAACGGCTTACCGTGATACACAGGGAAGTGGCCGCCCTGATCGCTTCCTTCTCGCCGGACGCCATGTCCGTGGAGCAGGTCTTCAAGGGGCCCAACGTGCAGTCGCTGATCAAGCTGGCCCACGCCCGCGCGGCGGCAGTCCTGGCGGCCACCCTGCGGGGGCTCCCGGTGGCTGAATACACTCCCATGCAGATCAAGCGCGCCGTCACGGGGCGCGGGGCGGCGGATAAGCAGCAGGTCTCGGGCATGGTGGTCCGGCTACTGGGACTGGACGGGATTCCGAAACCGGCGGACGCGGGAGACGCCCTGGCCGCCGCGATCTGTCACATCAACTCCTGCGGCGGGCGGATCGAGATCCACCGGTCCTGAAAGCGGCACTTCTAGATGTACGACTTCCTGAGGGGCAAGATCGTCAGCCTGGGCCCGACGGGCCTGGTGCTGGAAACCGGCGGCGTGGGCTGGTCCCTGGCCTGCAGCGTGAACACTTCGCGCAGGCTCGAGTCCGGCGGCGAGGCGCGGATCTGGACGCACCTGGTGGTCCGCGAGGACCTGCTGGCGCTCTACGGTTTCCACAGCCGGCGGGAGCGTGAGCTCTTCCGCGCGCTGATCTCCGTCTCGGGGATCGGGCCGCGGGTGGCGGTGGCGATCCTCTCGGGCCTGGAGGCGGAGGACCTGCAGCAGGTGATCCGCAACGGCGAAATAGCGCGCCTGACGGCGGTCCCCGGGGTGGGGAAGAAGACCGCGGAGCGGCTGGTCCTGGAGCTTCGCGGCCGCCTGGATGGAAGCGCTGCCGCGGCGGAAGCAGCCGGCGCCGGCCGGGCGGGCGAATCCGCGGAGGGCTCGCCGTCCAGGCCGGAGGAGGACCGGCGCCGGGAGGAGGCACTGGAGGCACTGGTGACGCTGGGATTCAAGCCGGGGCAGGCCGAAGAGGAGCTGAACAAGGCCATGCAGAGCGCGACGGCGGCCGGCGACGGCGGCGGGGGCGCGCGAGTGGATCCGCCCAGCGTCGAAGAGCTGCTGCGGATAGTGCTGCGCAGGGGCGGATGAGCGCCGCCGGTATGTAATACAAGCAGAGAATGAGCGAAGAACACCGCGTGATCGCCGGATCCTATTCCGAGGAAGACCGTTTCGAGGCCGGTCTGCGGCCCGAGTTCATGGACGACTTCGTGGGCCAGGCGCATCACAAGGAGAACCTGCGCGTTTTCATCGAGGCGGCCCGCCGGCGCGGGGAGGCCCTCGATCACTGCCTGTTCTACGGGCCTCCCGGGCTGGGCAAGACCACCCTGGCGCACATCGTGGCCCGCGAGATGGGCAGCGAGATCCGTGTCACGTCGGGACCCGTGCTGGATAAGCCGGCCGACCTGGCGGGCCTGCTGACCAACCTCAGCGACGGCGACGTGCTCTTCGTGGACGAGATCCATCGCCTGGGCCGGGTGGTGGAGGAGTATCTCTACCCCGCCCTGGAGGACTTCCGCCTGGACATCATGCTGGACCGGGGCGCCGCCGCCCGCAGCGTGCGTCTGAACCTGCCGCGTTTCACGCTCGTGGGCGCCACCACGCGGGCGGGCCTGCTGACCAGTCCGCTGATGGCCCGCTTCGGCATCGTGGTTCACCTGGAACACTACGGGCCCGATGAGCTGGCGCGGATCGCCCAGCGCAGCGCCGGGCTGATGGAGGTCGAGCTGGATCCGGCGGCCGCCGAGGAGATCGCCGGCCGCTGCCGCGGGACTCCGCGGGTGGCCAACCGGCTGCTGCGCCGGGTGCGCGACTTCGCCCAGGTCAAGGGGGACGGACAGATCGACCTCGAGATGGCCCGCTACGGGCTCAAGCGGCTGGACGTGGATCACCGCGGGCTCGATCGGCTGGACCGGACCCTGCTGGAGGTGCTGGTGCGCAACTACGGAGGCGGTCCGGTGGGCCTGGGCACACTGGCTCTTGCGGTGGGCGAGGAGGCGGACACACTCGAAGACGTCCTGGAACCCTTTCTGGTCAAGGAGGGCTTCATCCAGCGCACGCCGCGAGGCAGGACGGCCACGGCCCTGGCCTACCGGCACCTGGGCCTGGAACCGGGGCCCCCGCAGGGGCTGACCGGGGATCTGCCGCTCTAGGCGAAACCTGCGTCCGAGTTTTCGACGGCAGGACGCCGGGAATCGCGAACGGAATATCCGCCCCAGCGGGGCACGATACACGCCTGCTCCCGTCGTGTCGGACGGGAAGCGGGCACATGGGAAGGAACAAGTGATGCGTCTGTCGGATTTCAAGTACCAGCTGCCGGAAAAGCTGATCGCGCAGGAACCGCTGAAGGAACGGGACAAGTCCCGCATGCTGGTGATGGATCGCCGCACCGGGGAGCTGGAACACAAGGTCTTCAAGGACTTGGTCGAGTACTTCGGCCCCCACGACGTGCTGGTGATCAACAACACCCGCGTGATCAAGGCCCGCATGCGGGGCTACAAGGAGAAGACCGACGCCGAGATCGAGGTCTTCCTCCTGCGCGAACTGAACGAGAACATGTGGGAGATCATGGTCAAGCCCGCGCGCAAGGTGCGCATGGGCAACACGATCACGCTGATGGACGGCATCTCCTGCGACATCATCGACAACACCACTTCGGGCGGACGGGTGGTGCGCATCGACTACGACGGCGATTTTCACAAGCTGATCGAGAAACACGGGGACGTGCCCCTGCCGCCCTACATCAAGCGCCGGCCCGAGGCCAAGGACGAGCGCCAGTACCAGACGGTCTACGCGGATCCCGAGAAGGCGGGCGCCGTGGCCGCGCCCACGGCCGGCCTGCATTTCACGAAGCGACTGCTGAGTCGCATCACCAGGAAGGGCGTCAAGGTGGCACCCGTCACCCTGCACGTCAGCCTGGGCACTTTCCGGCCCGTCAACGTGGAGGACCTCACGCGGCACCGGATGGACAGCGAGTTCTACGACGTGCCGCTCGAGACCGCCAAGGTGGTCAACGGCTGCATCAAGCGCGGCGGCAAGGTCTGGGCCGTGGGCACCACCGTGACCCGGACCCTGGAGACGGTGGCCCGCTTCAACGGCGGGATCAATCCCGACCGGGGCTGGACGGACCGCTTCATCTACCCGCCCTACGAGTTCAAGGTGGTGGACCGGATCATCACCAACTTCCACCTGCCGAGCACCACCCTGCTGATGCTGGTCAGCGCCTTCTCGGATCGGGACCTGATCATGAGCGCCTACAAGACGGCTGTGAAGAAGAAGTACCGCTTCTTCAGCTACGGCGACGCCATGCTCATCAAGTAGGCTCCGCGGACCGGGGATTCCCGCGGGATGTATCACGAAGAGGAGAACGAATGGAGTTGCCCGGGCCGGGGGAACGCGCGCCGCTCCTGGGAGCGGTGCTGTGCGCCGGGGGAACGGGCAGGCGCATGGCCTCCGGCCGTCCCAAGCAGCTCCTCGAGCTGGCGGGCAGGCCGGTCCTGATTCGTGCGCTGTCCACGCTCGCGGCCCTGCGTGACACGGGGCTGCGGGAAGTCGTGCTGAGCCATCCCGCGGACCATGCGACCGAGTTCGAATCCCTGCTGGACCGCTTCTGCGCGGCGAGGCCGGGTTTCGTCTTTGCCCCCCCCGGCGGAGGTCCTTGCCCCGCCGAGAAGTCCGCCTGCCACCTGCGGATCACGCCCGGCGGCGAGACGCGGCAGTCCAGCGTACACAGGGCCCTGGAACGGATGAACGAGGACGTCGAACTGGTCTATATCCACGACGCCGTCCGCCCCTTCGCAACGCTGGAGTTGTATCACAGGCTCCGCGAAGCGCTGCGTCTCACGGAGGCGCCGGGCGCGGTCCCGCTGCTGCCGATGACCGACACGGTCAAGCGCGTATCGCGCGGACCGGACACCGGGGAGCCTTCGCGGGAGGTGCTGGGCACCGTGGACCGCGAGAGCCTGGCCGCGGTGCAGACGCCGCAGCTCTTCCGCCGGCGACAGATCCTGGACCTGCACCGGAGGGCCGCCGGGGAGCGGTACCAGGCCACCGACGACTGCGCCCTGCTCGAGCGCTACCTGGACAAATCCCCGGTGGGCATCGAGGGCGAGCGCGGCAACATCAAGCTGACGCGCCCCGAGGACTTCAGGCTGGCGGAACTCCTGATTGCCGGCGGGATGACGGGGACGGAATGAACACGGGGGAAGGCATGCTCATCGGCAGCGGATTCGACGTCCACGCCTTCGCGGAGGGCCGGCCCCTGGTCCTGGGCGGGGTGCGGATTCCGCATTCCGCGGGCCTGCATGGACACAGCGACGCCGACGTGCTCGTGCACGCCATCGCCGACGCCCTGCTGGGCGCGGCAGGACTGGGCGACATCGGCCGGCATTTTCCCGACGACGATCCGCGCTGGTCCGGGGCGGACAGCCTCGAGCTGCTGGCACTCGTCGTGGAGCGGCTGCGCGGACTGGGTCTGGCGGTGCGCAACGTGGACGGCACGGTGATCTGCCAGCGGCCGAAGATCCGACCCTACGTGGAGGAGATGCGCGGGCGGATCGCCGCCGTACTGGGCATCGATCCGGGTCGGGTGAACGTCAAGGGGAGCACCACCGAGGGCCTGGGCTTCACCGGCCGCGGCGAAGGCATCGCCGCCCAGGCCGTAGCGCTGCTGGAAGAAACGGAGCGCATAAAATAAGGACGCGACAAGTCGACTCTGCCGCGCCCAGAGTGCTACGCAGTGTGTGGAGTGCACTGCGCTTGTGTTGCGGTGATCTCCACCGCGGCGTGCTTCACGCGGCCCGTGGCCGCGACAATCACGGAATGTCAACGGATTCCGTGTTGCATACCTGAAGCAAAAAATCGCTTCGCGGAAACCTGGGACAACCCGTGGATGCCCGGGCCTCCGCACCGCTTCTGTCTCCTTTATCGATCTCTTTGGAAAAAGCTTGAGCGCCCGCGAGGAATGACTCGAGATCCCGTTCAGCGACATTGCGGGCGGTAGTGGATTCTTTGGGAGCTAGCCGGGCAGCCGCTATCCCTCCGGGGCCGCGGGCAGGAGGCGGTCCAGCAGGTCGTAGAGTTCCTCGACGCGGATGCTGCCGCTCCAGCGGGCTCTCTGCTTCCCACCGTGGAAGAGGATCACCGTGGGAGTGCCGCGGACGCCGAAGTTCAGGACCGTGCCGTAGTTCGATACGGCGTTGGCGCGGACGAGCCGCAGGGCGTCCTTGAAGTCGTCTCGAAGCTGGTAAAGAAGACCGGACACGGTCCTGCAACCGCTTCAGGTGTTGGAATAGAATTCCACCACCAGCGGCTTCCGCTCCTCGCCGACCAGTTCTTCGAGCATGCCGTCGTGGAGTTCTTCAGGGCGGTCCGCCAGGCCGATCAATCGCTTCAGGAATTTCATGCCCTCACCTTTCACTCGGAACAGCGGGAACCTATGGAAGAGCATCCGGAAGAGCAAACGTCCCCGGCACTTGAAACAAGGTATTTGCGCTACTAGTACTTTATGGAAAGCCGAATAGAGAACCGAGCCGGCATTCCCCGCATGGTTCATGATCCGGAGAATCGAGGAAGACCATTTTGCGCCAGCTGAAAACCCAGAGGCGGACCATGGCGAAGTTGCCCGCATCGCACGGCGCACTTCCCGCGGCCTGCCTGCTGCTCCTGCTGGCGCTCGCCTGTACGAGGCCCGCCTGGCGGCCCGGAGAAACGCCCGACGCCGAGGAACTGCGCCGCAGGATGACGGCGAATTTCTCAGGGATCCGGCGCATCGAACTTTCCTGGCGGGCCCAATGGGAATCTCCGCGGACCGGGCCCCTGCCCTTTCGCCTGGACCTCGACTGGAGTATGGAAGGCGCCCGGTTGTGGATCCGCACGCCCTTCGGCGGCGAGCTGGCGGAACTCAGCTGCAGCTCCGTCGCGGGTGAGGATCCAGGGGGCGCCGGGTTGGGATTCGAGGCGGGCTCTTCGCTGGGACGCATCCTGGCGCGAGCAGCCGCGGGGATCAAGGAACCCGCCCTGCGCGGCCTGGCCGAGCGCGGACTCGAGTCCCTGCTGGAAGGGGACAGGGACCGCGGCTTCGAAATCCGCCTGGCGGACGAGCGGATGGCCGGTCTGCTGGGCCTTTTAGAGGCCGGGATCCTTTCCGACCTTGTACGCGGCGAGGTCTGCAGCCGGAGTCGCCTGGGACCCTGGCTCTGGGGCGAACTGCTGCCCGGCCGGGAGGCGCGCATCAGGACCACCGGTTCGAATCATACCGGCGAACTGCAGTTCTTCCATGGCGATACCACCTGGGTCGTGGATCCGCACAGCGGGCTCTGCCGGGAGATGCGGCTGCCCGGACTGGTGCTGTCGCTGCAGGGCCTGGAGGGCTCGCGCCTGCCCCGGGGGATCCGCATTACCCGGGCGGAAGACCGGCAGCAGCTGGTCCTGGAACGCCGGCGGATGAAACTCAACCGGCCTCTGAACGATTCCGAGGGAGCGCTGTCGCCGGACCTGGGAGAGGAACAGTGAACCTTCAAAGCGAGCGCATGTTGAGCGTGGTGATTCCCCTCTACAACGAGGAGGAATCGCTGGAAGAGCTGATACCCAGGGTGTTCGACGCCTGCGATTCCACCGGCATGAACTGCGAGATCGTGGCGGTGGATGACGGTTCGCGCGACGGTTCCCTGGCCCGCCTGCGGGAACTCCGGCTGAGAGATCCCCGCTTGCGGATCATCTCCTTCCGACGCAACTTCGGCAAGTCCGACGCCCTGGACGCCGGATTCAAGGCCGCCCGCGGCGACCTGGTCTTCACCATGGACGCCGACCTGCAGGACGATCCCCGGGAGATTCCCGGCTTCATCGAGCGCATCGACGAGGGCTTCGACCTGGTTTCCGGCTGGAAGAGGATCCGGCACGATCCGCTGACCAAGACCCTGCCCTCCCGCCTGTTCAACCTGGTCACCAGCCTGGCCTCCGGAATCCGCCTGCACGATTTCAACTGCGGTTTCAAGTGCTACCGCCGCGAGGTGGTGGAGAACCTCGAGGTCTACGGCGAACTGCATCGCTTCCTGCCCGCCATCGCCCACATGAAGGGCTTCCGCGTGGCCGAGATCCCGGTGGAACACCACGCCCGGACGCACGGCCGGTCCAAGTACGGACTGTCGCGGTTCATAAACGGATTTCTGGACCTGGTGACCGTGGTCTTCACCACCCGCTACCTTAAGAAGCCGCTGCACTTCTTCGGATCGGTGGGTCTGCTCCTGATGCTGGCGGGAGGCCTGATCGACGCCTGGCTCTCGGTGCGCAAGCTGGTATTCGGCGAGCCCCTCTCCAACCGCCCGCTGCTCTTCCTGGGCATCCTGCTGCTGATCGTGGGTCTGCAGCTGATCTCCCTGGGCCTGATCGGCGAGATGATCACGCGCGCCCAATCCACCACGGATTACCAGGTTCGCCACCGCGAGGGGGACTAGGCCCTTGAGGACCAGCGGCGGGATCGTTGAAATGAAGCGAACCCCGGCGAACCGGGGTTCACGAGTCATGGAAGCTATCCAGAAGGAAGGACGCTCAGAAGGATGGCACCGGCCGGGGCGTCGAGGAACCAATACCGTCGACCGGTGCCTTTCCATGAACCTGAACTCGATTATCCGTACTGCAAACGCGGTGCCAGTTATAGAAACCCAATAGAAACAATCCAGTGCGGTTCTCGGAAGCGGTGAATCACAGCGCGATTCTTCACTACCTGTAAAGACATCGATCCAAATGGACTGTGGAAAGCGCTACCTTTCCCGGAGAATCCTCCCCCCGGACCCGGCGTCTCAGGGCGGCGCGCCGCGGAGCGCGGCGGCGTAGCGGAGCGTGGCGGGGAGAATCCCCGGGATCCGGGCCTCGTGACACAATGGCCGCCGGACCGCCTGAAACCCGGGACGGACCGCAACGTCTATCAGGTTCCGGGAGTTCCTCCGACGGATTCCCGGCGCCCGGCCGCCGCGACGGGCCTCTTCCGGCATTCTTCCAACCTGGGAGCTGTAGATGACTAACTGGCGAGCGCTTACGGCGACTCTGGGCCTGTGCCTGGCCTGCTGCATTTCCTGCCAGGTGGAGCATGGCCGCGCCGAGGGAGAAGGAGCGGAGGACGACAGCAGCGAGGTCCGCCTGGTGCCGGTGGAAGTGGAAACGGTGACCCGCGGCCGCATCCGCTCCTTCATCCATCTGAACAGCGTGATCGAGACCGAGGCGGCGGTGCAGGTCTTCCCGCTGGTGAGCGGCCATGTGGCCGAGATCCGCGTCGAGGAGGGCCGGCGCGTGCAGTCGGGCGATACGCTGCTCAGGCTCGAGGATGCCGAGATCCTGCTGGCCGAGGAGCGGGCCCGCCTGGAATACGACAAGACCCTGGCCGACCTTGAGCGCCTGGACCAGTTGAAGACCCTGGGCGGCACGGACCTGGTCACACGGCAGGACCTGGAGGACGCCGAGTACCGCAGGGACCAGGCCTACCTGAACTGGCGCAGCGCGGCCCTCAGGGTCGAGCGCAGTCGCGTCACCGCGCCCATCGCCGGAATCCTGAGCGAGCGCCTTGTGCGCGTGGGCGACTACGTCACGGGCGGGACCCGGCTCTTCACACTGGTGGACGACCGGGAGCTGATCGCCGTGCTGGACGTGCCCGAGCGCGAGTTGTCCCGACTGGGTCCGGGGCAGGGAGTGACCGTGCGGACGCTGGCCCGGGGCGAGCGCGAGTACGGCGGCTGGATCAAGCGGATCGCCCCGGTGGTGGATCCCGCCAGCGGAACCGTCCGGGTCACCGTGGGCGTGGAGGATCCGCCGGGGCAGCTGCGCAGCGGGATGTACGCCCGCTGCTCCATCGTCACGGATACCCGCGAGAACGCCATCCTGGTTCCCAAGCGCGCCCTGCTCTACGACCGGGATCGCCTGGTGGTCTACGTGGTGGAGGACAGCCTGGCCAGCCGGCGGATCCTGAGCAAGGGCTACGAGGACGAGTTCCGCGTGGAAGCGCTGGCGGGTCTCGAGGCCGGCGAAAGCCTGGTGGTGATCGGCCAGAGCGGGCTCAAACCCGGCAGCTCCGTGCGCGTGGTCGGCGACACGCTCGCTGCCCCGGAGACCGCCCTGAAGAACGCCGGCGGCGGAGAAGCGGATTCCGCGGCGGATTGAGGGGCTGTTCCCGCTCTCCGGTTCGCCGCGCCTAAGGCCCTTTCTTCGCGGGTCGAGGCGCCCGGACGCCGGCCTGCGATCCCGTCCGTGTTACAGACAGATCTGAAAGCGGTGCGGCATGGTAAACGGCAAGAATACTCTCCGTGCTCTCGACTACCCCTTCTTTCGTTTTGTAACACAGCGACCGGTGGCCGTCACCATGCTGGTGCTGGCGGTGATGGTCTTCGGCTGGATCTCGCTCAACCGCCTGCCGCTGACCTTGATGCCCGACATCTCCTATCCCAGCGTGACTCTGCGGACCGCGTTCGAGGGCTCCGCCCCCGAGGAGGTGGAGCAGTTCGTATCGCGGCCCATCGAGCAGGCCATGGGCGTGGTGGCCGACAAGATCTCGATCACCAGCATTTCCCGGGCCGGCCAGAGCGACGTGGTGGTGGAATTCGCCTGGGACACGGACATGGACATAGCCATCCAGGAGATCCGCGAGAAACTGGAGATGGTCCGCCTGCCGGATGGCGTGGACCGGCCCCTGATCCTGCGCTACGACCCGGCGCTCGATCCCGTGATCCGCGTGGGCCTGAGTTCCCGCCGCGGTCCGGGCGGCGGCGGCCGGAAGCATCCCCACGAGCGGCCCGACCTGGCGGGAGCATCCGGCGCCGAGCTCAGGGGGCTGCGGCACCTGGCCGAGGAAGTCGTCAAGCGGGACCTTGAGAAGCTGCCCGGAGTGGCGGCGGTGAAGGTACGCGGGGGCCTGGAAGAGGAAATCCGCGTCGAGCTGGACGAAGCGGAGATGTCCCTGCGCTCGCTGGACATTCAGGCCATTACCCGGCAGCTCGCGGCGGAGAACGTGAACCTGGCAGGCGGCAACCTCAAGGAGGGGCGCTCGGAGTACGTGGTGCGCGTGCTCTCGGAATTCCGCAGCGTGGAGGAAATCGCGGCCACCCGTATCCGCGCTGGGGAGAAGACCTGGATCCGGCTCTCCGACATCGCCCGGGTCTATCGCGCGGGCAAGGATCCGCTTGAGATTACCCGCGTGGCCGGCCGGCCGGCCGTGGAGATCGAGATCCACAAGGAAGCCGACGCCAACGTGGTGCACGTGGCGCA
Source organism: uncultured Bacteroidaceae bacterium (assembly GCA_964568855.1). Taxonomy (GTDB): domain Bacteria; phylum CAIWAD01; class CAIWAD01; order CAIWAD01; family CAIWAD01; genus CAZMSD01. The sequence goes on along the minus strand of CAZMSD010000023.1, from coordinate 33,248 downwards.
GGCCGTGCGCCACCGGCTCTTCGGTCCCCGCGGACCCGAGGCGGCCCTGGAGGATGGAAGGAGAACCGGAGAGGAAGCCCCGTCAGACAGCGCCGCCGTTAAGGACCAGCAGAAGGAGAAGCGGCGGCGCGGCGGCGGTCCGGGCCGTGGAGGCCGTCGCCCCGACTGGCTCTCCGCCGAGCTGGCCCCGCAGGGCCTGCGCCTCAGCCTGCTGGCGGATCAGAGCACCTTCATCGAATCCAGCCTGCGCGAGCTGCGGAGCACGGCGCTTCTGGGCGGCCTCTTCGCCGTGCTGGTCCTGTTCCTGTTCCTGCGCAGCGCGGCCAGCACCCTTATGGTTGCCCTGGCCATTCCCCTCTCCGTGGTGGCCACATTCGGCCCCATGCACCTGGCGGACCTTTCGCTCAACATCATGTCCCTGGGCGGGCTGGCCCTGGGGATCGGCATGCTGGTGGACAACTCCATCGTGGTCCTGGAGTCCATCTACCGCTGCCGGGAGGAGGGCGACGGGCGGATCGAGGCCGCCGTCCGCGGGACGGGCGAGGTGGGACAGGCCGTCTTCGCCTCCACCCTGACCACCGTGGCCGTCTTCTTTCCCATGGTCTTCGTGGAAGGCGTGGCCGGCCAGGTCTTCGGCGACCTGGCGCAGGTGGTGGTTTACGCCCTGGCGGCCTCCCTGGTCCTGGCGTTGACCTTCATTCCCATGCTTTCCGCCCTGCGGTCTCCCGCAGGCCGGCACTCGCCCGCGGCGGGGTTGTCCGGGGCGGATGCGGAACCGGTCTCTGCCGGGATTACACCGGAAGGACCCGCCGCGCGCGCTTCCCGGGCGTTGCGGGCGCAGCTTTTCTGCGCGCCGCGTTCCGTCCTCAAGCTGCGGGAGGATCTGCGCGCTTTCATCGCCTGGCGTCGCGGAAGAAGCAGCCGTCTGCGGCGCGCCCTCGCCGCCCTGGCCTGGCCCGTGGCGGGGCTCTACCTGTCGCTGCGGCTGCCGGTGCACCTGGCCACCGAACTGCTGCTGCGGCTGCTGATCCTGGCCTCCTGGCTGCTGCTGCACCTGGCCCGCCTGCTGGGCGCCTGGCTGATCCGTCCCCTGCTGGGATTCAGCACGAGACTGCTCGAGCGGGGCGCCGGTCCCTTTTCCTCGCTGGCCGGGCTGTATCCGCGGCTGCTGGGTGCTGCGCTGCGCCATCCATACCAGGTGCTGCTGGCGGCCTTCCTGCCCCTGGGGCTGTTCATTTGGTTACTGTTACCCAGGGTAGGCCGGGAGCTGATGCCCGAGGTTCACCAGGGCACCTTTCACGTTGACCTGACCCTGCCCGTGGGCACGCCGCTCGAGCGGACCGCCGGGCGGCTCGAGCCCCTGGAGCGCTTCCTGATGGACCAGGACGAAGTGCGCAGCGTGGCGCTGGTGGCGGGTTCGGACACCCAGGGCGGCATCGACGTACAGCAGGGCGAACACATCGCGCGCCTGACCGTGCGCCTGCGTCCCCACGATGATCCCCGAAGCCAGGAGGAAGGTCTGCTCAGGCGGCTGCGACCCTTCCTGGCCCGGCTTCCGGAAGTGGAGAGCCGGATCAGCTATCCCGTGCTCTTCAGTTTCAAGACGCCCATCGAGATCCTGATCATGGGCCACGACCTGGATCGCCTGAAGCAGGTCACCCGAGAGGCCCTCAGCCGGCTGGAGGACCTGCCGCAGCTGGCCGACCTCAACGCGGGGCGGCGAAGCGGCAATCCCGAGGTCCGCATCCGCTACGACCGCGACGCCCTGCACCGGCTGGGCCTGGACCTGCAGACCGTAGCCAATCTTGTGCGCAACAAGGTGCTGGGCAGCGTGGAGACCGAATTTCGCGACCGCGAGCGGCGCATCGACGTGCGCGTCAAGCTGCGCGAAGCGGACCTGAAGGGCGTCGAGGCGGTCCGCAACCTGGTGGTCAACCCGGGACAGCCCGTTCCCGTGCCTCTCTCGGCCGTGGCCGAGGTGCACCTGGACGAAGGCCCCAGCGAGATCCGCCGTGTGGACCAGCAGCGCTGCTCCGTGATCCGCGCCAACCTGTCCGGCGGGGACCTGGGCAGCGCCATCGCGGGCATCGAGCGCAGCCTCGAGGCCATGGACTTTCCGCGCGAATACAGCTGGGACGTGGTGGGCCAGAGCCGGGAGATGGAGCGCAGCCTGGACAGCCTCTACATGGCGCTGCTTTTAGCCGTCTTCCTGGTCTACGTGGTGATGGCCAGCCAGTTCGAGTCCCTGCTGCATCCCCTGGTGATTCTCTTCGCCGTGCCCCTGGCCTTCTTCGGCGTGATACCCGTGCTGCTGCTGCTTAAGATCCCGCTCTCGGTGGTGGTCTTCCTGGGGGCCATCATGCTGGTGGGCATCGTGGTCAACAACGCCATCATCCTGGTGGACTCCATCAACCTGCTCAGGCGCAAGGGATTAGAGCGCCTGGAGGCCATCCGCCGCGCCGGGCAGCTCCGCCTGCGGCCGATCCTGATGACCACCGCCACCACCGTGCTGGGACTGCTGCCCATGGCCCTGGGCCTGGGCGAGGGTGCCGAGATGCGGCGTCCCATGGCCCTGACGGTCATCGTGGGCCTGCTGAGCAGCACGGCGCTGACCCTGCTGGTGGTGCCCGTGCTCTACGACCGCGGGGAGCGGCTGCTGGAAGTCCTCCGGCCCTCTGTGGAGCCCGACGCCGCCGAGGCCCTGCCTGCGGGAGGCGGCTTTACCGGCGCCGCACCGGCCCCGCGGGATCCATCTGATTCAGGATAGACAGGAATGAAGCTCGACCGCCTGCTGCCCAGCTTCTCCCTGAAACGGCCCGTCACGGTGCTGATGGTTTTCCTGGCCCTGCTGACGCTGGGCCTGCTGGCCTTCCAGCGCATACCCTACGAGATGATGCCCCAGGGTTTCGAGTCGCCCTACATGGGTTTCTGGGTGCCCTATCCCGACTCCACTCCCGAGGAAGTGGAAGACCGGATCGCCCGCCCCTTCGAGGAGAACCTCCGCAGCATCCACGGCCTGCGCTACCTGGAGAGCTACAGCCAGAGCCACGGCTGCTGGATCTGGATCCAGATGCGCGACGGCACCGACATGAACCAGGCCTGGAGCCAGGTCCGCGACCGCATCGACCGCTCACTGGCCGAAACCACCGTGGTCATCGAGCGCGTGGTGCTGCGCCGGATGGGCATGGACGACGAGGAAGTCTACTGGATGGGCTTCTCTTCGGACCTCGAGCTGCCCGAGGCGCGGATCCTGTTGGAGGAGTACATCCAGAAATCCATCGAGCACCTGGACGGCGTGGCTAACGTCCAGCTCTGGGGCGGGGACAGCCGCGAGGTGCTGGTGGACCTGGACCTGGAGGCCCTTGGGCGGCACGGGGTCAGCTCCTGGGAAGTGGTGCAGCGGCTGATGGGCGACAACTTCGCCCTGAGCTGCGGGCAGGTCTACGAGGGCCGCAAGCGCCTGCCGCTGCGGGTGGACGCCCGCTGGCGCGAACCCGACGAGATCGCCCGGATTCCCGTTACGGGCGGGCGCGCGACGCAGAGGGCGGAAAACGCCGCGGGGGCGGGCGCCGGCCGCGTGCAGCTGCAGGTGGCGGACCTGGCGCGGGTGCACCTGGGGGTGCCGGATACCCACTGGGCGCAGCGCATCGACCGCCGGCCGGCCCTGCTGATGGGCGTGGCCAAGGAGTCCACGGCCAACACGGAACGACTCTGCCGCAGGATCGACGAGCTGCTGCGGGCGGCCGAAAAGGACCCGCGCCTGGCTTCGCTGAACATCAGTCCCCTGTTCAGCCAGGGCCGCTTCATCCGCGAGTCCATCGACAACCTCAAGGAAAGCGCCATCTGGGGCGGCATCTTCGCCCTCTTCGTGCTCTTCTTCTTCCTCAGGCGCTGGACCTCCACCCTGGTGGTGACCGCCGCGATCCCCTTCTGCATCTTCATCGCCGTGACGGTGATCTACTTCGCCGGCTGGTCCCTTAACATCATCACCATGATGGGGCTGATGATCAGCGTGGGCATGGTGGTGGACAACGCCATCGTGGTGATGGAGAGCATCAGTATCACGGCCTCCAACGGCCGGCGCGGGGAGTCCTGCATCGCCGGCACGGCGGAGGTCAGCCTGGCTGTCACGGTGGCCACCCTGACCAGCATCGTGGTCTTCCTGCCCCTGATGCTGATGACCGGCGAGGACACCCTCTCCTTTTTCCTGATGCGCATCGGCATGCCCGTGGTGATCGCCCTGCTGGCCTCGCTGCTGGTGGCCCTGCTCTTCATCCCCCAGCTCAGCTCGCGGCTCAGCGTGACACAGGCCAGGCGCGAATCGCGCCTGATCCGCTGGGGGCGCAACCATGTCCGCAGCGCGCTCGAATGGTGTCTGCGGCGCCGGGTGGACGCCACGCTGCTGGCGCTGCTGGCGCTGGCCTCGATGGGCATTCCCATGTCGCAGGTGGAAAAGGTGGGCGAGGGCGAGGGCCACGTGAACGATTTCCACGTCCGGCTGAGCATGCCCTCCTCCTACAGCATGGAGGACGCGGGCGACCTGGTGCGCCGGATCGAGGACCTGGTCTACGAGCAGGAGGAAACCTACGGGCTGAAGACCATCACCAGCCGGCACTCCAACACCTGGGGCCGCGTGCACGTCTGGCTGGCCACGGATGCCCGCCAGAGCTGGTACGAGTACGTGTACCGGCGGACGGGGGAGACCCTGGGGCTCTTCGAGCATCGCCGGCTGACGCGCGACGAAGTGATCGAGGACCTGAAGGAGCGCCTGCCCGAGCCGCCGGGAGTGGAGATCCGCATCGGCTGGAGCGGGCACCGGGACGAGCGCTCCATCACCCTGTTGATGCGCGGGACGGACACCGAGGTGCTCAGGGACCTCTCCCGGGAAGCCCAAAGGCGGCTGGAGCTGCTGCCCGAGGTTGCCGGCACCGAGCTGGACGTGGAGCGCGGCGACGAGGAACTGCGCTTCGCCGTGGACCGCGAGGCTCTGCAGCGCCAGGGCATGAGCGCCGGCGAGCTGGCCAGCACCGTGCGTTACGCGCTTTCCGGCAGCCGCATCGGCTACCTGCAGCGCTCCGATCGCGACGTGCCGATCCGCGTGCGCCTGGCCGAGAAGGACCGGGACCAGCTGCACAAGCTGGGGCAGCTCGAGGTCAAGGGCCGCAGCGACGTGGCCGTGCCGCTGGGCAACCTGGTGGAGATCAGCCACGGCAAGGCCCTGGGCACCATCCGGCGCAGCCAGGGCCGCACCTTCATGCGCATCCGGGTCTTCACCGAAAGCGGCGAGATGGAGCAGATCCGCGAGAGTATCCGCGGCGCCTTCGAGAATTTCAACCTGCCCGCGGGCTACTCCTGGTCGCTGGGCCGCGGATTCGACCGCTACGACGAGCAGTCCCAGAGCCAGCAGCAGGCCCTGATGCTGGCCATCTGCTTCGTCTTCCTGCTGATGGGCATGCTCTTCGAGTCCTTTGCCGTGCCCTTCACCATCCTGGCCGCCATTCCCTTCGCCTTCTTCGGCGCCTGGTGGGCGCTCTTCCTTACCGGCACGCCCTTCGACATCATGGCCGCCATCGGGCTGATCATCCTGGTGGGCGTGGTGGTCAACAACGCCATCGTGCTGGTGGACCTGGTGGTGCGGCTGCGCCGCGAGGGCCTGGAGCGGCGGGAAGCCCTGCTGGAGGCCTGCAGCCGCCGTTTCCGGCCGGTGATGATGACCGCGCTGACCACCATCTGCGGGCTGATTCCCATGGCGGTGGGCAACGCCGCGCTGGTGGGCATGCCCTACGCCCCCATGGGCCGCGCCATGGCCGGGGGCCTGCTGACCTCGACCCTCTTCACGCTGCTGGTGATCCCGCTGCTCTACACCTGGGTGGACGACGGCGCGATCTACCTGCGCGCCCTGTTCTGGCGGGTGTTCCGGCGGAAGGAAACGGGTGCGTGATACATCCCGGTGCATCACGGCGAGTGCGGGACCTGATATGGAACAAGCGCCGCGGGATACGCTACACCATTGCCATGTAACACGCCCGAGAGGAAACCCCGGTGCGTGCCTGTGAGACAGCACCGGGGGCGATTGCATCTTTGGAGCTCGAGAAAGAGTACCGCCGTTGTATTACGTGCTGCAGATCAGCGGTGCACGCATGTGCGTCCGCTGCATCTGCAGGGTCTTGATACGGTCCGCCCTGGCGGATCCGTAACAAGATTATCTCGCCAGGACCATCTTGCTGCTGAGTCTCCGGCCCTCGGCTTCCAGGACGGCGAAGTAGATGCCGCTGGACAGCCCCGAGGCGTCGAATTGCAGCTCGTGCCGCCCCGCATCCATCAGACCGTCGTGTAACACGGCAACTTCACTTCCCAGCAGGTCGTAGACCGCGAGTGATACGTCCATGGTCCGTTCCAGCTCGCAGCGGATCGTGGTCGCGGGATTGAAAGGATTGGGATAGTTCTGCCCGAGGCTGAACGAGCCGGGCAGCTCTTCCGCATCAACGGTGCCCTGGCAGGCGTAATCCAGGCAGTAGGCCGCCGCGTTGCGCCAGAGCATGGGCACCCAGTCGCCGCAGCCTTCCTGCGGTCCGCCGATCAGACCCATTTCGCCGGGCACGCACGTCGCCACCACGAGTCCCTGGCCGAGGGGGTATTCGACGGTGGTCAGCGCGTCGGGGATGTAGCTGCTCGAGGTGATGGTCAATCCCCCCGCTGGCAGGAAAGTGAAGAAGTCGTAGCTGATCGGGTAGCAGCTGCCCCAGATCATGCCGGGCAGACTGGCCGCGATGGGGTGCCAGGGCGCGTCCACGAAGTTCTCCCAGTCCACGGCGTGGTCGTTCTCCAGGCCTCCGGGAAGCGTCAGGAAGGCGGATTCCGTGGCCGTCTCGAAGAACAGCAGCCCGCCGGCCGCCACGAAGACCTCCAGCTCATCCATCACGCTCATGATGTCCAGATGGGTGGGATCGCCCTGCACGACCTGGCCGGCGCTCAGGTAGACCATGCAGTATTCCATTAACTCGAAGTAGCCCAGCATCTCGATGGGCACCTCGTCCACCACGGCGCCCAGCATTTCGAACTCGGCCACCGCGTCGCCGCCCCAGGGCAGGTAGTCCCTCCCAACGAGCACCTGGGGCGGATCGGCAAGAGTGCTGTGGATCATGGCCAGCATGAATGCTGCACAAAAAACGAATCGAAGCGTGTGTTTCATGGTTCCCCACTTTCCACCGCGGGCGGCGGTGCTGTTGTACTGATGTTGTGCAGGTTTTGGGCTTTGTGAATCGGCAGCCTGTCGGAATCGCGTCCCGCCCTTCGGGTCCCGGCTCGACAGGCTGTCAGTGAGAATAGTGTTATGTCAGGATTTTCACAAGCCAAATCAAAGCTGGAGGAAATTGGCCTCTTAGGCTCATGATCTTCGGCCCCAAATCGAGGGAAGGAGTCGGTCTATTGTAACACCTGCAGCATATGCAGGATTCGGTACCTATCTGTACTCAGTGGCCCGCCGGCCCTCGCCCGCCTCCGAGGAGCTACTCTGCCGCCCGCTTCCTGAGTTGGCGCAGCATCAGCTCGTGCTCCGTCCGCAGCGAACCCTCAACGGCCCGGGACATGGGCGGCGCTGCATGAAGACGGAAAAGATGCTGCTGATTCGGTGATTGAAGGCCGAACACATCGGCGGCAATCGTGAGGCGGGCGATGGCGCGGACCATGCCTGTGATACGTCACCGCTCCCAACTTTGCCCTTCCCCGCCATTTCACTAAACTTTTGTTTTCAAGCCATCTTCGGGCCGCGGAGCATCACGGCCCGTCTTCGCGGGGAGCACCATGCCCTTCATTTTCGGCCAGGTGGCCTTCGGAATCTTCGGCCTCAGCCCGGGACGGCTTACGGTGCTGCTCACCGTGCTGCTGATGGTCAGCCTGCTGCTCTACTTCTACCAGAAGATCCGCAAGGACGCCTCTTCCCTCTACATTCGACGCATCGCCGGCATCGACGCCATCGAGGAAGCGGTGGGCCGCTGCACCGAGATGGGCCGCCCGATCCTCTACGTGCCCGGCATCGAGGACATGCAGGACATCCAGACCATCGCCTCCATGCTGATCCTGGGCAAGGTGGCCGAGATGGCCGCGCGCTACAAGACCGAGATCTTCGTCCCCTGCCGCATCCCTTTCGTGATGAGCGTGGCCGAGGAGATGGTCCGCCAGGGCTTCTACAACGCCGGCGTGCCCGAGGACCACAAAGCGGACAACATGTCCTTCATCTCGGACGAGCAGTTCGCCTACACGGCGGGTGTGAACGGCATCATGCTCCGCGAGCACCCCGCGGCCAATCTCTTTCTCGGACGCTTCTTCGCCGAGTCGCTGATCCTGGCCGAGACGGGCTTCGAGGCCAAGGCGATCCAGGTGGCGGGCACCGCCGAGGTGACCCAGCTCCCCTTCTTCATCGCCGCCTGCGACTACACGCTGATCGGCGAGGAGCTCTTCGCGGCCTCGGCCTACCTGAGCCGCGACCCCAAGCTGCTCTCCAACCTGAAAGCCACCGACTGGTTCAAGATCCTGAGCATCGCCGCCATCCTGGTGGGCTCGCTCCTGGTGACCCTCGATTCGCTGGGCCTGAGTTTCGGCGCCTGGCACCCGGCCGAATTCCGCGAGTGGTTCGAGATCTGATGGTCCCCGATCCCCTGGATCCACGATAGAATGAGCACAGGCACCCGATGAAAAAAGAAATCCCGCTGACCATCGCCTTCCTGCTGGGCATCTGGATGATCCTCGAGAACTTCATGCCCGGCATTCCCTGGGTCAACTACACCAAGACGGTGATCACCAACGGCGGCATCATCATCATGGCCTTCACCTGGATCCTGGGCCTGTATTCCATCATCCACGTCAACTGGGGCAAGATCCGGCGGGGCCAGGACGTGGTGCCCAAGGTGGCCCTGCTGCTGGCCCTGGCCACCATGATCAGCCTCGGTTTCGTCTGGGGTCACACGGAGGGAACCCCCTTCAACTGGCTCTACATGAACCTCTACGTGCCCCTGCAGGCCACCATGTTCAGCCTGCTGGCCTTCTACATCGCCAGCGCCGCCTTCCGCGCCTTCCGGGCCCGCAGCATGGAGGCTTCCTTGCTGCTGATCTGCGCCACGCTCGTAATGATGGGCCGCATCCCCATGGGCGAGAAGATCTGGAGCGCCTTTCCCGCCATCTCGGACTGGATCATGAACTTCCCCAACCTGGCGGGCAAGCGGGCGATCCTGATCGGCGCCGCCCTGGGAGCCATCTCCACCGGGCTGCGCGTGATCCTGGGCCTCGAGCGGTCCTACCTGGGAGGCGAATAGATGAACGCCTTGGCCCGCCTGCTGGAACGCTTCCTTTCGCTGGATCGCCGCTGGATCTTCCTGCTGATGGCCGTCTGCATCCTGTTTCCGCTGCTGAAGCCCATCGGACTGCCCTTCAGCACCGATCCGGCCGTGGAGGACCTTTACGAGGCGATCGAGAACCTCAGGCCGGGGGACCTGGTGCTGATCTCCTGCGACTACGATCCCGGCTCCAAGCCCGAGCTGCAGCCCTTCACCGAAGCGCTCTTCGTGCACCTGTTCCGCAAGAAGCTGCTGGTGGTGGTGAACTGCCTCTGGCCAGCCGCACCGCCCCTGGTGAACGAGGCCATCGAGAAGGCCCTGACCCGGGATGACGTGGACGAAAGCTTCTACGTGCTCAACGAAGCCTACGTCAACCTGGGCTACAAGGACGGCCGGCAGCTGGTGATGCTGGGCATGGGCCAGGACATCCACGAGACCTACCCGCGGACGCACGACGGCACGCCGGTGAGCCAGGTTCCGCTGATGAACCAGGTGCGCCGCCTGGCCGATTCGGACCTCTTCGTCAACGTCTCCGGGGGCAGCCCGGGCACCAAGGAATGGGTGGAAGTTGCCCAGGGCCGCTTCGGCATGACCATGGTGGCCTCCTGCACCGCGGTGATGGCTCCCGACAACATCCCCTACTACGAGTCGGGCCAGCTCGTGGGACTGGCCGGGGGCATGAAGGGCAGCGCCGACTATGAAAGCCTGGTGGGCGTCAAGGGCACCGCCACCCAGGGGATGGACGCCCAGAGCTTCGGCCACCTGCTGATCATCCTGTTCATCCTGCTGGGTAACGTGGCCTACTTCATGACGCGCAAGAAGGGGATCCGCTGATGCTTGCCTGGCTGTTCTCGATCCAGGGACTCGCGGCTCTGCTGACCTGCTTCGCGACCCTGATGATCTTCAGCTTCCTTTACCGGGACAACCCCTTCTACAAGTTCGCCGAGCACGTCTTCGTGGGCGTCGCCTCGGGCTACGCCTTCGTCCTGGTCTGGTTCCAGATCATCAAGCCCAACCTCTGGGAGAAGCTGCTGGTGCCCGAGGACGACGTGCGCCAGGCGCTCTTCCGCGAGGGCCGGATCGCCCCGGGGGACTATCTGACGGATGAGGTGAGCCTTTTCGAGCGGCTGGCCCACGGCGAGTGGGTCTATTTCCTGTTCCTGGTGCTGGGCATCATGATGCTGCTCAAGGTATCCAAGAAGATCCACTGGATCAGCCGCTGGCCGCTGGCCTACGTGATCGGCGCCTTCGCCGGGATCCAGATCATCCAGGCCGCCCAGGGCTCCCTGATTCCGCAGCTCAGGGCCACCATGAAGGATTTCACGGGCCAGGGGACGGTGCTCCAGTTACTCGACCAGAGCGGTCGTTTACCCGACGGTGAATTGGAATCTCGCCAGGAGGAAGTCCAGCGGATGCTGGAGGAATTCCTGGGCGACGGACTTTATCCGGAGCAGCGGGAAGCTGGAGTGACGGAACTGCGGGCGGACCTGAGTTCGCGCCTGATGCAGGTGGTGCGGCAGGATCTCTATGCCAGGCAGCCCCGCAACGCCCTGCGCCAAGCCCGGATCCAGGTGGAGGCCCTGGCCGCGAAGGATTCGGCCATGCAGGCGATTCTCTGCCGTCACTGGGGCGGTGCTCCGCTCGAATGGAGTCTGGCCGCCGCCACCTTCGGCGGAAGCGATGAGGGCGCCCTGCTCGTCAAGGAAATCGCCGCCTCCGGCGAGTTGCCGGATTACCTGGAACGCGCTTTTCTCAGGGCCTGCGCCAACCATGTGGAGCTGGCTCCCTGGCAGGATCGCCTTTATACGCTGTTGAACCGGACCTGGTTGGAAACTCCCGAGACCCGGCGGGCGCTGGCCCTCGAGCTCGACGAGCTCTTTCCCGAATCCAGCCTGGGAAGCGTCTTCGGCGCGACCGGGGCTGCAAGCCTGGGCGAAGCCTGCGCCGGCGCCCTTGCCCGGCCGCCGGAGCGCCCCAGCCTGACCGAACTGTTCAAGTCCGAGGCCTTTCCGGGTGACCTGCAGCCGGACTGGCGCGATCCCACCACGCACCAGCGGGTCGACTCCCTGCTCAAGCAGGTCAACGCCCGGCCGGCGAAGTTTGGGGAATGGAGCGTGGACCAGCTCAGGGACCTGGAGTCGCGCATCGCCGCCTCCGAGGGCGCGGATACCTGGAATCCCAGCCTGGCCGCGGACCTGGAGCTGCGCTTCGCCTCCCTGGAGCGCCTGCTGGGCGACCAGCCGGACCTGACGCGGATCCAGCGCGAGCGGATCCGCGACGCCGCCTGGAGAAGCTGGCGGGAAGGCTTCCTGGCCGAAGCCGGCCGTCTGAGGCGCGGATTGCTCGAGCGCGGTCTGAAGGTGCTCACCAGCGTGGACCTGAGCCAGCCCTTCAGCGAGGACCAGGTCCGGGAACTGAGACGCGATCCCGAGCGGTATCTGGGGGGCAGCGCCGTCGGCATCGGCAGGGGAGCCATGCGCGGCCGGATGCTGGTGGAGATTCTTTCCAACCTGCTGGTGGTGGTGGGCGTCTGCACCGGTGTCTTCTACTTCTTCTTCTCGAAGAAGCACACCGGCGCCCTGGGAGTGGCCTCCAAGGTGGGCATCGCCTTCCTGATGATGAGCTTCGGCGCCAGCTTCGGCTACACGGTGATGGGCCGCATCAGCCTGGCCATCGGGCGTTTCCAGGATCTCATGTTCTACCCCTGGATGGCGGGCGCGGCCATGCTGATCTTGATCGCGGCTCTCGTTGTGCAGGCGAGGAAGAAGACCGGCGAATAGAGTCGTCCCGCGTAGTCAAGCTTGATTCATGCGGGATCCTTTTCCGGAGATGCAATGAGACTGTTGGTAACCGGCGGCGCGGGATTCATCGGCAGCAATTTCATCCGCCGGATGCTCCGGCGCGAACCCGACCTGTCGTTGATCAACCTGGACGCCCTGACCTATGCCGGCTGCCGGGATAGCCTGGCCGACCTGGAGGGCGATCGGCGCTACGAATTCGTTCACGGCGACATCCAGGACGAGAACCTGGTGCGGCGCCTGGTGGCGCGCGTGGACGGGGTGATCAACTTCGCCGCGGAAAGCCACGTGGACCGCAGCATCGAAGATCCCGACGTGTTCCTCAAGACCAACATCCAGGGCGTGCGGGTTCTGCTGGATGCGGTGCGCCTGGAAAAGGGCCGCGACCTGCGCTTCCACCAGGTGAGCACCGACGAGGTCTACGGGGACCTGGGCGAGGGCGGGGGTTACTTCACGGAGGAGTCCCGGCTGGCGCCCTCCAGCCCCTACAGCGCCTCCAAGACAGCGGCGGACCTGCTGGCGCTGGCCTGGCGGCGGACCTTCGGCGTCGACGTGGTGATCACCCGCTGCAGCAACAACTACGGGCCCTACCAGTTTCCCGAGAAGCTGATCCCGCTGATGATCTGGAAGGCTTCCCGCGACGAGCCCCTGCCGGTCTACGGACAGGGGCTGAACATCCGGGACTGGCTCTTCGTGGACGACCACGCCGACGCCCTCTGGGAGGTCTACCGCAGGGCCGAGCGGGGCGCGGTCTTCAACATCGGCGGCAACAACGAGTGGCGCAACATCGAGATCGTCAAGCTGATCCTGCGGCAACTGGGCAAGCCGGAATCCCTGATCGAATTCGTGGACGACCGGCCGGGCCACGACCTGCGCTACGCCATCGACGCCGGCCGCATCCAACGCGAGCTGGGCTGGACGCCCGCGGTGGATTTCGACGAAGGCATCCGCCGCACCATCCGCTGGTATCGCGAGAACGGGGACTGGACGGAGGCCCTGCGCCGCCGCGTCCCTTGATGCCCGCGCTGTCACACACGGGAGCCATGGAAGGACTGAAACCGCTGAGTCTCCTGCTGGCCGCCGCGCTGCTGCTTTGCTGCGGGCGGCAGCTCGAAGCCTACAGCCTCGACGCCCTGCTCGGATCGCGCGCGGGTGACGAGTATCGACTGGAAACCGAGAGTGTATCACAACCCGCACAGGCGGGAGGACTCGAGGGCCCCGTCGACGCCGAGAGCTACCGGATGGGCCCGGGCGACCGGCTGGGTCTGATGGCCTTCAATCTGAACCGCAGCCGGCTCAGCCTGCGGGTGGATTCGGACGGCTGGGTCACGGTGGAAGGGCTGGGCCGCTACCGCGCCGGGGGCGGCAGCCTGGCCGATTTCCAGCGCAGCGCGGGCCCTTCCCTGGCCGTCGCCTTCGACTGCGACAGCGTGGATCTGTGGATCGAACAGCCCCGCCAGATCCGCGTCCACGTGGGCGGCGCGGTGGAACAGTCCCGCGGGCTCGACCTGCCCTACCTCAGCAGGCTGAGCGAAGTGCTGGGGCATGTACGTCTGCGCGCCGTCGAGGCGCCGGCGCCCGATCACCAGGTCCCGCCCAGCCTCCTCGAGCAGCCGGCGCTCCCGGAGATCTCGCTCAGGCGCGTGCTCCTGGTGCGCCGCGAGGACTCCACCTTCGTCGACCTGCAGCGTTTCTTCCACACCGGGGCGGCCGACTCCAATCCCGTGCTGGAAGGCGGCGACCGCGTGATCTTCCAGTTCGCCGGGCTCGAGATCCGCGTGGACGGTCCCTTCAGGCAATTCCGCGAGAGTGTCGAGTTCGTTCCCGGCGACACGCCGCGCAGCGTGGTGGAAGCGCTGGGCGGCCTCTGCGAGGGCTGCCAGGACGGGCGCTTCGAGCTCGTGAGACAGACGGCCGCCGGAGAGCCGGAGCTGCTCAGGGCTTTCCGCGCGGACGACCCGGACTACGAGCGGCTGCCCCTGCGCCCGTTGGACCGGTTGTATTACCGCTGGACGGGCGGGACCGATTTCTTCAGCGAAGTGGAGGTCCGCGGCGAAGTTCTGCGTCCCGGGCGCTATCCCGTCGTCCCCGGGCGAAGCACCCTGGCGCAGGTGCTGGAGCTGGCCGGCCCGCACCCTGAGCGCGCCGACCTCTCCGCGGTGCGCGTCTACCGGGGGCCCGAGCACGACCCCGAGCTGCGCTTCCTGCGCGAGGTCTACAACCTGGGCTGGGTCACGAACTTCGAGCGCGATTACTTCAAGAGCCGGATCGTCAACCTGGGCGGCCGCATCGCCGGGGGCCGCGATTCCAGCAGCGTGGATTTCGAGGAAGTCCTGCTGATGCCGGGCGACGAGATCGTCGTCACGCGAATCGAGCAGGGAGTCGAGCTGCTGGGCGCCGTGAAGAACCCCGGCCTGGTGCCCTGGCGCCCGGACTGGACCCTGCGCGCCTACCTGAAGAGCGTCGGCGGGAAGCACCGCGGGGCGAAACTCGCCCGGGCCAAGGTGCGGATAAGGGGTTCCGACCAGTTCACCCCCGTGCGCCTGAGTTACGTGCCCGGTCCCGGCGACGTGATCATGATCCCTTTCCGCGAGGACCTGACGGCCTACGAGCGCTTCAAGGAAGGGCTGACCGTCGTGTCACAGGTGCTGATGCTCGTCCTCGTGGCACGGGGCTTCTGATCACAGGACAGCGGGAGCCATGCGCCGTCGATTCGATCCCGAACGCCTCTACCTCCTGCTGGTGGATTTCTGTTTCATCAACCTGTCCACCTGGAGCACCTGGTACCTGCGCTACCGCTCCGGCCTCTTCGCCGATCCCGAGCCCTTCCGCCTGCATTCCCTGGCCTTCCTGGCCCTCAGCGCCTACTGGATGCTGATCTTCGCCCTGCGCGGGCAGTATCGCAAGTTGTATCACGTAAGCCGCTTTCGCAGCCTGCAGGAAGTCCTGCGCTCGGTGGGCGTGGGGCTGATCCTGCTCTTCGTGCTCACCTTCGATCCCGGCCGGCCGATCAGCGCCGGCAAGCTGCTCCTGCTCAGCTACGGTGCGGTCGTTTTCCTGGGCGCCGGTTTCGGCCGCGTGCTCTTCCGTACCATCCAGAAACGGCTGCTGGAGCGCGGCCTGGGGCTGATGCCCGCCCTGATCGTCGGCTTCAACGAGCGCGGGCGCCAGCTGATGCGCCAGTTCCTCCTGCACCCCGGGATGGGCTATAGGCCCCTGGGATTCGTGAGCACCGCGGCGGGCGACGAGAACGCCCGCCCCACCGCCGGCGAGGCTGGTGCATCGAAGGCGGGCGGGGCCACGGGGACTGATCCCGAGGCTCCCGCCGGGCCGGTCCTGGGCGGCCTGGATCGGCTGGAGGAGCTGATCCGCGAACACCAGGTCAGCGAGCTGGTGGTGACCGAACCCGACCGCGAGGTGCTCTTCCAGGTCATCAGCGTGGGCTTCGCGCAGGGCGCCGAGGTCCTGATCGTGCCCGACCTCTACGACCTGGTGCTGGGAAACGTGAAGACCTCGGACATCTGGGGCATGCCCACGATCCAGGTCTTCCCGCACCTGATGGCGCCCTGGCAGTTCCTGTTCAAGCGCGCGGCGGACCTGGGCGTGTCGATCCTGATGCTGCTGCTGGGCCTGCCCCTGTTCCTGCTGCTGCCGCCCTTGATCCGCCTGGACTCTCCCGGGGCCGGGTCCATCTACAGCCAGCCCCGCGTGGGACGCGGGGGCCGGGAGTTCCGCCTATACAAGTTCAGGACCATGCACCCTGCCGGCCAGGGGCCCGCGGCCGCCCGGGAGAACGGCGAAGCGGAAGAAAACCGTGTAACACGCGTGGGCCGCTGGCTGCGGCGCTACCGGATCGACGAGTGGCCCCAGTTCTGGAACGTCTTCCTGGGCCAGATGTCGCTGGTGGGACCGCGTCCGGAGCGCAGGGAGCTGGTGGAGCGCTACATCCGGCAGTGGCCGCTCTACGCGCGCCGGCACAATGTCCGCGCCGGGCTGACCGGCTGGGCCCAGGTCAAGCAGCGCTACGACCAGAGCATCCGCGAGCCGGAGGACAAGCTGCGGCTGGACCTGTTCTACCTGGAGAACATGAACCTGAGCCTGGACCTGAAGATCCTCCTGTTCACTCTGCGCACCGTGCTGCGCGGGGAGGGGTGCTGAGGGTCCCGCCTGCAGATGGTTGAGCCAGTGAGAGGGTTGCATGCATGAATCCATTGTCATATCATACTCAGTTCTGCGAAGGGCGACTAGCTCAGTTGGTTAGAGCACTAGCTCGACACGCTAGGGGTCACAGGTTCGAATCCCGTGTCGCCCATTCCGAGCCGCAAGACTCCGAGGGGCAGGCGTTCTGGCGCACGTCGCCCCGGTAAGCGAAAGGACCAGGGCATGATCACCCTGACCTTTCCGGACGGTTCCACCCGGTCCTACGAAGCGGGTGTGACACCGCTGGAAGTCGCCAAGGATGTTTCCCGCTCGCTGGCGAAGGCCGCCCTGGCCGCCGTGGTCGACGGCGAGACGATCTCCTTGGTACAACCCATCGAAGGCAACGCCGCCTTCCGCCTCCTCACCTGGCAGGACGAGGAGGGTAGGGCCGTGTTCTGGCACAGCTCCGCCCACGTCCTGGCCCAGGCCGTCAAGGAACTCTGGCCGGAGGCCAAGTTGGACGACGGTCCGCCCGAGGAGAACGGCTTCTACTACGACATCAAGTTCCCCGAGCCCATCGGCGAGGAGGACCTGGCGCGAATCGAGGAGCGGATGCGTCAGATCCTGAGCCGCAAAGAGAGACTGACCCGCCGAGAGATGGACCCGGAAGAGGCCCGCCGCTTCTTCGGCGAGCGCGGCGAGGATTATAAGCTGGACCTGATCCGGGCCATCGAGGAACGGGGCGAGTCCGTCAGCGTCTACGACCAGGGCGACTGGAGCGACCTCTGCCGGGGGCCCCACCTGCCCGACACCCGTCCCATCAAGGCCCTCAAGGTCATGTCCGTGGCGGGCGCCTACCTGCGCGGCAGCGAGGACAACGAGCAGCTCCAGCGCGTGCGCGCGGTGAGTTTCCCCGCCAAGGAGATGCTGGACGAGTACCTGCACATGCTGGAGGAGGCCCGCAAGCGGGATCATCGAAAGCTGGGCCGCGAACTGGGCCTGTTCAGTTTCCACGAAGAGGGTCCGGGCTTCCCCTTCTGGCATCCGGCCGGCGTGGCCGTCTTCGATGAGCTGACCTCCTTCTGGCGCGAACTGCACCGCGAGGCGGGCTACCGCGAGATCCGCACGCCGATGATTCTCCGCGAGGAGCTCTGGCACCGCAGCGGCCACTGGGACAACTACCGCGAGGAGATGTATTTCACCCGCATCGACGACGAAGACTACGCCATCAAGCCCATGAACTGCCCGGGCTGTGTCACGGTCTACGCCGCCCGGCCGCACTCATACCGCGAGTTTCCGCTCAAGCTGGCGGAACTGGGGCTGGTGCACCGGCACGAGAAGTCGGGCGTGCTGCACGGCCTTTTCCGCGTGCGCATGTTCACCCAGGACGACGCCCACATCTTCTGCATGCCGCACCAGATCGAGGACGAGATCATCAAGGTGGTGGAGCTCACGGACCGCATCTACCGCACCTTCGGCTTCACCTGGGAGATGGAGCTTTCCACCCGGCCCGAGGAGAAGTACATCGGGACCGTCGAGATCTGGGATCAGGCCGAAGAAGCTCTGCGCAACGCGCTCAAGCGGCTCGACGCGGAGTACAAGCTCAATCCCGGCGACGGGGCCTTCTACGGACCGAAGATCGACTTCCATATCCGGGACAGCCTGGGTCGCCGCTGGCAGTGCGCCACGATCCAGCTTGACTTTTCCATGCCCGAGCGCTTCGAGCTGGAGTACGTGGGCGAGGACGGTGAACGCCATCGGCCCGTGATGATCCACCGGGCCATCTTCGGCAGCTTCGAGCGCTTCGTGGGCATCCTGATCGAGCACTTCGCGGGCAACCTGCCCGACTGGCTGGCCCCCGTGCAGGCGGCCGTGCTGCCGCTCACCGACGACCAGCTCGCGGCGGGGCGCGAGATTCGCGACCGCCTCGAAGCGGAGGGACTGCGCGTACAGCTCGAGACGCGCAGCGAGAAGATAGGCTACAAGATCCGCCAGGCGGAGACGAGTAAGATCCCCTGGATGCTGGTGCTCGGTCCGCGCGAGCTCAGCGACGGCCTTGTCGCCGTCCGCCGGCACGGCCGCGGCGACCAGGGCCAGATGGAACTGGAGGAATTCATCCGCCTCTTGAAGGAGCGCGTCCAGATCCGCGCCTTGGATGTGTAACACGGTGAACCGTTCGTAAAAGGAGAGCATTATCGCCAGAGGGAAATTCTTACAGCGGCCCAAGGTCCAGGCACCCAAGCACAGGATCAACACCCACATCCGGGCTTACAAGGTGCGCCTGATCGGGGCCGACGGCGAGCAGCAGGGGGTCGTGGACATCGAACAGGCGCTGGAAAACGCCAGGGAGGCTGGTGCCGACCTGGTGGAGATCGCCCCCAACGCGGATCCGCCGGTCTGCAAGGTGATGGACTACGGAAAGTACCTCTACCAGCAGGCGAAGAAGGAAAAGGCGGCCAAGGCGAAGCACCACACGGTCACGGTCAAGGGCATCCGCATGACGCCCAAGATCAGCGGCCACGACCTGGCCACCAAGGCGGGGCAGGCCCGCGGCTTCATCGAGGAGGGCCACAAGGTCAAGGCCTTCGTGATCTTCCGCGGGCGGATGATCACCCACAAGGAGCTGGGACTGAAGATCCTGGTGAAGTTCGTGGAGTTGCTTGAGGAAGCGGCGACCGTCGAGCAGGAACCGAAGATGGACGGACCCCGCAACATGAGCGTCCTGCTCTCGCCGCGCAAAGGGAAGAAGAAGAAAGAGGAGGAATAGATATGCCCAAGATGAAATCACGGAGGGGCGCCGCCAAGCGCTTCAAACTCACCGGCAAGGGGAAGGTCAAGCGGAACAAGGCCTTCTCCAACCACATCCTGACCAAGAAGTCGCCCGACCGCAAGCGCGGACTGCGCAAGTCCGGCCTGGTGGCCGAAGCCGATGTTCCCCGCGTCAAGGCGATGATCGCCCGATAGGAGGTCCGCACCATGCCCAAAGCAACCAACATCCCAGCCTCCAAGGCCCGTCGCAAGCGCGTATTCAAGGCGGCCAAGGGTTTTCGCGGGGGGCGCCGCAACCTGCTGCGTCAGGCCCTGAACGCCGTGGACCGATCCATGGCCACCTCCACCGCCCACCGCAAGGTGCGCAAGGGGGATTTCCGCCGCCTGTGGATCACGCGCATCAACGCCGCGGTGCGCCGGCACGATCTGAACTACTCCCGCTTCATTCACCTCCTGGGTCAGAAGGGTATCCGGATCGACCGCAGGCAGCTGGCGGACATGGCCGTGCGCAGCCCGGAGGCCTTCGAGCGCCTGGTCGAGTCCGTCAAGTAGACGACGCCGGCGGAATGAAAACGTCCCCCGCGCGGGGACTTTTCTCTTTGAGTGTCACGCAGACATCCCGTTCCGCGGAACAGACATTCCGGAGGTCCCAATGAAGGAGCGACTCGAACAGATCAGGCAGGAGTTCTACGACTCGCTCGAGCGCGCCGGCGACCAGGAGGCACTGACCGCGATCTGGCAGCGCGTCCTTGGACGCAAGGGCGGACTCCAGGACCTTTTCCGCCAGATGAAGAACCTGGATCCCGCTGAACGTCCCCGTTTCGGAGCGCTGATCAACGATCTGAAGCAGGAACTGGAAACGTCCTTCAAGGAGCGCCAGGAGAACCTCAGGCGCGGTCGCGGAGTGGACGAGCTGGACCTGAGTCTGCCGGGAGTCCCGCCCCACCGGGGTTCCCTGCACCCGCTGGAGCAGGTGCGGCAGCGGATCGTGGAGATCTTCTCGCGCATGGGCTTCTCAGTCGAGGACGGCCCCGAAGTGGAGACCACGTACTACAACTTCGACGCCCTCAACACGCCCTTCTGGCATCCGGCCCGCGTGGAGACCGACTCGCTCTACCTGGAGAACGGCTGCATGCTGCGCACCGAGACCAGCCCGGTGCAGATCCGGGTGATGGAGCGCCGCCGTCCGCCCCTGCGCATCATCGCCCCGGGACGCGTCTACCGCAACGACAAGCCGGACGCCAGCCACAGCCCCATGTTCATGCAGGTGGAAGGCCTATACGTGGACCGCGGCGTGACCTTCGCCGACCTGAAGGGCACCCTGCTGCAGTTCTACCGCCGGCTCTACGGCGAGGACACCCAGATCCGCTTCCGGCCGCACTACTTCCCCTTCACGGAGCCCTCCGCGGAAGTGGACGTGACCTGCATGTTCTGTCATGGTAAGGGCTGCCGGGTCTGCAAGAACGGAGGCTGGCTGGAGATGGGCGGCAGCGGAATGGTGGATCCCAACGTTTTCGAGGGCGTGGGCGTTGATCCCGAGGAATTCACCGGTTTCGCCTTCGGGCTGGGCATCGAGCGGATCGCCATGCTGCTCTTCGGCGTGGACGACATCCGCCTGTTCTACGAGAACGACCTGCGGTTCCTGCGGCAGTTCTAGGAGCGGCCCGGATCCCGGTTCCGGCCGTCGGTTGTATCACCGGACGGAGTGCACTGATGAAAGTCTCGCTGAACTGGTTGAACGACTTCATCGACCTGAGCCTCGACGAGTCCGATGTTGACGAGCTGGTGCACCAGCTCACCATGCTCGGGCTCGAAGTGGAGCAGGTGGAACGCATCGAGCGCGATCTTAAGGGCGTGGTCTGCGCCCGCGTCGACAGAATCGAAGCCCATCCTAAGGCGGACAAGCTGCAGCTGGTGAGCGTCGAGTACGGGCTCGAGGAACCGCTGCGACTGGTCTGCGGAGCTCCCGGAGTGCGCACCGGGATGCTGGTTCCCCTGGCCACCCTGGGAGCACGGCTGCCGGGGCTGGATAATCGTCCCCTGAAAAAGGCCAGGATCCGCGGCGTGGAAAGCTGCGGCATGCTGCTGAGTGAGGTGGAACTGGGACTGGGCGACGATCACAGCGGCCTTCTCGAACTCGATCCCGGGCGCTGGGAGCCGGGAGATTCGCTGGCGGAGGAGTTCGACTGCCGCGACGTGGTCTTCGAGTTCGAAGTGACCCTGAACCGGGGGGACGCGCTGTCCATCATGGGCATCGCCAGGGAGCTCGCCGCCCTGCGGGGCGTGGAGTTGAAGCGGCCGGCGGCGATCCCCGCCGAAGCCGTGGAAGGCCCCGGGCATCAGTTGAAGATCAGCATCGAGGACGACTGCGCCGAGGGCGGTTGCCCGCGCTACGCCGGGCAGGTGATGGACCGCGTCCGGGTGGGACCTTCGCCCCGCTGGATGGCGGACCGGCTGGAGGCGGTCGGTCTGCGCAGCATCAACAACGTTGTGGACGTGACCAACTACGTGATGTGGGAGACCGGTCACCCGCTGCATGCCTTCGACCTGCGCCAGCTTCACGGCGGGGAGATCCGGGTGCGCTTCGCCGCGGAGGGCGAGCGCTTCGTGACCCTGGACGGCGAGGAGCGCCTGCTCAACGCCGAGCACACCCTGATCTGCGACGCGGAGCGCGCCGTGGCCCTGGGCGGCATCATGGGCGGGCTCAATTCGGGCATCGAGGATGACACGAGCGAGATCCTGCTGGAATGCGCGGCTTTCGACCCGGTGAACATCCGCATGGGCGCCCGGAGGGCCGGCCTGGCCAGCGACAGCTCGCGGCGCTTCGAGCGGGGCGTGGACATGGAGAACGTCCCGGAGGTAATGGAACGCACCGCCGCGCTGATGGCCCTGGTCTCTGGCGCGCGGGCGGCCGGCGAGGTAGTGGACGTGCAGCCGCGGCCCCTTTCCCGGCCGCCGCTGAGGCTGCGCTGCGCGCGCGTCAACGCCGTGCTGGGGCTCGAACTGGACCAGGCGACCGTGCAGCGGCACCTGGAGAGCCTGAAGATCGGCTGCCGGCCCATTGAGGAGGGGCTGCTGGAGGTCCGAGCGCCCAGCTGGCGTTTCGACCTGGAGCGCGAGATCGACCTGATCGAGGAAGTGGCCCGTGTGGAGGGCTACGAGCAGATCGGCGTCGCCGACAACGCGCGCGTTCCCCTGGCTCCTCACCTGGATCCCTTCGGGGAATTCCGCGACCTGGCCAAGCGCAAGGTTCAGGAACTGGGCTGCCACCAGGTATCCAGCTATTCCATGGTGGATCCGCGCCTGCTGGAGAAGATCGATCCGGACCGGCCCTGGCTGAAGGTGCGCAATCCCCTCTCGGAGGATCTTGCGGCCCTGCGCAACAGCCTCCTGCCCTCAATGATCCAGACCGCGCTCTACAACCTTAACCGGCGGAACGACGACCTGCGGCTCTTCGAGATCGATCGCGAATTCCACCCGGATCCCGAATCGGACACGGGTTGCCGCGAGGATCAGCACCTGGTTCTGCTGCTCTGCGGACGCCGCAGGCCGGCCGGTTGGGACGGGGTCGAAATCGCGTATAACTTCTTTGACATCAAGGAGTTGTCACGATCCCTGCTCCAGTCTCTCAACCTTGACAACTATGAACTGCTTCCCTACCTTGACCGCGCCTATTCAGCCAATTCACTGGCCGTCCAGGCGGGGGGGAAGCGCATCGGTCAATTCGGTCAGCTCGATCCGCCGCTCTGCGAAGACCTGGGCACCACCGAACCGCTGTTCGTACTGGACCTCGATCTGCAAGCCGCATACCAGGCTGCACGAAAAGATAGACGCTACCAGCCCTTCTCGCGATACCCCTCGGTCTACCGCGATCTCAGCGTGGTCACCGGCGAAGCAGTGAAAGCCGGCGAACTCGAGGAGACCATTCGACGTGCCGGCGGTGAACTGGTGAACGAGGTGCGACTCTTCGATCTCTATCGGGGCGCCGGAATCCCCGAGGGCTGCCTGAGTCGCAGCTTCAAGGTCTGCTTCACCGCGGATGACCGGTCGCTCAGCGAAGCCGAGGTGGAACCGGTCTTCCGGAAGATCATCGCCGAGCTGGAGCGCGTCTTCAAGGCCAGGCTGAGGTAGCCGTGCAGCCCGGAATCCAGCGGCGCCTGGATGAACTGGAAGAGCAACTGGCCAGGCTGCTCCAGAAGCTGGAAGAACTGTCCCGTGAACGGGATAAACTGCTTGAGATCCGCCAGAGCCACGAGCTCCAGCTGGCCGATCTCGAGGAAGCCCGCTCGCGGATCCGCACGCTGCTTCAGCGGCTGGAATGAAGGAATGAAGGAAAGACCCGGAGTGGCCGGGTCGTGGATATAAATGGATGGGATGGAACGATCCCTCGATCGACAAGTTCATGAGCAGTCGGCAGACCGTCTCAATTCTGGGTCTGAAGATCCCGATACGTACGGAGGAGGATGTTTCCCGCCTGCGGGACGTGGTCTCCTACGTGGACAGCCGCATGCAGCTTGCGGCGGAGTCGCTGCCGGTGAAGGACCCCTCAAGGATCGCCATTCTGGCGTCCCTGAATATCGCCGGTGAACTGCTGGCCCGCGAGGGTGGATCGGAAGATCCCCTTTGCCGGCGGCTGGACCGGTTGAGCGAGCAGATTTCAGGCGCTCTGAACCGTCTCGAGGAAGGAGGAGATTCCCGGACCTGATGGCCGAATCCGGAACTGCCGCGCAGGAGGATTCCGGCACAGGCGAATCGATCGTTAATCCCTGCAGGTTCAACACCTTATTAAAGAACCAATCATGTCGAATTCGGGAGCTTTGCTCATTGGGTGCCTATGGCAGGCCGCACGCGCCAGTCGCGAGTCCCTGATCAGGACCGGCGGATCCCAGCAGCATCCAGGCGGCGCCCACTGTGACCATTAAGGTGGTTCTCTTAACGGGGGGATCTGCAGGGATTCTTTCTTCCCCCACCCATTCCACGACCAGGAGCATGGCTTCGGGCAGGCAGAACCGACTGCTCGGGCAGTAATTCCTGGAACAGCAATGAGCTATCCTGTCATCATTCTGGCTGTCCTGCTGGCCGCCGGACTCGGCGTGGCCCTGGGTTTCCGGCTGGCCATGCGGGGAGCGAACTCCCATTTCTCAGAACGCACGCGCGAGGCGGAGGAGCTCCTGGCCGAGGCGCGCCGGGAAGCGGAGACCCTGCGTCACGAGGCCCGGCTGGAGGCGGACGAGGAGAAGGCCCAGGAGCTGGAGAAGCTGGAGGACCTGCGCAACACCCGCGAAGCCGAAATGAAGGAACGCGAGAACGAGTTGCGCGAGAAGGAACTTACGGTCAACAAGAAACTGGACATCCTCTCCGGCAAGGAACTGGACCTGAAACACCGCGAGCAGTTGCTCGAGAACAAGAACGCCCTGCTGGACCGCAGCCGCAAGAAAGTCGACGAGATCATCGAGCAACAGAACAGCCGGCTCGAGACCATCGCCAAGATGACCACTGAACAGGCTCGCGAGCACCTCTTCCGCAACCTCGAGCACAAGGTCCAGAGCGAATCCGCGCAGTATTTCAACGAGATCCGCGAGAAGGCCCGCCTCTATGCCTACCAAGAATCCCGGCAGATCCTGGTCAACGCCATGGAGCGCACCAGCATCGAGCGCAGCGCCCAGAGCACGGTGACCACGGTGGAACTGCCCACCGATGAAATCAAGGGGCGGATCATCGGCCGCGAAGGACGCAACATCAGGTCCTTCGAGGCGGTGACGGGCGTCGAGCTGCTGGTGGACGACACCCCGCGCGCGGTGATCCTGTCGAGCTTCGATCCCATGCGGCGCGAGATCGCCCGGCTGAGTCTCGAATCCCTGATCAACGACGGCCGCATCCACCCGGCGCGCATCGAAGAGGTGGTGGAACGCACGCGCGAAGAGATGGTCCGCACGGTGATGGAGATCGGTGAGCAGGCCATGCTGGACCTGGGCGTGCACGGCCTGCATTCCGAGCTGATCCGCTGCCTGGGGACTCTGGCCTTTAAAAACACCATGGGACAGAACATCCTGGCCCATTCCAAGGAAGTGGCCGGAATCGCCGGGATTCTCGCGGCGGAACTGGGCGAGGATCCCCGCCTGGTGCGCCGGGCCGGATTGCTGCACGATATCGGCAAGGCGGTGGACGGCTACGCGGAGGCCGGAAGCCTGGAACTGGGCGCCGACCTGGTGCGCAAGTACGGGGAAAGCCAGCTGGTGGAGGCAGCCATCCGCGACCAGCAGAACGGGCGGGACAACCGCTCCATCGCGGCCATGCTGCTGCACATCGCCAATAACCTCTCGGTCTCGCGTCCCGGAATCCGGGGCGAGGACATGGGCCGCTATATCCAGCGTCTCGAGCAGATCGAGGAGATCGCCCGCGATTTCAACGGCGTTGAGCAGGCCTGCGTCCTGCAGGCGGGGCGGGAGCTGCGCGTCGTTGTCTCACACGGCGATATCTCCGACGAGGACCTGGAGGTCCTGGCCAACGAGATCGCCGAGGAGATCCAGCGCCGGGTCTTCTATCCGGGCCATATCCGGGTGACCGTGGTCCGCGAGTTCCGCTCGGTCGAATTCGCAAAATAGGTGCGGGGAATGACGGAACAAGCGCGGCCCATCCGGATCCTGTTCATTGCCGACATCTGCGGAGAACCTGGTCTCGAGGCTCTGGACACGCAGCTGGAAGCGCTGCTGCACGACAACGCCGTGGACCTCTGCGTGGCCAACGCCGAGAACGCCTGGGAGGGCAAGAGCCTCAACCAGGAGATCCTGGAACGGATCCGCGGCGCGGGCGTGCAGGTGATCACGGGGGGCAACCACACCTGGGACCGTTACCAGATCCACGGCCTCCTGAAGAACGAGAGTGGATTGATCAGACCCTTGAACTATCCGCCCGGCTGCAACGGACGGGGCTGGACCACTCACCTGCTGCCCGGGGCGTGCCCGGTGGTGGTGATGAACCTGCAGGGGCGGGTCTTCATGCCCATCATCGATTGCCCCTTCCGGGGCATCGACCGCGAGCTGGAGCGGATCGAACGCGAAGTGGCCTCCCGCAGCAAGCCGCCCGTGATCCTGGTGGACGTCCACGCCGAAGCCAGCGCGGAGAAGATCGCGCTGGCCCACTACCTCGACGGGCGCGTCAGCCTGCTGGTGGGCACGCACACCCACGTCCAGACCGCCGACGAGCGGATCTTCCCCAATGGCACCGGCTTCATCACGGACGCCGGAATGACGGGCTGTCACGAGTCCGTGATCGGTATGAAGGTCCAGATCGCAATCCGTCGCTTCCTCTACCAGACGCCCCACCGCTACGAGGTCCAGCCGGGACTGCCGCGCCTCCAGGGTGTGCTGGCCTCGATCGATCCCCTGAGCCGCCGCTGCCTCGAGCTGCAGAGAATCTGCGTTCCACGCTTCGGAGAGGAGACGCAGGACTCTTGAAACCAGGACTGCCCGCCCCGGGGACGGCATCCCGGTCCCCTGCCACCCTGCTCCGAAACGCCCTGCTCTTCGATCCGCCGAGTGGAACGCGCCGGCCGGCTTCGCTGGTCGTCGAAGAGGGACGCGTTCGCGAGATCGGGAACGCCGAGTATGCCGGTAAGACGAATCTAGTGCTGGAATGCGGCGGCGCCTTCCTGATGCCCGGCTTCCACGACGCTCACACGCATTTCTGCCGGGGCGGCGAGTACCTGGAGACGATCCGGGCCGGGGCCTTCAACGACGGCGCGGAGCTGCTGGAGGAAGTGCGCCGGCGGGCCGACGGCAAGCGGGAAGAGCTGGAACGGGCCCGGGCGCGGTCCGCTAAGGAGCCTCCGCCGCGGAGCTGCTGGGTTCGCGGGTTCGGCCTGGATCCCGCGGTCTGGAACCTGGGAATCGCCGACCTGGACGCAGCCGGGGGCGAGGTTCCCGTGGTGGTGGAAACCCACGACCTGCACAGCGGCCTCTGCAATTCGGCCGCCCTGGCCCTGGCCGGCCTGGGACCTCAAAGCCCGGATCCGCCCGGAGGCCGCATCCTGCGCGACGAGCGGGGCGGGCTCAGCGGCATACTCTGCGAACAGGCGCTGGATCCCGTGCTGGGATGCATCCCGGAGGCCTCGGCGGAGGAGCTGCGCCGGGCGATTCTGACGGCCCAGGAGCTGGCGCTTGGCCTGGGCCTGACGGCCGTGGACGAGAATCTGAGTCCCGCCTCGCTGCCCGTCTACCGCAGCCTGGAGGAGGAGGGCCTGCTGAAGCTGCGCCTGCACTGCTGGCTGAACGAGGGCTACCTGGCGAAGGGCCTGCTCGACCATGAAAGAGTCGGCACGCCGCGTATCACGGTGGACACGCTGAAGCTCTTCGCCGACGGGGCCCTGGGCAGCCGGAGCTGCGCCATGCGGGAGGACTTCCTGGGCGGCCGGGGCCGGGGCTACTTCGTCAGCGATCCCGAGGAGTTGCGCGGGCGGATGCTCGCGGCCATCGATAAGGGCTGGCGGCTGGCGGTCCACGCCATCGGGGACCGCGCCGTTGGACAGGTGCTCGATTTCTTCGCCGAATTCCAGGCCGCCGGACTCCCCGTGCGCGGGCTGCGCCACCGGATCGAGCACGCCCAGTTCGTCGCGCCGGAGGATCTGCGCCGCTTCGCCGAGTTGGAGATCCTGCCCGGCGTGCAGCCGCTGCATTGCGCCGCGGACCAGGACTTCTTCGAGGGCCTGGTGAGTCCGGCCCAGCGGAAGATCGCCTATCCCTGGGCCTCGTTCGCGGAACAGGGCCTGCCGCTGCCCATCGGCACCGACTGGCCCATCGAAAACCTGGATCCGCGCCTGAACCTGTATCACGGCGTCACGCGGAGCAGCCACCAGGGGCGCCGCCTGATCGGGACCCGGGAGGCCCTGTCCGTGGACCGCCTGCTCAGGGGCATGACCGCCGACGCAGCCCGGGCCGCCGGCTGGAGCGACCGTCTGGGCAGGATCGCCGAGGGCTATCTGGCCGACCTGGTACTGCTCGAGCGCGATCCGGCGGAGCTGCCTGCCGGGGAGCTCCTCTCGCTCAAGATCCTGGCCGTCTTCAGCGAGGGAGAATTGGTTTACCAAGATCCCGCGTGGCGGGGGGCGGACGGGAACGTGTAACACGATGGACGGCCGTCGGCGCGGGGATGCACTCGCGGATCAACGGCGAAGCCCGCCGAACGGCGGGCTTCTTTGTATCACGAATGTATCACGTTTGTGGGACGCAGTCCGACAACATGTCACACGTCGAAGGAGATACCCTGAGCCAGGGCGGTCTCGCCCGACCAGTTGAGTGTGTTGGACTGACGCCGCATGTAGTACTTCCAGGAGTCGGAACCGGATTCGCGCCCGCCGCCCGTGTCCTTCTCTCCGCCGAAGGCCAGACCGATCTCGGCACCGGAAGTTCCGATGTTCACGTTGGCGATGCCGCAATCGCTGCCAATGTGAGACAGGAAGGATTCGCTCTCGAGCAGGTTGTTGGTGAAGATCGCCGACGACAGGCCCTGGGGGACGTCGTTCTGCAGGTCGACGGCGTTCTGCACCTCCCCGCTGTAGGTGATGATGTAAAGCAGGGGCGCGAAGGTCTCTTCCTGCACGATTTCCAGTTCGTTGCGCACCCGGGCGATGGCCGGCGTCACGTAGCAGCCGCTCTCGTATCCCGGCCCGTCCAGCACTTCGCCGCCGCAGAGGATCTCGCCGCCCTGCTGCCTGACATTCTCCATCGCTTCCATCATGTCCCGCACGGCGCCCTGGTCCACCATGGGGCCCATCAGCGTACCGTCCTTCAGCGGGTCGCCGATGCGGATCGTGCCGTAGGCGGCCACCAGTTTCTCCACCAGCCGGCCGGCGACGGATTCGTGGACGATGATCCGCCGCGTCGAGGTGCAGCGCTGGCCCGCCGTGCCAACCGCTCCGAAGGCGATGTTGGGGATCGCCAGGCTGAGGTCGGCGTCCGGCGTCACGATGATGGCGTTGTTGCCGCCCAGCTCGAGGATGCAGCGTCCCAGGCGCTCGCCCACGATGCCTCCCAGGCGCTGGCCCATGGGCGTGGAGCCGGTGGCCGAAATCAGCGGGATCCGCCGGTCGCGCGAAAGCCGGTCGCCCACCGTGGCCCCGCGGCCGATTACCAGGTTGCAGATGCCCTCGGGCAACTGGTTTCTCTTCAGCACCTTGGCCGTGATGTTCTGGCAGGCGCAGGCGGTGAGCGGCGTCTTGCTCGAGGGCTTCCAGATCACCACGTCCCCGCAGGCCAGGGCCAGCATGGTGTTCCAGGACCAGACGGCCACCGGGAAGTTGAAGGCCGAGATCACGCCCACGATGCCCAGGGGATGCCACTGCTCGTACATCCTGTGGCGGCCCCGTTCGCTGTGGGTCGTGAGGCCGTAAAGCTGCCGGGAGAGGCCCACGGCGAAATCGCAGATGTCGATCATCTCCTGCACTTCGCCCAGACCCTCCTGGAGGATCTTGCCCATCTCAAGGGTCACCAGCCGGCCCAGTTCCTCCTTGTGCTTCCGGAGTTCCAGGCCGATCTGCCGAACGATCTCGCCCCGCTTGGGAGCCGGCACCATTCGCCAGTACTCGAAGGCGGCTTCGGCGGTGCTGACCACCTGCTCGTATTCCTCGGTCTCGCATTGTTTCACGCCGGCGATCCTCCGGCCGTCGATGGGCGAAACCGAATCGAGCACGCTGCCGCTGCAGCCTTCGATCCAGCTTCCCGTCGAAGCACCGGAATTGAGATCCCCGATACCGAGAGCCTCCAGAACGTCCTTCATATTTCCGCACTCCTTTGTGGATTCCAACAGTCTGCTTGGGCAACAAAGGTCAAAAGTAGCCCGTCAAAAAGCAACCGGGCTTTCCCGAGGCGAGTCCCCGCCGAACCGAAATTGCCTCGCAGATTCTTGCGCACAAGTTTAGACAATACTACACTAACGGTCTTGTCAATTTTGGAGGAAACGTGCCGACCATCAGTCAGCTCGTCCGGAGTGGGCGCAAGAAGGCCATCCGGAAGCAGAACAGCCCGGCACTCAAGCGCTGCCCTCAGCGCCGGGGCGTCTGCACCCAGGTTCGTACTACAACCCCCAAGAAGCCCAATTCCGCCCTGCGCAAGATCGCCAGGGTACGCCTGAACAGCGGCTTCGAGGTAACGGCCTATATTCCGGGCGAAGGGCACAATCTCCAGGAACACAGCATCGTGCTGGTGCGCGGGGGCCGCGTCAAGGATCTGCCCGGCGTGCGCTACCACATTATCCGGGGCGCCCTCGACGCCACCGGTGTCGAAGGGCGGCAGCAGGGACGGTCCAAGTACGGAACCAAGCGTCCCAGGAACTAGGAGTCTGAGGGAAGACCATGCGTAGACGTCGCGCACCGGAAAGGGAGATCCTGCCCGATCCGAAGTTTCACTCCCCGCTGGTGGCCCGGTTCATCAACAGCATGCTCAAGGGCGGGCGCAAGTCGGTCGCCGAGCGGCAGTTCTACCGGGCCATCGACCTCGTGGATTCCAAGATGGACAAGCCCGGACTGGAGATCTTCGAGAAGGCTGTACGCACCGTGGAGCCCATGCTCGAGGTCAAGAGCCGCCGGGTGGGAGGCTCGACCTACCAGGTTCCGGTGGAGATCCGCCCCAAGCGTAAGACGGCCCTGGCCATCCGCTGGCTGATCCAGTACTCACGTTCCCGCAACGAGAAGACCTTCGCCGAGCGCCTGGCCGGCGAGTTGATGGCTGCCTACCGCAAGGAAGGTTCAGCCTTCAAGAAGCGCGAAGACGTGCACAAGATGGCCGAGGCCAACAAGGCCTTTGCCCACTTCAGATGGTAAGCGTTTAATCGGAATCGTCGATCCGGATGGAACTCAAAGAACGGCTGCAGTCGACCCGCAATATCGGCATCATGGCCCACATCGACGCGGGGAAGACCACCACCACGGAGCGCATCCTGTATTACACGGGAAAAGTGCACCGCATGGGAGAGGTCCACGACGGCGCAGCCGTGATGGACTGGATGGAGCAGGAGCGCGCCCGCGGGATCACGATCACCTCCGCCGCCATCAGCACCCACTGGAAAGACCACCATATCAACATCATCGACACGCCGGGCCACGTTGATTTCACCGCCGAGGTGGAGCGCAGCCTGCGCATACTCGACGGGGCGGTGGCGCTCTTCTGCGCCGTGGGCGGCGTCGAGCCCCAGTCCGAGACCGTCTGGCGCCAGGCCGACAAGTATCACGTGCCCCGGATCGCTTTCGTCAATAAGATGGACCGCATCGGGGCTGATTTCTATGCGGTGCTGGACGCCATGCGCAACCGCCTGGGGGCCAACCCGGTGGCGATCCAGATTCCCATCGGCTCGGGCGACCTGTTCACCGGCCTGATCGACCTGATCACCATGCGGGCCGTGCTCTACAACGAGCAGTCCCTGGGGGCCCTGTTCGAGGAGACCGATATCCCCTCGGACATGGCCGACCTGGCCCGCGACTACCGCGAGAAGATGCTCGAGGCCGTCTCCGACTACGACGATCACCTGCTTGAGGACTTCCTCGAGGGCCGGGAGATCCAGCCGGAACAGGTCCGCGCTGCGCTGCGCAAGGCCGCCATCGAGCTGTCCATCGTGCCCGTGATGTGCGGCAGCGCCTTCAAGAACAAGGGCGTGCAGCGCCTGCTCGACGCAGTCAACTACTTCATGCCCAGCCCGCTGGACGTGGGCGCCGTGCCCGGTCACCATCCCAAGACCGACGAGGCGCTCGAGCGCAACTGCGATCCGAGCGAGCCCTTCGCCGCCCTGGCCTTCAAGATCCAGACAGATTCCTACGTGGGCCGGCTGACCTACTTCCGGGTCTATTCCGGCAAGGTCAAGGTGGGCGAGACCGTGCTCAACGTGAGCACGGGCAAGCGCGAGCGCATGGGCCGCCTGCTGCAGATGTCCGCCAACAAGCGCGAGGACATCGAGGAAGTACAGGCCGGCGACATCGCCGCCGTTATCGGCGTGAAGAAAGTGCGCACCGGCGATTCGCTGACCGCCATCAGCCATCCCGTTGTGCTCGAACAGATCAGCTTTCCCGAGCCGGTGATTTCCATCGCCATCGAGCCCAAGACCAAGGCGGACCAGGAAAAACTGGGCCAGGCCCTGGAGAAGCTGGCGGAAGAGGATCCAACCTTCCAGATCTACCATGACACGGACACGGGGCAGACCCAGATCCGCGGTATGGGCGAACTGCATCTCGAGATCCTCATCGACCGGATGCGCAAGGAATTCAAGGTGGACGCCAGCGTGGGCACCCCGATGGTGGCCTACAAGGAATCCATCACCCGGCCCGCCGAGGCCGAGGCGCGCTTCGTGCGCCAGACCGGCGGCCGTGGTCAGTTCGCGCACGTGAAGATTGCGCTCGAGCCGGGGGAACCCGGGTCGGGCTTCGTTTTCGATAATCGGATTGTTGGTGGTGTGATTCCCCGGGAATTCGTCAAGCCGACTTCCCAGGGAATCCGGGAGGCCATGCGGACGGGAGTCCTGGCCGGCTATCCTGTGGAGGATGTGAAAGTCACCCTGTTCGATGGAAGCTTCCACGACGTGGATTCCAGCGAACTGGCCTTCAAGATCGCCGGCTCGATGGCCTTCAAGGAGGCTGCCCGCAAGGCAAGCCCTGTCCTCCTGGAACCAATTATGCGCGTGGAGGTGGTCGTCCCGGACGACTACATGGGTGACGTGATGGGCAATCTGAATTCCCGCCGCGGCCGCATCAGCGGCATCGAACCGCGGAGGGACGCTCAGGTCGTACGCGCTAACGTTCCGCTGGTCGAGATGTTCGGCTACGCCACTACCCTCCGTTCCATCACCCAGGGGAGAGCCGTGTTCAACATGGAATTCTCCCACTATGCCCAGGTGCCGGAAGAGCACTCTTCGAAGCTGCTGACGGCGGTTCGCGGCTAGCGAACCCCGCGGCGGCGGTCGGACGCGTCCACGCGGCGCGGAGGCCTTGCCGAGACTTCCGGTCCTGGAGGATCGACAGGTTCAACGAGCAGGAGACCAGGCCCCGAGGCTGGAGTCGGTGCCGCTGCATCGTGCGCGCCCCGGTGCGCTCAGGAGCCGGCGCCCCCGGCGGGCGATGCGATCCTGGCGCGGCGCTTCCGGGTGCGGGAGTTGAGAGCTAACAAGTCCAAGCTGGCGGAGTGTTTCCATGGCCAAGCAGAAGTTCGAGAGGACCAAGCCGCACGTGAAC
>CAZMSD010000022.1:27751-63772 GCA_964568855.1 uncultured Bacteroidaceae bacterium | reverse complement strand
TGGGGGCGGACATCGGCACCACCATCACCGCCCAGCTGATCGCCTTCAAGCTGACGGATTTCGCCCTGCTGATGATCGCTGCGGGTTTCGCGCTCAATCTCTTCGCGCGCGGCAGCACTTTCAAGCACGTGGGACAGGCCGTGCTGGGCTTCGGCATCCTGTTCTACGGCATGCACCTGATGTCCCAGGCCATGTATCCCCTGCGCAGCCACAGCGGCTTCATCCAGCTGCTGCTTCAGCTGGAGAATCCGCTGCTGGGCATCCTGGTGGGGGCGCTGTTCACGGCCCTGATCCAGAGCAGCTCGGCCTTCACGGGCATCATCATCGTCCTGGCCCAGCAGGGACTGCTCTCGCTCGAGGCGGGGATTCCGCTGATCCTGGGAGCCAACATCGGCACCTGTATCACGGCGGGCCTGGCCAGCCTGAACACCGGTCGCGAGGCCAAGCGGGTGGCCCTGGCGCACACCCTGTTCAAAGTGGCCGGCGTGCTGCTCTTCGTCTTCTGGATCCCCAGCTTGGCCGGGCTGATCCGCTCCCTCTCGCCCCAGGCCGAGGCGGGCCTGTCGCAGATCGCGGCCCAGGCGCTGGTGGTTCCACGGCAGGTGGCCAACGCCCACACCGTGTTCAACGTCAGCCTGGCCCTGGCCTTCCTGCCCTTCACGGCCCTCTTCGCCCGCCTGATCCTGTGGATCCTCCCCGACCGGCCGGTCCCCGACGCTGAGCGGATAATCGTCTGGCACCTCAAGGACAGCCGACTGAGCAGCCCGGCCCTGGCCCTGGAGCTGGCCCGCGCGGAAATCCAGCGCATGTTCAAGATCGTCCACCGCATGCTCGAGGCGGTCATCGTCCCCCTAGTGGATCCCGGCGAGTACCGGGACAGCTATCTCACGGAACTCAGCCTGGTCCAGGGCCTTGACCTGAGGGAGCGCAAGGTGGATTTCCTCGACGAGAAAATCACCGCCTACCTGGCCCGGATCAGCCGCGAGTCCCTGGCCGAGGGCCAGGCCGCCGAAGTCTTCGGCATGC
Organism: uncultured Bacteroidaceae bacterium; assembly: GCA_964568855.1. Classification (GTDB taxonomy): domain Bacteria; phylum CAIWAD01; class CAIWAD01; order CAIWAD01; family CAIWAD01; genus CAZMSD01. The sequence continues at coordinate 62,746 of CAZMSD010000022.1, read as the reverse complement.
TCTCCATCGTCAAGGACCTGGAGAGCATGGGCGACATCATCCACCGCTCGCTCCTGCCGCTGGTGGAGAAGAAACGCCGGCTGGGGGCGGATTTCTCCGCCGTCGGCCGCCAGGAACTGGTCTCCTACCACGTCAAGACGATCAAGCAGATGGCGCGCCTGAGGCAGTCCTACGACAACATGGACCGCGGCCGTGCCAGGCGGGTGGTGGAGAAGGAGACCCAGTACCGCTACCTGGAAGAGGAATTCCGCCAGTCCCACTTCCACCGGATCAGCGAAGACCTCAGCCAGTCGGTAGCCACGCACGAGATCCACCTGGAGATCATGGACCTGCTGAAGCAGATCAACCTGCACCAGGGCAACATCGGCCAGACGATTCTGACCAGCGTGAGCTGGGAGGAGACCGGCACCGAGTTCCGCGTGGGCCACGAGGAAGAGCTGCGTCCGGGCGATCCGCCCGCCACCTGGGTCTGAAGCGCCCTTTCGCCCGCGTATCACACCGGCGATTCAGGCCGCATCATCCTATATTTATCGAATGGCCGAGATCATCGCATTCGCCAACCAGAAAGGCGGCGTGGGCAAGACCACCACGGCGGTCAACCTGGCCGCCTGCCTGGCCGTTTCCGAGCGCAGGGTGCTCCTGGTGGACATGGATCCACAGGCCAACGCCACCAGCGGCCTGGGCAGCGAGCGCGACGAGGAGCGTCCCTGCGTCTACGAAGCACTGCTGGATTCCGACTACGCCGGCGAGGCGGTGACGGGAACCCGCTTCGATTACCTGGACCTGCTGCCCAGCCACGTCCGCCTGGTGGGCGCCGAGGTGGAGCTGGTGGGTATGCTGGCCCGGGAATTCCGCCTCAAGCGGGCCCTCGAGAGCCTGCAGGCGGACTACGAGTACGTGCTGGTGGACTGCCCGCCCAGCCTGGGTCTGCTCACCGTCAACACCCTCACCGCAGCGGACGGCGTGATCATTCCCATCCAGGCCGAGTATTACGCGCTGGAGGGCCTGAGCCAGCTGCTCAACACCATCGAGCTGGTGCGCGGCAGCCTGAACCCGGATCTGCAGGTCCGCGGCGTGCTCCTGACCATGTACGACCGGCGGCTGAACCTCAGCAACATGGTGCGCCGCGAGGTGGAAGAGCATTTCGGCGACCAGCTCTACAAGACCATCATCCGGCGCAACGTGAAACTGGGGGAAGCCCCGAGCCACGGCGTGCCGATTCTGCACTACGACGCCGGCAGCGCGGGTTCGCAGAACTACATCGCCCTGGCGCAGGAGATCCTGGATGAGCAAGCCGAAGCCCTTGGGTAGGGGACTCTCCGCCCTGATCCAGCAGAAACCGGCCTCTCCCGGAACGGAGGCCGCGACGGCGCCGGGGGAGCGGATCTACGAACTGCCCCTGGATGAGCTTCGGCCCAACCGCGGCCAGCCTCGCCGCGAGATCGATCCCGCCGAGCTGGCGGAGCTGGCGGAGTCCATCCGCGAAAACGGCGTGCTGCAGCCGATCCTGGTCTACCAGGAGGAAGGCGCCTACACCATCATCGCCGGCGAGCGCCGTTTCCGCGCCTGCCTCAAGGCAGGGCTGAAGACCGTCCCGGCCCTGCTGCGGGAACGACCCGGCGAACGCGAACTGCTGCAGATGGCGCTGATCGAGAACATCCAGCGCGAGGATCTGAATCCCCTGGACCTGGCTTCGGGTTACCGCACCCTGGTGGAAGACCACCACCTGACCCAGGAGGAGCTGGCCCGCGCCCTGGGCAAGAGCCGTGCCTCGGTGGCCAACACCCTGCGGCTGATCAAGCTGCCCGCGGTGATCAAGGTCAGCCTCAAGGAAGGACGTATCACGGTGGGGCACGCCAAGGCCCTGCTGGGACTGGCAGCCGACGACGACAAGGTGACCCTGTGGCACCGCTGCCTGAAACGGAACCTCTCGGTGCGGCAGCTCGAGGACCTGGTCCAGCGGCACAAGGAAGGACCGCCCCCAGGCCGCCGGCAGCAGATCATCAAGCCCTTCGACATCCTGGACGCCGAGGACCGCATCCGCCAGGCCCTGGGCGCACAGGTGCAGATTTCCCCGCGCCGGGAGAAAGGCAGCATCAGCATCGCCTACACCAGCAAGGAAGAGCTGGACCGCCTGCTGGAATTACTGAGCGGTCTGGGTGAATGACCTAGGGGGCGGAGGCCCCTTTTTTCAAATGAAGCAGCAACGATGAGACTGATTCTATTCGAGGACGAAGCCTGGGCGGGCCTCTACCCGTTGACCGAGCTGCGGCCCGTATGGGAGCTGCGCTGCGGGCTGGGCACGCTGCGAGAGCGCATCGAGCGGCGCCTGGGCCTGGAAGCGTCCGGAGCTTTCTGCCGCGACGAACTGCGGAAGCAGGCGGCCCGCCTGGGCCTGGCGGCGCCGGAGTTCTCCGCCGCGGACGAGCTGCTGCTGGTGAACGGGCGGCTGTTGCGCTTCGATCCCGGGGAGGTCCTGGGACTGGAACCTGGACAGGGCCTGCTGCTGGACGAGGAGCTGGTGGCCGCCCGGTTGAGCGCGGAAGCACTCGCCGGGGAACGGAAGCCGGAGCCCGCCGGATTCAACTTCGAGAGCTGCGAGCTGGAAGCGGCCGCGGCGAGCGCGGACACTGTCCTGGTTTCCCGGCCCTGGGAGCTGGTGCACGAGATGCCCGGGGCGCTGAGCGCGGACCTGCCCTGTTTCGACGAATACCGGGAGGACCGGCGCCGGACCTCACTCGATTCCACCGTGATACAGTTGAACGAGGACGACATCCGCATCGCTCCCGGCGCGGAAATCGCGCCGCAGGTGCTGATCGACGCCCGCCCGGGGCCGGTGGTCATCGAGGACGGGGTCAGCGTGATGCCTTTCGCCTATCTCCAGGGGCCCTTGTATCTCGGCGCGAACTGCAGGGTCAAGGCCCAGGCCCGGATTTACGGGGGCTGCCACCTCGGTCCCGAATGCCGGGTTGCCGGCGAGCTGGCGGAATCCATCCTGCAGGGTTTCGTCAACAAGCAGCACGAGGGTTTCCTGGGACATTCCTACCTGGGGGAATGGTGCAACCTGGGCGCGGACACCAACAACAGCGACCTGAAGAACAACTATTCGCCGGTCGCCGTGATCCAGCGCGGCCGGCGCGTTCAGACGGAACTGCGCTTCGTGGGCCTGATGATGGGCGATCACTCCAAGACGGGCATCAACACCATGTTCAACACGGGCAGCGTGACGGGGATCTTCGCCAACGTCTGGGGGGGCGGATTCCCGCCCAAGGAACTGCCGCCGTTCTGCTGGGGCGGCCCGCAGGACGGCCTTGAACTCTACGAGCTCGAGCGGGCCCTGAAGACCGCCCGGACGGTGAAAGCCCGGAGGAACAGGCAGCTGGGACGCTGCGAGGAGGAACTCATCCGCCTGCTCTACGGTAGGTACCGGGAGGAGTTCTGGAAGGGCGGGGAGTGACGTTCCCGGAATGACCATTTCGACGCGGCAACTCGAGGAGCTGGAAGGCCGGCTGGGCTCGCGGGTCCTGATCCGCGAGGACTTCCGGATGGAGGCCTACGCGGCGGACGAGCTGCTCTGTCCCTATCCGCCCGACCTGGTTGTGGAACCAGAGGAACCGCGCCAGATCCAGGAGCTGCTGCGCTGGGCCGGCCGGCACCGCGTGCCCGTGGTTCCGCGCGGCGGGGGCACGGGACTTTCTGGCGGAGCCCTGGCTACGCGCGGGGGCGTGATCCTGAGCCTCAAGAAGCTCAATCGGATCCTGGACATCGATCAGGTCAACCAGTGCGCCGTGGTGGAACCCGGAGTGGTCAACCTCGATTTGCAGCGCGCCGTTGAAGCACGGGGCCTGTTCTATCCTCCGGACCCGGCGAGCTGGGACAGCAGCTGCATCGGCGGGAACATCGCCGAGGATTCGGGCGGTCCGCGGTGTTACAAGTACGGCACCACGCGCAATTACGTGATGCAGCTTGAGGCCGTTTTACCCGACGGCGAGACCATCACCTGCGGCGCCCGGACCCGCAAGGGAGTCGTGGGTTACAGCCTGCGCGACCTGCTGATCGGCAGCGAGGGTACCCTGGCGGTGATCACCCGCGCGGTGCTGCGTCTGCTGCCCCGTCCGCTGGCGCACAGTACCCTGCTGGCCCTGCTGCCGGGACTCGCCGCGGCCGGAGACCTGGCCGCAGCGGTGGCCCGGGCGGGAATCATGCCCTGCGCCATGGAGTTCATGGACGACGAGGCCCTGGCGCTGGTGCGGGACCGGATTCCCATTGCTCTGCCGCACGAGTGCGGCGCCCTGCTGCTGCTGGAGGTTGACGGGGACCGGGAGAGCGTGGAACGCGTGTCGCTCGAACTGGGAGAGCTCTGCCTTAAGGGAGGCGCCCTGGACGTGCTGGCGGCCGAAGGCGGGGAGAAGCGGGAACGGCTCTGGGATATCCGGCGCAAACTCTCGCCCACCACGCGCGAGCTTTTCGCCCAGAAAATCTCCGAGGACGTGGCCCTGCCCCTGGACCGCCTGAGCGAATACCTCGAGCGGGCGCGGCGAATCGGAGCCGAAGCCGGACTGACGGTGCTGGGTTACGGGCACCTGGGGGACGGCAACGTGCACACCAACATCCTCAGCCGGGAGGCCGGCCCCGCAGTGCGGGAGCGGATGTGGGACTGCGTGGGACACATCTTCGAGCTGACCATGGAGCTGGGCGGCACCCTGAGCGCGGAGCACGGCGTGGGCTGCTGGAAGCAGCCCTGGGTGCACCTCGAGCTGCCGCCGCACAGCATGGAGCTGCAAAAGAAGCTCAAGCGGCTCTTCGATCCCCTGGACATTCTCAACCCCGGGAAGATCTTTCACTGGGATTCCAAACCGCCCCCACACATGCCCTAGGAGACCGGCGAAACCCCGGCGCGCGTGGCGGTCCAAGCGAACGAAATCAAATCTGTCGACTGTTCACCCAAGCGAGGAAACGATGAATCGAGCCTGTCCGCGGATCCTGCTGCCCGTCCTCCTGACGGCGCTGAGTCTCACCCTGATGTCCTGCACGAAAAAAGCCGCCCGCGTGGACGCCCTGGAGCCGCAGGCGCCGCAGGCGGAGCCAGTGGTGGAGATCCTGGAGGAAAGCGTCACGGATACGACCCAGGCGCTGGTCAGCGAGGAGGAGCTGCTGGCGGCGGAGGAGCAGCGGCGGCTGGAAGAGGAAACCCGGCTCGCCGAGCGGCGCAGGGAGAGCATCGACGCCCTGCGGCCGGTGTACTTCGATTTCGACAGGTACAACCTGCGCGAGGACGCCCGCCTGGGGCTGAACCGCAACGCGGACCTGCTCGGGGAAGTGCCGGACCTGAAACTGCGCATCGAGGGCCACTGCGACGAGAACGGATCGGTGGCCTACAACCTGGCCCTGGGAGACCGGCGGGCCCTGGCCGCCCGCGATTACCTGGTCAACCTGGGCATCGCCCAGGAGCGCCTGGAGACGGTCTCCTACGGGAAGGCGCGTCCTGCAGTCCAGGGCTCGAACGAGGCCGCCTGGTCGAAGAACCGCCGCTGCGAGTTTCGCCCGCTGGGAGAGTAGCTGACCATGAGCCTCTGGAGCTTCGTCGCCGGCGCTACCCTGTTTTCCAAGCTGATCCTGTTGCTGCTGCTCGCCATCTCGCTCTTCAGCTGGGCCGTGATTCTCGAGCGCCTGCTGTTTTTCCGTTGCCGGTCCCGGGCCGCGGCGGCGTTCCTGGCCGCAACCGGCCGCTGCGGCGACCTGGGTGCGCTCTGCCGGCTGGCCCAGCGTCACCCGGACGCGCCACCGGCCGCTGTGCTGGCCAGGGCGGCGCAGCGGGTCGGGACGACGGCCGAACGCACTCCGCGATGCGAAGACCGACCCCCCGCGCCGGCGCCCGGAATCCCCGCCGCTGAACCAGGTGATCCGCAGACCTGGGAACGCCACCTGGGCGCCGAGGGAAGCCTGGAGATGCAGGGCATCGAGCGCTACCTGAGTTTCCTGGCGACCGTCAGTTCAGCCAGCCCCTTCATCGGGCTGCTGGGCACGGTCTGGGGCGTGATGGTGGCCTTCCTGCGCATCGGAGAAGCCACGGGCCAGGCCATGCTCGAAGTGGTGGGCCCGGGCATCGCCGAAGCCCTGATCGCCACGGTGGCGGGCCTGGCCACGGCCATTCCTGCCACGGTTGCCTTCAACCTCTTCAACGCGGCGGCCAGGAGGCAGCGCCTGAACATCGAAAGCCTGGGCACCCAGGTGGTCCTGCTGGCCGGCGGCCGCGGCGCGGAGGACCGCCGGGACCGCGATCCACGCTTCGGGACGGGCGAATGAAACTGGCCAGGGGAAGTCGTCCGCTCTCCGAGATCAACGTCACGCCGTTGGTGGACGTCTTTCTCGTCCTGCTGGTGATCTTCATGATCACCGCGCCAGTGCTGAAAAGCGCCCTGGAAGTGGGCCTGCCCCGGTCGGTAAGCGGCCTGCGGACCGTTGCCGCCGGAATCACGGTGGAACTGCGCCGGGACGGGGGCATCTTCGTGGAAGGCCGCGCGGTGGCGGCGGCGGAACTCGGTTCCGCGGTCAGGGCCCTGCTGGGAGGCGAGTCCGCGGAGCACTCCGCCCCGGGCGAGGCATCGGGTGATACAGGAAAGCCCGATGCTCACGGCCCGCCGGTCTTCCTGGCGGCGGACGAGGGAGTGCCCTACGGGGAGGTAGTGCTGCTGCTGGATCGACTGCGTGGTGAAGGGGTGTCGGACGTGGCCCTGCTGACGGAACCACCGCGGGTGCAGCCGCGGGCGCAGCCGCGAGAGCGACCGCGGTCGCGGCCTTGATCCATGAGTCTGCCCTTGGACAGCATCGGCTCTCCGGTTCCCACCCGCAACCTGCGACTTCCGCTGCTGTTCTCGCTGCTGCTGCACCTGCTGGCGGGCCTGCTGCTGACGGGCGGCCGGCCCCAGGCGGAGTCCGCGCCCGAACTGAGGCTGCGCATGGTGCGGCTGGTCGGCGGCGGCGAGGGGCGTCCCGGCTGGGTCGATCCGGCGGCGTCCCGGGAAATTGCGCGGAAAGTCCAGCCGCCTCGTTCCGAGCCGCCGAGCGAGCGCGAAACGGTGCCTCCAGCTCCTGCGCCGGCAAGGGAACGGCCAGCGGTTGAACGTAAAAGCGATCCTGTCCCCGTCTCGCCCGCCAGGCAGCGCGAGCGGCCAGGGGACCGGCACGAGGAATCCTCCACCGGCGGGATCGCTGAAGAGAAGACCGTCCCCGACCGACGGGGGGAGAGTCCTGGTGCAGAGTCCGCGGGCGCGGCCGCCGGCGAGGCCGGTCCTCGCGGAAGCGGCCGGGGAGCGGTGGCCGACCGGGAGGGAAGCCCGGGGCTGGAAGCTTACCTGTTGAGGATCGAAGGGGCCGTTCAGCGCGCCTTTCGCTATCCGGCGCGCCACAGCGGTCGCGCGGCGGTCTTCCATTTCTACGTGGAAGCGGGGGGCGCCGTCGCGGAGCTGGTACAGAGGGAGAGTTCGGGCCTGCCGGGCCTGGACCTGGCCGGCAGGGGCGCCATCGAGCGCAGCAGGCTGCCTCCCCTGCCTCCCGCGTTTCCATACGAGCGACTGGGCGTCACCTTTACCTTCGTGGACGAATAGGAAGGAACACCATGGCCGGCATCGCGCATCCCAGCCCAGGACCACATGGTCTTCGAGCCCGCCTGCGCGGCTTCCCGGTCGGCGCGCTGCGCCGGTGGCCCGTCCTGCTGCTGGTCCTCTTCCGCGCGCCGGACGCGGGGGCTCAGGCCGCGGGCCCCTACCCGGAAGTCGAGCTGGAAGCCCGCACCCTGGAATACTACCGGCCGTCCCTGCTCTTCGCGCTGGATGAACAGGACCGCTTCCCGCGGGAGCTCTTCCGCCGCCGGCTGCGCATGGACCTGGAGCTGGCCGGCACCCTGCGCCTGGTGGAGGGAGACGCCGACGGACTGGAGAATCCGGCGGGCCCTGCAGGTTCGGCCACGGATGCCGATTCGAGCGACAGGGCCGCGGCGCCGGCGCTCGAAGAACCGCCGACAACCGTGCTCGAGGACCGTTCGCCGCCGGAACTCCCGGGATTCCACCCGCCTGGTGAAACAGGGGAAGGGATTCTACGACTGGGCCTGCGCCAGCTGGGCGACAGCCTGGCCTTCGCCGAATGGGAGCTGAGCCTGAACAGCCGGAATGCCCTGGAAGAAGCGGATCGCCTGGCCGAGGAACTGCTCCTGCTGCTGACGGGCTATCGCCCGCCCTTCCGTTCCCGGCTGCTCTACGTTGAACCGGAGGGATCCGGCGGGGAACTGCTGCTGGCCGATTTCTTCGGGGATGAATTCCGCCCCCTTAGCCGTTCGGGATCCTCCAAGTATTCGCCCTGCTGGTCGCCCGACGGCGGCTGGATCTGCTACGTGGTGCTGCGCGAGGGCAGCGGAGCCGACCTCTTCACGGCGTCCCTGAAGGGCGGAAAGGCGCAGCTGCTGCTGGGCGGGTCCGGACCCGCGGCGGCCCCGGCCTGGTCGCCGGACGGGGCCTGGATCGCCTGCGCCGCCGCGCCCGTGGGCAACACGGACATCTACCTGCTGCCAGCTCCCCGGGGCGCGGGGGGATCCGCCGCCGAGCCGGCCAGGGGGAGCAGCCGTCGTCTGACCTTCAGTCCCGGGATCGACACCAGTCCCGCCTGGTCGCCCGACGGCCGGCACCTGGCCTTCTGCAGCGATCGCTCGGGAACGCTGCAGATCTATCGCTGCGATGCGGACGGACTGGAGACCGAGCGGCTGAGTTTCCAGGGGACCTCGAACGACTGCCCGGCCTGGTCCCCGGACGGCGAGTGGATCGCCTTCGTGTCACGGGAGCGCCTGGGCTACCAGGTCTTCCAGGTGCGGCCGGACGGCAGCGACCTGGTCCGGCTGACCTCCGAGCCCGGGAACCACTTCGATCCCGCCTGGTCCCCCGACGGGCAGCAGCTCGCCTACACCTGGCGCGGAGAGGTCTGGATCATGCTGGCCGACGGAACGGGACGGCGGCGCTTGAGCCGCCGGGGAGGCAGCGGGGCCGCCTGGGAGCCGCTGCCGCCAACTGTTGAGACAGCGAATGGTGAATCGCCGGCCCAGGATTCGCGGGAGTATCGATGAAGCACTGCGTTAAGAAAGGCGGTCCCCGGCGGGGAGGCCGGATGCGCGCGGGGGATCTGCCCCGGCGCAGCGTTTGTTGGATCCACCTGCTGCTGCCGGTCCTGCTGGCGACGGCCGGTTGCGCCTCGCGCGGCGAAATCGAAGCCTTTCAGCGGGATCTGACTCTGCTGGGCGAGCAGCTCCACCGCGTGGAAGGCAGGCAGGAGCAGCAGGACAGCCTGCTGGTGGCCCGGGTGGAATTCCTCAAGGACCGGCTGCGGGAGAACGAGCTGGTGCTGCGCACGATGAAGGCGGATCAGCTGCAGACGGCGGAAGAGCTGCTGGGATTGATCCAGACCCTGAGGGCCATGTTCGAAGACGCGGGGGGCACCAACCGTCGCCTGGCGCAGAAAGTGGACGAGTTGAACCTGATCCTGGCCCGCCAGGGATTGCGCCAGGACCGTGACAGCCAGGCGCCCGCGGACCCGGCCTGGCTCTACAACCAGGCCACCCTCGACCTCTATCGCGGCTTTCCGGAACTGGCCCGGGCGGGTTTCCGCGAGTACCTCGGCCGCTATCCCGAGGGCGACATGGCGCACCTGTGCATGTACTGGATCGCCGATACCTGGATCTCGGAACAGCAGCCCGATTCCGCCTGGCGCGCGCTGACGCACTTCGAGGAGCGCCACCCCGACAGCCCCCGGTTGCCTGCTTCGCTGCTGCGCCGCGCTCTGATCCTGGCCGGCGCCGGCAAGGAAGCCGAATCCGTGGAGCTGCTCGAGCGCGTGATACGCGAGTATCCTGAAAGCGCCGAAGCGCGCATCGCCCGCCAGCGAGTCGCTGAATCCACCCGGGCGGGAGAGGCGGACTGAAAGACGCAGTCACAGCGGTCCAGGCGGCGTGATCCACCGTTTGTACAGCCCGATGCCAGGAGTGCCCGCGCGCTAATTCGCAGCCCCGACGAATCCAGCTTTTCTATACCGCATAATTGTGTTATGCTAAACACGCGTCCGAGGGGTGCGGACGACATTCATGGTACAATCCTGCTACTATCCTCCTGCGCTGTGTCATGTCCAGTCGCTGTGGGGATTCCGGCGGGCATGACGGCCGTAATGTCTTTCAAAGTCGCGGTACGCAATTCCTGACACGAACTTTGGGATGAGAGCGGTCAGGTAAATCCCCATCAGTGATCCTTTCTGTTCACTGAGCCCCCGATCGCTTCGGCGGTCGGGGGTCACTTCTTCGGCGAGCTCCGGTTCAGTACCAGGCCTTCCGGTTCGAAGATTCAATCGACGCTGCGGCGCAGGTCTTCCACTACCTGTCTCACCCGCTCGCACTCTGACTCGGGCGCCAGGAGCTGTCCCCAGCCCCGTTGCGTCTGGTAGACTCCGTCATAGGCGCTGTCATGATAGCTGCGCAGTCGGAAGGGCAGGCCCAGTTCCACCAGGGTGGCTTCCACCAGGCCCGCCTCCAGCTCGTTCTCGAGCAGGGTCACCACGGTCCAGCGCGTCGTCATCGGGCAGACTCCCTTTTTTGCCGGCTTGCGGCCGGCTGCTGTATCACTCCGCCGGCGGAGGTCAATTCCCGCCGCCCGGCCTCCCTTTCGGAGTCCGGACTTTGATAACTTTATCAGTTTACTAAGGAAAAGAGACAGCTCGCTGAAGGAACACTAGATGCAAAACTTCCTCCGCTGGCACCGGATCACGGCTGCGGCAGTGTTCCTGATCGCCATGGTGCTCTACCTGCTGACCATGGCGCCCACCACCAGCTTCTGGGATTGCGGCGAGTTCATCGCCTGCTCCCGGACCCTCTCTGTGCCCCATCCACCGGGCGCCCCTTTCTATCTCCTGCTGGGCCGACTCTTTTCCCTGCTGCCGTCATTCGGCGACGTGGGAGCGCGGATCAACCTGATCAGCCCGCTGACCAGCGCCCTGACCGTCCTGCTGCTGTACCTGACCGTGATCCACCTGATCCGCTATTGGAAGAAGCGCCAGAATCTGGGCCTGCCCGAGATCCTCGGCGCGGCCGTGGGAGCGCTGGCCTTCATGGGCACGGACACCTTCTGGTTCAACGCCGTGGAAGCCGAAGTCTACGCCATCTCCATGCTCTTCACCGCCCTGGTGGTCTGGCTGGCCTTCGTCTGGCACGACCTGGAACTCCGCGGGCACCACGGCGGCGACCGGATCTTCCTGCTGATCTTCTACATAATCGGGCTGGCCATCGGCGTGCACCTGCTCAATGTCCTGGCCCTGCCGCTGGTCTTCCTGGTGATCTATTTCCACTGGAGCGATGGACAGCCACTGAAGACGGAACGTTTCCTGCTCTTCTGGGCGCTCTCCATCTTGGCGATCCTGCCCGTTTTTCCCGGTGTGGTGCTCTGGCTGCCCAAGCTCTTCGAGGTGGGGGGCGCCGCGGGAGGCCCGCTGCTCCTGGCCCTGCTGCTGGTGGGACTGGGCTGGCTCCACTGGTGGGGCAAGCGCAACAACCACCGACTGGTGGGCCTGGGCAGCGCCGCGCTCCTCTTAGTGATCATCGGCTACTTCAGTTATGTGATCATCCTGCTGCGCTCCGGGCTCAATCCGCCTCTGGACGAAAACGACCCGGAGACCATCGCCGGCCTGATCCGCTACCTGGGACGCGAGCAGTACGGCAGCGAGTCCATCGTCAGCCAGTTGCTGGACCGCAAGGCGCCGCTCTGGGACTACCAGATCCGCAAGATGTACCTGCGCTATTTCGGCTGGAACTTCATCGGCCGCGACATCGCCACGGGTGTCGCCACCTTCGCCCAGCTCTGGGGCTTGCCGCTGCTGACCGGGCTCTGGGGCCTGGTCCACCATTTCAGCCGGGACTGGAAGCGGGCCTTTTCCATCACCAACCTGTTTCTGCTCACAGGCCTGGCCATCGTGATCTATCTCAACCAGGACGATCCCCAGCCCCGCGAGCGGGATTACGCCTACGTGTGTTCCTTCTATGCCTTCGCCATCTGGATCGGGGTGGGCGCCGCCGCGCTCCTGGAGGACCTGGCCCGACTGGCGCGAAAGGCGGCCCGGCCGGCGGTCTGGGCCGGAGCGGGACTGCTAGTCCTGCTGCTGCCCCTGCGCATTGTGAGCAGCAACTACTACTCCCATGACCGGTCGGAGAACTTCGTTGCCTGGGACTACGCCCGCAACAGCCTGGCCATGCTGGAACAGGACGCCATCATCTTCACCAACGGCGACAACGACACTTTCCCGCTGTGGTACCAGCAGATCGTGGAGAAATACCGCGAAGACGTGCGCGTGGTGAATCTGAGCCTGCTCAACACAGGCTGGTACATCCGGCAACTGCGGGACGAGCCGCCCACCGTGCCGATCCCGAAGCGTTTCACGGATTCCTTCATCGCCGGCGCCATCGACGGGCACGGGCAGGAAGCCTTCGAGTGGCGCTACTGGGGACCGGAAATCTGGCAGGACCGGAGTGGTGTGCCCCTGCCCAAGGATCGCAGGTACAAGGTGCCCTTCCGGAACAGCGAAGGGGAGATCTACCGGATCGAAGTGCGACCCACCATGCATGTTCCGCTGGGGGACGGGAGCACGGAGGACAATTTCCTGCGCGTGCAGGACCGCATGATCCTCGAGATCATCCGCGAGAACCGCTGGAAGAGACCGATCTACTTCGCCGTGACCGTGGCCACCCAGAATTTCGCCGGCCTGGACGGCCAGCTGCGGATGGACGGGCTGGCCTACCGCGTGATGGATCGACCCGCCGACTATCCCCTGGAGCCCGAGGTGATCGGCGCGGCCATCGAGGATTTCGAGGAGTACTTCCGAGGCCTGGACACGGAAGGAATCTTCTTCGACGACAATATCCAGAAGCTGGTGCAGAACTATCGCAGCGCCTACATCCAGCTCGCCCTGGAAGAGGAAGCGCGCGGCAACGGAGGGGAGGCGCTCAGGCTGCTCAGGCGCATGGACCGCTTCCTGCCTGAGCGGGTCGTGCCGAGTTACGCCACCCAGCTCAGCCTGCAACTCGGCCTGCTCTTCGAGCGCCTGGGCGATCCCGAGGGTCTCGAGCAGCGCCTGCGGCTGGCCATGGAGCGGCCGGAGGGGCTTTCCTTCGAGGATCGCTTCTCGGTGGGTGCCTACTGGCTGGATCCGCTCAAGAACCTGGAACAGGGCCTGAGCATCCTTGAACCACTCACGCGCGCCGACCAGAAGGGCGAAGTCGCCTTCGAGGTGGCCCTGGCTCTCGAGCAGGGCGGATTCTACGAGCAGGCGCGGCTGCGCTACCAGCTCCTGCTCGAGGAACACCCCGACAAGGCCGACGCGGTGGCGGCCCTGATCAGGATCTACGAGCGGGAGAAGCAGTACGAGGAGGCGCGGGACCTGGTCATCGGGTGGCTGGAGCAGCATCCGCAGGATCCCACGGCCAGGCGGCGGCTGGATCGATACGAGAAGCTGTTGAAGGAGGCCGGTGAGGGGGAGCGCTGACAACATCGCCGGCAGGCGCCTGGCGGTGGTGATTCCCCACGCCGGCGGCGTGGAGATCCTGAAGGACTGCCTTAAGAGCCTTGCCGACTGCAGCACGCCCTTTCGCCTGCTGCTGGTGGACAACGCATCGGGCGACGGCAGCAGGCAGTTGCTGAGGCGCAGCTTCCCCTGGGTCGAGGTTCTGCCCCAGGAGCGCAACCTGGGCTTCGCCGGGGGCTGCAACGCGGGCCTGCGGGCCGCCCTCGCGGACCCGGTATGCGAGTACGCGGTACTGCTGAACAACGATACACGGCAGGAAGCGGACTGGCTCGAGCACCTGGCGGCGGCCATGGACGGGGATCCCAGCCTGGGAGCGGCCCAATCCAGGCTGCTGTCCATTCCAAATCCCGGAATGCTGGATTACAGCGGAGCGGCGGGCGGTCTGCTGGACCTCTACGGCTTTCCCTTTGCCCTGGGCCGCATCCTGGACCGACTCGAGCAGGACGGCGACAACTGGCAGACGCCGAGGGAGCTCTGCTGGGCCTCGGGCACGGCCTGCATTCTGCGCGTGGAGGCCCTGCACCGGGTGGGTCTCCTGGACGAGGATTTCTTCATGCACATGGAGGAGATCGACCTGAACTGGCGTCTTAGACTGGCCGGTTGGAAGATCGCTTCGGTGCCCGCCAGCCGCGTGTATCACCACAGCGGTTTCAGCCTGGACGCCCGTAGCGGCTTCAAGGTCTACCTCAACCATCGCAACAGCCTGCGCATGCTGCTCAAGAACGCGGCCGGGCGGACCCTGCTGCGCCGCCTGCCGCTGCGCATCTTGCTGGACCTGGCAGGAGCCCTGAGATACCTGGTCGAGGGGCGTCCCGCTCACGGCCTGGCGGCCTTGAGGGCGCTGAAGGACTTCCTGCTCGGAATCGGTGATACACTGGAGGAGCGCAGGAAGGTGCAGGCGCTGCGCAGCCTGAGCGATGAGGAAGTGTTGCGGACCCACTATCCCGGCAGCATCGCCCTGGCAGCCCTGTTGAAGGGCCGGCGCAGGGTGGAGCAGCTGGGCTGGCTGCCGCGGGAGCACCATCCGCCCGGTACCGGATCTTCGGCTGCGACGGCGCTTCGCGGCGCGGACGAGGAAAGACGCTGCTGATGTCCGATGTCCGGCTCAGCATGGTGATTCCCGCCTACAACGAGGAGCGGCGCATCGGCGCGAGCCTGCGGTCGGCGGTACGGGTGCTCCGCGAACTGATGCCGCTGCACGAGATCATCGTGGTGGACGACGGCTCGCCGGACCGCACCCTGGAGATGGCCAGGGAAGCCGCGGATGAAGCGGCGAGTTTCCGCGGCCTGAAGAACGGCCTCAATCTGGGCAAGGGCGGCGCCGTGAGACGGGGCATGCTCGAGGCCCGGGGCGAATACGTCCTGTTCTGCGACGCCGACGAGTCCACGCCGATGGAGTCGCTGCGCGATTTCCTGCCCGGCATGGAACGCGGCGAGCCAGTGATTATCGGCACGCGCAAGAACGTGGAAGCGCGCATCGAGCGTCACCAGCCCTGGCTGCGCGAGACCATGGGCAAGGGTTTCACCGCCCTGGGCCACCTGCTGATCGGCGTGCGGGTGACGGATTTCACCTGCGGTTTCAAGGTCTTCCGCCGGGACGCCGCGCGGGCCATTTTTTCGAGACAGACCATCGAGGACTGGAGCTTCGACGCCGAGATCCTGTTTCTGGCCGGCCACCTGGGGTATTCCATCAGCGAGGTGCCGGTGGTCTGGCGCAACGACGAGGACACGCGGGTGCGCCTGCTGCGTGATACATGGGACAGCCTGCAGGGGCTGCTCAAGATCCGCAGGATGATGCGCAACGGGGACTACGGACCGCCCCGCTCGGCGGACGCCGGGGGAGACCGGAACGATGATTGAACCGTCCGGCGTGCTTGAGTTGAAGCTGGCGGGCCGGAAGTTCCGCCTGGACCTGATGCTGCTGGTGATCCTGGTTGGGGCGGCCCTGGTGCGCCTGGGCGGCCTGGACTGGGGCTGGACCGATTTCTCCCCCCTGCCGGAAGAGCAGCGCCCGGCGATGAGCTTCTTCGATTTTCATCCCGACGAGAGCTCGAATATCCGCGTGGCCCGCAACTTCAGCCAGTCCGATTCCTGGAGGCCCACCGGGGAGCTCTACGGCCAGAAGCTGGACTACAGCCTCTACGGCGCTAGCACGGTCTACCTGCATGTGCTGGCCGTGGGCTTCGCCGACCTGTTCCTCGATTTCGAGCCCTACGATCTCGAGGATCCCCTTTCACAGAAGCGGACCTACCTTGCCGTACGCTGGCTGACGGCCCTGCTGGGCCTGGCCTGTATCCCCCTGCTCTACGCCGCTGCGCACAGCCTCTACGATCGGCGCACGGCGCGGCTGGCGGCCGCCTTCTTGGCCTTCGCCGCTTTCCACGCCCAGAGCGGACGCTTCGGCACCGTGGACATCCCGATGGTCTTCTTCACGCTGTGGAGCTTCCTGCACAGCGCCCGGCTGCTGAAGAGAGCCTCCTGGCCCGACCTGGTTTTCGCCGCGGCAGCCGCCGGCCTGGCCGTGGCCACCAAGGTCAACGCCCTGCTGGTGGTATTTCCCCTGGTGGCCGCTGAACTGCTGCGGGAGACCGGCGGCGGAGAGGAGTCCCCCGGCGGAGTCGCTGCGGACGAGGGCCGACCGCCGCGGATCCGCGGCTTGCAGGAACATGTCACGGACCTGCTGCGCCGCCTGCTCGGCATCCGGCTGCTCTCCGCCGGGTTGATTACCGTCGGCGTGTTCTTCCTGCTCAATCCCTACGCGATTCTCGACTACCGCAATTTCCTCTTCGCGGATCACGCCTTCGGCCTGTTTCACATCATCCGCAACGTGCGGGGCGAGTTCTTCTACCCCTTCCAGATCCAGTTCCAGGAGATCAGGCCCTTTCTGTTCATGCTGGGCAACGTGCTCTGGTGGTCGGCGGGACCGCTGCTTGAGATCGCCGGGCTGCTGGGAGCGCTGTGGATGCTGCTTCGCCGCCGGCGGGGCGACCTGGTGGTCCTGGCCTGGCTGCTGCCCGCCTTCGCCATGACCGCCGCCGCCCAGGTGATGTTCATGCGCTACGCGCTGCCCTTCCTGCCGCTGCTGGCCCTGGCGGCCGCCCGTCTCTGCGCGGGCTTGTGGGAGGGACGTTTCCTCCCTGGCGAACGTCCGCTGCCGGCGGCCGGGATCCTGCGCTGGGCGGCCCGGCTGGCGGTGACGGCGGTGCTGCTGGCCTCCCTGGGCTGGTCCTGGGCCCTGGCCTCGGTCCATTCCGTCGAGGACAGCCGGATCAGCGCCGGGCGCTATCTCCTTGAGCGCCTGCCCGCGGGGACTTCGCTGCTGCACGAGCGCAGCGCCAACACCATCAAGTCCGTGATCCACATGCCGCGCTACGAGAACGTCTGCCTGGAGATCCCCACCGTCTACCGCGCCGACGGAGCGCTGGAAGCCGAGAAGCTGGATTTCCTCGCCGACCGCCTGCGACTCGCGGACTGGGCCGCGATCCTGGAGTCCAACCGCAAGCTCGGCTACGAGCGCAACACGCGCTACCACGCCGAGCGCCGCTTCTACGAGGAGCTCTTCGCCCAGCGCCTGGGCTTCGCGCGTGACACGGTGTTCCAGCGTCTGCCCCGGGTGCCGGGTTTCGAGGTGGACGACGAGGCGGCGGAGTTCAGCCTGCGCTACTACGATCACGAGGAGATCCACGTCTTTCGTAAAACGGACCCGGCGGCACTGGAGGCGGGAATCGCGGCGCTGAAGGAGGACCTGCTGCGGCGGGGGATCGATCCCGACGCCTCCCTGGCCCGGGCGAGGGACGCTCTCGAGCGCGGTGATGCGGCCCGCGCGCGGGAACTGGCCGTCGCGGGGCTGGATTCGGGAAGGGGCGCGGGCGCCTGGTTCGAGCTGCTGGCCGCCGTATTCGAAGAACAGGCGCGGCGCGATACGGCGGCTGGGCGCGGGGCGGAGGCGCGAGAGTACCTGCGCCAGGCCTCGCGTTTCTATAGTGAATCGATATTGCCGCGCGTCTCGCCCCTGGGCCGGGAGCGGCGGCTTCTCGGTTTCGCCAATTTCCTGGTACGCAGCGGGGATCCTCGGAGCGCGCGGGACCTGATCCTCCAGGCTCGTGACACGGGAGTCGATTCTGCCGAGCTGCGGCACCTGGAGGCCGAGCTGGCCCGGGGACCCTCCTCCTCAGACAACTAACAGCGCCGGAAAGGAATGTGGCATGCTCCGGATATTGTCCATCCTGCTGACGCTGGCGGTCATCCTGGCGGCCGGCTGCACCAAGCCGCGGAGCTGGGGCGAACTCTACGAAGTGACCGTCCTGGCCGACCACGCGGACTGGGAGCGGATCGAAGCGCAGGTGGACGAGCTCTTCGACGTCCGCTGGATCACACCCCAGGACGAGCGGATCCTCGGCTGGGAGCGCGGGGATCCCCAGCGCCTCGAGGAGTATCTCAACCGGCGCAACCTGCTCGTGATCGGCACGGGACCCGCCCAGGGGCCGGTGCGCGATTTCCTGGCGGGCATTCTCAGTACCGAGCTCAAGGACCAGATCCAACGCGAGGAGCATTTCGCACTGGCGCGCGAGGGTGCCTTCGCCCTGGACCAGCAGCTCCTGATTCTGGCCGCGCCGACGGTACTGTCCTTCCTGGACCAGCTGGAGGAATGGGGACCCGATGTCCGGCGCACCTTCATCCGGCACGAACGGCGCCTGCAGCGGGAGGGGATCTACCGCCACGACGAGCAGGACGAGCTGGCCGACTCGGTGGAAACGATCTGCGGATCCCGCCTGCGGGTGCCGCTGGGCTGGTTCATCGCCCAGGTGGACGAGCAGGCGGATTTCCTGCGGCTGCGCCGGGTGGCGCCCGATCGCTGGATCACGATCCACTGGGTGCAGGGCGACGACAGCCTCCGGCACACGGAGGAAGGACTCCGCGCCGTGCGGACCCGCCTCGGCCGGCGCTACCTCGACCTGGATTACTGCGAAGCCGGTTACGGGCGCTTCAGCCTGACCCGCCTGGGCTCGCACAGCGCTTCCCTCTTCGAAGGGCTCTGGGGCACCGACGAATACCTCGGCGGCGGACCCTTCCTCTGCTGGGCTCTTTACCTGCCGGGAGCGGGTGGTCCGCCGCAGGACGAGCTACGGAAGGGAGGGAATTCCACAGGAAGGACATACTATATTGATGCCGCCGTGCTCAATCCGGGTGGCCGAAAGTCCCCTTTCCTGCACCAACTCACCACCATCGTGGAGACCTTCGGTGGAGGCACCCGCTGAGCACGCGCGCCGCCGCGCCCGGATGCGAAGCCGAAGAGTCGGTCTGAAACCCTGCGAGACGCCACGATGGACAAGCGCCCTGCGCCGCATAGAGTATTGATCCTGATGGGGTCCGAAAACGACCGCCGGACGGTGGAACCGGCCCTGAAATACTACGAGTATTTCGGCATCGAAGCCGTGCTGGCGGTCTCCAGCGCCCACCGCGATCCGGCGCGCACCGCGGAGCTGGCTGCGGGGGCCCGGGATGAAGGTTTCAGCCTGGTGGTCTGTTGCGCGGGGATGGCGGCCCACCTGGCGGGCGCGGTAGCGGCGCAGACCACGCTGCCGGTGATCGGAGTTCCACTGGCCGCCTCAGATCTGAATGGGATGGACGCCCTGCTCTCCACGGTGCAGATGCCGGCGGGGATCCCCGTGGCGACCCTGGCCCTAGGGAAGGCGGGCGCCGTCAACGCCGCCGTGCTGGCGGCTCGGATCCTGTCGCTCGAGGATCCTGAGATGCGGACCCGGCTGGAGGAATTCACCGGGCGGGGATCGCACCTGGCATGAAGGAGCGGGTCCTGCTCACCGGCTGCCACGGCCGGCTGGGACAACATCTGCTGAGGCTCCTGCTGCCCCAGACGGAAGTCCTGGGGCTGGACCTGAGCCCCCAGACCTTCATCGCCGATCCCTCCTTTCACTACGCCAGGGTGGAAGGTGTGGGCCGCCGGGTCATGAAGGACCACTTCCGCGACTTTCGTCCGGACGCCGTGATCAACGCCGCCGCCTGGACGGACGTGGACGGTGCCGAGCAGCACAAGGAGGAATGCTGGCGCGCCAACGTGGAGCTGCTGCGCGCGCTGACTGAGCTTTGCCGGCCGCGTAATCTGTGGCTGGGCCACGTATCCACCGACTATGTCTTCAACGGCCGGTCCGGACCAAATGAAGTGGAAGACCTGCCGGATCCGCTCGGCGTATACGGGCAAAGTAAGCTGGCCGCCGAGAACCTGCTGCGCGGCTGCGACTTCCCCGCGGCCATCCTGCGCACGATCGTGCTTTACGGCAAGGGCCATGATCTGAAGCCCGACTTCGTGGAATGGGTCGTCCAAGAGCTGCGGGGGGGGCGCGAGATCCGCGTGGTGACCGACCAGGTGGGCAACTGTACCTGGGCCATGGACCTGGCCCAGACCATGCTGCAGGTGCTGCAGCAGCGCCGCCACGGCTTGTATCACGTGGCCAGTCGCGGCTGCGTATCGCGCTGGGAACTGGCCAGGGCGGCCGCCGAGATCCACGGTCTGGATCCCGAGCGGGTCCGCCCGATCCTGACCAGCGAGCTGGGCCAGACCGCTCCGCGCCCGCTGAACGGCGGGCTGGGGCTGGATCTCACGGAGCGCTCCCTGGGAATCGAGTTCCACCATTTCCGGACCTCGCTGTGGGCCTACCGCGCCGACAGCCCGGAATTGTGGTCCATCAACTGAAGGGTCTGATGAGCGAAATATCCCGCGTCCTGGTGATCGTACCCACCTACAACGAGGCCGAGAACCTCGAGGAGTTGAGCGCCCAGATCCTGGAGCAGGATCCCCGGATCGACATCCTGGTGGTGGACGACAACAGTCCCGACGGCACGGGAGAGATCGCCGACCGGCTGGCCGGGACCAACGGGCGGATCCAGGTCCTGCACCGCGAGGGCAAGCTCGGCCTGGGAACGGCCTACGTGAAGGGCTTCAAGTGGGCCATCGCCAGGGAGTACGATGCGATCTGCGAAATGGACGCGGATTTCTCCCATGATCCCGCTGTTCTCAAGGAGTTCCTGGAACTGATTCCCGATTACGATCTGGTGATCGGCAGCCGCTACGTCAAGGGCGTCAACGTGGTCAACTGGCCGCTCCGGCGGCTGTTGCTGTCCTACGGCGCGAGCAAGTACACCCGCGTGATCACGGGGATGCCCGTCAAGGATCCCACCTCGGGATTCAAGTGCTTCAAGCGCGGCACCCTCGAGCGGCTGGACCTGGACGCCATCCACAGCGGTGGCTACAGCTTCCAGATCGAGGTGAATTTCAAGGTCTGGCGGAAACAGCTGGCCATTCGCGAGGTGCCGATCATTTTCGTGGATCGCAGCCTGGGTCGCAGCAAGATGTCCCGGGCCATCGTCCGCGAGGCCATCTGGATGGTATGGCGCCTGAAGTTCCGCGCCCTGCTCGGCCGTCTGTGAACCGCGCATTCATCTGCAGGTACTGTTCATGGCCTTCGAACCGGTGCTGGATTTCGAGAAACCGATCGTGGCGCTCGAGCGGCAGATCGCCGAGATGCGGGCCCTCTCCTCGGACACCGGCATCGAGGCCCATCGCGAGATCGAGCGTCTCGAGGAGAAGCTCGAGCAGCTGCGCCGTGAGACATTTTCGAAACTGAGCTGCTGGCAGACGGTGCAGCTCGCCCGGCACCCCGAGCGACCCTACACGCTGGACTACATCGAGCGCATCTCGCCCGAGTTCGTCGAACTCCACGGGGACCGCGCCTACGGAGACGATCACAGCATCGTGGCCGGGCTGGGCCGGCTGGGCGGGCGGGCCGTGGCGCTGGTGGGGCACCAGAAGGGCCGTGACACGAAGACCAACATCTACCGCAACTTCGGCATGACCCAGCCCGAGGGTTACCGCAAGGCCCTGCGGATCATGAAGACCGCCGAACGCTTCCGGCGTCCCGTGGTCACCCTGGTGGACACGCCGGGAGCCTACCCGGGCCTCGGCGCCGAGGCCCGCGGCCAGGCGGAGGCCATCGCCCGCAATCTCTTCGAGATGGCGCGGCTCAAGGTGCCCATCGTCTCGGCGATCATCGGCGAGGGCGGCTCCGGCGGCGCGCTGGCGCTGGCCGTGGCGGACCGGGTGCTGATGCTCGAGCATTCCATCTACAGCGTGATCAGTCCCGAGGGCTGCGCCTCGATCCTCTTTCGCGACGCCTCGCGGGCCCGCGAGGCCGCCGAAGCCATGAAACTCACGGCTCCGCATTTGCGCGAGATGGGTCTGGCGGACGAAATCGTGCCCGAGCCCCTGGGCGGCGCCCATCGCGATCCCGACGCGGCGGCGATGAGTCTGAAGGAGGCCCTGCACCGCCACCTGGAGGAGCTGGCCGGGGAGGATCCCGAGGAGCGCAGCGCCCGGCGGGTGGACAAGTTCGAGTCCATGGGCTTCTTCGACTCCGATGGCTGAACCGATCTTTCGAAACGGCCCGGAGGCCGGGGAACTGGTCGAGGTCGGCCGTGTCCGCGTTCGCTACGGCGAGACCGACCGCATGTCTTTCGCTTACCACTCGCAAGCCGCCGTCTGGTTCGACGCCGCGCGTACTGAGCTGATCCGCCGCGGCGGACGCAGCTACGCCGAGATCGAGTCCGGGGGCTACCTGCTGCCCGTGCTCGAGCTCAAGGTGGTGTATCACCGCGCGGCGCGCTACGACGACGAGCTACGGCTGCTGGCGGGTTTCCGCCCCTGCGTGGGATCCGGAGGCCGGGTTTCCCGGCTGCGCTTCGATATCTACTATGAAATCCACCGCCGGGAAGAAAGGCTCTACTCGGGATGGACCCGGCACTGTTTCCTGCGGCGCGACCCGCGGGGCGAGCGACCCTGCGCGATCCCCGCCTGGTTCCGGCCGATTATCGAAAGAGCGGGAGGAGAGTCCGCATGAGCCGCGAAGAGGGAGTGAGCGATTTCCTGAAGGAACTGTTGCGCTGTCCGGTCTGCGCTGCGGAGCTTGAGTATCCCGAGCCCCAACGGATCCACTGCCCTTCCTGCGGAGCGGACTACCCCGTCAAGGACGGAATCCCCGATCTGGTTCCTCCCGAACTGGATTCGGAGGAAGACGCTGAAAACCACTGAGTCCGAAAGACTCCCCGGGTTCAGCGACGTCCCTTCCCGATCACGTTTCCTATCTTTATTAGTTCTATTATAGAAGTGGGTTGAGGCCCGGTGTGACCTGAGTCACACGCAGTGCTGGCCCATTCTTCAATTATGGAGGAGTGATGCCGATTCTCGCCCAGGGGGCGGCCGAAAGCCCGAACATGTTCGGGATGCTGCTGCCTTTCCTGCTGATGTTCGCGGTGATCTGGTTTCTGATCATCCGGCCGCAGCAGAAGCGCCAGAAGACGCACCAGAAAATGGTGCAGGAAGTCAAGAAGGGAGACCGCGTCGTCACCAACGGCGGGATTCACGGCACGGTCAAGGAAGTCCGCGAGAACACCCTCCTGGTGAAAATCGCCGAAGGCACCCACGTGGAATTGACCCGCACCGCGGTCAGCGATGTGAAGGGCTGATCCCGAACCGCGGCGGAAAGAGGAGCACTTGGAGGAGCGCATCCGCATCATCGGCGATCCCGTGCTGCGCGGCAAGGCCAGCGCGGTGGAGCGCTTCAACGATGCCCTGAAGGACCTGGCCTATCTGATGTACGAGCTGATGATCGAAGCCGAGGGCGTGGGCCTGGCCGCTCCCCAGATCGGCCGGTCGCTGCGCTTCCTGGTCACGGGCCTGCCGCGGGAAGAGGGCGAGGAGGCGGACCTGCGGGCCTACGCCAACCCGGTGATCATCGAGAGCGAAGGCTCCTGCGCAATGGAAGAGGGCTGCCTGAGTGTCCCCGAAATCCGCGAGGACCTGGAACGCCCGGAACGGATACTGCTGAGCTGGCGTACTCTGGAAGGCGAGGAACGGCAACACTGGTTCGACGGGCTGGATGCCCGGGTGCTGCAGCATGAGCTGGATCACCTGGAGGGCATTCTGTTCGTGGACCGCCTGAGTCCGGCCCGGCGCAGCATGCTGAAGGGCCGCCTGAACCGTCTGCAGCAGCGCTAGTGAATCGGTCCACTGGGACGTGTGTCACAAGAAGTCTGCGAAGGCGATGAATCAGCGCGATGCACCGGCAAGGTCAGCCGGACGGATCATCTTCATGGGCAGCCCGGATTTCGCGCTGCCCAGTCTTGAAGCCCTGCTCGAGGCGGGCTTCGATATCCCCCTGGTGCTTTCGCAGCCCGACCGCCCGGCCGGTCGCGGACGGCTGCTGCGCTCAACGGCGGTGTCCGGGTTCGCCCGGGAGCGCGGCCTGCCGCTGCGCACTCCGGAGTCGCTGCGGGATCCGCAACTGCACGAGGAGCTGCGCGGCTTGAGCCCCGAGCTCTTCGTGGTGGTGGCCTATCGCATACTGCCGGGGCGCATGTTCCGCATCCCCCGGCGCGGGGCCGTGAACCTGCACGCCAGTCTGCTGCCCGCCTACCGGGGCGCCGCCCCGATCCAGCGGGCCCTGATGGACGGATGCACGCGGACCGGACTGACCACTTTCCTGATCGAGAAGGGAGTGGACAAGGGGATGATCCTGCTGCAGCGCGAGCTGTCCATAGAGCCCGCAGAGGACGCCGGCTCGCTGCACGACCGGCTGGCGCAGGAGGGCGCGCCGCTGCTGGTGGAGACGATCCGCGAGCTGCTGGCGGACCGGCTCGAGGGCCGGCACCAGCCCGAGGGAGACTGGCCCACGGCGCCCAAGCTGGATGCGGCGGCGCGCAGGATTCGCTGGGCGGACATGGCGGAACAGATCCACAACCTGGTGCGCGCTCTCTCGCCTGCTCCGGGGGCCCTCTGCGGTTTTCGCGGTCGGAGCGTGAAAATCCTGCGCACGGAATTACCGACGGATCCCCGCCTCGACTTTCGCTCTCCAGCCCCGGATGAAGAACCGGGCCGACTGCTGGCGGAGGAGCACCAGGTTCTCAAGGTGGCCTGCGGCAGCGGGACGCTGGAAGTGCTCAGGCTGGCTCCCGAGGGCGGGCGGCCGCTCTCGGCCGGGAACTGGCTGCGCGGGGCGCGGCTGCAACCGGGGGAGTGTTTCGAGGTCCTTGAGCCCTGAGGATTCAAGCCCCGGGCGGAAGGATCATCCAACAAACGGGAAGGCGAATGAAGAATTCAAGAATCCTGCTTCTGTGCGCCCTGCTGGCGATCGGGGCGCGGTCTTCGGACGCGGTTTCTTTCGACGACCTGCTGGCGGGATTCTCCAGCACGGTGGAGAGCGAGATCGAGGCCTACGTCCAGCCCCTGGCGGACGCCAACGCCCTGCTGGCGAGTTCGGGCGCCTTCCACAGCGGCCGCTCCAAGGGACTGGCGGGCCTGGAACTGGGAGTGAAGGCGACGGCGCTGCCCTTTTCCTCGGGCGACCAGTCCGGTATCCTGGCCGATACGGAGCTGAAGACCGCGGGCGTCCCCATGCTGGTCCTTTCCAAGGGGCTCTTCAAGGGCTTCCAGGTGGGAGCGCGGGGCATGCTGCTGGAACTGTCGAAAGACCTGGGGCGCTTCACCCTCTTCGGAGCTTCCCTGCGCTGGGAGATGAACGAGCTGTTCCACATTCCGCTGCTGATGCCGCGCATCGGCCTGCAGGGCAACTGGAACTCGTTCAAGCTGGGCGAAACCCTCGCGACTTCGGGACTCAGTTTCGACTTCGTGGTCTCCAAGTCCCTGGTGCTCATCGAACCCTATGCGGGCTACAGCCTGGGCAAGGGGACCACCAAGGTGTCCTACGCCACGGAAGAGACAACGCCACAGCAGGTGGACGTGGAAGTGGATTCGAACATCGGCCGGCTGGCTCTGGGCTGCAACCTGACTCCCTTCCCGCTGCTCAGGATCAATGCCGAATACTCCCTGGCCAAGTACGATTGTATCACCGTCGGGCTGTTGTTCAGCCTGTTCTAGGAAAGCGGAGGAACGTCACGATCCGGGCGATGCGCGACACGAAAGCGGAAGCGGACTCTCCCGAGGGCCTGCTGCTGATCGGATCCACGGGATCCATCGGCGAGTCCACCCTGAAGGTGGTCCGCGCCAATCCCGCGCGCTTCCGGGTTCGCGGGCTCAGCGCCAACCGGAGCTGGGAACGCCTGGTTGAGCAGGCCTTCGAATTCAAGCCCGGTTTTGTCCATGTGAGCGACGCTGCCTATGTTGAAACCAGGACCGCGCTTAAGGGCAGCGGAGTGGAAGTTCTCGCCGGCAGGGAGACGCTGAGTGAGCTGCCGGAACGCGAGGGCCTGGATGTCCTGATGCTGGCCATCGTGGGTACGCGCGGGCTGCAGCCCATGCTTACCGGGATTCGGCGGGGCCTGCGGATCTGTTTCGCCAACAAGGAGCCGCTGGTCACAGCGGGTGAGCCGGTGATGCGCGAGGTGCGGCGGCACGGGGTTCCCTTCATCCCCGTGGACAGCGAGCACAGCGCGATTCTCCAGTGTCTCAGGGGCGAGGATCCCGAGGACCTGCGGCGCATCTGGCTTACGGCCTCGGGGGGACCTTTCAGGGAATGGAGTCGCGAGGAAGTCCACGCGGCCACCCGCGAGGAAGCTCTGAAGCACCCTACCTGGAACATGGGAGCCAAGATCACGGTGGACAGCGCCACCATGATGAACAAGGCCCTGGAATTGATCGAGGCGCGCTGGCTCTACGGCCTGCCTCAAGAACGGATCGAGGTTCTGATCCACCCGCAGTCGATCATCCATTCCATGGTGGAATTCCGGGACCGCAGCGTGAAGGCCCAGCTGGGTCTGCCCGACATGCGGATCCCCATCCAGTTCGCGCTGACCTATCCGCGGCACCTGCCGCTCGAGATGGAAAGCCCGGATTGGACGACCCTGGCTTCGCTGGAATTCGCCGAACCGGACGAGCGGAAGTTTCCCTCCCTGGGTCTGGCCCGCGAGGCCATGCGCCGCGGTGGGGGTTACCCCTGCGTGCTGAATGCCGCCAATGAAGCGGCCGTGGAACTTTTCCTGGCCGGCGGAATGCCCGTGTCTGAAATCTTCCGGCTGGTGGAGGATGAGCTGGATTCTTACACGGGAGAGGATCACGAGCTTGACGAGTTGATCGCCCTGGATGCGCGGGTGCGCGAACGCGTGCTGTGCGCGGTTTGACCGGACACGGAGGTTCCGAGGGTTGCGCTTCTAGCGGAAGAGGAAGATGAGTGCCATCGCCCTGACAGTGATCTCTTTCATCGTGGTCATCTTCGTGGTGATCATGGCCCACGAACTGGGCCATTTCATGGCGGCCCGCCTCAGCGGCATCCGGGTGGAGACCTTCTCCATCGGCTTCGGTCCCGCCATCTGGTCCAGGAAGCGCGGGGACACGGAGTATCGCCTGGCCTGGATCCCCGTAGGGGGCTACGTCAAGATGGCCGGGATGATCGACGAGAGCCTGGAAGGGGAAGGCGGGATCACCGGCGCCCACGACGAGTTCATGTCCAAGCGCACTCTTCAGAAGGCATTCGTGATCCTGGCCGGCGTGATCATGAACGGGATCCTGGCCTTCCTGATCTACGCCTCCGTCGCCGGTATCTGGGGCGCCTACGAAGCGGAACCGGAGGCCGTCATCGGCGGCCTGCACCCTGACTATCCTGCAGCTCAGGCTGGACTAAAGCCCGGTGACCGGATCCTGGCCGTGGACGGCCTGGCAGTGGAGAGCTGGGAGGCCATGGCCCTTAAGATCCACGATTACCCCGGCCGGCCGATCGAACTTGTTGCCGAGCGCCGGGGTGACACCCTGAGCGTGGAGCTCGTTCCCCTGACCGTGGTGCAGCCCGGGCTGGGAGAGATCGGCCTGGTGGGCATCGAGCCCAACTACGTCCTGCGACCGGTATCCGCCTTGGGCGAGATGGTTCGGATCGGCGTCCTGGAGACCATGGCCGGTATCCGGCTGGCCTGGCGGACCATCGCCTCCTTCGTCAGCGGCGAAGCCACCTTGCGCGACATCGGCGGGCCGATCTTCATCGCCCAGCTCTCGGGCGAATCCGCCCGGAGCGGCCTGTTCAGCTTCCTGCGCTTCATCGCCTTCATCTCGATCAACATCGCCTTCATCAATATCCTGCCCATCCCTGTGCTGGACGGCGGCCACCTGGTCTATGTGATGATCGAAAGCGCCATCCGGCGGCCCATACCCACGCGCGTGAAGCTCTGGACCCAGCAGGCGGGGATGATCCTCTTGCTCGTGCTGATGGTCTTCATCATGCGCAACGATATCCTGCGGATCTTCGAGGGTCCCGCCGGCCGGAGCGAGGTCGAGCAGTCGGAATCTGGATCGGGCGAAGGGGAAGTCCAGGGATCGGGATCGCCCGAGGGGCTCTCCGGGGATGGAGGAAGATGAGCGGCTGCGTTAAACGATGGCGGGTGGAGCTGTTGTGGCTTCCGCTGCTTTGCCTGTGCTTCATGGGTGCCGGGCCCGGGCACCCTGATCGCGCCTCGCGCGTCGACCGCATCTGCATGAACGCCGTGCTGGCGGAGATGCGCGGTGACCTGATGCGGGCCGAGTCCGGCTACCGCAGGGCTCTGGAAGCGGATTCCGGGCTGACTTTCGCAGCGCGGGCGCTCTTCGAGATCGGCCTGGGGACGGATGATCTCGAGACGCTGAGCGCAGCGGGCGACTGGTACGTGAAACACCGCCCTGAGGAAGGGTCGAGGATCCTGGTCTACCTGGAAGCGCTTTACGAGGAAGGCCTGCTGGCCAGGCTGGACGGGATTCTGGAACAGCTTCCCGAAAGCGATCACCGGCCGCTGCGGATCCAGCTGGACCTGGACCGGGGCCGGCACGATGAAGCGCGAGCCCGCATCCTCGAGGTCCTGGAGGATTGGCCCGATCCGCAGGAAGCGCGGGTCTACGACGAGGTCCTCCTCTGGGAACTGGTCTTCGAATGGGGCAGGCGCTCCGGGCGCCTGAACGAGGCTTACGCCCTGCTCAAGGAACAGCAGGCGGTGCTCGAGGGCAGCGGCGGCAACTTCGTGCTGGCCCGGCTGGACTGGCTGCTGGGACGGCGCGAGGATGCGCTGGCCCGCCTGGAACAGGCGCTGCGGCTGGATTCATCGGAAGTGGACGCCTGGATCCTGCTGGGCCGGTTGCGCCTGAACATGGGCGATGCGGAAGGCGCCGTGGAGGCCCTGCGGGCGGCGGACCGCCTGCAGCCGGGCTTCCCCGAGATCCTGGTGCCGCTCAGCGCTGCGCTGGAAGCCCTGGGCCGGATGGATGAGGCCGGGATGCTCAGAAGCTGGCTGCTCAAGCAACATCCCCGGGTCCAGTCTTTCTGGGTGGCCTATGGGACGCACCTGGAACAGGTAAGCGATACACCGCAGGCGCTGGAGGTCTACAACCGCGCCCTTGAGATATTCGCAGCGGATCCCAGCCCGGTGCTGTTGAACAACACGGCCTACCTGCTGGCCGTCAACGGATCCGAACTCGAGCGGGCCCTCGAGCTGGCCCGGCGGGCCCTGAGCGCGGAACCGGAAAGCGCATCCTTCCTGGACACGCTGGGCTGGGTCCTGTTCCAGCTGGGCCGGACCGCGGAGGCCCGGCCGCTGCTTGAACGGGCCAGCGAACTGGCTCCGCTTGAGCCGGAGATCCTGGAGCACATGGGAGATCTGAGCCAGCGGGACGGCCGGCTCAACACGGCGCGCGACTACTGGCAGCGGGCCCTGGAGCAGAAGCCGGAGAACCAGCTTCTACGCATCAAGCTGCAGACGCTGGACCGCGGCGACGCCGGTCCGTGATACGAGAGAAATGGAGCACCTGGAGGTCCATCGATGAATATTTACGAGGAAAGCCGGATTCAGGAGATCCTGCAGCAGACCCTCGACCTGGCCGCGGATTGCGACCAGGCGGAAGTCCGCTTCAGCGCTGAATTCGAGGCGCTCTCCCGCTACGCCAACAACAACATCCAGCAGAACCTGGCGCAAGAGGATGCCACGCTCGGGCTGACCGTGGTTCGCGAGGGCCGGATCGGCACGGGCAACACCAATCGCCTGGACGCTGAGGGCCTGCGCAACATGGTGGAAAGCGCCAGGACCGCGGCCGCGCTGCAGAAACCCGAAAAGGAGATCCTGCCCCTGGTGGCCGACTGCCCTACGGACCGCAAGGACAGCCTGGACGCGGATACCGCCGGATTGAGTCCCGAGGCCAAGAGCCGCGCCCTGGGCGAGACATTCGCCCTGGCCCGCGAAGAGGGCCTCGAGAGCAGCGGCGTCTACTCCAATTCCTGGGTCCAGCTCAGCCTGGCCAACAGCGCCGGCCTCTATTGCCACTTCCAGAGCAGCGAGGCCACCTTTTCCACAACCATGCACACGGAAAGCAGCAGCGGCTGGGCGGAACAGCAGGCCAAGCGCGCCGCCGAGCTGGACGTGGCGGCCCTGTCGTGCGAGGCGCGGAAAGTCGCCCTTCAGAGCCGCGATCCCGGCGACCTGGAAGCCGGTGAATACACCGTGATCCTGCCGCCCGCCGCCGTGGCCGATTTGATGATGTTCATCAACTGGCTGGGTTTCGGCGCCCAGAGCTACCTCGAGGGCACCAGCCCGATGAGCGGGAAGATCGGCGAGAAACTCTTCAGCGAGAACCTGAGCATCCTGGACGATCACTCGCACGTCCTCTCGGACGGCTTGCCCTTCGACTTCGAGGGTCTGCCCCGGCAGCGAGTCACCCTGGTGGACCGGGGCGTTTACCGCGGGCCGGTGCACGACCGCACCACGGCGAAGGAGGCCGGCGTGGAGAGCACGGGCCACGGCCTGCCCCGGCCCAACAGCTATGGTCCCTTTCCCGGCAACCTGGTGGTCCTGCCGGGCGACAGCAGCATCGAGGAGATGATCGCCGGCACCGATCGCGGTCTGTATGTGACACACCTGCACTACACCAACGTGCAGGATCCGGTGAAGATGCTGCTCACCGGGATGACCCGCGACGGCCTCTTCCTGGTTGAGGACGGCCGGATAAGCCGCCCGGTGCATCACATGCGCTTCACCGAAAGCATCTTCAACGCGTTCAGCTCCATCAGCGCGCTGACCCGCGAGCAGAAGCTCACCCAGGGCTTCTTCAGCGGCGGTTTCGTGCTGCCCGGGATGAAGATCGAGCGCTTCACGTTCACCAGCGAAAGCACCTTCTGATCAGGAGCCCCAGATGAAGGATTACTTGAACCTGGCCCTTGAAGCGGCCAAGAGCGCCGGAGCCGACTACGCCGACATCCGGATCGTTCATACAAGAAACCAGGTCGTGGAAACCCGCAACGGCGCGCTGGGCGCCTACGCCGACGGCGAGAACCTGGGCTTCGGTGTCCGGGTGCTCAAGGGCGGGGCCTGGGGCTTCGCCTCTTCGAGCCGCCTGGGGCGCGAGGAAGTGCAGCGGGTGGCCCGGGAGGCCGTGCGCATCGCCATGGCCAGCGCGACCCTCAACGACGAACAGGTGCGCCTGGCGCCCGAACCTGCCTGGAAGGACCTCTGGCAGACTCCCTACCAGGTGGATCCCTTCCAGGTGGGCCTGGAGGACAAGCTGGCCACGCTCTACGCCTGCGATGAGATCCTGCGCACCGACGAGCGCATCCGCAGCGCCGAGTGCAGCATGAGTTTTCTAAGGGAACACCAGCACTTCGCTTCCACCGAGGGCATGAACCTTGAGCAGGTACTCACCCGCAGCGGCGCCGGTTACACGGTCAACGCCGCCCAGGACGGCGAAATGCAGACCCGCAGTTATCCCATGAGTCACGGCGGGCAGTACATGGGGCTGGGCTACGAGCTGATCGAAAGCCTGGATCTCGTGGGCAACGCCGAGCGCGTGCGTGAGGAGGCCCTGGCCCTGTTGAGCGCGCCCCAGTGCCCGCAGGGGAGAATGGACCTGATCCTCAAGCCCCGGCAGCTCGTGCTGCAGATCCACGAGAGCGTGGGCCACGCCACCGAGTTGGACCGCGTGCTGGGCTACGAGGCCAACTACGCGGGCACCAGCTTCGCGACCACCGAGAAGCTGCACAACTTCCGCTACGGCAGCGGGATCGTCAACCTGGTGGCCGACGGCACGGTGCCCGGGGGCCTGGCCACCCAGGGCTACGACGACGACGGCGTGCGGCAGCAGCGCTGGCACATCGTCCGCGAGGGCATCCTCAGCGGCTACATGACCAACCGGGAGCTGGCGCACCGCGTCGACGAGGATGGGTCCCGGGGCTGCAATCGGGCCGAGGGCTGGTTCCACATCCCCATCACGCGGATCAACAACCTCTCGCTGATGCCCGGCGACTCCAACTGGGAGGACATGGTGGCCGGGGTCGACGAGGGCGTGATCATGGACTGCAACCGCTGCTGGAGCATCGACCAGCAGCGCCTCAACTTCCAGTTCGGCTGCGAGATCGGCTGGCTCGTGAAAAAGGGCAAGATCGAGGGCCTGGTCAAGAATCCCAGCTACCAGAGTATCACGCCAGAGTTCTGGGGCAGCTGCGACGCCATCTGCGGCCCCGAGGACTGGGAACTGATCGGCGTGGCCAATTGCGGCAAGGGACAGCCCGGGCAGACGGCGGAGATGTCGCACGGCAGCAGCCCGGCCCGCTTCCGCAACGTGATGGTGGGAGTCTAACACCGGTACGGGGATGCCTGCGACCGGTGAACAGGCCCTGGCCCCGGTCGACTGGCTGATCATCGGCCTCTACCTGGTCTTCGCGCTGGCGGCGGGAGTGCTGCTCAGCCGGCGCAGCTCCCGCTCCACGGGTGACTTCTTCCTCGCCGGACGCAGCCTTCCCTGGTGGATCGTGGGCACCTCCATGGTGGCCACCACCTTCGCCGCCGATACTCCGCTGGCGATCACCGAAATGGTGCGCGGCCACGGCATCTGGCGCAACTGGTGGTGGTGGAATCTGGCCCTCGGCGGCATGCTGGGGGTTTTTCTGTTCAGCCGCCTCTGGCGCCGTGCCGAGGTGCTCACCGACAACGAACTGATCGAACTGCGCTACAGCGGCCGGCCGGCGGCCTTCCTCAGGGCCTTCAAGGCCGGCTGGTTCGCCACCGTCTACAACTTCATCGTGATGGGCTGGGTGATCAACGGCATGAGCACGGTGATCGCCGTGCTCACCGGCGTGGACCAGTGGCTGGCCACCTGGATTCTGGTGGCCGTGGCCGTCCTGTACACTGTGCTTTCCGGTTTCTGGGGCGTGGCCCTGACCGACCTGGTGCAGTTCCTGCTGGCCATGGTCGGCTCCTTGATCCTGACCTTCAAGGCCGTGACCGCCGCCGGCGGCCTGCGCAGCCTGCTGGAGAAGGCCGAGGCCGTTGCCGGCGCCCCTGAGAATCTCGGCTCCCTGGTTCCCCCCGTGGACCCGCCGCTGTTCAGCGAGGGCTTCGTGGGCAGCCCGTTCTTTACCTTCGCCGTCTTCATCACCCTGATGTGGTGGTGCAACCACAACGCCGACGGGGGCGGCTACATCATCCAGCGCATGGCCGCCTGCCGGGACGAGCGCGAGGCTCTCAAGGCCACCCTCTGGTTCAACGTGGCCAACTACGCCCTGCGCGTCTGGCCCTGGATCCTGGTGGCCCTGGCCTCCCTGGTGCTCTACCCGCAGATCGCCGACCAGGCGGGAGCCAGCGGCCACAAGCTGGCCTACCCCTTGGTGCTGGGGGCAGTGCTCGGACCGGGTCTGAAGGGGCTGCTGGTGACCACCTTCCTGGCCGCCTTCATGAGCACCATCGACACGCACCTGAACTGGGGCGCCAGCTACCTGGTGAACGACATCTACCGCCGCTTCGTCCGGCGGGATGCCGGAGAACGTCATTACGTGGCCGTGGGACGCCTGGCCGTGCTGCTGCTGATCGCCATGGCCGCCCTGCTGTCGGGCTTCATGTCTTCCATCGAACGGGCCTGGATCTTCGTCTGGGCCATGAGCGCGGGCATCGGAGGGGTGCTGATCCTGCGCTGGTTCTGGTGGCGCATCAACGCCTGGTCGGAACTCTCGGCACTGGGAGCCTCCATCGTGGTGACCTTCGGACTGGAGTTCCTGGCCTTTCTGCAGAGCGCGCCCGGCCAGTACAAGCTTTTCGCCACCGCGCCGAGCCTCTTCGGTATCACGCTGGGCACGGCTCACAAGGCTTTGCTGGTAGTACCCATTTCCATCGCCTGCTGGGTCACGGTGACCATGCTCACCCGGCCCGAGCCCCGGGAGACCCTGGTGGCCTTCTATCGCAGGGTGCGACCCGGCGGGGCCTGGGGCGACATTGCCGCGGAGGCGGGAGATGTGATACACCGGCCCGTGCTCAAGGGCATCCTGCTCACCTGGTTGGGCGGTGTGGCGCTGATCTACGGGCTGACCTTCGGCATCGGGCAGCTTGTCCTGCTGCGTGTGGGCCAGGGCCTTTTACTCCTGGCCCTGGCGGCCGCGGGCGGTTGGCTGGTCAAGAAGCGGGCGCTGTAGAGAGCAGGGCTTTACCCGGTCCTCGCACGACGGCGACATGCAGGTCCTGGAACTTGACCACCATCCATCTCGTTCTGGAATCACCAATTTCCTCTGGAACGGTGGACCAATATTCTTCGATCAACAGAAAAGCGGGCTAGGCATGAGTATGACCGATAGTCAACTGGATCACAGGATTGCATTGGGGTATTGTTTGCCAATGTAAAATAGCCGCGTTCTTGTCCCGCCGAATTCACTTGTGAGTTGATTCCGCATTTCGCTTACTGTATGAAGTGGAATCGCCCGATTCGAACATCGGATGAGTTCCACATCTGCAACGCCCTGAACCGTCAAGCATGTAATCGAAATCCCGAGGCTGATCATGAAAACCGTTGAATGGATTCATGTGCTCCAACTGTCTCTGATTCTGTCACCGGCCATATTGTGCGCACCTGTAGATGGCGATTTGCCCCCACGCCTGGAAAACGAGCGCGACTTGGGACTGGTCTCCACGCAACCGGAGGACAACGCCGCAGATGTGGATCTGTCGCCGCTGCTCATTCTGGAGTTCAATCAGCCTCCCGTCCCCGGTCCCGGCTTTATCCAGATCTATCGTTCCGGCGATGATTCCCTACTGGCGGACCTGGCTGCGGTGGATGCCATGATTGTGGACAGCACGGCCACCTTCGATCCGGGTCTCAGCCTTGAATTCCTGACGGACTACCATGTGCTGGTGGATTCCGACGCCTTCCACGACGGCAACGAGGGCTATTACCCCGGCTTCAGCGATCATACCGAATGGAATTTCACCACTCTGCCGAGGTTCAGCCTGCTGACAACTTTGACCGGATTGTATTTCGGCGACATCCAATGGGGTGACTACGATGCCGACGGGGATCTGGACATCCTGGCAGCAGGGGCTTCATTGATCGGTCGTGAATCCTTCATCTTCCGTAACGACGGTGGGAGCTTCGTGGATATCGGTGCGGAC
>CAZMSD010000022.1:23927-27741 GCA_964568855.1 uncultured Bacteroidaceae bacterium | reverse complement strand
GTTATGGGGGCTTACTTGATCGGATTGTATTACTGCTACTTCCAATGGGGCGACTACGACAACGATACCGATCTGGACATCCTAATGAGCGGGCAGTATGATGCCAGCAACGGTACCACACGCGTCTACCGCAATGAAGGTGGCAGCTTTGTTGATGCGGAAGCGGGTCTGCCTGGTCTCCAATCCAGCTCCCTGCAGTGGGGCGATTACGACAACGACGGCGATCTGGACATTCTACTGACGGGCCGCGACGCCTATGGAAGTCGTTCTCATGTTTACCGCAACGATAACGGCAGCTTCTCCGACATCGGGGCCTCGATCATCGGCATCTCGAGTGGATCCGCCCAATGGGGTGATTACGACAACGACGGAGACTTGGACATCGTGATGGTGGGCTTGCTGACCTATCGCGAGTTCCGGCTCTATCGCAATGATAACGGCAGTTTTGTCGACTCGGGAGTGGCGTTGCCGGGTACGGGCGCCGGGACGGTTCAATGGGGCGATTTCGACAACGAGGGCGACCTGGACCTGCATCTCACCGGTTACACGGGCTCGGAAGCGATCTCGCGGATCTACCGCAACGACAACGGCAGCTTCGTGGATATCGATGCCGGTTTGCCCGGTATCTACGAGGGCGCATCGCAGTGGGGGGACTACGACAACGACGGGGACCTTGACGTCCTGGCCACGGGTCACACCGGCGATTTCCTGCCCGTCAATCACTTCTACGTCAACCACAACGGCGTCTTCACGGTCGTGGAAACTGGCTTGATCGAAGTGTACAATGGCTCCTGCCAATGGGGAGACGCGGACAACGACGGCGATCTGGATCTTCTGCTGTTGGGATGGGATGCTTCTTTCAATCCCACCACGCTCGTTTACAGCAACAACAGTCCCATCGCCAACAGTCCACCGAGCGCTCCCGCGAATCTGTCCGTGTCGTTGAATGCGGATACCCTGAGTATCGACTGGGATGCCGCTTCCGACCTGGAGACCCCCTTCGAAGGGCTTTCCTACAACCTGCTGGTGGGTACACCCGATCATACATCGTTGTACAAAGCGGGGATGTCCAATGCCGCCACCGGCTTCCGGCAGGTCCCCGCGCTGGGAAACATCAACCAGGTGACCGCATGGGCGTTTCAGATTCCTGGACTTGATGAGCCCGTGCTCCCCCAGGAACGCCGAGCAATCTACACCGGTGTGCAGGCGGTGGATCACACGTGGGCGGGATCCTCCATGGCGGGCGACACGATCTGGTTCGAATCTGAAATCGAATATCTCGAGCTGATCAACGTCATCTTGATGGTGCCCGAGGACGTACTCAACTGGGAGCTGCGTTTGATCAACGAGCTGGCCGGTTTCGAGCTGCAGATCGCCACCGAAACCGAGTTCGATCCTCCGCTGCTTCAGCAGTGGATCCCCTTCGTTGATCCACCAGCCGGCCGTGATAACTATTTCGGAATCCAACTTGGTGATCTGGACGACTTCGTCCTGATCCAGCAGGATGTTCAGCACTACTGGCGCATGCGGCCGATCTACGCCGATCCTCGTCGCTACACCGTTTTCTCCGAAATCCCGGGCGATTTCATCCTCGTAACGCCGCCCTCGCCGCCGCAGGCCTTCACGATCAGCGTGGTGGACGACGTGGTGACCCTGAGCTGGGATCCGGCTCCCGGCGATCTTGTGTACTACATCGTCTATTCGACACCGGACGCACTGGCGCCCTTCCCCGAGGGATGGCAGGCGGACGGCGCGCCGACAATCGAAACGGCCTGGATGGATCCTGAACCAGCGGCTGGGCAGAAGTTCTATCGTGTGAAAGCCGTGGTTGTGGAATAACTCGGCCGGTAGACGTGCCTCGAATTGCACGAAGCCGAGATGTTCATGTGCAATGGTCCACACCGACTTGCAGAGATCCACAGCTTTGTCACAGCTTCAATTTCGCTTGTAATACAGTCATCGGTTTTCCACAATTGAATGCTGGCGCGCTCTCCTGAATTGGACGTCGGAGAGGATCCTCGCAGCCTGAGAGCCTCTCCACACTCGGTACTGTAACACAGCCTAGAGGTCTCCCATGAATCAGCACACGTTGTCTTCCATCGCTCTGTTCCTGCTGATCCTGTCTGCGACCTCGTGGGCGACTGATTCCGTCCCCGGCTACTGCCTGGACTTTGATCAGACATACGACAAAATGTCCATGCCCGACGCGCCGGGACTCAACTTCGGCGACGGTCCCTTCACCATCGAATGCTGGATCCGGAACACCAATACGCCGGGATCCCAGTGGAAGCGCATTGCGGGAAAGCGCGGTTATGGGACTTACTGGTATTCACTGGGTCTGGGCGCATATGGCAGCAATCAATTATTCCTTGAGTTGAATTCACCCGCAGGTTACTTCCTGACCGGCGCCAGTCCCGCGATCCAGGGCGACAGTCTCTGGCATCACGTTGCCGCCGTGCGGGACGAGACCGGCCAGATCCTGCTCTACGTGGATGGCTGGGCTTATCCCGTTGGCACGCATCCCGGGTACCTGGACAACGGCGACGCCTTTGAGGTAGGCATCTTCGGGGATGAAACCTATGGCGGAGAATCCTACCGGGGGCAGATCGAGGAACTGCAGCTGTGGAATTCGGCGCGGACGACCCAACAGATCCGCGAACACGCTCATCTGACCCTGCTGGGGACGGAGCCGGGATTGGCAGCCTATTGGCAGTTCAACGAGGAGTCCGGTGACACCGCCTACGACGCGGTTGGCGAC
Source organism: uncultured Bacteroidaceae bacterium (assembly GCA_964568855.1). Lineage (GTDB taxonomy): Bacteria > CAIWAD01 > CAIWAD01 > CAIWAD01 > CAIWAD01 > CAZMSD01. The sequence goes on along the minus strand of CAZMSD010000022.1, from coordinate 24,983 downwards.
AACCACGGCAGCCTGATTGGAGCGGAACGGATCGCGTCCGCGGTAGCGGTGGGGGGCGGGCTAAGCTCTACACACGTCGTCAACGGAACCGGCATGTATGAGTTCACCGGCACCGGTCTGGAACTCAACTATACCGCCTTTACCGGCCTGGACACCGTGGCGGTAACGCGGCTGAACCTGGCGCCCAACCTGCTGCCTGACTGGGATCAGGTTTTCGATTCGCAATACTGGGTTATCCACAGCTATGGTACCGGGAGTTACACGGCGGATCTCAGCTGCGCGGTTGTCGAAGAGCTTAACGAGCGTGACGAGCTTCTTCCCGGACAACTCCAGCTTCACTCCCGCTCCGCGAATGGAACCGATGGGTGGGACATTAAAGCCTACGCTGCTGCCGTCGATTCGGCAGCTCACAGTATCACCTTCAGCGCTCTGGACTCGTTCAGCCAGCTACTCCTGAGCCGGCAGACTACTCCGTTGCTGATTACGCACACCCCCGCCGATAATGAAACCGAAGTCAGGCCGGACCAGAACCTCCTGCTGACCTTCTACACGGACGTCTTCCCCGGACCGGGGACCATCGCCATAATGAACACCGCCCCGGACACGGTTTACGAAGCTATCTTCGCTTCCGCAGCCTCCATTGCGGGCCACCTGGTGACTCTGGATCCCGGCCTGGAATTCCTCGCCGGGACGGAATACCATGTCCTCATCGATGGTAATTCCTTTGAGGATGGTTCCGGCGTCTTCTTCGAGGGGATCAGCGATCCTCAACAATGGAATTTCACCGCTGCGGAGATTTTCATCCTGGAACTGTTCCCGGCGGATGATGCCACCGATGTGCCGCTGAACACTTCCCTGAGAACAACCTTTAATCTGCCTGTTGCGGCGGGACCGGGAAGTGTGCGGATCAGATTGGCAGTTGACGGGACTCTGGTCGAGGAATTTGCCGCTGTCGCTTTGACTATCCAGGATTCCCTGGTCCTGATCGAACCTTCCCAGGATTTTCTACCGGCGACTGGTTACTACGTGGAGGTTGATTCCACCGCCTTTCACGAT
>CAZMSD010000022.1:5017-23827 GCA_964568855.1 uncultured Bacteroidaceae bacterium | reverse complement strand
CGATCCCGGGGACTGGAATTTTCTCACGGAGGACCTGACCATAATGGAGTTGTTCCCGGCGGATGAGGCTGTCGATGTGCCGCTGAACACCTTCCTGAGTATTGCCTTCAATCTGCCTGTAGTGGCGGGACCGGGAAACGTGAGGATCAGGTTGACAGCCGACGGGGCCTTAGTCGAGGAATTTGCCGCCGCCGCTTTGACCATCGAAGATTCCCTGGTTCAGATCGAACCTTCCCAGGATTTCCTGCCTGGATGCGGATACTATGTGGAAATCGACGATGATGCTTTCAGCTACAACGGCAGCTATTTCTTTCCGGGGATCAGCGATCCCGCCGCCTGGGACTTCTACACCGTCCCCCGGTTCATCGATACGGGAGTGCCCCTCCCCGGTGTCGCTGCCGGCGCCGTCGCCTGGGGCGACTACGACAACGACGGCGATCTGGACCTGCTGCTGACCGGTGCAGCCGAATCCGAATACCTGTCCCGCATCTACCGTAACGACACAGGGTCCTTCGTGGACATAGATGCCGGTTTAACCGGCGTCGATTACAGTTCGGTCTGCTGGGGCGATTACGATAACGACGGTGATCTGGACCTGCTGATGGCCGGCGAAACCGAGTCGGAATTTCTCACGCGTGTCTATCGCAATCACAACGGGACATTTGCCGGCATCGCTGCCGGGTTACCCGGACTTTTCTGTTCCTCGGTGGCCTGGGGCGATTATGACAACGATGGCGACCTGGATATCCTCCTGACTGGCCACACCTACACGGAACGAATTTCGCGCATCTACCAGAACGACAATGGCGTTTTCACAGATATCCACGCAGGACTTCCGGGCCTATGGTGCGGTTCCGTCGCCTGGGGCGATTATGACGGTGACAGTGATCTGGATTTACTGCTTACGGGAGAGGATGAATCGGAAAATCCCATCACGCGAGTATACCGCAACGTTAACGGTAGTCTTGAGGATGCTGCGGCCGGGTTAATCGGTGTCGCTGGTCCCGCCTGCTGGGGCGATTACGACAACGACGGCGATCTGGACATTCTGCTGACTGGATACACAGGTTCCGGATCGATCTCGCGCATCTACCAGAACGACAATGGCGTTTTCACCGATATCGTCGCAGGACTGCCGGGCCTAAGCGGCGGTTCCGCCCAGTGGGGCGACTACGACAATGACGGCGATCTTGATCTGGCGCTGACCGGTGAAACTGATTCCGAAGCAGTGTCCCGCATCTACCGCAACGACGGCGGCACTTTTACGGATATTGCCGCCAACCTGCCGGGTGTCGAGATTGGATCTTCAGCCTGGAGCGACTACGATTGCGACGGTGATCTGGACTTCGTTCTAAGCGGACGAACGGCGAGTTACGAACTCATCACGCGCCTGTACATCAACAACAGCCCAGTAGCCAATACTCCACCGTCTGCACCCGGCAACCTGGAAGTGATCGCCGGGAGTGGTACCCTCAGCCTCAGCTGGAGCGATGGCGCTGATGTCGAGACACCCGCCGCCGGGCTTTCCTACAACCTGCAGATCGGTACGCCCGATTATCACTTCGCCTGTAAAACGGGCATGGTTGATCCTGACAGCGGTTTCCCCCTTGTGCCCGCCCTCGGAAACGTGAACCAGGTGAACAGCTGGGTATTGCAGTGCCAGTTTCTCCCCGAACCATTTTATACTCATGAGAGCAGGACGATCGTGGCCTCCATCCAGGCGGTGGACCACACCTGGGCCGGCTCCCTCCTGACCCCGGACACACTGATCCTTAATGATTCCATCGAGTATCTCGAACTGATGAATGATCCTGTGATGGGTCCGGATGACCTGCTCAGCTGGGAATTGACGCCGGGAGAGGCTGTGGAGGGCTTCCGGCTGCAGGTGGCCGTGGAGCCTGGTTTTACGTCACCTTTGAGTGAAACTTGGATAGCCCTGGTCGGCGCTCGGGAATCACGCGAGGTTTACCTGGGGATATCGTTGGAAGATCTCGACGGATACGAGCTGATCGAGGAGGGTGTATTTCACTACTGGCGCATCCGCCCCATCTACAACGATCCGTGGCGCTACACGGTTTTCAGCGAGACCCCCGGTGAGTTCATTCTGACGGAGCCGCCCGATCCGCCGCAATCCTTCACGATCAGCGTCGAAGCGGAAGTGGTGACCCTGAGCTGGGATCCGGTACCGGGCAACTTTGTATACTACATCATCTACTCTTCGACAGAAGCTCTGGCACCCTTCCCGGATGGCTGGCAGGCGGAGAGCCCGCCCACAACGGACACGACTTGGCAGGATCCGGAACCTGCCACAGGACAGAAGTTCTACTGCGTGAAGGCGGTGGTGGTGGAGTAGGGCACACATTTTCCTTGCTGTAGTGCAGAATATTACACTTACTTCCTGTGCAATGGGCATCGCCGGACTAATAACTCCGGTGTACGCAACAGGCTGAACCACACAGCTGCTTTCACTCTACTGGAAGAGGACATGATAATGTGCCCCCTAGGATCCCTTCCCCTCCTGATCTCCTTGATCACGTTCAACGCCTGGGCCGCCGACACCTTTCCCGGCCAATGCCTGGAGTTTGACGGCGTCGACGACTATGCGCAGGTGGACGTCCTGGCCGGCGCCATGACGGGCCACGAAACCGGATTTTCAATATCAGGCTGGTTTCACCTGGATCACGAAATCATCGATGCCCGGGAGACCCTCATAGCCGTGAACACGGCGAGTGGCGGCAACGTCCTCGTGATCTGGGCTCGATCCACCGAGGGTAATACAGCCTGGCTGGATGTGTATGACGGCGGCAGCGGCAGCCACGAGATCCACGGTCCCGAGCTGGAAGCCGGCAGGTGGTATCACCTCGGCTACACGCGGGACGGAGGCACCGGCCGATTATACCTGGACGGTTCGCTGGGTGGAGAACATACAGCAGATTACACCTTTGCTTCCGATGACAGATGGAGCTCTGGTCAGGAATGGGACAGTGGTCCAGTTCCTTCGGATTTCCTGGAGGGGAAGTTGGACGAACTCCAGCTCTGGCAACAGGCTCTGGATGTTCAGCAGCTTCGCGAACTGCAGCACCTGACCCTGTTCGGTGACGAATCCGGACTGCTGGCCTACTGGCAGTGCAACGAGGGTAGCGGCAATCTGGCTTCAGATGCCGTGGGAACCTATGACGCCCAACTTGTATCCACCGGCTGGAGTCCGTCCGATGCTCCTCTGGGCGGGGGCGGCAGCCTGACCCAGATTATCACGGCAGCGGGCAGATACGATTTCAGCCCGCTCGGCGTAGTCCTGGATTATTCTTCCTTCACGGGCGGCGACACGGTGGTCGTGTCACGCCTGGACCTGGAGCCGAACCAGCTTCCCGGCATCCATGATGACTTCGACACTCAATACTGGATTCTGCGTCGCTTCGGCGACGCGAGTTTCACCACGGACCTGCTGCTGACGCCCGCCGAGACGATCGAGGCGCAGGATGAAGCCTTGCCCTCGCATCTGCTGCTGTATTCCAGAGACAGCAACGCCACGGGTGCCTGGACGCACCAGGAGAACGCGGCTGCGGCTTCGGCGATGGACAACGAGGTCCGCTTCGAAGGGCTCAGCGATTTCAGCCAGTTCATGATCTCGCGCGATCCCCTTCCCTGGCTGCTGTCCACGAGCCCCGCGGACAACGCGACGAACGTGTCACCGGACCTCTCACTCCAGCTTGACTTCGACCAGCCGGTCTTCGCGGAATCCGGCGGAATCGAGTTGTACCGGGCCGCGGACGATTCCCTGATCGCGGACCTGCCGGCGAGCGGGATGAGCTACGACGGCACCCAGGTTACGGCCGACCCGGACGTTCAGCTCGAATTGCAGACGACCTATTACATGCTGGTGGATGCGGACGCTTTCCAGAACGCCGGGGGACACTTCTTCGCCGGCATCGCGAACCCGTCGTCGTGGATTTTCACCAGCCTGCCCTGGTTCACGGACATCGAAGCCGGGCTGGAGGGTGTGTACGACGGCTCCGCTCAATGGGGCGATTTCGACAACGACGGGGACCTGGACATCCTGTTGGCAGGGGACGTGGGGGGGGCGGGAGAGGGCTACTCCGGTGTCTACCGCAACGGCGGCGGCGGCTTCGTGGAGATCGATGCCGGGCTGGAGGACCTCTACAGCAGCTCAGCGCAGTGGGGGGACTATGACAATGATGGCGACCTGGATGTTTTGCACAGCGGGTTCTCGCCTACAGGTCCCGTTACCCGCCTCTATCGCAATAGCGGCGGCAGTTTGTCGGACATCGGGGCCGGCCTGCCTGGAGTGAGTAACGGTTCCGCCCAGTGGGGCGACGTGGACAACGACGGCGATCTGGACATCCTGCTGACCGGGCAATCAGATGGCGGCAGGATCTCCCGCATCTACCGCAACGACGCCGGCAGCTTCCAGGATGTCGGGGCCGGCCTGCCTGGAGTGAGTAACGGCTCCGCCCAGTGGGGCGATGTCGACAACGACGGCGATTTGGACATCCTGTTGGCTGGGTCTGCGGGAGGCACTGACATCTCACGCATCTACCGCAACGACGCCGGCAGCTTCGAGGAACTCGTGGCCGGCCTGCCTGGAGTGAGTAACAGTTCCGCCCAGTGGGGCGACGTCGACAATGACGGAGACCTGGACGTTCTGCTGACAGGAGAAGATGATGGCGGTTTATCCATTGCCCGCATCTACCGCAACAACTCTCTGATCACCAACACGCCGCCGCTTGCCTCCGCAAACATCAACCTGTTGACCGCACCCGATTCCCTGATCTTGAGCTGGACACCCGCCACGGACGCCGAGACTCCGAGCAGCGGCCTGTCGTACAACCTGCGCATCGGCAGCCCCGACCATCCCGGGCATCTCATCTCCGGCATGGTGGACGAGGCCAGCGGATGGCGCCGGATTCCCGCCCTGGGCAACGTGCAGCAGGTGACCCAGTGGACCATGATCCCGCCGGCGTTCCCGGAAACACTCTACCCCCACGAGAGCCGGACCATTCTGACCGCCGTGCAGGCCGTTGATCATGCCTGGGCCGGCGGCGCATGGGTGGAGACCACGGTCGACCTCAATCCGGGCATCGAGTACCTGGGCCTCTTCAACAACGCGGTCATGAGCCCGCAGGACATCCTCAATTGGGATCTGCGACAGATCGATGATCCCGCCGGCTACGAGCTTCAGGTCGACACCCAACCCGACTTCGAGACGCCGCTGCTGCAGCAATGGATTCCTTTCGCGGACCCGGACCTTGTGCGGGAGAATGCCTTTGGTATTCACCTGACCGACCTGGACAGCCTGCACCTGATTCAACAGGACATTCTGCATTACTGGCGCGTCCGCCCGATCTACAACGATCCGCTGCGCTACACGGTCTTCAGCGAGACCCCCGGTGAGTTCATTCTGGTGGAGCCGCCCGATCCACCGCAATCCTTCACCATCAGCGTGGTGGACGAGGTGGTGACTCTGAACTGGGATCCGGTACCGGGCGATTTCGTGTATTACATCGTTTACTCGTCGACGGAAGGCCTGGCGCCTTTCCCGGAGGGCTGGCAGGCGGAGAGCCCGCCCACAACAGAAACGACTTGGCAGGATCCGGAGCCAGCCACTGGGCGGAAATTCTACCTGGTGAAGGCGGTGATAGTGGAGTAGATCATGAACTGTCGACCTCTTATTGCAGTGATCCTGATCGCTGCGGACCTCACCTGGTCTGCACGACCGTTGAGCGCCGCCGACGACTTCCCGGGCCTGTGTCTGGAATTCGATGGTGTCAACGATTACGTCACGCATCTGGATTATTTCGGGGAGACTCTCGCCGGCGAGGAGAATCAGTTTACCGTTACCGCCTGGATCCTGGCGCCGGCTCAGGACGATGGCGCCATCATCAGTCAGAACACGGAAAGCGGCGACGACGGCTTCCAGTTGCTGATAGATTCGTCGGGCCAGATCTGCGTCTACGATCCGACCTTTGGTTGCGCGATCAACAGCGATCCAATCGACGACGGACACTGGCATTACATCGCCTACCGGCGATCCGGTCCCATGGGCGATCTCTTCGTGGACGGCAACCCGGAGGGCTGGCAAGTGGCCACATTCGCTTTTGTTGCGGGTGATCAGTGGTCTTTCGGACAGGAATGGGACGGGGGAAGCACTTCCCAGCACTTTGAAGGGGAGCTTGACGAGGTTCAGTTCTGGACCCGACCCTTGAGTACGGAGGAGCTCCGGACCGGGATGCACTCCACCCGGAGCGGCGGCGAGTCGGACCTTCACACCTACTGGCAGCTCAACGACTACTATCCCTGTGAATACCTCACTTACGCCGACGGCAGTTACGCGATGGGAGCTTACCTGATGAACATCAACACCTGCGTGGGACATAACAGTTCCGCGCCGGTGGGCGGCGGGAGTTCGACTCTTCGTCATGTCATCGATATGTCATCCTATTCCTTCACGGGTACGGGAGCCGAGCTGTCATTCAGCTGGATCTCCGGTCCGGGCGACGTGGTGGTCACACGGCTGGATCGCTATCCCATTTTGTGGGGTTCGGGCGAGGGTGAAGTGATCGCCCCGGAGTACTGGATCGTCCACGTTTTCGACTTCACCTTCACAGCGGACCTGACCCTGAGCCTGGGCGCTGACGTGGACGCTGATGACGAGGCACTGCCGCTTCGCCTGCGCCTCAACCAGCGTCCCGTCGGCGGTCTGTACGGGTTCACTTCGCTGGGAGGTGCCACGGAAGCGGATGCCGCGGAGGATTGGGCTGTCTTCAGTGACCTGAGTGCCACGGGGGAGCTCTTCGTGAAACGCAATCCACAGCCCTTACCGGTTCCGGAAGTGCAAATCGAATACCAGAATGAAGTGGTGGTCCTGAGCTGGCAGGCCACCTCCCCTGATGACCTCAGCTACACCGTCTACGCCAGCCAGGATCCCCTGGCCACGTTCCCGGAGGGCTGGACCATAGCGGCCTTTCCGGTGACGGAAACCCAGTGGACGGATTCCACTTCGGACACGCTGCAGATGTTCTATCGGGTGACCTCGGGGTTCTTGGTGGAATAGGGATATCCTGCCAACTCACTTTCAAGAAGTGGGAAAAGGGGTATGCCAATAATCGCGGCCATTTACTTGTACCACATACCGCGCCGCCGCAGGAGCTGCAGATTACGATGGTCGACGATGAGGTCTCACTGAGTTGGCAGGCCGTGCCCGGCGACTTCGTGTATTACATCGTCTACTCAGGCCCGGACGGCCTGGCGCCCTTCCCGAATGGCTGGCAGGCGGAAAGCCCACCCACCATCAAGACGACCAGGACGGATCCCGAACCGGCGGCTGGGCGGGTGTTCTGTCGCGTGACGGCGGTGGTGGTGGGCAACTGATCGACAGCATTGCTGTCGATCAGTTGCTTGGGCGAAGCCGCTGTGCGTCTTCGCCTGAAGCGGAACATCTAGCCAGATTAAAGACAACCTCCTGCCAGGCTCGATCCGCCCTTCACTTTCGGCCGGACAATCAGGGCCGCTGCTTCCGGATCCACGTGGTCCTGGTGGCCATAGCAGGAATTGCTGTCGGTTCGGTGCCCATACCACGCACAGCTTTGTTTCATGCTTCCCGAATTCCCTTGTGATTCGGTTCCACATTTCACTAACTGAACACGATGCGGGATCGCCCGGTACAGTATCGACAGCGTGTAACACAGCCGTTCCAAGCATCTTTCCTTCGGGAGGAACCATGTACCCAGTACGCCTGCTGCTTGCCGCGGCGATTGCGCTGGCTGCCCGCGCCGCCGACGATTTCCCCGGCCACTGCCTGGATTTCGACCAGGTCTATGACAAGATGACCGTGCCTTACGCCCCGGACCTCGACTTCGGCTACGGACCCTTCACCATCGAGGCCTGGATCCGGAACACTAACACTCCAGGATCGCAGTGGAAGCGCATCGCCGGCAAGCGCGGCGCCATGGAGCACTGGTACTCCCTGGGCCTGGGCGCCTACGGCAGCGACCAGCTCTTCCTCGAACTGAATTCTACCGCGGGCTACTATCTCGCCGGGGCCGGGCCTCCGATTCAGGGCGACAGCCTTTGGCATCACCTGGCCGCGGTGCGGGACGGTGCCGACGAAATCCGCCTCTACGTGGACGGTCAAGTCTATCCGGTGGGAACGCACTCCGGAGATCTTTCCAACGAGCACGATCTCGAAGTGGGCATCTTCGGGACCGAGGCCTACGGCGGCGAATCCTACCAGGGACAGATCGAGGAACTGAGGCTGTGGAACACGGCGCGGACCACGCAGCAGATCCGCGAGTGCGCGCACCTGACTCTTAACGGGGACGAACCCGGCCTGGCGGCCTACTGGCAGTTCAACGAGGGAGCGGGTTCCACGGCCACCGACTACACGGGCGGCAACCTGGGAACGCTGATCGGCGCGGGCTGGGCGGTGTCTCCGGCGCCCGTGGGCAGCGGTTTCAGCTTCACGCATCTTGTCGACGGGACCGGTATGTACGAGTTCACCGCCGCCGGGCTGACCCTCGATTACAGCGCCTTCACCGGCCTGGATACGGTGGTGGTATCACGCCTGGAACTGGCTCCCAACCTTCCGCCCGGGCTGGAGGAGGACTTCGATGCCCAGTACTGGGTGCTGCAGCGATTCGGCAGCGGCGTTTTCCTGACCGATGCCTACCTGTTGACGACGGAGGACATCCTGGAACAGGACGTCCTGGATCCGGCCAGGTTGGTGCTTTCGCAACGCGCGACGAACTCCATCGGCGCCTGGTCCGGTGTCACGACGGCATTTACGGCGGATTCCCTCCTGGACCAGGCCGGATTCAGCGGTCTGGAATCCTTCAGCCAGTGGATGATCAGTCGCGTGAACCTGCCAGTCGTGCTCTCCCTGTCTCCCGGCGACGACGGCAGCGGGGTGGACGAAAACGCAACGCTGCGCATCACATTCGACCGGCCCATGACAGCCGGGGCGGGCGGCCTGCGCATCCGTCACGCCGAGGACGATTCTCTCTTCGCGGAGTTCAGCGCCACCGAGTTGGAGATCGCGGACTCGCTGATCACCATCGATCCGGCAGCGCCCTTCATCCTGGGAACGCAGTATTACGTGGAAGTCGAGGGGGACGCCTTCCAAGACGACCAGGATCAGTACTTCTCGGGCTTTTCCGACCCCGAGGACTGGAACTTCCAGATCGAGGAGTTCCTGATCCTCGATGTATCACCCGCTGATGATACCGTTGCGGTAGAACTGAACGACTCGCTGAGGATCGCCTTCAATCGCCCGGTGGCGGCCGGACCGGGAAGCCTGTGGATCCGGCACGTGACCGACGGATCACTCTTTGAAGAGATCGCGGCGACCGAAGCCTCCATCGCGGACTCGGTGGTGACCGTTTATCATTCCATGCAATTCATGCCCGGAACCGGGTATTACGTGCAGATCGACGCCGATGCCTTCAACAACGGCGGCCCCAGCTACTTCCCGGGAATGAGCGACCCCGAGGGCTGGGATTTCCACACGATTCCCTGGTTCAGCGACAGTGAGGTCGGCCTGCCCGGCACGGGTTACGGCTCGACGGCCTGGGGAGACTACGACGGGGACGGCGACCTGGACGTCCTGCTCACGGGATCTTCCGCGACGGGTCCGCTCAGTCGCATCTACCGGAATGATGACGGATTCTTCGTGGAGTACGATCCGGGATTCGTGGATCTGCAGTACGGTTCGGGCGAGTGGGGGGACTTCGACAACGACGGGGACCTGGATGTAGTGCTCACCGGTTCCGACGGCGAGGATCTGAGACATACCCTGCTGTACCGCAACGACGGCGGATCCTTCTCGGAACAGGCGGCGGGTCTGCCGGGCGTATCACAGGGATCCTGCGACTGGGGAGACTGCGAACGCGACGGGGACCTGGACATGCTCATAACCGGCTACGACGGCTGGAACATGCTCTTCAGGATCTATCGAAATGAGGGAGGAACCTTCGACCCTGCTGACTACACGGACGTGGATCCGGAGCTGCCCGGGGTGATGCTCGGTGACGCGGAGTGGGGCGATTTCGACGGCGGCGGTTTTCTGGACATCCTGGTGGCGGGCTACTCCCCGGTGCTCGGTAGAATCAGCCGCGTGTACATCAGTGACGGCCAGTGCGGTTTCTGGTTCTGGGACTTCGGGCTGCCGGGCGTGGACGACTGCGACGTGGAGTGGGGCGACTTCGATAGCGACGGTGACCTGGACGTGCTGCTGGCTGGTTATACTCCCTCGGGAACTGTCACGCGCGTGTATCGCCACGATTGGTGGGATTTCACCTTCGAGCTAGCCGCCGACCTGCCGGGTGCCTACGGAGGCGCCGTCTCCTGGGGCGACGTAGACAACGACGGCGACCTGGACGTCCTGTTTTCAGGCGTCCACTTGCCGGGCACGATCACGCGCTGCTATCGCAACGAGAGCGGTACCTTCAGCGAGGCCGACGCGGGAATACCCGATCTGTTCTACAGCTCCCACGCCTTCGGGGACTGCGACGACGACGGCGACCTGGATATCCTGCTGTCGGGCTATTCCGACATCGGTCCGGTCAGCCGGGTGTACCTGAACCAGGTTCCCGTTGCCAACACCATACCGGCTTCGCCCTCGGATCCGTTCCTGTTCGCCGGGCAGCAGGCCGTGAGCTTTTACTGGGATCCGGTCCTGGACGACGAGACGCCCGAGGCGGGCCTGTCCTACAACCTCTTTGCCCGTCTCCAGCCGGAGGGAACCTACCTCGTGTCGCCCATGGCGGACCTGCAGAGCGGCCGGCGCTGGATACCCGCGCGGGGCAACGGGTCTCGCAACTACTACGACGGCGGCACCGAAGCCTACCTGCGCATCCGCGGCTGGGTCTACGTCCAGGAATGGGCACAATTCCACTGGGGAGTGCAGGCCGTGGATCACAGCTTCGCCGGCTCCCCCTTCGCCACGGCGGACACGTTGCTGGCGCCCGTGGAATACCTGGCGCTGGACAATCCGCCCGAGATGATGTCGTACGATCACCTGTCCTGGGAGGCGCGGGACTGGGAGCACGCTGCGTTCTACCAGGTGCAGGCGGCGACGGACTCGGAATTCGGATTCGTCGTACTGGATGATTCTATTCCGTCGCTGGGACGCGAGGGTGACGGTCGCGACCGGGTCTGGCTTTCAGTGAGACTCGATGAGCTGGCCGGCTGGGAATTGCTGCAGTACGGGACACAGTACTACTGGCGCCTCCGGCCGGAATACGAAGGTCCCTACCCGGTGCTGTTCAGCGAAACACCCGGCGAGTTTCTTTACCTGCAGCCGCCAAGTCCCCCCGTGCTGAGTATCACGCTCTCCGGCGAGGACGTGATACTTGACTGGCCGCCGGTGGCGGGCGGAGAACCGTCCTACAACGTGTACTCCACGACAGATCCCTACGCCCTGTTCCCCGGCGGATGGAACGTGGAAGTCCAAGCCCTGGCCGACACCACGTGGACTGATCCGGGCGCGGTGATGAGTGACACGAAGAAGTTCTACCGGGTGACGGAGGTGGTCGTGGAGTAGGGCGGGGACGAATCTGATCGACGAACACTCAAGGTCCGTCCTTGAGGTCAGGAGCAATTGTTCAAAATTCAACACTCTGAGGATGCTTATCCCAGATCTCCTTCAAAGTGTGCGGAGAAACATCCAATCCTCACAACAAACTGGTGGACTTCTGCCTGGACAACACCGTTTCCTCCACCAGCGGTATCTGTCTGGCTTGGGATACCGGTGAGATTCGGAGCATCAGAAAGCGGGAGAACCTGGCTGACGGGAACCTGCTGGAGAGCGCCTCGGGAACGGAGGGTTATTCCGTGGTAAACGTCATCTTCGGCGATCTTTTTCGCGAAGCCACCGGGACCTGGAGCGCTCTTGACAGTCCGATCGATGTCTACGCCGACCTGGTGATACCGCTGGGAGAGGAGCTGGTGATCGAACCGGGCGTGGAAGTGCGCGTCCAGGGAGAATTCGAGCTGGATGTGTTTGGTCGCCTGGAGGCGGTGGGCACCGCCGAGGACAGCATACGCTTCCTGGCTCCCGATACGCTGACCTGGGAAGGCATCAACTTCGTAGACAGCGATACCAACGGTCAGGACAGCAGCCGGGTGAGCTACTGCCGGACTAGCGATTGCGACAGAATCGACGGGCCGCTTTACCTGGAGCATTCCTCCGATCTCAGACTCAGTCACAGCGTGATCAGCGGCAACCTGGCTTCCCGGGGCGGCGGTATCCGTTGCGAGTATTCGAACCCCCTGCTGCATGACCTGCTGATCGCGGACAATGGAGTCTCCAACGGTGGTGCCTGTTATCTGAACTTCTCCCATCCCCTGCTGATCAGGGTGCGGATGCAGAACAACACCGCCACCTGGGGTGGCGGCTTGTACACCAACTATGCCGATTGCACGCTGGAGCACTGCATGATAGACGGCAACGATGCTACTTATGGCGGAGCCATGCGACTCTCTGGCGGTGAAGTCACGGCGGTGAACCTGACCGTCAGCGAGAACACCCAATCGGAGTTTCTCTCGGCCGAAATCGACCTTTCCGACGGTGCCGGCCTCATGCTGCAGAACGTCATCATCTGGAGTACGCTCGCCGACGCGATCAGGGCCAGAGATTCCGTCTCGCCCTGCGAACTGACGGTTTCCTATTCGGACGTGCAGGGTGGGGAAGCCGGAATCGAGGCAGACGGCAACGCGATCGTCAACTGGCTGGCGGGCAACCTCGACAGCGATCCGCTCTTCGTCGATCCCGCGGGCGGGGACTTCCTCCTCCAGATCGGTTCCCCCTGCATCGATGCCGGCGATCCCGCCTCCGGGCCGGATGAAGACGGCACCAACGTGGAGATGGGCGCCTACTACTACTTCCAGACCTTCCTCGGCATCGACGCCGTCACGGACATTCCCCACGACCAGGGGCGCCAGGTGCAGCTTGTCTGGAGCGCCGCCCAGATGGACTACGAGAACTACTCTCCCCACCACAGCTACTCCGCCTGGCGGCTGGATCCGCTGTTCGGGCGCGGTGCAGGCGGCAGGCTGATCACAGATCCGGGTCAACTGCTTCCGGTCTCGCCCGGAGAGGAAGTCTTCTGGCAGCGGGACGACGACTACGTCTGGGTCTTCCTGGCCCAGATCCCCGCTCTTCAGTACACGCAATACGGACTGGCGGCGCCGACCTTGATCGATTCTTCCGCCGTCGATCCCCACTACACGACGTTCAAGGTGGTATTCCACTGGCTGGAAGGCTTCAGCGAGTCCGATCCCGACTCCGGCTACTCCGTCGACAACCTGCCGCCGGACAGGGTGACCAACCTGAGTTCCGGGCTGGTGCCGGGGGCCTGCAGACTGGAGTGGGACGAGGTGACCACCGGGTCCTACGAGGGGAATTCCTACCCGGAACTGAACGGTGTCTGGTACAGGGTGCACGCCAGCGATGTAGGCTATTTCGAACCGGATGCGGGCACCCTGCTGGAAACCGTAGAGGAACCGATCTACTACTACACTCCCCCGCCGGAGGAGACGCGGAAGTTCTTCCGGATAGTGGCCTCCGATCAGCCCTAGGCGCGGCGGGAGTCAAGGTGTAACACAGTTCGACGACTCACAGCTTTGCCGCAGCTTCGATTTCACTTGTGAATCGAAGAACGGTTCTCCATGTTGGCATCAGGATCGCCCAATCCTGATTCGATTACCGAATCGATTCGTCACACCATCGGATCTTCGACGCCCATGCTCCGTGATACATCGAGGAGGTTTCCATGAACCTGCGTCTCACGGTCCCGGTCGCTTTCCTGTCCCTGCTGATCGCCGTCGAAGCAAGAGCCTTCGACTCCGACCCGGGCCATTGCCTCTACTTCCCGCCGAGCTGGGTGTCGACTTATCCCTCGCCTTCCACGTCGCTCTGCCCCGATCACGACTTCACCCTCATAGGCTGGTTCAAGGCGCCCATGCAGACCAACGGCTACGACGGCATCCTCTCGCCGCTCTTCGTGTGCGACAACAAGTGGCACCACTTCGCCCTCTCGCGCGACGACAACCTGATGCGCCTGCACGTGGACGGCGAATACGCGGGCAACATCGCCGCCTCATGGACGCTGGGCCAGGACGATCCCTGGTCCTTCGGTCGGGAGTGGGATCCGGACGGCAGCTCCCAGTGGTACGAGGGTTGTCTGGACGAGGTGAGCCTCTGGAGTAGAGAAGCGGTCCCAGGACCGTAGTACACAGCACTGCATGTCAGCCATCAGGAGGAACCATGGTCCGCCGAACTTTGCATTCCGCCGGGCGCGTTACACTCACGGCAGTCCTGCTCGTTCTCAGTTCCGCCCAGGCCGCCGACGATTTCCCCGGCCACAGCCTGGAATTCGAGAACGCCTACGCGGAAGTAGGCACCAGCGGCAGCCTGGGATTGTCCGACGAGTTGACCATTGAAGCCTGGCTGCGTGTGGCTTCCGACTACCCCGACGGCAGTCGTGTAGGTGTTGTGATCGGGAATTACAATCACACGCCCAACTTCGACCTGGAGGTTTACACCTATGGCCGTCTGCGCCTGTACTGGAACAACGGCGAAGTGAACCTGATCCTGAGCAACACCGATCTGCGCGATGACAACTGGCATCACGTTGCGGTCACCCGCGATGCGACCGCCATCCGGTTCTGGCTGGACGGCCTGGAAGTGGGAAATGACGCCGCGGGGAGCAACGCGGACATTCAATGGCCCCTGCGCATCGGGGCCGATTTCCGCAGCGGGATGGACCCGGGGATGCCTTTCCACGGCGACATCGAGGAGCTGCGCCTCTGGAATATAGCCCGCAACCCGCAGCAGTTGCGGGAGAACATGCATCTCACCTTGACAGGTTTGGAACCCGGCCTGCTGGGCTACTGGCAGCTCAACGAGGGTACCGGCACCACGGTGAACGACAACGGTCCCGGTGGCCAACACGGTTTCACTTACAACGATCCCCCCTGGATCGTCTCTGACGCTCCGCTGGGTGGCGGCATCAGTCAGACGGCGATCGTCACGACGACGGGAGCGCAGGATTTCGCGACCGCAGGTCTGGCTCTGGATTACACCAGTTTCAGCGGCACCGACACGGTGCTTGTATCACGCCTCGACCTGGCACCGAACATTCTGCCCGGCTGTGACCAGGATTTCGATTCCCAGTACTGGATCGTCAACCGTTTCGGTGATGCCACCTTCACCGCCGATGTCACTCTCAACCCGGCGGAGGATATCACTAGCGAGGATGAACTGACTCCGGAGCAGCTGCTGCTTTCCAGCCGGCCCAGCATCTCGGCGGCAGTCTGGTGCCCGGCGCTGCTCGCCGGCACCGCCGATGCAAGCGCCGACCGGGTCACTTTCCCCGGGCTGGAGGACTTCAGTCAGTTCCTGGTCAGTCGCACCTCACAGCTGCTGCTTATGACTCACGAGCCCCCGGATGACGCAGTCGACGTGGTCCCGAACACGGCCCTGAGTATGATCTTCAGCCGGCCGGTTGCGGCTGGAGCCGGCGACATCAGCATCCGGCATCTGGCGGACTCTACACTCTTCGATCAGATCCCGGCCTTGTCCTCTTTCATCGACGACTCGCTGGTGGTCATCGATCCCGCGGCCGACTTCGCGCTGAGCACCGCGTATTTCGCTGAAGTCGACACCAACGCCTTCCACGATGGTTCGGATAACTACTTCGCCGGGATCGGTGGATCCTCGGCCTGGAATTTCACCACTCAGGGCCAATTCACCGATATGGAGGCGGGACTGCCGGATCGATCCGGCGGATCGGTGGCCTGGGGGGACTACGACAATGACGACGACCTGGATGTGTTGTTGCTGGGGACCAGTTTAAGCGGATACCATTACTCATACATCTTCAATAACCAAGACGGCGTCTACACCGATATCGGTGCCGGTCTGCTGGGGCTGGGGGGCAGCTCCGGCTCCTGGGGCGACTTCGACGGTGACGACGATCTGGATCTGCTGCTGACCGGCTATCGTGGTTCCGCGGTGTATTCACGGATCTACCGCAACGACGAGGGGGCCTTTACCGACATCGAGGCGGGACTCTACAATGTGGCACATGGCAAATCCGATTGGGGTGATTATGACAACGACGGCGATCTGGATATACTGCTGAATGGAGCCGACGTCGCTGGATCACCTTTCAGCGCGATCTATCGCAATGATGCGGGGGTGTTTGCGGTTATCGATGTGGGCTTGACCGCTGTGTATACGGGCGCCGGCCGCTGGGGGGATTACGATAACGACGGCGATCTGGATATCCTGCTGGCCGGCACTACGAACAGCGCAAGTCATACTCGCGTCTATCGCAACGTTGAGGGAGTATTCACCGACATAGGCGCCGGATTGGTTGGTCTCAGCTTCTCTTCCGTCGCCTGGGGCGACTACGACAGTGATGGTGATCTCGATATTCTGCTGAACGGGGACGATGGGATCGACCAACTCGCTCTGGTGTACCGCAACGATGCCGGAACCTTCGTTGATATTACGGCGGACTTGGACGGTATGCGGGAAGGGACCGTGGCCTGGGGGGACTACGACAACGACGGCGATCTGGATATCCTGCTGACAGGGCGGGAACTCAGCTGGAACCTGAAAACCAGGATCTATAGAAACGACAACAGTTCATTCACTTCGATCGAGCACGGGCTGCCCGATGTCTACGGCAGCCCGGCCGCCTGGGGGGATTACGACAACGACGGCGACCTGGATATCCTCCTGTCCGGATCCACCATGTACGAAAACTTCACCCGGATCTACCGTAACAACAACCTGATCTCCAACACGGTGCCCGTTACGCCCGCGGACTTTTTAGTCATAGCCGATGACACAAGCCTGACCTGCAGCTGGACGCCGGCCACAGATGCGGAGACCCCGGCAGCGGGGCTCTCCTACAACCTGCAGATAAGTCTCCTCGGCGTTCCTATTCAAATCAAGCCCGGCATGTTGGATCCAGTGAGCGGCTGGCGCCGAATCCCGGCCCCGGGTAACGTCAACCAGGTCCAGACCTGGACGCTGAGGAACTCTATCCTGCAATCTGCGGCTTTCCCGCATGAGCAGAGGATCGTTCTGGCTGCCGTCCAGGCTGTGGATAACGCCTGGGCGGGATCAACTCCCGCGAGTGACACACTGCAGCTCAACGAGCAGGTGACCTGGCTGCAGTTGCAGAACAATCCGCTGATGGTACAGTCAGACTTGCTGAGCTGGGAATTGAGTCACCTGGAGGATGTCTCCGGCTATGAACTGCAGGTGGCCGACGAACCCGATTTTACTGCGCCCCTGAGCGAGACCTGGGTCAACCTGGACTCTCTCGGCTACGGGCGCGATCTCTTCGCGGGGATTCCACTGAGTGAACTCGACGATTTCGCCCTGATCCAGCCCGACATCACGCACTACTGGCGCATCCGCCCCCATTATCTGGACTCTTGGCGGCTAACACTTTTCTCCGAGACCCCCGGCGAGTTCATTCTGGTATCACCTCCCGATCCACCGCAGTCTCTTTCAATTCAGGTGCTGGATGGAGTGGCGACTTTGACCTGGGATCCGGTTCCGGGCAACTTCGTGTACTACATCGTCTATTCGTCTCCGGACGCGCTGGCGCCCTTTCCGCAGGGCTGGCAGGTGGCAGGCGCCCCCACCACAGAGACTGCCTGGATGGATCCAGAACCGGCTGCAGTAAGGAAATTCTACCGGGTGAAGGCGGTGGTGCTGGAGTGAAACGCGAACGGGGACACGATCGAAGGAGGTAATTATGCGAACCGTGAACAGGCCCTAGTTCAACAGCAAGTGATCCTGTTTCCGCTTCCTGCCGCTGCAGTCGGGACGGAAATCCGTTCAGCACAACCAGCCAGGTATTGCAGCCTGGGACAGGTCTCCACGCAGCCGGCGGATGATGCAACAGAAGTGTCTCCGCAGCCCTCTCTGGCGCTGGAATTCGATCAGCTCCCCGTAGCGGGTGCCGGCTTTGTCGAGGTCTTTCGCGCCGTTGACGGGTCCCTGCTGGCCGGCCTGGCTGCCGTCGGCAGCGTGATTGAAGGAAACACTGCGACGCTCGATCCCGACCTCACCCTCGAGTTTCAAACAGGCTACTATGTGCTGGTGGGGCCGGACGCTTTCCATGATGGCGGCGACGGGTATTTCCCGGGGATTGCCGGGCAGGTCTAACTGCTCGACCCAATGGGGCG
The DNA here is from genome assembly GCA_964568855.1 of uncultured Bacteroidaceae bacterium. Lineage (GTDB taxonomy): Bacteria > CAIWAD01 > CAIWAD01 > CAIWAD01 > CAIWAD01 > CAZMSD01. The sequence goes on along the minus strand of CAZMSD010000022.1, from coordinate 5,599 downwards.
GCGACTGCGACAACGACGGCGACCTGGACCTCCTCTTGTCGGGAGCGATAATCGACTCCGAGACGGCGACAATCCTCTACCGTAACAACAGTCCTCCTTCACTACGTGATCGAGGTGGACATCAGCGACGCCTTCACCTCCGTCCAGTTCGCGGAGACGACCGCGGACGGTGTAACACATGTCGATGTCTCCCCGGCGCTGCTGTCCGGTTACCGGTACTACTACCGTGTGAAATCCGTGGACGACGAGGAGGCCGAGTCCGGGTGGTCCCTGACACAGAGCTTCCTGACCATCATGCCTCCGCAGGACCTGGCGGTGGCGGTGACCGGCGAGGATGTGACACTGAACTGGACCGCCCAGCCCCACAACCTGCGCACTGCGCTGGTCTACACGGTCTACGCCGTGGAGGATCCCTACCTCGAGTTCCCCGGCAGTTGGCAGGTGGCGGCGGTGCAGTTGACGGAGCCCACCTGGACGGATCCGGGCGCGGCGGCTGGTGATACGCGGAAGTTCCATCGGGTGACAGTCGGAAGCGCTGCTTCCGCAGTCGTCGGAAGCGCTGCTTCCGCAGTCGTCGGAAGC
>CAZMSD010000022.1:0-4917 GCA_964568855.1 uncultured Bacteroidaceae bacterium | reverse complement strand
TTCCGCAGTCGTCGGAAGCGCTGCTTCCGCAGTCGTCGGAAGCGCTGCTTCCGCAGTCGTCGGAAGCTCAACTTCCGCAGTCGTCGGAAGCTCAGCTTCCGCAATCGTCGGAAGCGCAGCTTCCGCAGTCGTCGGAAGCTCAGCTTCCGCAATCGTCGGAAGCGCAGCTACCGCAGCGGCTGGAACCGGATCATCCAGGGCCATGAATCATAACGATTTCGCGAGGTGAGCCAGCCGGCGATCGTGTTACACGGTCCTAGAATTCACAGCATCATGTAAGCTCGATTCTGCTTGTGAATCACGAAAGAGAGCACTTCATTGCCCGGGCGCAGATTCCTATTTCTGAATAGGTCCGGGACCTGATTCCGGCTCGAAGGAAAGAACACCGCCGCGACAATTGTCGCGGCGGTGTCTCGGTCCAGCCAAAGTCCGCCTGGTTACAGTGATCAGACGGATTGTGGTCTACTTAGGTTAGTAGCGGCGTCCGCCGCCTTCGCCCTTGGGACGGGCCTCATTTACTCTCAGGCTCCGGCCGTCCAGATCCGTCTCGTTCAGGCCTTCGATGGCCGCGTTGGCCTCTTGGGCGTTTGGCATCGTGACGAAGCCGAAGCCTTTCGGACGACCCGTGTCACGGTCGGAAATCACGACGACCTCTTCAACGGTGCCATAGGCCTCAAAAGCGCTGCGGAGCTGGTCCTCCGTCACGGAAAAGGCCATGTTACCCACGTACAACTTCATATCAGTCTCCAATCAAACAGTGATGGATGACCAGGAACCTCCATGGTTCCTCCAAATCATCCGCGAAATGCGTTTTGTCTCCGCGATCTGTGGCAGTCCGGGCGATTCGGCTCGCCCGGTCGAGAATTCCTGGTTGGTGTTTTTCCGTTTATGGCGGAAGACATCGGATCTTCCAGAGGAAGGCAATCCGGTGGGGGAGTGCACTGTTCTGGCTTATCAGGAATTCCAGCACTCATTATCGCATGATATTTACAGATTACGAAACATTACTTGTGTTTTTTACCGGCTGAAGTTCTTCGCGCTCATGCGGTCGGGGTGGATCCTGGCGAAGGGATCCGTCGGGAGCAGAGCTTCTCAAGGCCTGGATCCGCCCGACCTCGTCCTGCAGCCGGTAGCGGCGCAATTGACGGAACCCGCCTGGACGGAGCTGGGCGCGGCTTTTCTTATCTGCGGTCCACATTCGGATTTATACGATAGCCCGACTAGGACCGCCCTAGGCTTCAGCCTTCACAATCCGAAGGGGAGCGGATTCTCGTCAGCCAAGAGGCTCAACGCGCTGGAGCTGATGAATCCGAAAATCTGCGCATCACTCGGTGTTTCTAGCTGCGCCAGGGCCGTACAAACAGTTTCTCGTACAGCCCGATTCCTCTTGTTATTAACTCAGCACTTCTCCTCAGTACTGGAACACTGCTTTCCTAACGAAGGTCCCACAGCTTGTCCTTAAGGTCGCCACAGTGTCCATGACCTGCGTAAGAACTTGGTTCCGACTCATGCCGGGGAGGATATCGTGCGAACCACAGCTTTCTCTCTTTTCCTGCAGCTACTAGCTGATTACGCTGCCACAGCCTTCGATCCCGTGCTGCTCGAGTCGACCTATCAGGCGGACGACGCAGTCGACGTCTACCCGGGAATCAACCTCGAGCTGACCTTCAACCAGCCCGTGGTCGCCGGGCCGGACAGCATCGAAATCCGCCGGAGCGCGGACGACGCCCTCCTGTCGAAGAAAAAATCGCCCGCATCTACATGAACTGGGGCTACTTCGAATGGGGCTTCCCATGGTATCTGACCGGAGTGACGGACGGCAGGCTGGGTCTGATGGATCACGAAGGGGACGGCATGCTGGAACTCGTGCTGACCGGTCAAACTTCGCCCTACACTATAATCACCACGCTGGTGCTCAACCAGGGACAAACCGATGACCTGCAGTTCCAGGAGCACCCGGGCTGGCTGCCGGGCGTGAGTTCGGCCGACATGGACTGGGGCGACTACGACGCCGACGGCGACCTGGACCTGCTGGGCACCGACAGGTCTGGGTCAATAGATTACTCGCTGATCTACCAGAACAATTGCAGCCGGCCGAACCAGCCGCCGAGCGCGCCCGGGTCTCCCACGGCGGAGCTGGACTGCGCGCTTGTTTGCTTCAACTGGACGGCGGGCACGGACTACACCACCCCGGCGGCGGGCCTGAGTTACAACCTGCGCCTGGGTGTCACACCCGGCGGAGGCGAGGTCCGGCCCGCCCTGTCACGGTCTGAGGACGGCAAGCGGCAGGTCTTCCGGCGCGGGCCGATCCAGGGCCTGAGCCACTGGCTGGACCTGGGACCCACCCGCCGGCCCCAGGAGTGGCCGCTTCGTTACTGGGCGCTGCAGTCGATCGACGCCGGTTTCACGGATTCGCCTTTCACCGCCGAGCAGAGTTTCGTGCTGCCGGTGGATTATCTCGAGGTACTGAACCAGCCCGAACTGCCGCCCGACGGCCTGCTGTTGTGGGAAGCCTCCACCGACAATACGCTCGAGAGCTACCAGGTCCAGGTGGCCGGCGATCCCGCCTTCACGGCCCCGCTGATCGACGAGCTGCTCCCACCGGAGACTTCCAGGGAACTCTGGTGGTCCGCGCGACTGGATGAACTGAACGGCCACGAGTCGCTGCAGGACGGCGGCGTGTATTTCTGGCGCATGCGGCCGCACTACGGCGACTGCGATTTCACGGTCTTCACGGCGCTGCCGCCGAGTTCCGTCTATCGAACCGCTTCACCACCCTCACCCGTAATCCAGATCGACCTGGCGGATGGCCTGGCGCGGCTGAGTTGGCCGCCGGTGGATCCGCCGGAGATTAGGCACTACGACCTGTATCACAGCGAAGATGCCTACGCGCCCTTCCCTGCGGGCTGGCAGATCTGCGCCCAGATGCTGGTGGACACCACCTGGACGGATCCGCAGCCCCCTCAGGGCCGGCGGTGTTACAGAGTGACCGTACTCGAAGAGTGACACGCAGTCCGCCGGACGAGGCGCCGGCGGTAATACAGCATTCGACTGATTCGAAGATCCAATACAATGGAGGATCCCATGTGCCTCGGAATTCCAATCCTCGTCCTGCTCGCCTGCGCCTCGCTGTCAAACGGACTGACGGTCATCCCCGGAGGTGACGTTTCGGGCACCTGGGATGTCGCCGGTTCGCCCTACCAGGTGCAGGGCGATATCACAGTGCCGATGGACTCGACCTTGATCATCGAGGCGGGTGTCACGGTAGATCTGCAGGACTCGCTGCGTTTCCACGTGCTCGGTCAGCTGCTGGCCCTGGGCACCCAGGCGCAATGGATCGAGTTCACGGCGCAGAGTTCACCCATGGGATGGTACGGGCTGCGATTCCACGACAATCCCGCGGCGCCTGCATCGATGCTGGAGTACTGCCGCCTGGAGGACGGCTACGCCGTCGCCGGTGGAGAAGACGGCAAGGGCGGCCTGGTCTACCTCAAGGACTACGGCGAACTGGAGATCCGCAGCTCGATCCTGATCGGCGGACCCTGGGTGGTCCAGACCGGCGGGATCATCTATTGCGAGAACAGCGGGCTGGAGCTGGTCAACAGCGTGCTCACATGGGGAACCAGCGATGGACCGGGTCGGGCCATCACCCTGGTGGGAGCCTCCCCTGAAATCCGCTACTGCACGATCGCCGACAACTTCTCCGACGCCGCGGGCGACATTGCCTGTTACCAGGACTCGGATCCCGTGCTCAAGGGCTGCATCGTCTATACGACCGGTGCCGACCAGGCCTTCTACCTGGAGCCGGGTGAGGACTGTGTTCCCGTCGTGGAGTACAGCGATGTTCAAGGCGGTTACCCAGGTCCGGGCAATATCGACGAGGAATTGATCTACGGAGGTGATCCATTCTATCCTTGCGTACCCTTACCAGACAGCCCCACCGAGGACGCTGGACATCCCGACACGACGGGCCTGAACCTGCCTGCAATCGATCCGCGGGGCCATCCCAGGCTGCACGATGGCTACGCCACGATACGCCTGGACATGGGGGCCTACGAGTTGCCGGAGGACAACTATTGGATCACACGGGACACCGAGTGGAGCCGGGACACGATCCGTCTTGCTGATTATGCGTACTTCAACAATGCGAACCTGACCATCGTACCCGGCACCGTGGTGCAGGCGCAGTTCTATGGAGCAGGAATCGGAGTGGATGGGGGTCTTCTGCAGGCCCAGGGCACTCCAGGCGACAGCATCGTATTCACCACTCTGCACCCGGACAGCAGCTGGTTTGGAATCCAGCTGGAGGGGGACCAGGCGCCGGAGGACAGTTCGCGGCTCGCGTTTTGCCGCATCGAACGCGGCCGAGAGGCCGATGTCCAGCTGGGCGGAGGTCTTACCGTGACACACGATCACCCGGTTGTGATCTCTCACTCCCACTTCCTGGACAACCTGGCCGGCAGCGGCGCGGCCATTCTTATGCGTGACTACGGAGGAATGTCGCTCGAGCACTGCCTGGTGGAGCACAACACGGCCACGGACACCCTGGGTGGATGGGAAATGGGATCAGCCGTACATCTGAACTCGAGCTCACAGGTTCTGAACTGCACGATTCGCGACAACAGCGCCGCCGGGATCTACCTGGGCGGCATGGGTGGTGAGGAATTCTACACTCTATCGAACAACGTGTTCACCGGGAACCGCTTCGGCGGCGTGTATGGGGGGGGTGTGGCGGGCCTGATCGGCAACAACGAAATCAACGACAACGAGGGACTGGGCATCTACTTCTGGGGCTTCAAGGGTTTGATCGAGAAGAACCGGATCAGCGGGAACCGCGGAGGAATTCAGATCGATAACAACATGGTCGACCTGACGATTCGCAACAACCGGATCACCGGCAACTCGGGTGTGGATCTG
>CAZMSD010000021.1:0-67851 GCA_964568855.1 uncultured Bacteroidaceae bacterium | reverse complement strand
GCCGGACTCACCCCGGCTCTTCTTCATCGACGCCAGCGCCGCGAAGGGTGAATCACGTGATTCGGCGGGACAGGCGCAAGCTCCCTCGTTGAGATCCGCACCGCATTCCGGACAAAGGCCCCGGCAGTCCTCGGCGCACAGGAAGCGCCCGCTCTGGTACAGGAGCAGCGCGTCGTGGATATCCTTCCCGAGGTCCAGGAAGTCCTGCTCGGGATGAATCAGGTGCAGCTCGTACTCTTCCATTCCCGCAGGCAGGCTCTCACCCTGAAAGGCGTAACTGTCTTCGCTGAGTTTCAATTCCCGCTGAACGAGGATGGAACAGCGGTCGCAACTCCGCCTGATCTCCGTGCGCAGGCAGATCTGGAAATGATATCCCTGAGGTTGCGGCAGCACTCGGACCTCGAGGCTCAACCTCGCCCGGAAGATTCCCGAGTCCAGGCCGATGGCCGCGGGCTCGAGATTCTCGGTAAAGACATCTTTCCCGCGGCGTAGTTCAGCAAGGGAAATTCTCATAGCCAAAAAATATACCTCTGCCGCCGCACGGAAACAAGGGAGCCCCTTTGCGCCTGGCCGGGCAGGATTCACGCCGGGCATTGTGCAGCATTTCCACTTCCCGCCGGACGTCCTTCAGTCAGCGGGACCAGCTGCCGAAAATGTAGAAATCGGCGACCTGCGGCACTTCCGGCAGCATACAGCAGAGGTCTGGTTTCCAGCTTTATCCCGTGCCAAAGCGTTGAAAAATCCAAGCTTGAATCGATGGCCGCCTTGATCCGGAAAGGGGCGTGTTCTAAATTCCATTCATTTGAGAGCGGTGCTACAAAGCGCCAGATCATCCAGCGAATGGTCCAGGAACCTGAAACGAGGCCATCCGGTCAGGGGGAAAAAATGAAGCGATTGTCGACCCTGTGTCTTGCCATGTTGTCGCTGAGCCTGCTTTTTTCGACCGCCCGCGCGGAATCGGCCGCATCGAATCCGGGCCATCGGCTGCTGCACGACGGAGGCCTGCGGACCACCTACACCCTGGACAGTCTCTACTTCTACGGAGCGGGAGGCCGCAGCGACCAGGACGTGACTACCGCTGAAACCTTCACCGTGGTGGCCTATCTGGACGCCGCGACCTCCGGTCAATGGCACGCCACCAGCCCCATCGACGAGATGATCCTGATCCCCAACACTCAGGATCCACCCACTATCGGGGGCGCCGACCTGGATAATTACTTCTCCTACGCCAACTCCGACGCCAGCAATATCACCATCGACGGCACGGGCAACCGGAGGCTGACCTTCAACATCGACGCGCCCACCTGGGCGGTCGGGGACACGACCTTCACCCTCTACCTGGACGGCAATTGTACCGGCCTGCACCAAGCCCAGGTGACCGAGACCTACGTGGCCGCGGCGGGTGCCGACGGTCTGATCACCACCGTATCCTCGGGAGACGGCTTTCTCTACGGCCGCATGGTGGCGGACAGCACACCCCCCAGCTATGTGGTGGCCGGTTGTTACGCCAACGCCTTGAACACCATCCGGCTCGAGTTCGATGAAAGCGTCTCGGAAAGCGGCGGCGACGCCGGCGTGAAGTTCTACGCCGTGGGTGACGAGATCAGCGGCACCAACCAGGGCACCCAGCTCGACGGCTCGGGAACCATCTGGGTCCTGACCCTGACCAGTAATCTGCCCGATCGGGACTGGCAGGGCTCCGTGTATTACGACCAGGACACCGGAGGCGGCGACTTGACCGACGGCACGAACGAGGTGGCGGACCAGGATACGGTGGCGCTGACCAGCGAACAGATCGCGCCCGCCGCGCCGACCCTGGTCACGCCCGACGCCAACGCCGACTTCTCGGGCGGGACCGTGAGCTGGTCGGGAACGGCGCATTCCAGCGCCGAGGACTCCTCCATCGCCTCCGTGGCGCTGCAGGGCTCGACAGACCTCGCCGCCTGGAGCACGGTGGACACGGACTTCGACGTGACCGACACCGACTACTCGGGAAGCTACGCCTGGGGAACCCAGTACAACTACTACAGGCTGCTGGCCACCGACGACCAGAGTGTCACGTCCAATTCGGGCGCCACCGATGATTTCCAGGAGAAGCAGCGTCTCACGATGACCGGCACCGTGGACCAGGAACCCGACACCTACGAGGACCAGATCACGGTCACCATCGAAGACGCTTACGGCAACGCCCGAACGGGAACGCACACCGTCAGTCTTTCCAAGACCAGCGGCGCGGGCAGCGTGACTTTCCGCGAGACGCCCGGGGGTTCGAACGTCACCACGCTGGACATCGTCTCGGCCTCTTCCGCCACCTTCTACATGGCCTCCGACGCGGTGGGCGACCACGACATCCGCACCGGCACGGCGGGCCTGATCGCCGACACGCTGAGCTGCTCGATCCAGTCGGGCAGCGCTTCCAACCTGCTGGTCAAGATGCCCGGCCAGAGCTTCACGGACGGAACGGGTATCACGGGCACCATTGTCACGCCGCAGACGGCGGGAGCCTCTTTCAACGCCGTGCTCTACATCGTCGACGACAACAATTTCCTGGTGACCGAGACGGGCTCGCGCACCATCAATTTCGCCTCCACGGCGGGGAACAGTCCCGACGGGGATCAGCCCACCATCTCAGGCCAGCTGCCAGCGGGCTGGACCGGGATCAGCGTCGATTTCACCGCGGGTGTGAGCGACAACGTGGCCGTGGTGTTCTTCGACGCGGGCAGCGCCACGATCACCGCCAGCGATCCGGACGGCTCGCCGGCGCTGGCGGGCAATGAGAGCAGCGCGGTGTCACACGGTCCCGCCGGCGCCGACCATCTGGTGTTCAGCCTCGACGCGGCCGACCAGGAAAGCGGCATGGCCTGGACGGAGACCAACACTGTGACCGCGCAGGACGAGTACGGCAACACTGACGACGACTTCGACGCTTCCGGCACCAATATCACCCTGACCGCCACCCCCCAGGGTGCCGGCACGGTCAATTCCTTCGAGATCGGCGCGCGGGGCGACGCGGTGCTCGACCTGGCCGGGGACTTCAGCAGCGGCGTCTGCGACCTGACCAGCCTGAGCGTTGTGCTGGACGCCACGGCGGACACCTATACCATCGATGGCACCAGCGCACTGCCCGAAACGGACGCCAACACCTCCGGCGACAAGACCATCATCATCAACGCGCCCACGCTGAGCAACGCCAGCCCGGTCTGGCGCACCCACGTCAACGGGGAGTCCGACAGTCCGGGATACATGCTGCAGGCGGACGTGGACGAGAACGGCGAGACCCTGAAGGTCTACTGGGCCTTCGACAACGACTCCACGAAGTACTCCGGCTACAGCTACCAGGACAGCTCCGACGTCACCACCGGCGGGGACATCATCCAGAAGTACATCACCGGCTCGGCGATGAACACAGGCTGCGGCGATTCGCTGGATTACATGTTCTGGTGGGTGGGCGGAACGGACGCCGAGGGCAACGCTCCGGACGGCAAGCCAGTTTCCGGCAACCGCATGGTCTACGTGGTGAATCCCACCATGACCGTACTGGGAGTGGATCTGGGAACCAACATGATGCCCAACTCCACCGACAACGAGATAACCCAGTTGCAGTTGACCGCGGAGATGCCCGGCGCCGAGATCACCCTCACCCGGGTGGACTTCTCCAAGACCTCCACTTCCAACGCCACCACCACCCACATCTCGGCCTTCAAGCTGTGGAACGACGTAAACCAGAACGGCGTCTACGACGACGGCACCGATACCCAGCTGGGCAGCACGGTCACCGGCACGGTGAATCCTTCCTTCACCAGTCTCAGCATCAACGTGGTCAATGGAACCACTACTTTCCTGTTGCTTACGGTGGATGTCAGCCCGGCGGCCACCGACCAGCATACTCTGGGCATCGAACTGACCAGCGACAATGTCTTCGTGTTACAGGACAACGTGGACGACGTCTACCCCTCCGGCGGATCCTGGCCGCAGCCTGCAGCGGCGGGCGACTATACCCTGCCCGTGGAGATTTCGGAGTTCAGCATCCGGGCCGACTTCGGCTACAACGATCTCGTCTGGCGCACCGAGTCCGAAATCAACAGCATGGGCTTCCGCGTCTGGCGGGCACCGGCCGAAGAGGCGGGCCTGGTGCCTACCGAGAGTGCCTTCACCGCCCTGGCGGACTGGCATGAATACCCCGGACTCGCGGGCCAGGAGACTACTTCGGAAGCCACCGACTACGATTTCCGCGACCGCGAGATCGAACCCGGCACGCTGTACTGCTACCGGCTCGAAGCGGTGGATCTGGACGGCAGCTCCGACTACTACGAGGTGAACCTCTTCGTGGAATCGCTGGCCAAGCCCGCGAGTTTCGATCTGCGATCCAACTATCCCAATCCCTTCAATCCCAACACGACCATCAGCTTCGTGCTGCCCCAGGATTCACGCGTGGAGCTGAAGATCTTCAACCTGCGCGGCGAACTGGTGAATACGCTGCTGGCAGGCGAGGAATTGGGCTGGGGCCGCCACCGGTTCACCTGGGACGGCACCAACCTGGCGGGTTCGGCGGTGGCCAGCGGTACCTACATCTACCGGGTACGCGCCGGCGCCTTCGAGGAGAGCCGCAAAATGGTGCTGCTCAAGTAGCCTGCTTTCCGCAAGGACTCATCGATGATATGCGAAGCCCGGCGCCGATGGCGCCGGGCTTTATATTCCGCAGACATACAGCTGTAATACACAGAACTAGAAACTGTAACACGTGATCTCCTTCTTCCCGGACATGAAGAACAGGCGACCGCCGATCTCGTCCATTTCGTAATCGGGTTCCTTGGTCCCCAGGACGATGGATTTCTTGTTCTCGCCGTCGACCTTGTCCACCTGGACGATTCCGGCGCCCTTCTTGTGGGATCCTCCACCCGCCACCGCCAGCACGTAGACGTAGCAGTCCGAGGCGGCAGTCTGCTTGAAGCGCTCAGACATCACGGGATTGCCGGAGATGAGCTCGTACTCCTGGTCCCTGCCGGTGGCCATGGCGCGATCATGTGCCGCGGCGGCCGAGGCCGCGTTCACCGCCATGATGGCCGCCGTGGAGGCCACCTTGGCCAGCAGGCTGGCCTGCGGTGCCTTGTTGTAGCTGTGATAGACCTGCTTCCCGCTGAAATCGTAGAGCGCCATGTTCTGGGAGGCGCGCAGCAGGTACCCGTTCTCGCGCAGCTCCATGGTGTGCGGAATCTCGCCGTCCTTGAACTTGATCTTCCTGGCGAGGATGCCGGCGCTGCCGTCCTTGATGCTGATCGAGAAAATGGCCTTGTCTGCATAGAGCACGATCTTCCCCTCACGCACGATGAAGGAGCTGGCGTTGGCCAGATCCTTGAAGGGTTTCTTCCATGTGGGTTCGCCGGTCTTGGGATCGAGCACCATGATGAAAGGTTTGCCCTTGCCGCCCACGGCGCCGCTGCCCTTGACCACGATGCCGTCCGCGGTATAGGCCATCTGGGCCACGCCGCCTTTGAGCTTCTTGGGCTCGTTCCAGAGCACGCTGCCGTCCACGGTACTCACGGCGTAGAGATAGCGTTCCGTGGGCACGTAGACCACGCTCTGATCCTGATTCAGCAGCATAGGGGCATACCCGTGACGCAGGGCGGGCAAGGCCTTGACCTTCAGGGGCGAAGTCCAGAGGATCTCGCCCGTCTTGGCGCTCATCTTGCGCAATCCCATTCCGGAAGTCAGCTCCAGAAAGGCATCGCTCCCGACCATCAGCGGAATCTGATTGCCGGAGATGGATGTGCGCGAGAGCTTTTATCCGGTCGAATCGGGAACATCGCCGGACCTTTGTTCTTCTTGAACCAGTCCTTGCGCTTCCACAGCTCTTTTCCCGTCGCCAGATCGGCCAGCACCGCCATCGACTTCCCCTTTTCATCGGCTCCAATAATCAGTAATCCTCCCGCACGGGAAGATAGAACTGGCCGAAGGAGAGGGTGAATCCGAGATCGCCGGAATTCCAGAGCACTCGGCCATCGATTACGTCCACCAGGGAAGTGATCATCGTCGATCCGAGTATTCCTCCCTTGTAGGTGATGGCCGCGAACTGGGTGCCGGACAGGATCTCGATGTAGTCGTCGCTCATCTTTTTGAACTGTTCCAGCTCCCAGGCCCGTTCGCCGGACTCGGGATCGAGGGCGATCAGGCCTTCCTTCGTGCCCAGCAGCAGGTAACCGGCATCGGTCAGTTTCTGCCATAGAATTGTCCGCTCAAACTCTGCTTTCCACAATGGTTCCTCGGCCCGTGTGACAAGCGCACCACACAACAGCAGAAGCGAAAGCATGAGTGCGGTAGTGGATCGGATAAGGCGCATGGCTGCCTCCTGATTCAGTGTGCTTCATCTATCCATCGAATTGGACATGGCGGATGAATTACGGCGATGTTTTATGCCCGCCTGTCGGCGGGCTCCCTGTGCTCGGATGTAAATACGGATAATGCTGCAGCGGCGGCAAGTGGCGCCCGCGACCCGCGCGAATACCCGTATTACGCGTTGCATGGAGATCCTGAGATTGTAACACGCGTCCGAGTCAGCGCATGGATTCCCTCCCGGATGGCTCAGAGTTCTCGGAACCGAGGTACCTCAAGGCCAGCAGCATGTAGCCCAGGGCGATGGCCAGCATGATCCAGAACCAGAAGGGCGGGTGCAGATCGAGCATCGAGCGCAACATGTCCAGCAGAATCGCCGGCGTAAGGGCCGCGGCCGCGAGCCGCATCAGGGCTTCGAAATCCAGCCCGGTTTCGAACAATCGCGCCGGCAAGATGCTCAGGACCGCCACCAGCGCCGCCTGCAACAGGCGCAGGGCGAAGTGAAAGAGCAATCCCGGGATCAGCAGGAAGGCGAAGAACCAGCGCCGGATCACGCGGATCCATTCCTTGAGCATGGTGGAATCGACCCGCGTGTCTTCCATCCGGCTCAGGTCCACCACCTGCTCCTCGCCCTCGTCCAGGCGCAGGAACATGCGTCTGCCGGTGATCAGCAGGTAGGCCTCGGTGCCCGCCAGGGTACCGGTCTTCCCCGAAGTATCGATCAGGGCCAGCAGCCGGCCGTCGGCGGGATCGTAGATCTTGACGGGCATCGCTTCCTCGTCCAGGGCCTCCGCAGAGACTCTGCCGTTGCTCAGCGTCAGGGCCGGAAACTGCTCGGCGACGGCCTCTCCGCGGCCGGCCAGAAACCCGGCCACCTCCAGGTGGATGGCCGCCAGTTGCGGCAACCAGGTGAACAGAACGATCAGGGCCAGGTAGGCCAGACCGCTGCCCCGGCCTTCGCGGGCCGCGCCGCGGTAGAGTTCGCGAGAATAGAAGGCCTGGTACCAACAGCGACGGTAGATCCATTCAGGCATGCCCGATCTCCTGCACTCGACTCCGGCGGGATGTGATCCACCCCTGCGGTGAATCTCCAAGGAGGCTCCCGTGACACACGGGCTCGGAAACGAACATATTTACTCCTCCCCTGAGGACGCCAGGTCCAGTTCCAGGAATTGCGCGCCGGACAATGGATTGGGCCGGTAGGGTGCGATCTCCCGGAAGCCCAGCGATTCGTACAGCCGGTTGGCCGCACGCATGGAAGCCACCGTATCCAGGCGAATCCACCGATAGCCCATGCCGCGCGCCGCGTCCAGAGCGACCGCTGCGAGCCTGCGCCCCAGGCCCTGCCCGCGCGATCCCGGACGCAGGTAGAGCCGCTTCATTTCACAGGTCTCCTCGTATAATGGACGCAGTGCCACGCACCCCACTTTCCGGTTCCTCCGGTAGGCCAGCAGGATGCATCCTCCGGGCGGGGCGTAATCGCCCGGCAGATCGGCCAGCTCCATCTCGAAGTCCTGGAAATCGAGCGGAAAATCCAGTTCCCCCGCGTATTCTTCGAAGAGTTGTCTCACGCAGCGGAGATCGGCCTCGCCGGCGGCGGGGCGGATCGAGCAGGTCCCCCTCACGGCCGCTCGACCACTTCTTCTTCGTCCTGAGGGTCGCCGGCTGCGCCAGACTGCGCCGATTGCTCCCCCGCAGACTCCTCGCCTTCGTCGAGGAAATTCTCCCGCAGGCGGCGCCATTCGCCTGTTATCCACAGCAGGCCCGCGAACACCGCCAGGTGCAGGATTGCCCCGCCCAGCAACCGGGTGACGGAGCCATCCGCCAGTAGACGCCCGGCGAAGGCGCCCAGGCCGGCCCAGGCCGACAGGATTCCGATCCTGAGTAGCCGTCGCGGCGCGAAAATCAGGCCCAGCCGTACTTCAAGCGTGCGCCCGATCAGCCACATGAAGACCAGCAGTTCCGCCACCGTGGCCACCACGGTGGCGATAGCCGGTCCCGGCATGCCCAGCCAGCGTACCAACATCAATGAAAGGCCGGCGTTGAGCAGCAGGTCGCCCAGCGCCGTATAGAGCACCCAGCGGGCCTTGCCCAGGGTGTTCAGGACCTGCCCGTAGAACATCAGGCGCAAAGGGAAGATCAGCAGGTAGAGCCTGAAGGGCAGCGCCGACAGGCGATATTCGGGCCCCCAGAGACTGACGTAGAGCGGATCGGCGACGACCATCAGCAGGCTGCAGAGGGGAAAGACCACCCAGGCCACTTTCTCGACTCCGGCGGCCAGCAGCCGGCAGAGTTCCTCCCGCCGTCCCTGGTGCTGCAAGCGGGACAGGTGGGGCAGCATCACGGCGGAAACGCTGCCCACGAAGACCGAGACGAAGGGTACCTCCATGGCACCGGCCTGGTAGATAGCGTAGACTGCGCCGTCCTCGAACCAGGCCGCCACAACGTTCTTGTCCAGATAAGTGGCCAGGAAGGCCACGATGGTGGTGGCAGTGATGGGCAGGGCATACCGGAGTTGGTCGCGCAGCGACCGCGCGCCCAGCCAGAGGCCGCGCCAGGAGCTCTTCGGATTCAAGCGCGCGAGCAGCCCGTGCGCCAGGAGCAGCCGGCCCAGGGCCAGCGCGGTGATCAGGATGAATGACAGGTGAATCGTCCCGCTCTCCGCACCCCCCTCGCCCAGTGCGATGGGCCCCACAGCCAGCAGCAGGAAAAGTGCGGCTTCGACCATCATCAACCCGGCCAGCAGCCGCAAGCGTCCCAGGATGATCATCACCGGCTCGAGAAATGCGCCGGCCACCATGGCGAATCCGTAGACCGCGAAGACCCGCATGTGACCCGCGAGCGGCGGAGACCCGTAGAACTGCGCCGCCGCCGGCCCCACCAGGCTGAGAAACAGGAAGTACACCAGGCCCAGCAGAAAGAAAAGACTGTAGCTCTGCCAAAGGAAAGGTGCCCGCTCCGCCGGATCGAGCCGGGGATGGAAGTAGTAGATCGTGGCGGGGATCCCCAGAATGAAGATCATGTAGGTAGTATTGAAGAGCAGCCAGACTTTCTGGTACTCGGCGGTGAATTCGAGCCTTTCCGCGAATATCCGGGCCACCAGCAGGTTGACGGCCAGGCGGGCCAGGCTGGCCGTGAAACGGCCCGCGCTGAGCAGCAGGCTTTGCGCTGTGAGACTCAAGGCGCGGGATTTCCCTGCTTGCCTTGTTCGGGATTGCTCCCGGCAGCCGGATCCGCCCGCTCGAGGCCCAGCTCCCGGCGCAGCCAGGCTTCTTCCACCGCCAGCTCTTGTTCCGGCGGAAACTGGGCCAGCAGTTTCCTGGCGTCCTCCGGGAATAGCTCCGCCAGCAGGCGCAGCAGTTCGCGCCGTCGCAGCCGCTCGCCCTCCATGCCGGAGAGTTCGGACCTCAGCAGTTCAGCGCTCAGCAGGCTGTCGCCCCTCAAGGATTGAGAAGCCGCCTGGCGCACGGCCAGGCTCTGATCACCCAGGATTCTCAGCAATGCGAGGCGGTGCCGATCGTCTGCAGGCAGCCGGCCCAGTCCCCAGGCCGCGCTGCGCCGTACACGCGGATCGGGGTCGTCCAGGCCCTCGAGCAGCGGCCCGACCTCGCCGGCCCGCAGCGCCAGGTTCTCCAGGGCGGCGGCCCGTACGGCGGGTGGATGATCCTCGCTGTCGGCGACAAGCGGAAGGAAGAGCTCCGCGCCGCCTACATCGGCTTCCAGGCCCAGAACCCAGAGGGCCATGGAGCGCGCCTCTTTGACCGTGTCCCGAAGAGCGGCCCGCAGCAGCGGCAGGGCCTCCTCGCCCAGCCCCAGCAGCAGGTCCTTGACGGCGTGCCGTTCCCAGGAGAGCCGGCTGCCCAGGATTCCCTCCCGCTCCAGGTAGTCGAGCAGCTCCACTCCGCGATTCAGCAGCTCCTCCCGGGCGCGCTTCCTTTCCGCGCTCCACTTGGGCTCCAGGCGGATGGCCCAGACGTAGAGCCGCTCAACGCCGTCGCCGTGATCGAAAAGCGGATCCCAGCCGATTCCGGTTTCCTCGGCCCCGATGTGATCCGACAGCCGGGTCCGGGACTCTTCCTCGAGCCCGGTCCCGTGCTCCTTAAGCTCAAGCAGCAGGGACCCGCCCAGGTCGGCCCCGAAACCGCGCTGGCTGCCGCGCCAGAGGCTGTCCTCCGCGCCCGGCCCCAGGTAATGGTCCTCTCCGGCGCCGTCCAGGAACAGGCCCAGCGATCCGCTGCGGCGGCGCGGGTTGCCGTAACCTCGCGCGTTGTCCGAGCGCCGCAGGGCGTAGAGGTCGTTTCCCTTAAGGTCGCTGAGCAGCCCGATCCCGTTGGCGTTCCCTGCTGCCTGGCTGAGATCCCAGGCCAGGTAACTGTCGTTCCCCGCGTCGTCGGCCAGCCAGCCCAGGGCCAGGTCATGACCGCAGCCCTGGCTCACGCCGCGACTGAAATAGACGTCGTCCCCCGCGCCGTCCAGCAGGACGGCCCCGGCGAGGTGGACGCCCGAACCCTGGGCGTACTGCCAGGCCTGGTAGCGGTCGTTGCCGCCGCGATCCACCAGGGCTCCCAGGGCGTACCAGTAGGCGCTGCCCTGGCCGTAGATGTCGCAGGAGTAGAGATCGTTGCCCCCAAGGTCCAGCAGGAAACCGATCCCGCCGCTGAGATGGGGTCTGAGGCCGAATCCAAAACCCTGGCCCAGCGTAAGATGATGATCGTTATAGCGGATGATGTCCACGTAGCGCGGCCGCATGAGGAACTGGTCGTCGCCGCCGTTGTCCTGCAGCAGGCCCAGCCCCGCCAGGTGGCCGAAACCCTGGCCGTAAAGACTGCAGGAATAGAGGTCGCGGCCCGCGCCGTCCACCAGGACTCCCAGACCCAGGCTCCCGGCGCCCAGGCAGAAAGTATCCCCCTCGTAGAGGTCTTCGCCTTCGTGGTCGATCAGCAGCGCCGTTCCTCCCAGCGCCGCGCCCAGCGCGAAAGAAGAGGCCCGGTAGCGATCGTCTCCCGCAAGGTCGATCAGCACCGAGAGCCCGCCCACGCTGGAGGCGATACCCGGTTCGGCCTCGCAGGAATAGACGTCGTCCCCTCCCAGGTCCAGCACCAGGGAAAGGGTCCCCCGGCTGCGCGCCGCCGGTCCGGTGTAGCGGTCCGCGCCGCCCAGGTCGATCAGCAGCGGCGGCGTCTCGCCGGGGTAGACGTTCTCCCCCTCCGCTCCAACCACCACAAGCTCGTCGGCGTAATGCACGGATCCGTAGAGCGGGTGCTCCCAGGTTTCACGGCCGAGTGCGGCCGCCTTGAAAAAGGGCAGGTCCAGAAACAGGCGATCGATGTCGCCCAGGACGCGCTCCAGCTGGCCGGGATCGGGCAGGACGGCCCGCGACAGGCGCTCCACGCGGCCTTCAAGCTGTCGCCTGGAGGCTCGCTCCAGGCTGTCCAGGGTGAAGACGTCCAGGTGCTCCAGACCTTCCTCCTCGCGCAGCAGTTCCAGCAGGTCCCGCTCCAGGCTGTCCAGGTCGGCGGCGGGCCGGAAGCGGGTCCGTCCCAGCTCCTTCAGCAGCTCCAGCCAGCGGGAAAAGGACCTGGCGCCGTGACGACCGAGCCTCTGCTCCACCGGTCTCCAGCCCGCCTCGCCGCTGCGCCGCAGCTCGTGGCGCAGCCTGTGAACCAGCTCCTGCAGCCGGCTGCAGGATTCCAGCTCGCCGGCCAGGCGCTCCGCCCAGGTGTCCACGCGCAGGCCCTCCTCGAGGACCTCGTCCACGCGGGCCAGGCGCAGGCTGTCTTCAAGATCTGGCAGCAGTCCGAAGGCCAGGTCGGAGGGCCGCAGGTTGGCCAGTCGCAGTCCCTGCTCGAAAAGCCGGCTGCGCTCGGCTTCCGCTTCCTCCACGCCTGTTCCGGCCTCGGCTGGAAAAGCAGTGTGACACAGAGTCCAGCTCAGCGCAGCCGCCAGGATCGACCAAAACAGGTTCGCGCCGGCGCAACGGCGGCCCCGCCGGGTTGTCAGGGCGAATGTGAGCCCGTCGAGCATGGGATTGTCCGGTTCCTCCAAGGACAAGTCCTCGCCTGCCGGGGCGGCTGTTCGCGATCCGAACCGGCACCCCGGAAATCCACCGCCCGGGTGCCTTCAGGCGGAAGGCATCGCCTGCGTCTCGCCCTTGTGCATTTCATGCAGGTAGTCCACGGCGGCCAGGTAGCCCCAGGCTCCCAGACCGCTGATCACCCCGCTGGCGGCCTCAGCCGTCAGCAGGCGTCGTCGGTAGTCCTCGCGCGCGTGGACCTGGCTGAGGTGCACCTCAACCACCCTGACAGGCACGGTTCTGATGGCGTCCAGCAGGGCCACGCTGGTGTGCGACAGGCCTCCCGGGTTGATCACCAGTCCCTGGGCCTTTCCCGCGGCCCGCTGCACCGCGTCGATCAACTCGCCCTCGCCGTTGGACTGGAAGAAAGTGAAATCGACCTCCGGACGCTGCTTGCGCAGCCAGGTCTTGAGCTGCTCCAGGTCCCGGGCGCCGTAGTGCTCCGGCTCCCGTTTCCCCAGCAGATTCAGGTTGGGTCCGTTGATCACGTGGATCTTCATCCGTGGTTCTCCAGCAAAGAATTCCAGGCCCTGTGCACCGGCTCGACCTGGTCCAGTTCGCAGATCCGCGCCTCGCCCACCCTTATGGGCAGAACCAGGCGCAGTCTCCCGCCGCTGACTTTCTTGTCCGTGTTCATCCAGCCCATCAGAGCCTGAACCTCGCGGCAACTTTCCGGAACCCGGAGTCCCAAGGCCGCCAGCGTGGCGTCCAACCTGCCGCACATCTCCTCGACCACCTCCGCAGGCGCAAATCCGCTGCTTCCCGAACAGGCTGCGGCCGCGCGCATCCCCAGCAGGACCGCCTGGCCGTGCTTCAAGAGGCCCGCCGATTGGCTCTCAAGGGCATGGGCGAAGCTGTGTCCCAGGTTCAGCAGGGCGCGCGGGCCGACCTCGCGCTCGTCTTCAATCACGACTTTCCGCTTGAAGCGGATCGCCCGCTCCACGTGCCTTTCCACCGGTTCCGGATCGAGATCCAGCAGCTTGCGGCGATCGTTTTCCAGTTCCTCCGCCCAGTGGGCGTCGGAAAGCCAGGCGGCCTTGAGCAGCTCCCCGAAGCCGCAGACGCGCTCCTCCACGGGCAGGGTGGAGAGCAGATCGAGGTCGGCGAAGACGGCCACAGGGGGCCAGAAGGACCCCACCGCATTTTTCTGCCCCCCGAAGTTGACGGCTGTCTTGCCGCCCACGCTGGCGTCCACCATGGCCAGCAGGCTGGTGGGACACTGCAGGAAGGGCACGCCTCTCTTCCAGAGGGATGCGGCCAGTCCGCCCAGGTCGCCCACTACTCCTCCACCGAATGCCGCCAGCGGGCTGCCCCGCTCCATGCCCAGGCGCCGCATCTCACCCAGCACCACCAGCAGGTTGGCTGTACTCTTCGTCGATTCGCCGGGGGGCAGGATCAGGCGCTGAATCTCGAGGTCCTCGTCGAGTTCATCCAGAAAGCACTGCTGGCAGGCGGCCAGGTTGCTGTCGCTGAGGAGGAGCCGTGGAGAGGGATGGCGCTCAAGAGCCGCGCTCAGGGCGGCCTGCTGTCCGCGCCCCAGGTGGACCGAGTATTCATGCGTCAGAGTGGGAATTCTGATTTCGACCATGCCAGTCCGCGGGTGTTGGCGCGTTTTTCTCGAATTCCAGTACAATTTCGTGGAATGTAGA
Source organism: uncultured Bacteroidaceae bacterium (assembly GCA_964568855.1). GTDB lineage: Bacteria > CAIWAD01 > CAIWAD01 > CAIWAD01 > CAIWAD01 > CAZMSD01. The sequence goes on along the minus strand of CAZMSD010000021.1, from coordinate 53,799 downwards.
GGGAAATCAAGCGACCTGCCCGTCCATCTCCAGGTTTTTGCAGGAGTTTTCCGGCATGCGGAATGCATGCCCGCGGGGAGGATCATCCCCTGGAGGAACCTTGACCAAGAGATTCTACCTGCACTTGCACTGGATGCTCCCGGCTGGACTGGCCACCTGCGGGGACGCGGACACGGGGAAGGGAGTCCGGGGCATCTGGAAGCTGCTGGCCGATGAACTGGACGGACTGGGCGAACGCCACCGGGTGGGCATCCTGGCCCAGTGCCTCGGACGGCGCCGTCTGCACCTGCTGCTGGCCATGCCCACGCATCTGGCCGTGGCCCGCTGGGTCCTGCTGGCGAAAATGAGTACCTCGCGCCTGCTCTCGCGGGAGCTGGGGCGGGTAGAGCGCTGGCCCGCGGGCTACGGACTGCGCAGCCTCTCGCCCAGCCACCTGGCCGCGGCGCTCGATCAGCTGCGTCTCCTGGGTGCGTTGCGGCTGGGTGCGGCCGGTCTCCAGGCTCTGGGGGAGGCCGCAGGCGAAACCTCGGATATTGAGGCGACCGGAAGGGAGGCCGCGACGCGGGTGGCGGAAAGTGGTCCCGAACCGCCGGTGGATTCCGGCAGAGCCACGCCGGCAGACGCCGGTGCGCCCTTGCGATTCACCTGATCGATTTATAACCTGTTTGGTTCTCAAACCAGCGATGTGCCTGCGCCGAAAACCGGTGTGGCGGCCGTCGTCCAACAAGAGGAGCTCAGCATGTCCCGGGTGTGTCAGGTCTGCGGCAAGGGCCCCATGAGCGGCAACCACGTCTCGCACGCCAACAACCACAACAGGCGGCGCTTTCTGCCGAATCTGCAGACCGTGCACGTGCGGACGGAAACGGGACGTAAGAAGATGCGGGTCTGCACCAGCTGCATCCAGGCGGGCAAGATCCAGAAGTGATCGATTCCGAGCTTGAGCAATCAAACGCCACAGGGTCCCGCGGGACCCTTTTCTCGTATCAGCGCATGGGGCTGGCGACCAGCCGCACCTGTCCGCCCCTCAGTGAAACCTTGATATTCAGCTTCGTGCCCTTAGCGGAGAGGATCTCTTCGTTCACCCGCTCCGCCACTAACTCGTCGAACTTGCGGTCCACGTTGCGGGCATTGTATTCCAGGCTGCTGCCCAACTGGGCCACGTATTCGGACACGGCGCGACTGACCTTGAGCCGGTGTCCCAACTGCCCCACTTTTTCGCTGAAGGAGGGCACGATCCGTTCGCAGAGAATTCTGAGCAGTGCTTCTTCGCTCAGCGGCTGGAACACCACCAGCTTGTCGACCGAGCGCAGCATCTCGCTGGTGAAATAATCGCGCAGTTCGTCCTCGTTCAATTCGCCCGCCTGCGGCCGATCGACGAAGCCGATGGAACCTCGACCGATCTCCATGCCCACCAGGTCCGAGAGGAGAATCACCGTCATCTCGCCTACCGGGATCCGCTGGCCGGCGGCGTCGTTGAGATGGCCGTCCTCGAATCCCTGCATGAAGAATTTCAGGACCTCGCTGGCCGCGTATTCGATGTTCTTCAGCACCATCACGCGGCGCAGGTCCTCGCGCAGACGGTCCAGCAGACAGCGCTCGGGGTAGCCCTCGCCGCGGCTGCGCCGGCCGATGATGCTCTGCAGCGATTCGGCGTCCTGGAAATCGCTGCAGTCCACGAGGAAGGCCTCCCGGCCGTAGACCAGCCGCGAGAGTTCGGAGGCGAAGAGCTGCTTGCCCACGCCGGATGGTCCGGCGAAGAGAAAGACGCCGTCGGGCCGCTCGGGATTGATGTCCAGGTCGCCTTTCATGAAACGGATGGTGCGACAGACCTCCTCCACCGCGGGATCCTGGCCGATGATTCGCTCGCGCAGACTCTCTTCGAGGCGTTCCAGGCGCTCGCTCAGACCCGGGAAGTCCGTGTCGCTGCGTCCCGTGATGCGGGACAGGGCCTTCTTCAGGGTTTCCTCCCAGTCCGGCTCCCCCTCGTGTTCGTCGAGTGCGATGACCGAAAGCGCCACGTCCAGGAGAATCAGGGCCTTCTTGGGATAGTGGATGTTCTTGATGTGCTCGCCGGACATCTCCACGATGCGTTCGACCTGTTCCCGTCCCACCTCGATGCCGTATTCCTTTTCGAAACGATCTTTCACCGCCTCGAGGATCTGGATCACCTCGCCGCGGCTTAAGGGCGTCACGTAGAGGGGCGCAAGGATTTCTTCGAAATGTGGATTGGCCTTGTAGACGTTATTGTAGAATTCCACGTCAGCCAGCACGATGAAATGCAGGCGCTTGCGCTCGAAGAGCCGGAACAGGCGCCGCAGGAACTCCTCGAAGACCGGGTTCTCGCCCACCAGGAAGCGGTTGACCTTGTCCGCCACCATGATGATTTCGTGGTGCAGCTCGAGGTAATCCGCCAGCAGGTCGAAGCGCCGGGAGAGGTCCTGGGGATCCCTGAGCTCCTTTAGGAATTCCTCGTAGGAGAACTCGAAGAAGCGCTTGCCCTGGAAGATGCGGGGCACGTTGCCGGCGGCGGTGTCCTCCACCAGCCTGCGCAGGACCGAACTCCTTCCCGCTCCGGGCGGGCCGTAGAGCAGCAGGTTCTGCCTGTAGCGCCGGACCAGCACTTCCATCATGCTGCGCCGGTAGGTCTCGTAGGACAACAGCCCCAGCATGGGCTGCCGGCCGTACTTGAGATTCAGGTCGTAGTCCTCGCTGAAGAGCGTGGCCAGGAAATCGGCGGCCTCCCGATCCGGGCCGCCCTGCAGTTGGATGTTGAGTTTGGACAGGGATACAGGGTAGATCTTGTCCCAGTTCAACAGGAGCAGCTTGAGGAAAGTCGCCGCGTCGAGCTCCTCCTCTCCCCGTTCCTCGGCCCAGCCGTTCAAGAGACCGATGACGGCCCGGTCCGGCGTGCCCGCCAGGCCCAGCAGGAACCGGCGATCCTCGTCCGGAAGCTGAATTTCCGCGGCGGTTCCCGGCCTTCCGGCCTCCTCGCCGGCGGCCTCCTGCTTCTTGCGGTCCTGCTCAGCGATGGACTTCGCGGCGTGCAGGAAGTGATCGCGCAGGGTCAGGGCATGCTCTTCATCCTTCAGCAGGCCCTTGAGCAGGAGCTCGGCTTCCCCCTCGGCGCCGTCCTCCGCTTCCAGCCAGACCAGCATCAGCTGGGGCAGACCCAGGTAAGGACTTCTCATCTCGGCGGCCAGGGCGGCCGCGCGGTCCAAGGTTTCCCGCAAATCCTGGCCCAGAATCATCGTCTCGCTCCCATGGTCTCCCTATCGGTGCAGGACCGGTTGATCTGTAGCTCAAGGTACCACAATCCGCCTTCCCGCCCACGAAGGCCCCGGCGCCCGGAGCGCGCGCTTTCTTCTGACCGGGATTCGCCAATTTGGACGAAAGGGACAGGATCCGCCGTCTTCCGGCAGGGGATTAAGAAGTCCCGGGACGGGAGCCTCCTTGATCGATCATCCATACGCCGACCTGCTCTTGAAGGTGGAAAAACCCAGCCGCTACGTCGGGGGCGAATACAACATGCGCCGCCGCCGCTGGGAGGATCCGCGGCTCAGCACTCGCTTCGTGCTCTGCTTTCCCGACCTCTACGAGATCGGCATGAGCCACCTGGGCACGAAGATCCTCTACTCGCTGCTGAACGACTGCGACGACCTGCTGATGGAGCGCTGCCTCTGCCCCTGGTTCGACATGGAAAGGGAGCTGCGCCGCGCGGGGCTGCCGCTGCTCAGCCTCGAGAACCGCCGACCCTTGAGCGAATTCGACGTGGTGGGCTTCTCGCTGCAGTACGAGCTGACCTACAGCAACGTGCTGACCATGCTGGACCTGGGGGGCATTCCGCTGAGGGCCGCAAAGCGCGGCGATGACGATCCGGTGGTGATCGCCGGGGGACCATCGGCGACTCATCCCGAGACTATGGCCCCCTTCATCGACGCCTTCCTAGTTGGCGACGGCGAGGAGGCGCTGCCGGAACTGCTGCGCCTGACGGGCCGCGCGCGCGCCGCCGGTCTGGGCAGGGAGGCGATCCTGCGCGAACTGGCGGAACTGGAAGGCGTCTACTGTCACCGGTTCTACAAGCGCCAGGCCTGCCCCGTTTCGGGCCTGATGTACGTGACTGGACCCAAAGTCAAGGGACTCCCGGGAAAGATCCGGCGCCGGGTGCTCCCCACGCTGGCGGGCCATCCCTTCCCGGACGACTCGCCCGTGGCCTTGAGCGAAGCCGTGTTCGACCGCCTCTCGATCGAGCTCGCCCGGGGCTGCACTGAGGGCTGCCGCTTCTGCCAGGCCGGGATGATCTACCGCCCCGTCCGCGAGCGCGATCCCGAGGAGGTTATCGAGCGGCTGCATTCGGCACTGCGTAAGGGCGGCTACGACGAGGCCTCCCTGACCTCGCTCTCGCCCGCGGACTATTCCTGCCTGGCGCCCCTGGTTCCCCGCCTGATGGAGGGGCTCAGGCCGCTGAAGGTGGGCCTGGGCATCTCCAGCCTGAGGGCCTACGGCCTCTCCGAGCAGCTGCTGGACGAGATCGCCAGCGTCAAGGCCACCGGTCTCACCTTCGCGCCCGAAGCCGGCAGCCGGCGCCTGCGCGACGTGATCAACAAGAACATCGGCGAGGAGGATCTCTACGCCACCTGCCACCGGGTCTTCTCGCGTGGCTGGTCCCGGATCAAGCTGTATTTCATGATGGGCCTGCCGAGCGAGCGGGACGAGGACCTGGCGGGAATCATGCACCTGGCCCGGGAGGCCCTGCGCATCGGACGCGGCTACCGGGGCGGCCCGCGCATCTCGGTTTCGGTTTCCAGTCACGTGCCCAAGCCCCACACGCCTTTCCAGTGGTGCGCCATGGACCGGCCCGAGGAACTCGAACGCAAGTGGGAGCTGCTGTGGAACGAGCGCCGCCCCCGCGGCATCCAGCTCAAGCGGCATGATCCCCGGCTGGGCACGCTGGAAGGAATCCTGGGCCGGGGGGATATCCGCTGTGCCGAGCTGCTCGAGGCGGCCTGGCGCAGGGGCGCCCGTTTCGACAGCTGGGACGACCGTCTGAACTGGACCGCCTGGCGGGCCGCCATCAAGGAATGGGAAGAGCAGCAGGGACTGGACCACAGGTTGTTCCTCGATGCGCTGCCTCTCGAGGCACGCCTCCCCTGGGATCACATTCATGTCGGTCTCGAGGAAGGTTTCCTTGCTCGCGAGTATCGCCGGGCACTGGCCGGCAAGCCCAGTCCACCCTGCGGCAAAGCCGCGGGCCAGCAGGTGCCTCACGGCAGCGAGGGTGCGGCGAAGGCCGACAAACGGCCGCTGGTCTGCTACGACTGCGGATTCGAATGCGACTTAGAGAATATGCGCGCGGAGCGCATCCGCCGGCTTGGGCGCCTGGAGCGTGTTACACAGCCCCGCGACGAAGGGCAGGGGGAGGAATCTCTCGCGATCCCTGCCGGATCGGAGCCCGTGTCACAGCCCGGAGATTCCGCGCCCGAGCCGCCGCGGAGAGTCCGCCTGCGCTACCGCAAGCTGGGTCCCGCGCGCCTGCTGAGCCAGCTGGACCTGGTGCGCAGCCTGCCCCAGGTGCTGCGCCGGAGCGGCCTGTCGCTGCACTTCAGCCGGGGATTCAAGCCCAAGCCCGTGATTTCCTACGGTCCCGCCCTGGGACTGGGCGCGGCTGCGCTGGAAGAGTACCTGGAATTCTCGCTGGCGGACGATCCGTCAATGGCCCCGGCGATGGACGAACTCTGCGGGCTGCTGAATTCCGTCGCCCCGCAGGGTCTGGAATTCACGGGCGCGCGATTGCTGGAGAAACGTGCTCCCAAGCTGGCGGCGGCGCTGTGCTGGATAGACCTGCTGCTGGTCCTGCCCGACCATGAAAAGCGGGAGGACCGCAGCGCGGGAGATGCCGCATCCGCAGAGGAGCGTCTAGGGGTAAAGCTTGAGGAAGGACGTGCGCGCGGGCGGCTGCCCGTGCAGGTGATCCGTAAGGGCCGGGTCCGCGAGCTGGATCTGCTCGAGCTTGTGGAAAGCGCCAAGCTGGTGAAGACGGATCCCTGGGCCGCTCTGGCGGGCATCCCGGCGGGGCGCGAAGCCCTGCTGATCCGGCAGCGCACCACGAATGCGACCAATCTAAGGCCCGCGGAAATATGCGAGGCTCTGCTGGGTCCGGGCCGCCTTCCCGCCATGGTGCTGCGCCTGGCCTGCCGGGGCCGCGACGAGGAGGGAAATCCGCGGAGTCTGTTGTGATGCGCCGTGATCTTGGCTGGTGCCCCAGCGTGACTCGGGCAACATGCACCGACCGGCTTACTCCAGTTCCAGCAGCAGCGTGCCCTTCTCCACGCTCTGCCCCACGTCCACGTGCAGCGTTTTCACCACCCCGGAGCTCTGGGCCTTCAGCTCGTTTTCCATCTTCATCGCTTCCACGATCACCAGGCCCTGGCCCTTCTGCACCTCTTCCCCGGGTTTGACCAGCACCTTGACCACCCGTCCGGGCATGGGCACTTCTAGCCGCAGGCCAGGGCCGTCCTCGTCTCCGGCGCCGAACTCGGCGAAGCGGTGCTGCAGTTCGCTGCGCAGATTGACGGAGAATTCACGGCCGTTCACGCGGCAGCGCCCGCCGCCCAGGCGTTCCACACGGTAGATCCGGTCGCCCAGGCGCACTGAGAGCTCCCCGTCGATCCAGCGCCCGTCCACCGCCGTTTCGCGCTCCTCGTGGATCACGCTGCCGGTGGCGCAGTTCCCCCGCCAGGCCAGCGGGATCACGCGCTCTCCTCGAACGGCCACGTAGCGTTTCATCGGCCCCTCCTGAACTTCCAGGCCCAGACACTGGGTTCGGACCAGGCCACCCGGCCGCTGCGGTCCCGCAACATCACCGCGGGCGCCGGGTGGGGACTCTCTTCCTCGCCGGCTTCCGGCAGGGGAAGCTGCGCACTGATGGACAGGCGCGCGTCCTGCAGGATCTCGGCCACTTCGGCGGCCAGCTGTTCGTCTTCGGCGGCCGCTGGCAGCGCTGCCGGATCGTAGTGCCGATCGATGAAATGGGTGCTGTATTCGCCCGCGCGGAATTCCTCGTGCTCCATCACCCAGCGGCAGAAATCTATGTTGTTGCGCACCCCGTGCAGGCGGTACTCGCCCAGGGCACGCAGCATGCGGGCAATGGCCGCCGGCCGGTCGGCGGCCCAGCAGACCAGCTTGGCCAGCAGCGGATCGTAATGCACGCTCACCTCGCTGCCCCGGCGGACGCCCGAATCCACCCGCACGCCGGGACCGTCAGGCAGGCGGTGCATGTGGATGAGTCCCGAGTCGGGCAGGAAATTCTCCAGCGGATCCTCGGCGCAGATCCGGCATTCGATGGCGTGGCCCCTGGGATGGATGTCCTCCTGCCTGCAGGACAGTTCCTCCCCTGCGGCCACCCTGAGCTGTTCGCGCACCAGGTCCACACCGGTGACCAGCTCCGTCACAGGGTGCTCCACCTGCAGCCTGGTGTTCATCTCGAGAAAATAGTGCTTGCGGTGACGGTCTACGAGGAACTCCACCGTGCCCGCGTTGACGTAGCCCGCCGCTGAGGCCGCGCGGACGGCCGTGCCGCACACCGCCCGTCGCAGTTTCTGTGTCACAAAGGGGCTGGGGCTTTCCTCGACCACCTTCTGGTGCCGGCGCTGGATGCTGCACTCGCGCTCACCCAGGTGGATCACGTTTCCCCAGGCGTCGGCCAGCACCTGGACCTCGATGTGATGCGGCTCTTCGAGGTACTTCTCGATGTATACTTCGGCGCTGGCGAAGGCGCCCGCCGCTTCCCGCCTGGCGGCCTCCAGGGCCGCCGGCAGGTCCCGCTGCTCGTAGATCAGGCGCATGCCCTTGCCGCCGCCGCCCGCCGCGGCCTTGATCATCACCGGGAAGCCGATCTCGCGGGCCTGCTCGAGCGCGGGTCCGGGATCTTCCACCGCCTCGCCGGATCCGGGCACTACGGGAACGCCCGCCTCCTGCATGATACGCCGCGCGTTGGTTTTCGAGCCCAGGGACTCGATTACCTCCGCCGAGGGGCCGATGAAAACCAGCCCCGCTCCCTCGCAGGCGCGGGCGAAATCCGCGTTCTCGGCCAGGAAGCCGTAGCCCGGATGAACGGCCTCGGCACCCAGCCGCAGGGCTTCCGCGATTATCCGCTCGCCGCGCAGGTAACTCTGGTTGCTGGGCGGGCCCCCGATGCAGACCGCCTCGTCGGCCTCTACCACGTGCAGGGCGCAGCGGTCCGCCTCCGAGTACACGGCCACGGTGCCCACGGCCATCTCCCGGGCCGTGCGGATCACCCTGAGGGCGATTTCACCGCGGTTGGCCACCAGGATCTTGCTGAACATGCCCCTCCCCTCCCTGGGCTTCTTGGCCGTACTCAACCCTCCAGGACCCGCTCCCGCAGGCAATCCAGGCCTTCCAGCGCGCCGTTGTCCAGCTGCCGTTCGGCGCAGACCACCGACCGGCTGGCAGCCGGCCCTGAGTCGAAGAATTCGACCGCACAGCGTGCCAGGTCTTCGGGGCCGGCATCCAGCAGGGCGGCCCGGAAGCGGTCCCGCATCTCCTGGTCGCGGCCGATCAGGTAATTGCTGAAGCTCTGGGCGCCCAGCTCCTGCGGCAGCAGCGGCGCATCCAGCCGGCGGAGGGCCTCGATCTTCGCGCCCCGCAGATCCTCCTCGCCGAAAGCGGCTTCGGCGCACCAGGCGCGTACCGCGGCGAAATCCTCAAGCGTGCCGGCGATGCGCGGATCGCGCCAGGAGAGCATGGAGAAAGAGCGGCTGCTCCAATCGTAAGCGGCCCGCGAGCCGTAAGCTCCGCCGGCCGCCCTGATCCGTTCGTAGAGCGGCCTGATCATCAGCATCCCCAGCAGGTAGAGCAGCGGCGCCTGCGGGTGACCGCAGGAGGGCGCGGGAAAGGCCTCGGCCACGAAGGCGCCGTCCACGTCCGCGATCCAGGCCCGCAGCGAACCCGCCTCCCGCACAGCCTGGGCGCCGGATGTCGTTCCCACGGCCCGCTCAGCCTCTTCGAGAGGGGCGGGCCAGCGCCCTTCGATGAGCTCCCGAAACCGCCTCAGGTTCTCCGTCTCGCCGGTCAGCCCGAAGATGGCCCCCGGAGCGTCCAGGGCCTCTCTCAGCAGACGGCCCAGGGCCTGACCGAGTTCGCCTCCCTCCGAGCGCAGCCGCTGCACGCGCTGGACGAAGGAGATGCCCTCGACCTTGCGCAGGCAGGCGCCGATGGGCGAGACCCGCGAAACGGCGTCGTTCACGGCCAGATGCAGCGCCGATCCCACCACCTGCGATCGCAGATTCGTCTGCCGCATCCTGAGCAATTCGGTCAGCCGCCGCTCGTCGTCCAGGCGCGGGTGATACAACAGCTCCGTCAGGATCTCCAGGCAATCTTCGGATCGCCGCCACAGGCAGGCCGTGTCCACGTTCAGCATGTGCAGGCCCTGAGAATTCCCGCAGGGCAGGCAATGGAATGAACCGACACCGATGCCGCTGGTGGCGGACTTGATGCGCCGCTCGGTCTCCTCGACGCTCAGGTCGCCAGCGCCCAGGCGGGGCAACCATCCCAGCAGGTCCACCAGAGGCAGGTCGGGATGCGCGGGATCCAGGGGAAAAGCCATCCTCAGGTGACACAAGCCGTTGGTGGGCTGGTCGTGCAGCAGCGCGGTCCTCCCCGCCAGACGCGTGCGCTCGGAAGGCAGTCGCCGGGCCTCGCGCGGCTGCCGCTCGGGATGGAGCACGGGCATGCAGTCCAGGTCCTCCGCGCGCCGCCGGTAGCGCTCCAGCGAGCCGGCCCGGTCCACTATTTCCCGGCACTTTTCGGGATTCAGGTCACCGCGCAGCCGGCGAAGCTCGCCGGTCAGCTCCTCGTCCATGCGCTCGAGGCCGCCGCGATCCGGGCTGAGCAGCACCGTGACACGCTGGTCGTTCTCGAGCAGCCAGCGCCGGATCAATCCGCTCAGAAAGCCCGGCCGCTCCGCCCGCTCGCGCAACTCCGCCAGGAGCGCGTCGTTGCGCAGCGAGCGCAGCAGGTCGCCTCCGGCCATCCAGTGGGGCAGGGCGAAGTAGCCCAGTCCCAGGCCGTAGGGCATCCCGCCGATCCTCGACTGCTCACGGATCTCCAGCTCGAAGCGATCCAGGCCGGCCTGCACCAGGGCGGGATCGACCCCTTCCCGGGCCAACCGATCGAGCGTTCTCAGGACCAGCCGCTCGAGATCGTCGAGGCTCTCGGGCTTGAGTCCCTTCAAGCCCACCGAGAAGCTGGTCATCACGTTCTGGCTCTCGAAGCCGACCGGCGCCAGGGCCGGGGCCAGGCCGCCGTCGAGCAGGGCCCGGTTGAGCGGGGCCGAGAGACCGCCCGCCAGGATTTCGAAAAGGAAGCCCAGCTCGAGGGAGGCCAGCAGGTCGGTCTGGTGGTTGAGCCTCCAGCAGACGGCCGCCATGCAGGGCGGTTGAGTATCACGCGTCTCCCGCTCGCCCGAAGGTCCGTCCTCGCCCGCTTCCCGGCCGGGACTCTCGGTCCCGGCGGGATAGCTGGCCAACTCCCTGCGGCATGCCTCGGTTCGGTCCTGCCGCCCCAGCCGGCGGGCTTCGCGGCGACCGAAGGGAGCTATCACGCCGTCGATCCGCTCGAGGATCGGGGCCAGCGGAAAGCACCCGAAGGTGTAGGTCCAGGAATTCCCGGGATAGTAGTGCCGCCGGTGGAAACCGCGCCAGTCCTCCTCGCTCAGGCGTGGAATCTCCCGCGGGTCGCCCCCCGACTCGTGCGCATAGCACAGGTCGGGAAACAGCGCGCGCAGGATCGCGCGGTGGAAGCGACGCTCGGGCCTGGACAGCGCCGCCTTCATCTCGTTGTAGACCACGCCGCGGAAGACCAGCGGGGTCGATTCGTCCCCGGGGTCCTCGAATTCCAGGCGCCAGCCCTCCTGCAGGAAGCTCTCGCTGCGCAGCAAGGGGTGATACACGGCGTCCAGGTAGCGGGTGAGCAGATTGTGGTAGTCCTCCTCGCTGGTGGTGGCGAAGGGGTAACTGGTACGGTCGCTGGCGGTCATGGCGTTGATGAAGCTGTTCAGCGAGCGGCCGGTGAGCCTGGCGAACATCTTCACGGGGAAGGACTGCGAGCCCTCGAGGATCGTGTGCTCCAGGATGTGAGCCACGCCGGTGGAGTCCCCGGGCACCGTGCGGAAGCTGACCAGGAAGACATTCTCGTCCTGGTCCAGGCTCAGGTGCGCGTGACGCGCCCCGGTGGCTTCGTGCTCCAGCTCGTAATACAGCGCGCGGAGATGGGAAACTTTTTCGCGGCGCAGGATCGAGTAGCCGTGGAGGGCCTCGCCCGGTTGCGCATCTGGGTTGCGGGGATCGCGGATCATGGAGGCCCTTTCCGTTCCCGGGTTGTTTACAACTCGGTTCCCAGCGTGAAGATGAACTGCGGGCCGTCGGGATCGCCGTCCAGGCGGGAGGACCAGGCCCAGTCGAATTTCGCCAGGATCAAGCCGGCGTCGATCCGGAAACCCCAGCCGTAACCCAGCAACAGGTCCTGCAGGTGCCCGTCCTCGTCGAAGGCGTCGAAACCCCGCTCCCCGTACCAGGCCGTGCCCAGGTCCATGAACAGCGCCCCCCGCAGGTTGATGATCGAAAAGTTAAAGGGCCAACCGGTAGCCAGGTAGCGCAGCAGCGGAAAGCGGAATTCACCGTTGCCCAGCGCGTAGCGGTCCCCTTCCCGGTGGTAGATCGCGCTGCCCCGCAGCGGCTGGACGAATCCCGAGTAATACAACTCGTCGATGTCGCTGCGCAACAGATTGTCGGAGCTGTCCTGCTCGGCCTTGAAGAACTTCGTGTTGACCCAGTTCGGCGAGCCGCCCAGGAAGAAGCGCTGGGGGGTGGGACCGAAACTCGCTCCCGCGGCCAGCCGAAAGGCGAAGTGCAGGTCGTTGTCCAGCCGCAGGTAGCGCCTGAAATCCGTCTCCAGGGAATGGAAGTCGTTGCCCACGTCGCGGTTCCCGGCCACCGGGAATCCGCGCGTGTAGGTCAGCCGGCCGCGTAAGCCGTTCACCGGACCCGTGCCGCCCCACAGCGCATTGTCGAAGGTCAGCGAGAGCGCGCTGGTCAGGAAGTGGCCCTTGATGTAGTCGTGATACACGGCCGCACCGTAGCTGTCCTCTTCGTAGTTCAGGCTGTTCAGGCTGTCCCTGGCGATCGTCGCCCAGCGGTTCTCGAGCGATAGACGCAGGAAGCGGTTCACCGGGTAGCTGGCGTTCAACTCCCCGCCGTAGAGATTGTCGCGGTAGTAGCGGTTGATCACTTCGCCGCTCAAGTAGCGCACGTAGCGGAAGACGCCGCCCTCGTAGTTGACCCGCCTGGCCAGGAACTGGTAATACAGATGGATGTTCGAGAACTCGATGCGGTTGTAGAGATTGAGATAGGCGAAGATCCGGTGATTGCCCATCAGGTCGCTGAACATCACCTGGCTCACGCCCTGGAAGCCGAAGAGGTCGCTGTACTGGGCCTGGGCCACCGCCATGTCGGGACTGAAACGCAGGCGGTAATCGTGCGCCAGGTAGTTGCCCTCCTCGTCGAACCTGGCGCTCTCCGCGCCGGGAACGGCGACGCCGGCCTTGAGTCTGGTTCCGCCCGCCTCGGCTCCATCCGGCCCCGGGTCCTCCTCGCGCTCCCGACGTTCCTCGGCCAGACGGGTGAAATCGTAGCGGCGCCACTCAAGCCCGGCTTCCTGTTCCTCATGGATTCGTATCACGGAATCCGGTTCGAGCGCGACTTCGCGGATCCGGTTGAACGGCAGCAGGTCCCGGTCGTCGTCCGGGATCGGTCCCAGCCGCTCGAGCAGGTGCAGGTTCTTGTGCAGGAAGATATCGTAGCCCCCGTTCTCGAAACTGGTGAACAGGAGCTTCCCGCCGCGTGACACGGAAGGCTGGAAAACGCCGGTGAGCACGTTGCTGCGGCGCTCGGGGCGGGGCGGGGAATCCACCGCGACGCTGCCGGCGGCCAGCGCCTCGACGTAGGGCCGGGCCGGCAGGGAATAGAGGTTGTAGGCGCCGCCCGCATCGCAGACGAAGAAGATCTCCCCCGCGCCGGTTCCCGCCGGTCGCTCCTTAAGGACCGCGGCCGACCGGAGCGCTCCGGGACTGGAGCCGCTGTAGGCCGCGCCCCGCTTAGGATCGGGTGCGCCGGTCCAGATGGGCGTGCGGACATCGTAGGGCAGATCGGTCAGGCGCAGAATGCCTGAGCTTTCGAGATCCGCCAGGTAGATGTCGTTGTCGTAGTAGTCCCGGCCGCTGATGTGAAACATGCTGTCGCGGCTCAGATCGTCGCCGCGGTCGCTGGTGAACAGCAGGTAGCGTCCGTCCGTGCTGAAGCTGGGATCGAAGTCGCTGTAGCGATCATCGGTCAGGCGCCGGATCTCCCCCGTCTCGAGATCCTGCAGCCAGATGTCGCTGTGCCCGGCCTGCAGGGCCACGAAGGCGATCCTCCTGCCGTCGGGGCTCCAGGCGGGGCTGAAGACCCCCAGCAGGTCGTATTCGTATTTCTCAAGCACCTTGCCCCGCTCGGCGTCGATGATGAACAGCGCATCGCGCTCCGCGGCTTTCGAGGCGAAGACGATGCGCTGCTCGTCGGGCGCCCAGCCGATCCCGGGGCGCAGCCAGTGCAGCTCCTCGAAACTGCCCGACTGCTGGCCCTGCAGGATCCGCCGGTGCTTGTCGGGTTCCCGGATGTGCAGGCTGTAGAGGTCGAAATAGCCGGTCCGGTCCGAGAGATATACGATGCGGTCGCCCGACGGGCTGATGGCCGGGCTGTTGTTGACGAAGTTCTCCAGCTCGAGGTGGTCCGTGATCCGGTCGGCCATTTCGTTCGCCAGCCGGCGGTCCTGGATCACCGGCCAGTAGATGCGCTTGAGGTAGGTCTTCCACTCCTTCGAGAGATCCTCGACGTCCATTCCCAGAGTGGATTCGAAGGCGCGCTCGATATTGCGCATGGAGCGCACCTTGTGCATCAGTTCGGCGATTTTCTCGCGGCCGAATTCGTCCTCGATGAAGCAGAAGATGCTCTGGCCGCCTTTGTAGTTCAGGAAGCCCCGCAGGTAGGGAATCTCTGGCAGGTAACCGGCGGTCACCGCATCGGCCATGTACATGTTGGCCTCGCGGTCCCAGCCGTTGCGGCTCACGTATTCCGAGGAGCCCTCGGCGAACCACAGGGGCAGAGGAAAGCGGATGGCACCCGTCAATACGGATTCGCCGTAGAACATGGAAAGCTGGAAGGCGTGATTGAGTTCGTGATGAATCACGTGCCGGTAGTCTTCCCAGCTTCCTTCGAAGGGAATCACCACGCGGTTCTTGAAGAACTCGGTGAATCCCCCGGTACCTTCCGGAACAAGGCCGAAGGTCAGGTTGGTGTTGCCGAAATCGTTGTGGTTCTGGTAGGTGACGATGACGATCCGCTCGCCTTGGGGGAGCTCCCAGTCGTAGTCCTGGGTCAGCACGCCGTAGGCGCTGTCGGCCACCGCGGCGGTGAAGACGGCCTGATCGTAGCCGTCCCCGTAGAAATAGATGTCGAAGTGTTCGCTCTGGATGTATTTCCAGTGGCGGTATTCGTACTGAACCTTGTTCTTGCCGAAACCCGCGGCCTCCGTTGCCGCCATGGCCAAGAGAGCCGGGAGACAGATCCAGGCGAGCAGCCTAAGAGCGGCCAGCTGCCGGAAGCGGAACGGATGGCGCGGGTCAAGTATCATCACGAACTTGCGCTTCCTGTTTGTTAGGGCCTTCAGTCCGGGGCGAGTTCCGCCAGCAATCGGTCCAGCTCGGCTTCGACCTTGCGGAGAAACTCCGCTCTCTCGCCGCTGTTGTCGATCACCAGGTCCGCCAGGCTTTCCTTGGTTTCCTGCGGCAACTGGGAATGCAGGCGGTTCAAGGCCTCTGTGCGGCTCAGGGAGTTGCGCCGGCGAAGCCGGCAGAGTCTCAGTTCATCGTCAGCGCGGACCGTCCAGATCTCCTGAAAATCCCGCCGGATTCCCCACTCGAAGATCAACGCGGCGTCCACCACCACCAGTTCCTCGGTGGAGAACTCCCCGATCTTCCGAACCATAGCTTTGTAAAGATAAGGAAAGATCAGGCTGTTCAGGCGCTCCAGAGCCGCGGGCTCCTTGAAAACCAGCCCCCCCAGGGCCTCTCGACGCAGTCGCCCCGACGGGTCGAAGATTTCCGCGCCGAAGGTCTCCGCCAACTGCTCGCGCAGCTCCGGCACCTGCTCCACCACCTTGCGCCCCAGACGGTCGGCGTCAATGACCGGCAGGCCCCTGCGACGGCAGCAGTCGGCGGCCATGGTTTTGCCCGCGGCGATTCCGCCGGTGATGCCCAGGAGATTAACCAGTGATGGACTCCTCGGTTCGCCGGGCGGATCCAGCACGCGCATGACAGAAACCGGAGCGCCAGTGGTATGGAAATCCCGGCTACCCAGGACTTGGACGCCCTGGCGGTGGATCAGGTTCCGCTCGACCCGGTCGCCTTCCTCCCATTAGAGGTGTCCTTGCCCTTGCGTTTTCCGCGACGCCGGCTGGCGGCCTTCTTTTTCCCTGAGCGCGAGGGGGACTTCGCTACCGCCCGGCTTTCGGCCTCCTGCCGCTTCAGCCTGGCTTTCAGTTTCCGGACGCGGCGCTGCAGGTCGGGATTTCCAGGTTCGGCCTCCTGCAGGAACTCGTAGACTTCCAGCGCCAGCGCGTAGTAAGCCTGCGCTTCGTAGATCCCGGCCAGGCTGCGCGTACGCACGCTGCGCAGGTCTGAATGCGAAGGGGCGGGATCCGGAAGCTCCGGTTGTTGCGGCGCCTCCCGGCCCTCGCCATCCGGATCTTCCCCATCGGCGCCGGGAGCCTGCAGGTCGGCCAGCTTGCGCAGGCGCTGGCCCTCGCGCTTCAAGCGGTCTTCGCGCCGCCGATCCGCGGGAGTTTCCTCGTCGGGCCGCGTTTCCGCGCCCGGGGCGGGATGGGCCTGCTCCACCGCCTCTTCAGGCTCGGCTTCCGTCTCGATCGCCTCAGGGGCCTGCGGTTCGGGCTGCGAATCCGCGAACGATTCCCGCTGTGGATCCGCGGAAATCTCCGCGCGCTGATCGTCGGCACCAGCGCTGCGGCGGGGGGCGCCGAAGCGCTCGATCATTTCCGCGAAGACGATCTCCCGGCGATCCCGTTCCGCGGCGCTCGGTTCCAATGACTGGTAGAATTCCGGTTCATCGAGCAGGCCGAGTTCCCGCATCTCCCGCGCTCGGACCTGGCTGAAGCGATCCAGGTCGTAGGCCTGCTCCAGCAGCTCCCGGCGGCGCTCGGGATCCTTCCCGGCGGCCGCGAGGAGATCCAGCCGGGCGGCGCAGATTCCCACGGTTCCATCAGCGCAGGCACTTAATTGGCCCTCGGCTTCTTCCCGAAATCCTTCGTCCAGGAGGAGCCGACCCAGAACCTGCCGGGCGCTGGGGTAGTCGCCCAGCCGCTCGAGCCCCTCTTCCAGCAGGCGCAGGGCCTCCGCTTTTCTGCCGGTAAGCGCCAGCAGCTCCGCCAGGCGCGCGAAGAGCCAGGGCCGCTGGGGAAGCTGCCGGCGCAGTTCCCGGATTTCCGCGCGCAAGCTCATTGTCGATGCACTCGTCCTACCAGTCGGAGAGCAGTTTCTGGCCCAGCGCCAGCACCAGTTTTTCCACGGCCTCGGCCACGGCGTCCTCCCGGCCGCCCTCTTCGGGATTGTAGGATCCCCACTCGCTGAAGTTGCCTTTCCAGAGCACGCGGCCTTCCACCAGGTCCTCGAACTCGGCAAAGATCTTGATACTGACCTTGATCAGGCGCACCTGTTCCTCTTCGTCGTAGTCGAAGGGCGTCTCATCGATGGCGCGAAGGGTTGTGACCAGCCGGCTGTCGGCTGTTTCGTCGTCGGCAACGCGCAGCAGGCCCTCGCGCAGGAAGCGCTCGATGAGCAGGTCCGTCAGTTCCTCGGCGATCCCGTACTCCGGCGTGCTGTTTTCCATCAGCGGAATCGAGACGGTCTTCAGGTGGGGCGGCAGGCTGCCTTTGAAGGAATAGGTGCAGGCACCCAGCAGCAGCAGCGCCAGATAAACGACGGCCAGCCGAGACAGGCCTGGAGATTTCCGGTTTCCGGCGGTGCTTATGACGGGGCGCGGCCGCCTGTTCCGTTCAGAGTCCATACTTGCGAATCTTGCGATAGAGGGTCCGCTCGGAAATGCCCAGGCTGTGGGCCGCCCGGGCCCGGTTGCCGCCGTGCTCCGCCAGCACCTCCCGGATGTGATCGCGCTCCAGCTCGTCCACGGTCATTGAGGAAAGATCCACCTGTTCGTGGACCTGCCGGCTGTGCTCCGCCTGCTCCCGCACCAGCTCCTTGATCTCCGCCAGCTCGCGCTGCAGGAAGAAGAACATCTGCCTGAGCAGCTCCGGACCGATTTCGGGCTGGGCCGGCTCCGGGCTGAGCATGGGCAGATTGCTGCTGGAGCCCTCCTGGCGCAGCCTCTCCTGGACGCGGTCCTTGTCCACCACCACCTCGTCCGAGAGAATCAGGAGGCTTTCCACCAGGTTCTTCAATTCACGGATGTTGCCCTGCCAGTAGTGGCCGCTCAGACTGTCCAGGGCTTCCGGCGTGAACCGCGGCTCGGGCAGGCGGTTGACTCGGCAGAAGCTCTCTGCAAAATGTCTCACCAGCTCAGGGACGTCTTCCGGCCGCTCTCGCAGGGGCGGCAGCAGGATGTTGACCGCCTTGAGCCGGAAGTAGAGGTCCTGGCGGAAGCGGCCGTCGGCCACCTCGCGGGTCAGGTCGCGGTTGGTGGCGGCCACGATGCGCACGTCCACCCGGATGGGCGACTGGCCGCCCACCCGCATGAACTCGCCCGTCTCGAGCACGCGCAGGATCTTCACCTGCGTGAAAAGGGGCATCTCGCCGATCTCGTCGAGGAAGATCGTTCCGCCGTGGGCCAGCTCGAACATGCCCTTGCGCTGGCGTTCGGCGCCGGTGAAAGCGCCCCGCTCATGGCCGAAGATCTCCGATTCGAAAATGCCCTCGGGTATCGCTCCGCAGTTGACGGTGACCAGGGGGCCCTCCGCCCGGCGGCTGTGTTCGTGAATCGCCCGGGCCACCAGCTCCTTGCCCGTGCCGGACTCGCCCGTGATCAGCACGGAGAGATCTGTGGGAGCCACCTGGTTGACCACCGTGGCCACCTGCTGCATGGCCGGTCCGCTGCCGGCGATGCCCGCTTTCGCCAGAACCGGAATCATGAACCGTGATGCGCGCGGAACCACTCCGCTGTCCGCGCGATGCCCTCCTCGAAATCCACCGCGGGTTCCCAACCCAGGACCCGGTGGGCCTTCCCCACGTCCAGGCAGGATGTCTGCTGCTCTCCCGCCTTTGGGGGACCGTGGGGTTCATCCAGGCCGGCTTCCAGGGCTTCGTTCAGCAGGTGAAAAATCCTGTTCACGTCGGTTTCCACGGCCGTGCCGATATTCACCGTGTCGCCGACCGGGCAGTTCAGCGCCAGCAGATTGGCCCTCGCCACGTCCTCGACGAATACGTAGTCGCGGGTCTGCTTCCCGTCTCCGTTGATCACCAGCGGCAGCCCATCCAGCATGCGCCGGCAGAAGATGGCCACCACGCCCGCCTCGCCGTGCGGATTCTGCCGCGGCCCGTAGACGTTGCCGTAGCGCAGGACGAAGGGGTCGAGTCCCTGGACCACCCGGTAGTAGTGCAGGTAGTGTTCCACGCTGAGCTTGGTGATCCCGTAGGGGCTGATGGGACGGCACTCCGCGTCCTCCGGCGTGGGCCGTAGATCCGTGTCACCGTAGATGGCTCCGCCGGTGGAGCTGAACACCAGCCGGCGTACTTCCGCGCGGGCGGCCGCCTCGCATAGATTGAGGCTGCCCAGGATGTTGGTCCCGGCGTCGGCCAGGGGATCCTCCACGCTCTTGCGCACGTCGATCTGGGCGGCGCAGTGGATCACAGCGTCGAAGCGACGCTCAGTGAACAGCTTGCCTAACCCGGCATCGGCGATGTCCATCCGCAGGAATTCGGCCTCGGGATGGACGAATTCCCGGCGCCCGGTGGAGAGGTTGTCCACGATCACTACCCGGTTTCCGCGCTTGATCAAACCGTCCACAGTGTGGGAGCCGATGAAGCCGGCCCCTCCGGTCACGAGTATGTTCAAGGATATCCCTCCAGTATTGAATGACCCGTATGTTCCACCGCGGTGTATCACGGAACTGGTTCACGCCGCGGGCCGCGCCGTTTCAAGCCTCAAGCTCATGCGATCGGTGGATGTGCTGTGCCGGGTGGACCGCGAGTCTGTCGGAGTCCTATGCCCCGATGTCGGGGCGATAGAACATCCCCTCGAAGGAAACCCGCTCGGCCGCCCGGTAGCTTCGCTCGCGCGCTTCGGCGGGAGTGGCGCCGAGTCCCACCAGGTTTAGCACGCGGCCTCCCGCCGTCACCAGGCGTCCCTCCGCGTCAGTGGCCGTGCCGGCGTGGAAGACCAGTGCATCCTCGACCCGGTCCAGCCCCTGGATGGGCAGGCCCCTGGCGCAGGCGCCCGGATAGCCCCCGCTGGCTAGCACCAGGCAATGAGCCGCGGCTGCCCGGGCCGCAGGCTGGAGAATCCGCCAGCCGGGCAGCGAGCCCCCGGAAGCCACTTCCCACATCAGTCCCAGCAGATCGACGTCGAGCAGAGGCAGCACCGCCTGGGTTTCCGGATCGCCGAAGCGGCAGTTGAATTCTATCACCCGGGGACCGCCTTCGCAGAGCATCAATCCCAGGTACAGGATCCCTCGATAGGGACAGCCCTCCTCCTGCATGCCCTCCACCACCGGACGCAGGATCTCGGATTCGATGCGCCGCAACAGGGCCGCGTCGGAGTCCGGACTGGGAGAGAGGGCTCCCATGCCGCCCGTGTTGGGTCCCCGGTCGCCCTTAAGGGCGCGTTTATAATCGCGCGCGCTGGCCAGGGTCCAGGCCCGTTCTCCGTCGCAGATGGCGAAGACGCTCAGTTCGGGGCCCTCCAGCCGCTCCTCGATCACCACCCGCCGGCCCGCCTCGCCGAATCGGTCCTCCTGCATCATGGAGCGCAGCGCCGCTTCGGCCTCGTCCAGGGATCCCGGAAGCAGCACGCCCTTCCCCGCGGCCAGACCGTCCGCCTTGATCACCGGCTCCCAGTCCCGCCCCTTGAGGAAGGCCAGGGCGGGCTCCAGCTCGTCGAAGCAACGGTACTCCGCGCTGGCCACGCCGTGCCGGCGCATGAAGTCCTTGGCCCAGCTCTTGGACCCTTCCAGCCGCGCGGCCCTCCCCTCGGGGCCGAAGCTCCGCAGGCCGCGCTCGCGGAATACGTCCACGGCGCCGGCCACCAGGGGCTGCTCGGGACCCACCACCACCAGGTCCACCTGCTTGCGTCCGCACCAGTCGGTCAGGGCTTCCAGATCCGCCATGTCCAGCCCCTGGACGAGCTCCGCGCGGTTCAGCATGCCCGGATTGCCGGGCAGGGCGAAGATGCGTCCACAGAGCGGACTCTGCGACAGTTTCCAGACCAGGGCGGCTTCGCGGCCTCCACCGCCCAGGATCAGCACTTTCAGCTTCATAGCGCTCACCCCACCGCCAAGCTGTGGCAGCAGTAGCGCATCAGGCTTCCCAACCCTGCTTCTTCAGAAAGCGCGTGGGGGATTTAAGGAAGTCATCGAAACCCTCCTCCGCGCGCAGCCCCGGATACAGCTCCCCGGGAGCGTAGATCTCCACCCCCTCGGCCAGCCATTTCTTCGCGTTGCGGTTCTTGCCCACGGAGCGGGCCAGCCAGCGGTAGGCCTCTTCGAACTCCTCCATCGCGTCGAAGACCATTCCCCGTTCAAAAGCCAGCATGTGCGCCTCGAGGGAATAGCGGCGATCCATGAAATCGAGAATCCGCTTGGCCTCGGCGGTGGCCTGGCGTCGCAGGAGAAGCTGCACGTAAAGGGTCGTGGTATGCTTCATGGTGCGATAATCCCGCCGCGTGCGGGTGGAATCATCCACTTTGAACGGCCGGAAGAAGGCTTCGCGGGCCGCTTCGTACATGCCCTTGCGCTCGGCCAGGATCAGCTCCACCAGGCAGACCTGCCAATGATCCTTCAGGCCCAGAAAGGGCTCCAGCTCCTTCTGGACCTGCGACGGCTTCTCCGTCATCGCCCGGCATTCAACCTGGGGACCGGCTTCCTTCTCCCATTTCTGCAGGAGCTTCTTCATCCGGTCCGCGTCGGCGTGGTCGGGCTTGCCGTGTTTCAGGGCCCAGGTCCACCATCCCTTGTTGGCGGCGTCATCAACAGTGAGCTGCATTGGGCTGCATCCTCATTGATTTATTCGTGACTGCTTGTCTTTACGCTGGCGAATCAGCCGCTGCTTGTTCCGGCCCGCCGCGCGGCGGGAGCGGTTCTTCCGCTGGGCGCGGCTTTCGGACTGGCGCGCAGCCTTCCCGGGAATCGTCGCGGATTCCTCGTCCCCGGCGGACTCTCCCGCCCCTGGGACACCTCCCGCCGAAGCTTCCAGGGAGCGGATGCGATCCCTTATCTCGGCCGCCAGCTCGAAGTCGAGGCGGGCGGCGGCCTCTTCCATCAATCGTTCAAGGAATTCCAGGTCCTCGCTTTCCAGCGCGTTGCCGGCATAAAGGGCGGCGTCGTCGGCCGTCCGGGAAGCGGCGTCTCCTGCGCGGGAGTATTGTTCGATCTCCCGGGCTTCGTCCAGCAGACTCGTGGCGGCGAGGATCTCTTCCTTCGTCTTGTGCACGGTGCGCGGCGTGATCCCATGCTCGCGGTTGTATTCGTCCTGGATCTTCCGGCGGCGCTCCGTCTCGCGCAGCACCTGGTCCATGGCCGGGCTGACCCGGTCGGCGTAGAAGATTACCCGGCCCCTTTCGTTGCGGGCGGCCCGGCCCACGATCTGGAAGAGGCTGCGGGCGCTGCGCAGAAATCCCTCCTTATCCGCGTCCAGAACGGCCACCAGGCTCACTTCGGGCAGGTCCAGGCCCTCCCTGAGCAGGTTGACGCCCACCAGTGTATCGTAGGCGCCCATGCGCAGGTCACGCAGGAGTTCCACCCGGCGCAGGGACTCGATGTCGCTGTGCAGGTAGCGCACGCGGATGCCCTGGCGGGCGAAGTAGGCGCTCAGGTCCTCGGCCATGCGCTTGGTCAAGGTGGTGACCAGCACCCGCTCTCCCCGCTGGGCCCGCTCGCGGATCTCGGAAGCCAGGTCCTCGACCTGGCCATCCGTGGCCCGCACGTCGATCTCCGGGTCCAGCAAGCCGGTGGGACGGATCAACTGCTCCACGTATTCGCCGCCGCAGCGCTCGAGCTCGTAATCGCCGGGAGTGGCGCTGAGATACAGCGTGTCGGGACAGAGCCGCTCGAATTCCTCGAAGAACAGGGGCCGGTTGTCGAGGGCGCTGGGCAGGCGGAAGCCGTGTTCCACCAGCGTTTCCTTGCGATGCCGGTCTCCCCGGTACATGGCCCTGAGCTGCGGAATCGTCACGTGGCTTTCGTCCACGATCACCAGCAGGTCCTCGGGGAAATAGTCCAGCAGACAGGCGGGCCGGCTGCCGGCAGGCCGGCCGTCCAGGTGGCGGCTGTAGTTTTCGATTCCGCTGCAATAGCCGATTTCGAGCATCATCTCGATGTCGAAGCGGGTGCGCTGCCTGAGCCGGTGGGCCTCCAGCAGCATTCCCCGCTCCTGCAGCTCCTGAAGTCGATCCTCCAGCTCGCGCTCGATGGACTCCACCGCGGCTTCGACCCCGGGCTGCGAGGTGACGAAGTGCTTGGCCGGGTACACGGCGGCGGCCGGTTTCTCCGCCCGCACGTCGCCCGTCAGCGGATCGATCACGCAGATCCGTTCCACCTCGTCGCCGAAGGTGTCGATGCGGATTGCCTGTTCCTCGTAGGCCGGGTGTACTTCGATCACGTCGCCCAGTACGCGGAAGGTGCCGCGTTCCAGCTCCATTCCGGCGCGCACGTAGTGGATGTCCACCAGGCGCCGCAGAAACTCCCTGCGGTCCAGCGCCTCGCCCTGCCTGACGAAGGCCAGGCTGCGCTTGTACTCCTCCGGGTTGCCCAGGCCGAAGATGGCGCTGACGCTGGCCACGATCACCACGTCCCGGCGTTCCAGGAGCGAGCTGGTGGCCTTCAGTCGCAGACGGTCGATCTCCTCGTTGATCGAGGCGTCCTTCTCGATGTAGGTGTCGCTCGCCGGCAAGTAGGCCTCGGGCTGGTAGTAGTCGTAGTAGCTGATGAAGTACTCCACGGCGTTGCGCGGGAAGAAGGAGCGCAGTTCGCCGAAAAGCTGCGCCGCCAGCGTCTTGTTGTGAGACAGGACCAGGGTGGGCCGGCCCAGGGCGGCGATCAGGTTGGCCATGGTGTAGGTTTTACCGCTGCCCGTGACGCCCAGCAGAACCTGTGCTCCCGGTTCCCCGGGGCCATTCTCCACGGCGCGGTCTCCCCGTTCCCCCCGGAAGCCCTCAACCAGCTGCCGGATCGCCTCGCCCTGGTCTCCGCGGGGCTCGAAGTCGCTGACAAGTTGAAAGACTGGGCTCATCCCTTGGCCATCGGATGATTTCAATGAATTTTAATAAGATACGGATCATCCGGCTGGAGTGCAACGAAGGGTACCTGTCACAGTGTCAGGAAGACGACAGGCAAGCTGATTCAGATGGGTTTCAATAATTCCAGATAAGGTCCGGACAGGGGCGCTCCGGGTCCTCGAAGATGCAGGGCTGCACGTCCTTCAGGAATTCGACCCAGCGCACCAGGACGCCCTGCGGCGGAAAGCCGCCCGTGGAAAACAGTTCCACCATGAAAAAGTGATCGCGGCCCTGGAGTAGAAGCTGCAGAACGGTTCCGCCCGCCGTTCCGCCCTCGATCCTGACATCATCCGCCGCGGCAGCCGGTTCATCCTCCTCCGCACAGCGGTGCACCAGCACAACGCGGGGTCGCGGTTCCTGTTCCTCGAACCAGGATTCACTTCCCAGGCCCGGGCAGTCCTCGCTCCAGCGCCTTGTGAACAGGCGCCGGGCCTCGTCCATGTCCGCGTCCCAGAGATCGTGGTAGACGGTGATCACCGCGATTTCGAAGCCGGCCTCGCCGCCGGGATTATCCCGCTCGAAACGGCGGCTCTCCACGAAGTTCTCCGCTTCGTGTTCCACCTGGGTCCAGCATTGATTCTCCGGCCAGACGAGGTCGATCCGTTCGTGGCGTGCAGTGACGCGGCGGACATGGGCACTCTGTTCCCGCAGCGGCTCGATCGACACTGCCGCCGATTCCGCCACCGGCAGCAGCAGGAGCAGGCAAGCCGTAGCGCGGAGGGATCTCGCTCCGCAGCGGCGACTTCGAGGGGATTCATGCCGTCGAGTGTCGGACCTCTCAGGATGGCGGGATTTCGGCCGGCGGGGCTGCATTGTTTGTTTCGTTTCCGTCATTGATCGTCGCTCAACATGGCGAGTGCGCCGTGGAAAGTCAATGCGACGGCGCCGCGGCCCAAGGTAAGACGCGGGTTTGGACTCATGCGCGGGAGGATTGCTATTCTCTTGATTCAGTTCCGGACCACCGCCCGACCCGGGAGATCCAATGCCCCAGTCCATTCGCAGCTCTAAGAGATCATCGTTCCATGTGCTCCCGGAGCGCGTCGCCCTGCAAACCTCCGCCCTTTGGCTGTGCGCGCTCAGTCTGTGCTTCAGCACGGCGCTCGGCGAGGTCCCGCTTTCAGGAACGGGGGCCGTGGTGGCGGCCCATCCCCTGGCCGCCCGGGCCGGCGCCGAGGTCCTCGAGGAAGGCGGCGGCGCCGCGGATGCCGCGCTCTGCGCGTTGATGGTACTGGGCGTTGTGGAACCGCAGGCCTCGGGCCTGGGCGGAGGGGGCTTCGCCCTGATCCACGGTGCGGACGGCCGGGCCGAAGTGATCGACTTCCGCGAGACGGCTCCGGCGGGCCTGGTCCTCGAGGTCTTCTTCGACCCCGCCGACAGTCTGGGACTGGCCAGGACCCATAGAGGCAGCGCCGTGGCGGTGCCGGGAACGCCCATGGGCCTGGCGCTGCTCTGGGAACGCCACGGCGGCCTGCCCCTGCCCCGCCTGCTCGAGCCCGCGATCCGGCTGGCCGAGGATGGATACCCGGTGAGCCGCATGCTGGCGGGGCTGATCCAGGAACAGGCGGAGACGATCCTGGGCAGCCCGGCGCTGTCCGAGCTGTTTCTGGTGGACGGCTTTCCTCCCGCGGAGGGCGACACCCTCTACAATCCCGCCCTGGGGGCGGTCCTCCGGAAACTGACGGAAAGGGGCCTGCGGGCGTTCTACGAGCTGGAGGCGCCAGCCGTCAGCGAAGCGGTCCGCGCCGCCGGAGGCTGGATCGGACCGGAGGACCTCTCGTCCTACCGGGCCCTGATTCGCGAGCCCTTGCGCAGCACCTACCGCGGCCTCGTACTCATGGGTCCTCCGCCTCCGGCCACGGGTCCGGTGGCGGTGATGGAGTGCCTGAACATCATCGAAGCCCTGGATCCGGCCTCGCTGGACGAGCCTGCGCGGATCCACCTGCTGGCCGAAGCCCTGAAGAAGGCCCTGCGCGATCGCGGAAAGCGCTGCGGCGATCCGGCCTTCCACGCCTCGCCGCTGGACAGCCTGCTGGACAAGGACCTGGCCCGCCGGATCCTGGAACGCATCCATCCCGACGCGCTCCACCACAACTGGCCGCCCCTGGGCAGCCGGCCCCTCTGGCCGCCGGAGAGCGACCAGGGCAACACCACCCACCTCTGCGTCAGCGACGGCCGGGGCACGGTGATCAGCCTGACGCAGAGCATCAACTACTTCTTCGGCGCCGGCCTGCCCTGCAACGGCTACCTGCTGAACAACCAGATGGCGGATTTCACTTTCCTCGAGGGCAGCCTGAATCTGCCCGAGCCGGGGAAGCGGCCCCGCAGCAGCATGGCGCCGCTGATCCTGCTGGAAGGCGATCGGCCGCTGCTCTGTCTGGGCACCCCGGGGGGCCAGCGGATCATTTCGGCCACGGTGCAGATTCTGGTGGGCCACCTCGATCTCGGACTGCCCCTGCAGGGCGCCATCGAAGCTCCGCGTTTTCATCCGCTGGGCGCCACCCTGGTCATGGAGCCGCGCTTCAGCGAGTCAGCGCTGGCCGCGCTGGACCGGATCGGCTATCGCAGTTACCCTTTGAAACCCATGGACCTCTACTTCGGGGGCGCCCACGGAATCCGCTTCCATCACGAGGGAAGGATCGAATGCGGCGTGGATCCCCGGCGGGATGGAGCTGCCAGCCTTGCACCCTGAACGGGCATCGACGACGAGAGCGAAGCCGTTTCGCGCCCTGCTCATGGCGGGCCTCCTCGCCTTGCTCGTCCACCCGCTGGGCGCGGAGGTCCTCCAGCCCGGCCGGCTCGAGGGCGTGGAACGCCTGTGGTACAGGGCCAGCGGCCTGCTGCTCAGCCGGCGCGTGGCCGACGGCAGCTGGAACGCCGGGCTGGATCCCGCCCTGAGCGGACTGATCGGAGCGCCGGAAGGCGGATTCACCACGACCCTGGGTCGCCTGGAGGCCAAGCAGGCCTCCGCCCAGAGCGGCTGGTGCCGGGCCTTCGCCTGCCTGCTGGACAGCGTGGGCCTGGACATCGCGGACACCGTGGCCCTGACCATGAGCTCCTCCTTTCCGGGCCTCAACCTGGCGGTGCTGCTGACCCTCGAGGCGGCGGGGATTCCCTACCGTGCCGTGGCTTCCCTGGGGGCTTCCAGCTTCGGGGCCAACCTCCCCGGCTGGTCCTGGCCGCGCATCGAGCGTTTGCTCAAGGATCGTGGAATCCTGCAAGGGGGCTCCGCCGTGATCACCCCCGGCGGCAGCGGGGACCGCTTCAACGGTCTGCCTCTCGAGAACCGCTGGCTGCTGATGGAAGAATTGCAGGGTCTTAAGGGCGTGTATCACCCGGCCAGCCTGCGCGAAGCCGTGGAGCTGCGCCGCAGGGTACTGGGCGACTTCCGGCGGATCTCGCTCTTCGTGAACATCGGCGGCGGACACGCGGCGCTGGGCGGCAACCATTTCGGACGCGCCGCCGGCGGCGGAATCCTGGGCGAGGAAGAGCGGGCGCTGCTGCGCGGAACGGACCAGGAACCCGGCCAGGAAGGCCTCATGCAGCATTACTTCTCGATGGGGATTCCCGTGATCAATTTCACCGAGATTCAGGATCTGGCGGTGGCCTGGGGCCTGCCCCTCCGCCCCGCCGAGGCCATGACCCCGCCGGAGCTGAGGGTCGGCTGCTCGCGGATCGCCCCCGACGACGATCGGGAAACCAACGGTCCTCGCGCCGGGCAGGAGACCGGGACCACGACGCACGGCCGGGAAATCCAGTGAGGAACGCGGCGTGACACTCGCTTTCCTGGCCGTGATGGTGCTTTGCTTCGCCCTGCTCAATTTCCGCTGGCGCTGGCCCGTGGGCCTGGCTCTGGCGGCCTCGGCGGCCCTGGGCGGTCTGCTCAGCGGCGTCAGCCCGCTGCCCCTTGCGGAAGGCCGCGGCCTGTTGCGGCACCTGGTGGAGGGTGCATTCATCTACATCGATCCGATGCTGATCATGGCCGCCGCCATCTTCTTCATGAAGTGCATCGAGGCCAGCGGCCTGCTGGGCGCCCTGTCCCTGCTGATCCTGCGCCGCCTGGGCCGGCGTCCCGCCACGCTGTCGATCCTGATGGCGGCTTTCGTGGCCTTCCCCGGGCTGCTCACGGGCCTGACCACGGCCAGCGTCCTGACCACCGGCGCCATTGCCGCCCCGCCACTGATGCGCATGGGACTGGATCGTCGCCGGACCGGCGCATTCATCGCTCTGGCCGCCATCATCGGCATGGTGGCGCCGCCGGTGAACCTGCCCGTGATGATCATCGGCGGCGGAGTGGACATGCCTTACCTGGGTTTCACAGGGCCGCTGCTGCTGCTCAGCCTGCCCCTGCTGGTGCTTTGCGCGCTGTGGATCGCCTGGCGCCCGCTGGCCGGGGGCGATCCGGCCGCGGCCCTGGCGGGCCTGGACGATGGTCCCTGGCGGCGCCACGGCGTATTGCTGCTGGCGCCCCTGGCCCTGGTGCTGCTGCTGATGGCCGCTCCGCGCCTGTGGCCCGGGCGCTTCCCCTCGCTGGGGCTGCCCCTGATCTTCCTGCTGGGTTCGCTGGCCTCGCTGTTCTGCGGGGAGCGGGTCGAGCTGCTGAAGGCGGCGCGAGTGGCGGTTCGCCAGGCGCTCCCGGTGATGGGCATTCTTGTGGGCGTGGGCTGCTTCATCCAGGTGATGACGCTGACCGGCATGCGCGGCGAACTGGTGCTGGCCTGCCTGTTGCTGCCCGACTGGATGATCTACCTGGCCATCCTGGTCAGCATGCCCGTTTTCGGCGCCGTGAGCGCCTTCGGCAGCGCCTCGGTGCTGGGAGTCCCCTTCCTGCTGGCCCTGCTGGGCAGCCCCGAGATCATGGTGGGCGCGGGTCTCTCGCTGATGGCCGCCCTGGGCGACCTGATGCCCCCCACGGCGCTGTCGGGTATTTTCGCCGCGCAGGTGGTGGGCGAGGCGAACTATTTCAGGGTGCTGCGCCGCTGCCTGGTCCCCGCCGCCTTCCTGGCCGCCTGGGGCCTGGCCCTGATCGTCTTCAGTCCCTGGTTCGCGGCCCTGTTCGCAAGTCTCGCGAGGTGACCCATGCTGTTCTGGATCTACTGGGCGGTGGCGCTGTGTGTCACAATCCTGGTGGCCTGGGAGCTGCTGGAACGCAGCGGCTGGCGCGAACGTCTCACGGCGGCGCTGGTCCTGGTCCCCTTCCTGCTCAGGGCGCTGCTGATCAAGTGAACAAGGAGCTCCTCATCGGAGCGAATGTGAGATTCCGTGTCACAGCTCGCTGAGAACGCCGACAAGGGCCGCCCGCCCCGCGTCGCCGGCATGTTGTCGCTGGCCGTGGCCTTGCTGGTCTGCGCGCTCAGCGCCCGGGATTTCCTCTCCCAGCGGCGACCGGAACCCCTGGTCCCCGGCGCGGGCGTGACACGCGTCGAGGCGCTCTCCCGCTGGCATCCGCCCCTGGCCGGGGGGCGGGGCGACACCGAGGTCTATTTCCTCGAGGGCGCGGCCCCCGGCGGCACGGCCCTGGTCCTGGGGGGAGTGCACCCCAACGAACCCGCGGGACTGCTCGCCGCCGTGCTGCTCGTCGAGAACGCGCGCCTGCAGTCCGGCCGAATGATCGTGATCCCCCGCAGCAATGCCTCGGCCTTCTGCGCCACGGAACCGCAGGAGGGCCATCCCCAGCGTTACCGCATTGCTTCCCGCAACGGCGGGCTGCGCGAATTCAGGCTGGGATCGCGGCTGAGCAGTCCCCTCGACCAGTGGCCGGATCCGGAGATCACCATCCACCATCCCTCCGGACAGGCGCTGTCGGGAAACGAGACCCGCAACCTGAATCGCTGCTTCCCCGGCCGGCCCCGCGGCAGCTTCACCGAGCAGGTGGCCTGGAGTATCACGCGGTTGATCGAGGATGAAGGAGTGGATCTGCTGATCGACCTGCACGAGGCATCGGTGGAGTACCCGGTGATCAACGCCATGGTGGCCCACGAGCGGGCGGGAGACCTGGCGGCGGCGGCGGTCTTCGGGCTGGAGATGCGAGGCTTCGAGTTCAGCCTGGAGCCTTCGCCCAGGAAACTGCACGGATTGAGTCACCGCGAGCTGGGCGACCGTTTCGAGACCCTCTACGCCGTGCTGATGGAAAGCGCCAACCCGATCCAGGGCCGGCTGCGCGGACGGACCGGGATTCAGCAGATCATCCAGGGCACGGACTCCTGCTACGTCAGGGCGGGTCGCATCGGCATGAACCAGGTGGAGTTTCCCCCTGCGGGCATCCCCATCGAGCGCAGGGTGGCCAGGCACCTGGCGGGCGTCGAGGAACTGCTCAACGCGTTGAGCCTGCTGGATCCGCGAAAGAGCATCAGGATCTCGGACTTGCCTCCCACGACCCGGTTACTGCGAGAGGGTCTGGGACCATGGCTGAATCCCTGAGGAGTCCGCGAGAACCATCCGGCGCTCCCTGAAATCCACGAAGCGGACCCGCGGATCGCCCGCGCAACCTTCAACGAGTCGCCGCAGGCCGAAGCCCACGTCCTCGGGGCGGTGGGCGTCGGAGCCGGCCGCCAGCGGCATTCCCAGCTCGAGGGCCAGATCGAGCAGCCAGCCCGCAGGATAGGGTTCCGCCAGGCCGCGCCGCCAGCCGCTGGTGTTGAGTTCCAGACACAGCCCCGCTCCCGCCGCGCGTTCCAGCGCTTCCCGGGCGAGCAGCGCCTCACGGGGCAAGGCGGGCCGGTCAGCGCTGCGATAGATGTCCGCGTGAGACATGACCTGGAACAGGCCCGAGGCGGCGGCCTCGCTCCACCTGCGCCAGTATTCCTCGAGGATCGCCTCCTCGCGCTCGCGATCGGCGTGGATGATGAACTCCAGGCTCTCCCGGGGGCCGACGTGGTGCACGCTGCCCAGCAGCAGGTCCCAGGGATGGGCGGCGCTGACCTCGGTGATCCGCTCCCGCAGCTCGGGGATCCAGTCCACTTCCAGGCCCACGCCCACCTCCAGCCGCCCGCTGAACTCTCCGGCCAGCCGGCGTATCTCCAGGTAGTAGTCCTCCAGCTCGCCCAAGGCCATGCGGTGACCGACGTCGGTCCGGTCGTCGAGGGGGGCGTGGTCGGTGAAGATGATCCGCCGGATTCCCAGCGCCACCGCCCGCTCGACATACTCCCGCGGCTCGCCCCGGGCATGCCGGCAGCGCGGAGTGTGCAGGTGCAGGTCGGCGGGCAGGCTGTTCATCTCAGGAGTTCCCGGACCTGCTCGCGATCCGCGCCCGTGAGACGCTGCAGGCGCGCGGCGGCCAGCACATGTTCGATGCGCGAGTCGAGCAGCGCCAGGCGCACACTGGAAAGCTGGCGTCCCGCGTCTATCAGCGCCTGGCTGGTGATCCAGCCCGCCTCGTGCCGTTCCCGGCTGATCAGCAGGTCCCGCTCGGCCAGCTCCCGCTGGCGTTCCTGCAGCGGAATCAGGTCGTCCAGCTCGCGGATCCGGGCCAACTGCTGCTTGAGCTGGCGGTCGAGGTCCTCGAAGACGCGCTCGCGCTCCAGTTCCTGTCTGCGCAGCGCGATACGGGCTCGTTGAACGGCCCGCCAGCCCGCGCCGCGGTTGTAGATCGGAATACTGAGACCCAGGCTGATGCTGCGGTTGAGGATCCCCGTGCCGGGATTCCATTCCAGTTCAGTGCTGCTGGTATGCAGCTGCCAGGAAAGCGCCAGGTCGAGGTCGGGAAGCAGCTCCAGGCGCTTCCGCCGGAGTTCGCGCTGCGCGGCGCGCTCCTCCTGGCGCTGGCCGAGAGCGCGGATGTTGCTCTTAAGGGCTTCGTCCATCCGCCGCGCGTAGTCGGTGTCCACCACGGGAGAGGGAACCTGTTGCGCCAGTTCGAAGGTTTCGCCGTGATCGAGTCCCAGCAGGCGTCCGAAATCGCTCTCGGCCAACGACAGCGACACGGAATCGGCCACGTGAGCGGCGCGCAGCTGCAGGTTCTCCAGCTCGATCTTCAGGAAATCGCTCTCGGCGATCAGGCCGGCGCGGAAGCGGCTCTCGGCGCGCTCGCGGTCGTTGTTCGAGTTGGCCAGGTCCTCGCCGGCCAGGGCAGAGGAGAGTTGCCGCCTGAGCAGCGTGTAGAACTCCTGGATCACGCGGTGGCGGAATTCGGCCAGGCGCTCCGCCGCCTGTAGGATCCGCAGCTCGAGCACTTCGCCGCCGTCCCTCAGCTCTCCCAGCAGGGTCCGCCGCCCAAGCAGGTTCTGTGTCACGGAGGCGCCGTAGATCCAGCCGAACTCCTCGGCCATGCTGCCGGTCTCCGAATCGCGGTGGTAATTTTCGACGCTGAAATCGAGGCTCGTGCCAAGCGGCAATTCGGCGTCCAGGCTGAGCGATCCGCTCTCCCGCCTCATGTTCCAGTCGCGCCAGACCAGCGAATCGGCGTCGCCGGTCCAGACCGCGGTGCGCGAATCCACGATCTGCGGCGCGTCGAGGTCCAGCAGCAGGCGCGGGATCAGGCGTGTCCTCAGCTCCCGCAGGTCCAGTTCGGCCTCGCGCAGGTCCAGCAGGGCGGCCTCCGCGTCGCGATGCCTTTCGACGGCGACCTTTACCGCGCCCTCGTGATCCAGCACCAGGGCGTCGTTCGGTTGCGCGGCGGGTCGGGCTACCGTCACTGCCAGCCCAGGGAACATGCCGGCCGCCAGCAGAATCAGTATCACAGGACGACTACTCATAGCGCAGCGCGTCGATGGGATTGAGGGCCGCAGCGCGGCGGGCGGGGTAGATGCCGAAGACCAAGCCGGTGCTCACGCTCACCGCGAAGGCCAGCAGTACGGCCCAGGCGCTGACCGTGGTCTGCCAGCCGGCGATTCCGCTGATCAGCCAGGCCAGCGTCACCCCGAGCAACACACCGATCAGGCCTCCGCCCAGGGACAGGATCACCGATTCCAGGACGAACTGCAGCAGCACCTCGGCGGAGGTGGCGCCCACGGCCCGGCGAATGCCGATCTCGCGGGTCCGTTCGAGCACGCTGGAGAGCATGATGTTCATGATCCCGATTCCGCCCACCAGAAGCGAGATCGAGGCGATGGTGCCCATCACCAGGTTGAAGGTCCGCTGAGTGGCCTGCTGTTGTCGCATCAGGTCGTAGGGCACGGTGATCCGCGTATCACGCGCCCCGTGGTGCCGGCGTTCGATCACCGCGTTGACCAGGTCCGCCGCCGTCGTCACGTCCGCGCCCTCCCCCAGGCTGAGCACCAGCATGTCCACGCCGTGCTCCGATCCCTCGCGGGGCACCCGTCCCTCGAAGGCGTTGTAGGGTATGTAGACGTCCATGTTGAGGTCGCGCAGGCCCAGCTCCTCGCGCCCCTTTTCACTCAGGCGCCGCGGCCTGAGCACTCCGGTCACGCGGTACCACTCCTCGGAGACCTTCACCAATTCGCCCACCGGGTCGCGGTAAGGGAAGAGCTGGCGGGCCACCTCGCTGCCCAGGACGCAGATCCGGCTGCGGCCCCGCTGGTCGGCGTCCGTGATCCACCGTCCCTTAAGCTCCATCCCGGGAAACTGGTCCAGGTATCCCGGCCTGACTCCCAGCAGCGGCACTTTCAGGCGCTGGCGTCCCGAAAACAGGTCGGCCTCGCTGCGCAGCACGGCTGTGATCCGGCAATCCACAAGCAGGCCCTCGAGAGCCTGCATGTCCCTCAGGTGCAGGCCGGGCGATTTGAGTTCGAGATCTTCCTCGGGAACCTGGTCGGCTTCGAGCGCTTCGATGAGAATGTTGCTGGCGCCCAACAGGCGGATGTTCTCCAGGGCTTCCCGGCGGGCGCCCTCGCCGATGGAGAGCATGGCGATCACCGCCGCCACGCCGAAGATCATGCCCAGCATGGTCAACAGGCTGCGCAGCTTGTGTGACAGAAGTGAGCGCGCGCCGATTCTCAGGGCCTCGCCCACGGTTCCGCTTTCGGCGCGGTAGAAACGCAGCAGCTGCAGCATGCTCAGGCCCTATTCCCGGCCGCCCTTCGCGGAGCGCCGGTTCTCGCGCCAGCGCTCCGGATCCACCAGGGCGATTTCGTCGCCCTCGTTCAGCCCTTCGCTGATCAGCAGGCGATCGCCGTTGGTCTGGCCCACCACCACCGGGTGGCGCGCGAATCCCCCGCCGGAGCGCATCCAGACGAACCAGTCCTCCTCGCCGCGGTGCACGGCCTCCACGGGCAGGGAAATCACGTCCCGGCTGCCTCCGCCGAAGATCGTGCAGCGGGCGTTCATCCCGGGCTTGAGTACTTCGTCGCGCCCGCGCAGCTCCACCTCGACGTCGAAGGCCTTCAGCCGGGAATCGTCGTCGCGCTCCCGCGCCAGCACCCCCACGTCCTTGACGAAACCGGAGAAGTGCCTGTCGGGCCAGGCGTCGAGCACCACGTCGCAGGAGTCACCCACGTGCACGAGGTTGTAATCCACTTCATCCACCTGCAGATCCACCTGCATCAGGTCGAAATCCGGCAGCTCCATGATGCTGGATCCGCGCCAGGGATTGTCGCCCACCTTTATCTTCCCCATTCGGTCCCCCTTCCAGACCTTGAGAAAGACCACCATGCCCTTGCGGGGAGCGGTCATGATCATGTCCGCGTAGTCCTGCTCCACATTCTCCAGGTCCGCCCTGGCCTGCTCGACTTTGAGTTCCAGGCCCCGCAGCTCCTCCTCGCTGATCGACAACTGCGCCCGGTAGCGGGCCTGCGACTGCTCGAGGGACAGGGTAGCCTGGTGGAAC
Organism: uncultured Bacteroidaceae bacterium; assembly: GCA_964568855.1. Classification (GTDB taxonomy): domain Bacteria; phylum CAIWAD01; class CAIWAD01; order CAIWAD01; family CAIWAD01; genus CAZMSD01. The sequence continues at coordinate 19,455 of CAZMSD010000021.1, read as the reverse complement.
TGCAACTCGGACTCCTGACGTGATACCTCGCTCTCGTAGCGCGTGCGCTCCAGCCGGAGCCGCGACAGGCGCCATGAGGTGGAATCGTAGGTCAGCGAGCTGCGCAGGTTGCTGAGTTCGGCCTCCTGCTGGGTCTGGCCCTTGTGCAGGTTGGCCAGGGCGATGTCCAGTTCCGACTGGCGATCTTCGATCTGCTTCTGCACATCGGTCCTGTCGAAGATCACCAGCGTGTCGCCGGGCTCCACCATGGTGCCCTCGTCGATCAGCCACATCACCTGCAGCTGCACTCTCAGGCGGGGCGTGGCGATGGTGACGGAATTCACCGCCGACACGGCGCCCGCCTCGCGCAGCACGATATCGAAATCGCCGCGCTCCACCGTTGCAGTGGGCGGACTCTCCCGCTGGCATGCCGCCAGCAGGAGCAGCAGCGCCGGGAGGAGCGTCCAAGCCGCCCTGCGCCACCGAGGGCTATTCACTTCCGCGCTCCAGCTCGCGGGGCAGCAGTTCGTAGAACCAGGCCGCCGACTGCATACCACGGTAGAAGCACTCGAGGTCGAGGTTCTCGTTGGGGCTGTGGACGTTGCCGTCAGGCAGGCCGAAGCCCATCAGCACGGTCTTCAGGCCCAGCAGGCTGTCGAAAGCGGCCACGATGGGGATCGATCCGCCCTCGCGCTGGTAGACGGGCTTGGTCTCGAAACCACGCTCGAGTGCCCGCATGCCGGCCCTTACGGCTGGATGGTCGATGGGAATGATCGCCGGAAGGCCGGAGTGATGGCGGGTGAAGCGGGCTCGGATGCCGCGGGGCAGGCGCGCCTTCAAGTGCGCCTCAACCAGGTCGGCGATCTCGTCGGGATCCTGGTCGGGGACCAGGCGGAATGAGAACTTGGCGTTCACCCGGGCCGGAAGTACTGTCTTGGCGCCCTCTCCGGCGAATCCGCCCGACAGCCCGTTGACGTCGCAGGTGGGGCGTCCCCAGAGATGCTCGAGCACGGACCAGCCCCGCTCGGGCTGGAGGGCCTCCACCGCCAGGTCCCGGGCGAAGGCCTGCTCGTCGAATTCCAGCTCGGCGAAGGCCCGGCGCTCGGCTTCGCTCAACTCGAGCACCTTGTCATAGAAGCCCTCCACCACAATACGACCCTGATCGTCTTTCAGCGACGCGAGCAGCTCGGCCATCACATTCAGGGGGTTGAGCACCGGTCCGCCGAAGCTGCCGCTGTGCAGGTCGCGGTTGGGGCCCTCGAGGTCGAGTTCCATGTAGCACAGGCCCTTCAGGCCGTAGGTGATGGAAGGCCTCCCGCGGGCGAACATGGAGGTGTCGCTGATCAGGGCGCAGTCGGCCTCGAGTTCCCCCCGGTGCTCCGCGAGAAAACCCTCCAGGCTGGGGCTGCCGACTTCCTCCTCGCCCTCGAAGATGAAGACCAGGTTCAAGGGCAGCTCGCCGCGCGTTTCCAGGAAGGCCTGCACGGCCTTGAGATGGGCGTAGAGCTGGCCCTTGTCGTCCGCGGCCCCGCGGGCGTAGATCCTGCCGTCGCGCACCCGGGCTTCGAAGGGCGGGCTGTCCCACAGCTCCAGCGGGTCCTCGGGCTGCACGTCGTAGTGACCGTAGATCAGCAGCGTGGGCCGGGCGGGATCCTCGCCCCAGCGGCCGGTGAGCACGGGATGACCGGGCGTTTCGTGCAGGCGGCAGTCCGCCAGCCCGGCCTGCTCCATCCGTGAGAGCAGGTGTCCGGCGCAGTCGCGGACCTCCCCCCGCCGAGCGGGATCCGTGGAGACCGAGGGGTAGGCCAGAAACTCCTTGAGCTCTTCCAGTTGCTTGTTCCGCCCCTCGGCGAGCCGCTGCATCACGGCGTCCATGCTGCCTCCCCGGTTTCGGAGCCCCACATTTCCTCGTCGGAACGAGTGAACCTCGTCCCATTTCCCCTCGACTGCTGTAACTTATCATCTTAAAAGTTTTGATGAGGCTTGCCACATGGCGGATCCGAGTATCACGGGAACGGCCACCGCGGAGGGCACCGCGGGATTCTTCGACAGTCGTTCGGCCGCGGCTGCCCCTTCGCTTCCTGCCGGGAAGCGCCTGCCGGAAGGGCTGCTGAATTCCGACCTGGGCTGGGGCACCAACTCGGGCGAGGTGAAGAACATCGTGGACATGAAGTACGAGTCCGCGCTGCCCCTGGTACTCGAGGCGGGCGTCAACCTGATCGACACCTCCCCCAGCTACCGCTGTCGCAGGAGCCAGGCGGCCCTGGGCCGGTCGCTCAAGCGGCTGACGGCCCGGGGCGCGGTGCGCCGCGAGGAGCTGGTGATCAGCACCCAGGCCGGTTTCGTGGCCTTCGACCGCAAGGAAGGCGACCTGGAGGAGTTCCTGAAGGACAGCATCCTGCCGGAGACCGGCCTGGCGGAAGCGGATTTCCTGGGCTCCGCCTGGTCCATGCACCCGGACTGGATCCGCAACCAGTTCGAGCTGGCCCGCCGGCTGACGGGCCTCGAGGCCTTCGACATCCTGCTGCTCGGTTCGCCGGACATGGGGCTCCGGGTCTGGTCCAGGGAGGACTGGCGCGTCAAGCTGCGCACCGCTTTCGGCGCGATGGAGGAACTGCGCGGGGAGGGCCGGATCCTGTGCTACGGCCTCGCCACGCAGGACGGCTTCCGGACCCTCGAAGGCGGCGGCACGCTGCTGGACCTGGACGAGATCCTGAGCTGCGCCCGCAGCGCGGGAGGCGCGGAGCACGGATTCCGCGTGATACAGCTTCCCTACAGCCTGGGGATGCTCGACTACCTCAACGCCGTCGACCGGCAGGGCCGTCTGCTCAAGGACGAACTGGACAAGCACTCGATCTTCGTGATGGCCACCCTCTGCCTGGGTCAGGGACAGCTCGCGGAGGGCCTGCCCCCCGCCGTGGAAGCCGCCTTCCCCGGCCTGCGCAGCGACGCCCAGCGCGCCCTGCAGTTCTGCCGCTCCACTCCTGGCCTCGGCTGTACTCTGGTGGGCATGAAGACCAGGGAGCACCTGCGCGAGAACCTCGAGTTGCTGGCGCGCGAACCGGCCGCGGAAGCTCAGTGGCGCAGCCTGTTCTCCGCCTGAGTCCGCCGCCCGGCGCCTGGCCCCGGCGTGCGGCCGCCTCGGCGCCTGCAATTGTCCTACGCGCCTCCCTTGACACGCTCTCGACGCTTCGCTACTTTTTGCTACACGGAGGTATGAGACGTTTCCGTGCAGCCGGTTCGTTAAGCGCGCAGGTTTGCATGAATCCACAGCCCGTGTCACACGGCACAGGCCGAAGGGCATCGCCAAACACCAACCCGACTCCCCTGAAAGGAACCGGGGCGCAGGACCAGCCCCGCTCCGCATCCCGCGACGAACACGAAGATTCCCTTAAGTGAAATTGGAGGAACCGATGAAGAGAACGCCTACGCTTATTTCCGCGCTGCTCCTGACGGCTGTCGCGGCCTGGGCCACCAACGTGCAGTTCGACGGCCAGGTCCGCTACCGCACCGAGAGCAGCAACTGGAACTACAGTTCCGACGTGGACGCCTACAACTACTCGCTGATGCGCACCCGCCTCGGCGCCTCGGCCACGCCGATGGACGGCCTGAACGTCTACATCCAGATGCAGGACAGCCGCATGATCGGCGGGCACGCCACATCGGGCACGCTGAACGAGGACATCAAGCTGGGTCTGCACCAGGCCTACTTCAAGTGGGATTGCAAGGCGCTTCCCGGATTGCACCTCAGCGCCGGCCGCTTCGAAATGCCCAAGGCCGATCAGCGCTTCTTCGGTTCGGTGGGCTGGTCCAACATCGCCCGCACCTTCGAGGGCTGGGTCACCAGCTATGGAATCGAGGGTATCGTCATGGCCGACCTCTACGGTCTCAAGGTCACCGAGAGCTACGTGGCCAATACGGACCGCACCGCCTGGGGCGTGTACTTCAACAACCTGTTCAGCAAGGGCATCGACTTCTTCTACCACATCGATAATTTCGGTGAAGTGGACACGGACGCGGACGGGAAGACGGATGCGGCGCATTCACGCAACACCATCGGCCTGCATTACGGCAACACCTATTTCGACAAACTGGGCGTGACCTTCAACTTCGGCACCCAGATGGGCTCCAACGAATGGGGCGGTTCCGCGGTGGATTACGCCGGCATGATGTACGACCTGGACCTGAGCTGGGGCCTGGACCTGGGCTTCCTGCAGAAGATCGGTTTCGGCTACGAGAGCATGAGCGGCGATTCCGATGCCGGAGACGACCAGATGGAGGAATGGCAGGAGCTCTACCCGACCGCGCACAAGTACCATGGCTACATGGACATCGCCGGTCCCATCTTCAGCGGCAACAACGCCGGCCTGAACGACATCGAGATCAATTTCCTGGGCGTCCTGCCCGTCGGCGGATTGAAGTACAAATTGGACTACCACATGTTCAGCTACGCGCAGGACACCGGCCTGGAAAACAACACCGACCTGGGCAGCGAGATCGACTTCACGCTGAAAAAGAAGATGAGCAACTTCGCCATTGCAGTCGGTTATTCGATCTTCACGCCCACCGACAACCTTGTCAACGGCGGCGATCCCGTACACTGGAAGTACATCCAGTTCATCGCCGGGTGGAAGTAGCCCGATCCGCGGTCGGACGGAAATACAAGGCCCCGCAGTGCGGGGCCTTTTCTATTATCCAGTTGGTTCGGGTTGATCAGATTTCGCGGCGCAGCCGCTTGACGGGAATCCTCAGCTGCTCGCGGTACTTCTGCACCGTGCGCCGGGCCACGTGGTAGCCCTCGGCCTTGAGCAGGTCGGCGATGGCCTGATCCGAAAGCGGCTTGCACTTGTTCTCCGCCCCGATGATGGCCTTGAGGCGCTCCTTGATGATCTTGGTGGAGACGTCCTCGCCCGAATCGGTGCTCAGCCGTTCGCTGAAGAAGTACTTCAGCTCGAAGACGCCGTACTCGGTCTGCACGTACTTGCGGTTGGTGACCCGGCTGATGGTGGAGATATCCATCTCGATGTCCTCGGCCACGTCGCGCAGAATCATGGGGCGGATGCACTCCTTCCCGAAGCGGAAGAAATCGAGCTGCAGCTTGACGATGCTGCGCATCACCCGCAACATGGTCTCGCGCCGCTGCTGGATGGCGTTGAGGAACCAGCGCGCCGATTCCACCTTGCGCACCACGAACTCGCGCACCGACTTGTCCATCTTTTTGCGCGAGCGGATCATGTCCTCGTAGGTCTTGCTGATCCGCACGGTGGGCAGCGATCCGTCCAGCAGGCTGACCACGAATTCCTCGTCCTTGATGCCGTCGGGCAGTTCGCGCTCCACCCGTTCCACGGCCAGGTCAGGAACCACGTAGTTTTCCTTGTCCTTCATCTCGCCCAGGCCGGGTTTGGGATTGAGCCGGCCGATGTAGTTGAAGACATCCCGGATGCGGTCCAGGTCCACTTCCAGCCGTCGGGCCAGGATCTCGTAGCGCTTGGCGGAGAACTCCTCGAAGTGGTCCTGCAGGATCTGGACGGCCACCTTGTGGATTATAGAGGAATTCTCCGAGGCCTCCAGCTGCACCAGCAGGCATTCGCGCAGGTCGCGGGCGCAGATGCCCACCGGGTCGTAGCGTTGAATGCGGCCCAGCACCCGTTCCACGTCCTCCCCGTCCACTTCGAGCAGCAGGGCGATGTACTCCGTGGAGCATTCCAGGTAGCCCGACTCGGCCATGTTGCCGATGATCTCCAGGCCGATCCGCTGGTCGTCGAAACTCAGGCTGGTGTCCATCTGCAGCTGTTCGGCCAGGCGCTCCTGCAGTGTGAGAATCTGCGGGCGTGGAATATCCATCAGCTCCTGGGTGCTGGTGGCGGCGCTGCGGAACTGGGCGGCGTTGTCCTCGTTTAAGAATTCCTCCCAGTTGTCCTCGTCCATCAGGGCCTCGTCCACCTCCACTTCGCTGTCTCCCGAGTCCTCGGCCCGCTCCTCGTCCTCGTGGCCGGGCTGCTCGAGTTCTTCCACGTCGGGCTCCTGCTCGGCGAATTCCAGCACCGGGTTGTCTTCCACCTCCATCTTCAAGCGGGTTTCGAGCAGCATGACGGGAAGCTGGAGCAGCTCGCTGCGCAGGATCTGCTGCGGCGTCTGCACCATTTCCTGGCGCATGCTGACTTCCTGGCGGAGGTACATCATTCCGCGATGATCTCCCTGAGTTCAGGTTGCAGTGAGCCGACGACCGGCCCGAGTTCCATCCGTCGCGGCCGGTGCCGAAAAGCTATCGATTCAGACGGAAATTATCACCGAGATAAAGCCGTCTCACTTGTTCGTCGCCTGCCAGCTCTTCGGAACTGCCGGACTTGAGAATCCGGCCCTCGTAGAGCAGATAGGCGCGGTCCGTGATGGACAGGGTCTCGTGTACGTTATGATCGGTTATCAAAACCCCGATGTTTCGCCGCTTCAGCTCCTCGACGATGCCCTGGATGTCGCCCACGGCGATGGGATCCACGCCGGCGAAGGGTTCGTCCAGCAGCATGAAGGAAGGACGGGAAGCCAGAGCGCGGGCGATCTCCACCCGGCGGCGCTCTCCTCCGGAGAGGGTGTAGGCTTTGGATTTCGCCAGGTGATCCACGCGAAGCTCGGCCAGAAGCTGCTCCAGGCGGTCCTGGCGCTCTTCACGGCTCAGGGGCATGGTTTCCAGGATCGCCAGCAGGTTCTCCGCCACCGTCAGGCGCCGGAAGATGCTCGCCTCCTGCGCCAGGTAGCCCACGCCCATGCGCGCCCGGCGGAACATGGGCATGCGGGTCACCGACTTGTCGTCGATGAAGATCTCACCTAGGCTGGGTCGGATCATGCCGGTCATCATGTAGAAGGTAGTGGTCTTGCCCGCCCCGTTGGGACCCAGCAGACCCACGATCTCGCCCGTACCCACCTGGATGGAGACCTCGTCCACCACGGTGCGCCGGCCGTAGACCTTGACCAGTTTTTCGCTGCGAAAGGTTCTCAAGTGCCCGCTTCCCCGTGGAGCTTCGACGTCATGGGGCCTCCTTTCCCGCCGGATCCTCGCTGTCGCCTTCGATCGCGCCGGACTCCTCCGCCCCGGCTGGTCCGTCCGCGGGCGCAGCCGGAATCTCCGGCGGTTCCTGCAGCGGCAGCCAGAAAGCCTTAACGGCGCCCGTCATGTCCACGCTGATCAGCCGCTGGTCTTCCAGCAGGAATTTCATCCGCTCGGCATCCGAGACGTTCATGCCCGGTCGGCGCTGCTCGTCCAGGGCGAAAAACACGCTGCGGGCGTGTCCCCGGACCTGGATCCGCCGCAGCTGGCCTTCCTCGAAGCTGAAGTGGATCCGGTCCCCCTCGAGGCGGTCCTCCAGCTCAAGGGAGACGCTGTCCGAGGGTGAACGGACGATCCCCCGCCCCAGCACGATCAGCGAATCCAGCCGGCGTTCCCGGGACCAGGCCTCGACGATTTCCCCGGTGATCGTCCGCTCCTCTCGGAAGAGCACCGGTTTTATATGGAACTCGGCCCGCCCCAGCGAATCCAGCCAGACCAGGCTGTCGCAGGTGGCGTGGAAATCCTGCGAGACCAGGTCGGCCTCGCGCAGGGCGAGGGCCCGGCCAGCCTCGCGGTCCCACTCCATGTAGCGCGCCTTCAGGGTGCTTTGGGGCTCCTCCAGCGATACCAGGACGGGCGCGCGAGTGGCCGTGTAGAATCCCGCTTCGTGGTCACCGTGGATCTCGCCCCCCCGCAGCTCGAGCAGGCGCTCATGATCCAGGACCCGCGCCCGGATTTCCAGCAGCACGCGCTTAAGGCCGTCCCAGTAGGTGGCGCGCTCGGCCCAGGTTTCCAGGCTGTCTCCCAGGCCGTGAACGCGACCCCGGGCCACAGCCTTCTCTTCGTCCTCGTAGAGCGTCAGCTCCTCGCACCAGAGGGTCCGCCCGCCCTGCCGGAGCACCACCTCGCGCACGCAGTTGAGCACGCCGGTCCGGGGATTGTAGCGCCCGTACTGGAAATCGACCACCATGTCGCGGAAACGTACGCGCACGTCACCCTGCAGCTCGCGGAAGACCCGCTCGCCCACCGTGGTGGTGCGCATCAGGTCGGCCCGCTGAAGGTCGATAGCTTCGCCGTACAGCGGGGGAGCCCAGGCGCAGAGGGCGATCAGCGCCGCCGCGATCGCGCCCCCCCGCTTCGACGGGCTCCCGGCTCCGGTCGTCCTAATCCGACTCACCGCCGTCCTCCCCGGGGCTGCGCTCGAAGCGCCGGTGCGAAACGCCCTCCGGCCGGTAGATCTCCCAGTTGCCCAGGTCGCGATCGCTCTGGAAGCCCACTCCGCGGACCGTGTCGCGCTGCGACTCGAAGACCACGGGCAGCTCCGTGCGGATCTTGCGAATCCGCTCTACCCAGTCCAGGGCCTCGCTGCGCAGCCTGAAGGCCGGGCTGCTCTTCAGGCGCTCAACCTCGAGCCGCTGCGTCTCCGGCGAGTCCAATTCCCCCGCGGGACTCCCTCCTTCCCCGCCGGGATCCGGCTCTCCCGCGGCGCTGACGATCACGTGGCCGCGCGCCTTGAGGTCGCGCTTGTCCCGCCGGTAGTACAGCGTATCACAAGTCATCACGCTCTCGACCCGGCCCAGGCTGTCGAAGTTGACGCTTTGAACCGCGTCGAAGAGCAGCACCAGGTGCTTCCTGCGGAACTGCTGCATGTGCTCGGCGGAAAGGATGCCGCGCAGGCTCCCGCCCTCGTAATACTCGACTACGGCTTCGCGGAATTCCTGCTCGGGAATGTTCTCCGCCAGCGGCGGCAGGGGCGTCTCGGGGCCTGGCGCGCAACGGAAACCCGGCCAGCAGAGGGCCGTCAGCAGCAGGCGTCGCAACAGGCGCCCGCGCGAACCGGAGGCGGGCGAAGCCATCAGCGGATCCCGAGCGCCAGCAGGTCGTGCAGGTGCAGGATGCCGGTGGGCCGACCCTCGGGATCCTCCACCACCAGCTGCTGGATCTTGTGCCGGTTGAGCAGGCTCAGCGCCTCCGCGGCCAGCCGATCTCCCGCGATGGTCTTGGGCCGGGTGGACATGATTTCGCGGGCGGCCAGCTGGCCCAGGTCGGCCTCATCCAGCATGTGACGCCGCAGGTCCCCGTCGGTGATCATGCCCAGCAGTCGATCGCTTTCCATCACCACAGTGGCCCCGCAGCGGCTGCCCGTGATACGCAGGATCACTTCGGGCAGCTTTTCCTCCGGCCCTACAACCGCCAGTTCGCGCTCGGCGGGCAGGGCGTCGGCCACGGTCATCAGCAGCTTTCGTCCCAGCGCTCCGGCGGGGTGAAAGCGCGCGAAATCCTCGCGCGTGAATCCCCGACGACGCATCAGGGCCACGGCCAGGGCGTCTCCGATCACCAGGGCGACAGTGGAGCTGGAAGTGGGCGCCACGTCGTTGGGACAGGCTTCCTGCCGGATTGAGGCGTCCAGCACGATCTCGCTGTGGCTGGCCAGCTGGCTCTCAAGGTCGTGCGTCACGGCGATCACGGGCACCCCCGTGCGCTTGAGGTAGGGCAGCAGGGTGTGCAGTTCCTCGCCCGCGCCGGACTTGGAGACCACCAGGGCCGCGTCTCCCGGCTGGATCAGCCCGAAGTCGCCGTGGGCCCCTTCCACGGGATGAACGTAGATGGCCGGCGTGCCCGTGGAGGTCAGCGTGGCGGCGATCTTGCGGGCGATGAAGCCGGACTTGCCCAGGCCGCAGACGATCAGGCGACCGCCGGGAGTCGCTCCGCCGCCCGGGCCGCCGCTGGTCCTGTGGATCAGGTCCACGGCCCGGACGAAGGACTCGTCCAGCCGCTCCTCCAGCGCGGCCAGGGCTTCCTTCTCGATCCGGACCACCTGCCGCAGGTGCTCCAGCTCGCGGCCTCCCGCGGCAGAGTCATTGCTTCCGCCGGAAGCGGGCCCCTCGTTCGTCTTACTGACCACTGGCCGCAGCTCCCCTTCCCCGCAGATAGCTCTCGAGCAGCTCGTCGAACTGACCGCGCAGCCTGAGCAGGGTTTCCACCAGCTCGCGGATCGCTCCCCCGCCCCCCGGTTTCGACGAGACGAAGACGCAGCGCTCGCGGACCTCGGGCCGCGCGTCGGCGGGACAGGCGGGCAGGCCCACGCGCGAAAGCAGCGAGAGGTCGATCCAGTCGTCCCCCATGAAGCAGACCTCCCCGGACTTAACGCCGGCCCTCTTCCGCAGTTCCTCGAAGGCCTGCAGTTTGTCCGGCCGGCCCTGCACCAGGAAATCCAGCTTCAACTCGCGCCCGCGTCGCTCCACCGTGGCGGAACGCCGGCCCGTGATCAGGCCCACCAGGATGCCGGCGCTGCGCGCCAGGGTCACTCCCAGCCCGTCCTGGGCATGGTAGGCCTTCACTTCGTCATGTTCGCCCAGGCGGATCCGGCCGTCGGTGAGCACGCCGTCCACGTCCAACAGCAGCAGCTTTACCTGTTCGGCGCGCCGGGTCAGCTCATCCCGGTTCATCGAGGACATGCGCGCTCCCCCCTGGCCTCCGCCGATCCGGAATCTTCCTCAGGCTCCGGCGCTTCCGACTCGGCCGAAGAGGTGACGATCTCGTGAATCCGCAGGCAGTCTTGCAGCAGCGGCTTAAGCCGGTCCAGGGGCAGCATGCTGGCGGCGTCGCAAAGCGCCCGGGCGGGTTCGGGATGGGTTTCGAGGAACAGCAGGTCTATTCCGGCCGCCGTTCCGGCCCGCGTCAGGTGCGGCGTGTACTGGGGCTCGCCCCCCGCCGGATCGGAGCTGGGAACGCCGTAGCGGCGGATGGTATGCGTGGGATCGAAGACCACCGGGTAGCCCAGGCCGCGCATCATGGGCAGGCTGCGCATGTCGGCCACCAGGTTGTGATAGCCGAGACAGGTGCCCCGCTCGGTGAGCAGGATGCGGCGGTTGCCCTGGCTCTCGATCTTTCCGACCACGTTGCGCATGTCCAGAGGGTGCAGGAACTGCCCCTTCTTCACGTTTATCACCGCCCCGGTACGAGCCGCGGCGGTCACCAGCCCGCTCTGCATGGAAAGATAGGCCGGAATCTGGATCACGTCCAGCACTTCCGCCGCGGCGGGAGCGTCGGCGCTTTCGTGCACGTCCGAGAGAACGGGCATGCCGAATGAGGCGCGGACTTCCTCGAGCACCCGCAGGCCGGCTTCCAGGCCCGGGCCCTGGAAACTGTCCAGGCCGGAGCGGTTGTCCTTGAGGTAGGAGCTCTTGAAGATCAGGGGCATCTTCAGCGCCCCGGAGATCTTCTGCAGTCGCTCGGCCACGGAGAGACAGAGTTCGCGACTCTCGATCACGCAGGGCCCGGCGATCAGGCATAACGGCCTGCCCCGGCCCACTTCCAGCTCGCGGATTTTCACCGTACGCTGCATCATCAGCTTCCTTCCCGCCGGCGGGCCGCGGCCTTGATGAAATCGCGAAAGAGCGGATGCGGCTTCATCAGCCGGCTTTTAAGCTCGGGGTGGAACTGGCAACCCAGGTACCAGGGATGCTCCCGCACCTCGGCCATTTCCACCAGGTTCTCGTCGGGGGAGAGACCGGCCAGCAGCAATCCGCCATCCTGCAGGTCCTCGCGAAAGCGGTTGTTGACCTCGTAACGGTGGCGATGGCGCTCGCGGATCACCTCCCGGCGGTAGGCCCGAAAGGCGTGTGATTCGCGGGAGAGCACGCAGGGATAGGCTCCCAGGCGCATGGTTCCGCCCTTGATCTTGACCCCCCGCTGATCGGTCATCAGGTCGATCACCGGGTGGCGCAGGCGCTTGGCGAATTCGGCCGAGTTGGCGTTTTTCATGCCGCAGACATGTCGGGCGAACTCGATCACCATCACCTGCATGCCCAGGCAGATGCCGAAGAAGGGCAGGTCCGTCTCACGCGCATGACGGGCGGCCAGGATCTTGCCCTCGATCCCCCGCTCGCCGAAGCCGCCGGGAATCAGCAGACCGCCCACTCCGTCAAGCAGGCGTCCGGCGTTCTCCGGGTCGAATTCCTCGCTGTCCACCCAGCGTATCTTGACCTTGACATGCTGCTCGAAACCGGCGTGGCAGAGAGCCTCGCTGATGGACTTGTAAGCGTCCACCAGCCGCACGTACTTGCCGCAGACGGCGATTTCCACTTCCCGTTTAAGGCCGCGGATGGTCTGGACCAGGTTCTCCCAGGGCTCGAGCTGGAGCGTGCCTGCGCGGAGACCCAGCTTGTCGAGCACGTTGTCGGTCAGGCGCTGCCTGTCGTACTCCAGGGGCACTTCATAGATCGAGGCCATGTCGCGGGCGTCGATCACGTCCTCGGGGCGCACGTTGCAGAAAAGGCCGATCTTGGCCCGGGCCTCCCGGTGCAGGCCGTGCTCGTTGCGGCAGACCAGGATGTCGGGCTGGATGCCGATCTCGCGCAGGCGCATCACCGAATGCTGGGTGGGCTTGGTCTTCAGCTCGCCTGCGCTGGGCACCCAGGGCAGCAGGGTCAGATGGATGAACAGGCTGTTGCGCCGGCCCCGTTCGAGGGCGAACTGGCGGATGGCCTCGAGGAAGGGCAGGGACTCGATGTCGCCCACCGTGCCGCCCACCTCCACCAGCACGATGTCGGTGCCCTTCTCCGCGCGGGCCAGCTCGACGATGCGGCGCTTGATCTCGTCGGTGATATGCGGAATAACCTGGACCGTGGCTCCCAGGTACTCGCCCTTGCGCTCGCGCCGGATCACCTCCCCGTAGATCTGGCCCGTGGTGGCGTTGGACATGCGGCTGGTATTGATGTCCAGGAAGCGCTCGTAGTGACCCAGGTCCAGGTCGGTCTCGGCCCCGTCGTCGGTCACGTAGACCTCGCCGTGCTGGAAGGGACTCATGGTCCCCGGATCCACGTTGAGATAGGGATCCAGCTTCATCACGTTGACCTTGAGCCCCCGCGACTTGAGCAGGATGCCCAGCGAGGAGATGGTGATCCCCTTGCCCAGCGAGGAGACCACGCCTCCGGTGATGAACACGAATTTCGAGCGCAGCCTGGGGCGCCTGGCCATCGATCCTCCTCTTCCGCGGCGCGGGGTCGCCGCTACGTGTCACTGAGTCCTCGTCTTTCGAGCTCCCGCTCCACCGCCGCAATGTCGCCTTCCCGATCCACCCCAAGGGGCTGGTAAGGCACGCGGACGGCCCGGACAACCACCCCGTGCTCCAGCATGCGCAGCTGCTCCAGGCGTTCAATCTCCTCGAGGCGGCTGCTCAGGCGCGTGAAACACTCGAGGAAGGCGGCGCGGTAGGCGTAGATACCCACGTGCTTGTGATACATATCCAGGTCGGGCGCTCCGTCGCGCGGGTGGGGGATGACCGCCCTCGAGAAGTACAGGGCGCGGTCCTCCGCGTCCAGGATCACCTTGGCCGTGTCCGGATTGCGCAGCTCGTCCAGGTTGCGGAAGTGTGTCACGGCGGTGCAGCAGCTTAGCCCGGCGTCCTCCAGCAGCGGCGCCACCACGGCGTCGATCAACCCGGGATCCATCAGGGGCTCGTCCCCCTGGATGTTGACCGCGATTCCGGCGCCCGAATCCGCTGCGGCCTCGGCCAGGCGGTCGGTTCCGCTGGCGTGTCGCGCATCGGTCATGCAGACCCTGCCGCCGAAGCCCTCCACCGTGTCGTAGATGCGCTTGTCGTCGGTGGCCACCAGCAGTTCGTCGAGCCGGAGGGCCCGGCGCGCGGCCTCCCAGACCCAGCGGATCATGGGCTTACCGCAGATCGGGGCGAGAGCTTTGCCGGGGAAGCGGGTAGAGGCGTATCGCGCAGGGATCACACCGAGTACCCGCACGCTCATTCTCCCTCCCGCGGGGGCAGCGCCGGGGGACCGATAATCAAGCCCTCCCCGCTGCGTGGGGCCCGCGCGAGTACCTCGCCGGAGGGCAGGGAAGGACGCGTCCGGTCCTCGCGCAACACGTTGGACAGGTCGAGGACGTGATGCATGGGTTCCACCCCGTCTATTTCCGCCTCGTCCAGGACCTGGAAGAACTCCAGGATGCGCCCGAGATCGCGCTCGAACAGGGCGCACTCCGCCGCTTTCAGTTCCAGCCCGGCAAGGCGGGCCGCCTGTTGAAGATCCCCGCTGGTGAAGGGCATGGCGATCCCTGTATCACGGTTCCGGCGCGGTGGGCCGCGCGGACAGGTCCACTCCTGCTGTTCAGGGGAAAATTTGATGAAAGCGGATCAGAAAACCTCGTCGGGGCCGACCGCGGCGTCATCCATGCGGATCCCGCGCTGGATCTTCTGGCGGGAATAGCCGAGGTCCACCATGCGGATGCCCTCTTCGCAGCGCACGGCCACCACGGGCAGCAGGGGGTCGATGCCACCGCGCATGGCCACCAGTCCCCGCTCCCCGGTGTCCAGCTCCACGGCGGCTCCCACGGGCCAGCGGCCGAAGCAATCGGAGAACTCCCGCACCAGGCCGGCGGGAAACTCCCGGTCGGCCCAGCTCTGCAGCAGGGTCATGGCCACGGCCGGGGAGAGGGCGCCCCGGTATCCCCGCTCCGAAATCAGAATCTCGAAAGCGTCGCAGATCCCGGTCATGTAGGCCAGGGGATGGATCTCGTCGCCGCGGAGTCCCGTGGGAAAGCCGCTGCCGTTGTAGCGCTCGTGGTGCTCGAGCACCGCCCGCCGCACTTCGGGCGGCACACCGGCGAGTTCCTTGACGATCTCGAGCCCGAAATCGGGATGCAGCCTTGATTCCTCGGTGATGGCCTTGTGCATGTCCTCGCCGTTCACAGTGGAGCAGTGCATCATGCCCACGTCGTGCAGCAGGCCGGCCAGGCTGTAGCGCAGGATCCGCTCGTCGGAGATCTCCGGATCGCGGTGCAGCGCGTGCTGCTGGAGCAGCGAACAGACGCTGAGGGTGTGGCGGTAGATGTAGGGCTGGCGGCTGCGCAGGCCGCGAATGGCCATGGCGATATCGCTGTTGCCCCGCACGTGCTTGAGGGAAGCGCGGGTCAACTCCTCCAGCCGGTCCAGGCGCGGGCGCGCGCCGTTGCGAACTTCCTGGAAGGCGTCATCCAGGCTGCGCACGGCCTCGATGTCCCAGTCGCGGGCCTGGTCCATCTGGATGCGCAATTCGCTGAACTCCTCGCGGACCCGATCCGAGCAGCGTTCGTCGGGCAAAAGCTCGAGACGCTCGGAACCCTCGCTCACCAAGACTTGCAGGGCACCGCTTTCGCGCAACCGATCGAGCTGCAGTTCGCTCGAGATTCGCTGGCCGCGAGCGAAGAGCAGGACACGCTGGCCGCCGGGACGTTCTTCGTAGATGTCCTCGGCCAGGCGGATCCCGATTTTCAGCTCCTCGAGCTTCAATGTCCACTTCTCCACGGTGCTCCGCCGTGCCCTTTCTGAACACTGCCTCAGTTTATGTTACAAGGTCTGCATCGACAGTGAGAATTCCTAGTCCAAGAAACGAGTATCACGCGGAATCCCGCCGTTTTGCATCACGGACTCAGAGTCTGACCTCGCGGTTGGGTCGCCCGAAGGAAACGCCCATCCTCTCGGCGAAGAGCACGGTCTGCGAATTCTCCGCCACCGTCTTGATTCGACCGGCCACTTCCATGATGGGCAGGGTACAGACGTCGGTTCCACTGAGCACCGCCACCTGGTTGAACTGCCTGGCGGCGATCATTTCCGCCGCCATCACGCCGAATTTCGTGGCCAGGATCCGGTCGAAGGCCACGGGCGACCCTCCGCGCTGGATGTGGCCGAGCACCGTGGAGCGACTTTCCAGGCCCGTGCGGGCGTGGATCTGTTCCGCAAGGTACTGGCCGATGCCTCCCAGTCGCGCGTTGGTGTGTTCGCCCTCGGGCGCCTCGACCTGCACGTGGAGGTCGCCCCCCACCTCGCGGGCGCCCTCGGCCGCGACGATGATCGAGAAGGCCCTGCCGCGGCGGTTGCGTCGCAGCACCGCGTCCAGCACTTCCTCCATGTCGAAGGGGATTTCCGGCAGCAGGATCACGTCGGCATCGCCGGCGATTCCCGCCATCAGCGCGATCCAGCCCGCGTTGCGGCCCATCAGTTCGAGGATCATCACGCGATGATGGCTGTCGGCCGTCGTCTGCAGGCGGTCCAGGGCCTCCATGGCCGTCTGTACCGCCGTGTGGAAACCGAAGGTCAGGTCGGTTCCCGCCAGGTCGTTGTCGATGGTCTTGGGCACCCCCACTACGGGCATGCCCAGCTCGCAGAGCTCGGCGCCGATGCTCATGGTGCCTTCGCCGCCGATGCAGACCAGCGCGTCAAGTCCCAGGTAATGGAAGTTCTTCACCATCACCGGCCGCAGATCCTCCTGTTCCGAGTCACAGCCGCATGAAACGTTGCGCAGGAATGGATTCCCCTGGGAGGCGGCACCCAAGATGGTCCCTCCGCGGTGCAGCAGTCCGCGCACCTGGTCCAGGCCCAGGTGGCGCACTTTGCTGGTGTCCACCAGGCCCTCCAGACCGTTGAGCAGGCCGAGTACCTCCCAGCGGTATTTGAGGATGGCCACCTTGGTCAGACCACGGATGACCGCGTTGAGACCCGGCGCGTCCCCGCCGCTGGTGGAGATGGCGATGCGGTGGATCTCGCGCTGCGCTGTCCCGGGGTCGCCGGTCGCCCAGGATCCTCTAGAGACCGAGGGGCTGCCGCTCAATGGTGCCTCCCTTGAATGCCCGTCGCGGATGAATCGTCGTTTCATTATCGGCAGGGAATGCCTAAGGATTGACGTTGAAGCTCCTGCGGTTCCTCCGACCCCGCTTGCGGATTATCGACCCGGATCTCATATTGTGCCGCTGACTCTCGAAAGAAGGCTCTGGAATGTACGTCGGCAATCGCCTTCGCTACCGCAGGTTCCCCACCCGTGAAGTCCGGGCGGGAGAACTGGGAATCGGCGGTTCACAGCCCATCCGCATCCAGTCCATGACCACCACTCCCACAGGTGACGTGGATGCCACAGCGGCCCAGGTCCGCCTGCTGGTGGAGCACGGCTGCGAGCTGGTGCGGATCACCGCACCCGGCCTGGCGGAAGCCCGGGCCCTGGGCAGGATCCGCGAGCGGCTGGACCGCGACGGAATCCGGATTCCCCTCTGCGCCGATATCCACTACAGCCCGCGGGCGGCCGTCGAGGCGGCACGGCACGTGGAGAAGATCCGCATCAATCCCGGCAACTTCTCGGGACGCCCGGGGCGCGAAGACGGCCAGCTCGACAAGGCGGAGTTCCGCCGGGGCCGCGAGCAGGCCCGGGAAGTCTTCCAGCCCCTGTTGGAAACGCTCAAGTCCGAGGGCCGCTGCCTGCGCATCGGAGTCAACCACGGCTCCCTCTCCCAGCGCATGGTCCAGCGCTATGGCGACACCGCCCAGGGCATGGTGGAAAGCGCCCTCGAGTACATCCGCTTCTGCGAGGACGGCGGTTTTCGCGACCTGGTCCTCTCCATGAAGTCCTCCAACGTGCGGGTGATGGTCTACGCCTACCGCGAGCTGGTGGCCAGGATGCGCGAACTGGGCATGAACTACCCGCTGCACCTGGGGGTGACCGAGGCGGGGGGCGGCATCGAGGGCATCCTCAAGAGCGCCCAGGGCATCGGCGCCCTGCTGGAGGACGGCATCGGCGACACGATCCGCGTTTCGCTCACCGATCCGCCCGAGCAGGAACTCGCTCCCGCCCGCAGCCTGGCCGAGTATTACGGCCGCGGCCGGCCCGCTTCGCGTCTGGCCTACCCCGAGTGCGGCCTGGATTACGTCAGCTGGTCTCCGCGTGAGACGCACCTGACCGGCGACCGAGGCAGCCGTTTCCGCTGTGGAGGGTCGACCCCGACCCCGGTGACCCTCAGCGCCGGCGCCCACGAGGTGCCGGGCATATCACCACTGCTGGAGCACCTGCCCCAGCCCGAGAGCCGCATGCCCGACACGCCCGGGGAAGCCTCGACCCTCTGCCGCGATTCGGACGGGCTGTGTGTCACGCTCTTCGATTCTGAAGTCGTGCACGCCAGTGTGTCACGCCGGATCATCCCCGTGGAGGTGATCCACGACGACGTGGCGAGCTGGGCGGACATCGCCGGCGAAGTGGACGAGGTACTGCAGTTCCACATTACTTCCCGCGACGTGCCGATCATCAACAGCCTGGTCAAGTACATCCACGAGCACTTCCCCGCGGGCCGGACCATGCTCTCGATCGACGGCGAGAACCTGGTGCACCGCTACCGGCTGCTGGAGCTGGTGCTGCGCCGCCTGAACTCGCGCATCCCGCTGGACATGTACGTGTCGCAGGAAGGCCTGCGCGATCCGCTGGCGCTGGCCGGCCGGATCGGCGCCCTGCTCGCCGACGGGATGATTCATTCGCTGACCCTCCAGGGCGACGTGACCGCCACGGGCAGCCGGCTCTTCGCCTTCGCCATCCTGCAGGGCGCGGGCGCCCGGCCCTTCGCCACCGAGTACATCAGCTGCCCCGGCTGCGGGCGCACCCAGTTCAAGCTTGCGGAGACGCTGCAGCGCATCCAGAGCGGAACCGCGCACCTGGCCGGCCTGAAAATCGGGGTGATGGGCTGTGTGGTCAACGGGCCGGGCGAGATGGCGGACGCCGATTTCGGCTACGTGGGCAGCGCACCAGGCATGGTGGACCTGTATGTGGGCCGGGAATGCGTGCGGCGCAACGTGCCTGAGGGCGAGGCCCTGCAGGCCTTGATCGGGCTGATCCGCAAGGAGGGCCGCTGGCGCGACGCTTCCGAGGCATCATCCTAGAAATCTACCTGACATGAGTATTGCCGGCCGCCGGTTGGAAGGCAGCGGTCGGTTCGCATGTTCCAGTCGGGCTGCCTCAGCCCCGCAGCTGGCTGAGCACTTCCTCGTGCTCGGGGAAGCGACCCGTATCGAACTTGCAGTAGATCAGGCGGCCGTCTACTTCCACGTTGAAGATCCCGTCGCTGCCCGCGACGAGTTCCGCCTTGACTCCCGCGGTTTTCTCGATTGCCTCCGCCAGACCGGCGGCGGTGGGTCCGTAGTTTCAGACCTCGCAGTAGGTGATGCGAATCCGCATTGTGGATCCTTCCTTCGTGATTCGTCGGTTTCATCGAACAGGATAGGTATTCCAGACCGGATCCACCTGTTGAGCAATGAACAGGGGCCGCTGCTGCGGCCCCTGTTCGATGAGTCTTGGCATTGCCGGGAAGCCGGTGCGGCGTGACACATGCCTTCGTTTCGGCCGCGGTCGGAATGCATCATGCAGGTCGACCGGTTGCCCTGTCTGATCGGCGCCGCCTGGGCCGCGACCGATCCAGACATGACTGAAACTGCGACATGCTGGGGACGGTTGCCGTGTCTGATCGGCGCCGCCTGGGCCGCGACCGATCCAGACATGATTGAAACTGCGACATGCTGGGGACGGTTGCCCTGTCTGATCGGCGCCGCCTGGGTGGCGACCGATCCAGACATGATTGAAACTGCGACATGCTGGGGACGGTTGCCCTGTCTGATCGGCGCCGCCTGGGTG
>CAZMSD010000020.1:0-68577 GCA_964568855.1 uncultured Bacteroidaceae bacterium | reverse complement strand
TGTACACTAATTTCAGAGGAGGAACTGTCTCGGTTTTGTTGACACATACCGCCGCCGCCGCTCCTACCACTGGACTATGTTAGCTATTACGATGGTTTTGGTCCCGAGGATATTTGTCCAATACCTACGGATCTCAGTAATGGATCTACGAGTTTCGCATATAGCGCGTATACGCAGTATAATTCTACAATCCATACTGTGAATCTATCTCACTGGCCCTTTGAGCGTGACAGTTTGTCCGTTGATCGTGGGCGCAGATACCTGATGGGGTGTAAACTAGACGAGGATAACTATGACGATTTGATCGCATTGAATAGACTTACTACACAAGGAAGGGGATTAGAATTCTATCGGGGTATAACCAGCGATCCGTATAATGTGAGTTTTGAATGCTGGCATGAACTACAGAGTGGAGATACCTTGTGCATCGTGCATCAGGTTGAAGATCCCGACTTCTGGCCCATTCCCTGGATGATAGGAGACGAACTGCACCTGGGCTTTCGCGAAGGTGAAAAGCTGGCGTTCTACAACACACTTTCTGAGAATTGGCCCTCTTGGCCTGGCCCACTGGGATATGCAAATCAACGATTCTATCGTGGTACTTACATGGGCATGCCGATGAATCCTGGAGAACTGACGAGACCACCTGAATTGGCACTACGGATTCAGAACGAGGTACCGACACTTGAAATCGGGCCGCTCGAAGGTCGAGTTTGTGACACATATAACGTATTTCGCAATGATCTACTGGTTGCTGAAATAGAATGGGATGGCTGTCATACATCAAGTTGGACTGATCCCCAACCAATAGAATCCGGCTTCACCAGCTATCATGTGCAGGCTGCAGGAGTGAGAACAGGAGGTCTTGACGGGTCGTCCTTCTGGACAGAATAGGCAGTATTTATAGGGGTTCCCGTAAGTTCTGAGCGATTCGACAAAGCTGAGCAGGCCAAATCGCACCATCGATCAAACGCCAAGGACTTTCGAGAATCCTTATAAAGGCCGAGAGTCACCTCTTACTGAATATAGCGCAGCTGTACCATGCAGGGCTTAACCCGAGACGCCGTGAGACACGTTGCCAGAGTCTCATCAAGAGGTGCCCTCAGATGTTTTCGCAACGAACTCCCAGATCCGCCCAGCTCCGGGGCAGCAGTTCGACCCGCAGCGCCTCAGTGTTCACCACCGCCAGGCCGCCCACCGGCAGGCTGATCCTGGGCGCGGCGTGGCCGAAGGGCAGACCGCGTATCACCGGAATACCCAGAGGCGCAAAGTATTGCTCGAAGAGCTCATCTACGCTGAAGGTGGACTTCTCCGGATCGGGCTCCAGGCATTCCGGAAAGTGCCCCAGCAGGATCGCCGAGACCTCGCTCAGTACGCCGGCGTTCATCAGTTGCGCCAGGTGGCGGTCCACTCGGAAGGGAAATTCCCCATAATCCTCCAGGAAGAGCACGACGCCCCGGCAATCGGGAAACCAGGGACTCCCCAGCATGCTGCTGAGGACAGATAGATTGCCGCCCAGGAGGGGTCCCTCGGCCAGGCCCGGCGCCAGGAGCTGTTCTTTGCTCAGCGTGATGCACTGAGCGCATTCAGGGGCCGGGCCGTGTGTTACAAAGGGCAGCAGGGAGTCAAGGGTCGCACCGTCGATACCGCCGCCCAGCTCGGTGGCCGACATGGGCCCGTGCAGGCATGGCCAGCCCAGGCGGGTCCAGAGGGCGCACTGCAGGGAAGTGAGGTCGCTGTAGCCCACCAGCAGCGGCGGATCCGACACTTCCGCAAGCCGCTCCCAGTCCAACAGCCGCAGCAACCGGGCGCAGCCGAATCCGCCGCGGGCGGCCCAGACCAGGTCGGCCCTGGGATCGAGGAAGGCCTCCATCAGGTCGGCGGCGCGGTCGGCGTCGCGGCCCGCCAGGTGGCCCCAGGTTCCGCGCAGGTGGACCGCCTCCACCACTTCGCAATCCTGGCGGCGCAGCCAGGTCAGGCCCGCCTCCAGCGCCTCGATGGACACCGGTCCCGCGGGGGCCACCACCCGCACGTGTCGCTTTCCCTCGCCGCTCACAGGCGGAGATTCCTGTCGATCTGCAGCTCGTAGTCGCCGAAGCCCTGCCAGTCCACGAAGAGGTACTCAAGGCCTTCCTCCTCGTAGTACCAGCGCTCCCAGGCCGGACGCTCGAAGTCCCCGCTGAAGCGCTCCACCCGCGAGGGATCGCCGTGCAGCATGTAGATCCGGCCGCGGTCGCTGCGCCAGCCGGCGAAGCGGGACCAGGAGAAGCGCCGGTCGGCGAATTCCGCCCGGCGGTAGTATTCCTGCATCAGTTCGTTGTATTCGGTCTCCGGCGAGGGATCCACGTCGTCCCAGAAGCGCTCGAAGAGCAGGCGTTTCTGTCCCCGGGGAGCGTTCTTCATCTCGCGCATCCGGGAGGCCTCGAGCACGTAGCGCAACTGCTCCACGGCCAGGTCCAGGTCCGTCGCGGTCAGGGGCAGGGCATGCCAGCGCACGCTGAACTCCTGCCTGCGCACTTCCACCGCGCGATTAGCGGCCGCGCGCAGCGAATCGGCGCTCTTAAGGCTAAGCTCCAGCACGAAATCTCCGGAACCCAGCTCATCCAGGGGAATCTGCAGCAGGTTCTTCGAATGGCCCCTGGGATAGAGTCGCGCGATCCGCCGCTCGTGGCGGACGCGGTCCCGGTGATCGAGGATCCGGCTGTGCAGGCTGAGCTTCTCATTCTCGCCGCAGAGGACCTCGTAGTAGGCCGACAGGTCCCGGTGCTCGTCGCTGATCCGGTGTTCGGCAACGGGCCGGGAGCGATGAGGATCCGGATTCAGGGTATCGGCGTCCATCAGCAGCCAGATGCCCGAGAGCCGCCAGCTTTCTTCACTCTCATCGCCGACCTTCAGCTCGCCCTTAAGCTGTTTCCGCTTGCGCGAGTTGAGGTCCTGGAATTCGACCCACCAGCCGTATTCGCCTGCTCCGAGTTCCAGCTCGAAATGATGCCAGCGGGACCCGGCCCGGGCTCCAGTGGAACGGTAGTCGGCGGTTTCCATGGTGAAGCGCTCGTAGCGGGAACTCACCTGCCGGTTCCCGGCGAAGACCTCCACGCTGATCTCGTAGCGCGCTTGGTAGATGCGGGTCGTGGACGCGTCATCCGGTTCGGCGGATCCGGCGGACGCGGCAGCGGCATCCACCCGCCGGAACTGGAGGTCGGCCACATCCAGCAGACAGGTGATCACCTGCCGGCGGGCGTGACTCTGCGGCTCGAAGCGGTCGTGCAGGAGCACCCTGAAATCGGGCTCCCATTCGTGCATGAACCAGGTGTCCCGACTCTCCGCCCGCGAGTACGGGAGGGCCAGCAGGATCAGCAAGGACGTCACGCAGAGCTTCCACCGGGATGGCGCGCACGGTATTCGGATCTTCCCCGCAACCGGCATGTTCAGCCGCTTCATGATCCGTCCCCTGAAAGGAGGGTGCCCGAGGACCCGAGGGGCCGCGCCCGCAGGTCGTATTCCAGGGCCTCGACGTATTCCACGTCCACGAAATCTCCCACGGGAAAAGATCCTTCCAGTTCGACGCAGTTGTCGATGTCAAGAGCGTCGCGGTAGCTGCGGGCCAGGCTGACTCCCGCGGCGTCGTCGAATTCGTCCACCAGCACCCGCTCCCGGCGGCCCAGCAGTGCCTCGTTGGCGGCCAGGCTCAGCTCCTGCTGCGCCTGCATCAGCTGGTGAAAGCGCTCGGCGGCCAGCTCGGACGGCACCCTGCCGGGCAGGTCGAGGGCCGGGGTGCCCGCCTCGGGCGACCAGATGAATGCACCCAGCCTGTCGAATGGATGTTCCCGGATGAAGGCCAGCAGCTCCTCGAAATCCCGCTCGCGCTCACCCGGAAAGCCGACGATGATGGAAGTCCGAAGCACCAGGCCGGGAACCACCTCGCGCAGCATGGCCATCTGTTCCGCCAGCCCGACCGCGTCGCCCGCCCGGTGCATGCGCCTGAGCACGTGGCCCGAAACGTGCTCCACGGGGAAGTCCAGGTAGGGCAGCACCTGCTCGCAGTCCGCCATGGTTTCGGCGAATTCCCGGTCCACCAGCGGGGGATGGGTGTAGAGCAGCCGCAGCCAGGGCGCCCCGCAATCGTTCAGGATCTTGAGCAGCCCGCAGATTCCCGGCTTCCCCGATAGATCTCGACCATAACTTGAGATCTCCTGGCCGATGATGTTGATTTCTTTGACACCACGCTCGACAAGTGACCGGGCCTCGGCCAGGATCTCCACGGGAGGTCGGGAGTGCATCCGGCCACGCATCTGCGGAATGCTGCAATAGCTGCAGCGCTTATCGCAGCCGTCCGAGATCCGCAGGTAGGCCGCGTGGCGGGGACTGAGCAGCACCCGCTCCATGAACAGGCCGGGGGCGTCCCGGTCGGGATCCTGGACCGCGCCGGACCCGGAAGGCCGCAGGCCCATTTCCCGCAGCAGCGGCCCGAACTCGCCCACGCCGTAGATGCCGTCCAGCTCGGGGATCTCGCGCCTGAGTTCATCCCGGCAGCGCTCGCTCAGGCAGCCCATCATCACCACCCGGCGCCCCGGTGCCTCCTGCTTGAGCCGCACCGCCTCCATCACGGCGTCGATGGATTCCTCCCTGGCGCCCTCGATGAATCCGCAGCTGTTGACCACGATCAGGTCGGCCCGGCGGCCTTCCTCCACCGGGCGCACCCTTTGGCCCATCTGCCCCAGTAGGATCTCCGAATCCACCAGGTTCCTGGCGCAGCCCACGGTGTGCATGTAGACCTTCAGCTCCCCCGCCGGGGAATTCCTCACCCGCCGGATTTCCTGGCGTGGATCAGGCAAGACCCGGCTCCTCCGCCGCCCCGTCCTCCCGCGCGGCAGGGCCCCCGGCGATTTCCGATTCGCCCGCCGCGGGTTCGAAGAGCGCCCGGGCGTAGCTCCGCGCGTCGAAGGGCTGCAGGTCGCCCAATCCCTCGCCCACGCCGATCCAGCGCAGGGGAATGCCCAGTTCCTGGTGGATGGCCAGGGCGATGCCGCCCCGTGCCGTGCCGTCCAGCTTGGTGATCACCAGCCCGGTGACTCCAGTGGAGTCGGTAAACAGGCGCGCCTGGGACAGCGCGTTCTGCCCCGTGGTGCCGTCCAGCACCAGCAGGACTTCGTGCGGCGCGCCGGGCTGCCGCCGGCCCAGCACCCGGCGGATCTTCTCCAGCTCCTGCATCAGGTTGCGCTTGTTGTGCAGGCGACCCGCCGTGTCCACCAGCAGCAGTTCGTGACCGCGCGAGAGGGCGGCGCTCAGGCCGTCGTGGGCCACGCTGGCCGGATCGGCGCCCTGGGCCGCGCGCACCAGGTCCACGCCCGCCCGCTTCGCCCAGATCTCGAGCTGCTCTATGGCCGCGGCGCGGAAGGTGTCGGCGGCCGCCAGCAGCACCTTGCGCCCCCCGGCGGCGTAGCGGGCCGCCAGCTTGCCCACGGTGGTGGTCTTGCCGGTCCCGTTCACGCCCACCACCAGGATCACCCGCGGCCCCTCGCCGCGCTCCTCCTCCTGGGAATCAGGATCCTGCCTCACGGGTGACTCCAGCTGGGCCAGGATCTGCTCTTCGATCAGCTCCTCGAGCGGGGTCCGGGCGTCCTCCCGGGCGGCCCGTCGCAGGCCCTCGAGCACCCGCTCGCACATCTCCCAGCCCAGGTCCGCCGCCAGCAGCAGCTCCTCCAGTTCCTCGAGCATCCGGGGATCCAGGCGGCGTCCGCTGCCCGCCAGTTCGCGGATCCGTCCGCCGAGGTTTTCGCGCGTGCGGGACATGGCAGCGCCCAGTCGCCGGACAAGGTTCATCGGTCCTCCAGGTTCCACATCAGCTTGTTGCGCAATACTCCGATGAATCCCGGCTGCGATCCCTTGAGCAGGCGGACCCGGCGGCGGCTGCGCGCCACGGTCACCCGGGTGCCCTCGGGCAGGATGCGGCTGAGCTGGCCGTCCACCGAGAGCAGCATCTGCCGGTTGTGGGAGCTGACCTCGGTCTCGATACGGCAGTCCGCCGAGGTGACGATGGAACGCACGCTGATGGAATGGGGCATGATGGGCGTCAGCACGATGGCGTCCATGCCCGGTTCGAGCACCGGGCCGCCACCGCCCAGGTTGTAGGCCGTGCTGCCCGTGGGCGTGGAGTGGATCAGCCCGTCGCCGGTAACGTTGAAGAGACTCTCGTGGTTGATCCGCGTGGCCAGGCGGATCACCCTACCGGGGACGCTGCTGGCCAGGACCACGTCGTTCAGGGCGTGGGCCTTGAATTTCACGCCTTCGTGCAGGGCCTCGACCTTGAGCATCATCCGGCGCTCTTCGCTCAGCCGCCCTCCGGCGAGGTTGCGCAGGCAGTCTTCCAGGTCCTCGGGCGTGGTGGCCGTCAGGTAGCCCATGGAACCCATGTGCACGCCCAGGATGGGGATGTTGCGGCGCATGTCCTGGACCGCGGCCAGCATGGAGCCGTCTCCGCCCAGGGTCATCAGTACGTCGATCTCCCTGTCGATTCGCCGCTCGGGCCTGAGCATCTCCGGGCTCAGGCCCTCCAGGTCCGCGGGAGACAGGTCGCCGCGCTCGAGCAGCTCCTCGGCCAGGCGAAAGTCCAGGCCCAGCTCAAGCAGCATGCGGCAGAGCCGGGGCAGGATCTCCCGGATGCCCTCGGCCCGGACGGTTCCGCGAATTCCCAGGATCATGCGCAGCGGTCCATTAAAACGGAAGTTCTTCGTTGGCCTCCAGGGGCGGCCCGGAAGGCTGCTGCGGGTTCTCGGGGGACGATCCGGCCGGGTCAGCCTCCTCGGCGGGCGGCTGTTCCGCTCCTTCGAGCTCGTCTTCCTTGAGAACGCGCATCAGCTCCTGCTCCACCTTGCGCAGCTTGTCCTGGCAGTAGCGGTGAAGGCGGATGCCCTCGCGATACTGTTCCAGGCTCTCCTCGAGGCCCACTTCCCCTTCTTCGAGGCGGGCCACTATCGCTTCAAGCCGCTCCAGGGCATCCTCGAAGCTAGAGGGTTTCTTCATCGGCCCTTCCTTCGATCTGCGTGATACGCGCCTTTGCCCCGCCGTCTCTGAAGCGCAGGCGCACCTGCTGCCCCGGGCTGATGCCCGCCGCCCGGGTCAGCGCTGCGCCGGCTAGATCGGTGCAGATGATGAAGCCCAGCTTCCAGGCCCAGGCCACCAGGCGTTCGCTTTCCATCCGGGCCAGCCGCCCCTCGAGCTGCCGCAGCACGCGGCCCGCGTCCCGCACCCGGAGATCCAGCAGGCGGCGCAGGCGTCCTCCCTGCTCCGTCAGCCGCCCACCGCTTTCCTGCAGGCGGCGCGAGAGCAGTGTCTTCAGCCGCCGCGGCGGCAGATGATTGAGTCGTTCCGCCGCCTCCCCGCGACCGCGCCTGAGACCCAGTCCCATTCGCCGCCGGTGGCCGGGCAGGAGTTCGTCGAGGCGCTGTACGCGCGCGCCCAGGACTTCGGCCATGCGCGACAGGTCCTCGTCCAGGCGCTGGCCCGCCTCCCGCAGGCGCCGCAGCGGCTCGCTCAGCGCCCGGTGTTCGGCCAGCAGGCTCAGTCGCTCCGAGCGGCCCGCGAGCGCCCTCCGCGCCGCCTGCTCCGCACGGACGCGCAGGTGCTCCAGCCGGTCCAGGAGCTGGGCGTCGTCGGGCACCGCCAGTTCCGCCGCGGCCGAGGGCGTGGGCGCCCGGAGGTCCGCCGCCAGGTCGCTGAGCGTGGTGTCCACCTCGTGCCCCACGGCGGAGATCACGGGCAATGGGCAATCGGCGATGGCCCGGACCAGCTCCTCGCTGTTGAAACAGAACAGGTCCTCGAAAGAACCTCCGCCGCGGCCGAGGATGATCAGGTCCAGTCCGGGGACTCGCCAGAGCCGGCGCAGGTTGCTGGCCAGGGCGGATCCAGCGGTTTCTCCCTGGACCGGGCTGGGACACAGGAGAAGCTTCACCGCGGGATGCCGGCGCCTGATCACCTTGACAATGTCCCTGAACGCGGCGCCTTCCTCAGAGGTCAGCAGGCCGATGCTCTCGGGATGGGGCGGCAGGGACTGTTTGCGTTCCGCATCGAAGAGTCCCTCGGCGGCCAGTCTCTCCTTGCGCTCGAGGAAGGCCTGCATCAGGTCGCCCAGTCCCGCCGGCCGCAGGTCCTGCACGTCCAGCTGCAGGCGCCCGCGCGGGCCGTAGAACACCAGGCGGACCAGCGCCTCCACCTTGAGCCCGTCGGCGGGACGCGTGGCGCATGATTTCGCCCTGCCGCTCCAGAATACGCAGGAGAACTGCGCCTCGCGATCCTTGAGCGTGAAGTAGCGGTGTCCCGAGGCCTGGTAGAGCCTGAAATCCGAGACCTCGCCCCTCACCCACAGCGGCGGATACTCCCGCTCCAGGCGGCCGGAGAACTCCCGGGCCAGCTCTCCCACCGACCAGATCCTGCGTTGCTCTCCGCGGGAATCCTCGTTCCCGGCCCGCATCCGACCTCCATCAGGAACCGGACCTGCGCCCGGTTCCCTCGGGATGTTTCTTCCGCGAAGCCCCGTCTACAGGCTACTTCTTCTTGTGACGGTTCTTGCGCAGCCTCTTTTTACGCTTGTGCGTCGAAATCTTGTGGCGCTTACGCTTCTTACCGCAGGGCAAATCCGCCTCCTCTGCTGTGCGGTCCGGGGGACCGCATTAAGGTATTCAAGGCTTTTCAGCCTTCGAGATTCGTTCCTTCAATCGGGCCGCCGGTCGAAAGGCGGCCACCAGGCGCTCTTCCAGCCAGACCGCTTCCCCGCTGCGGGGGTTGCGGGCGGGACGCGCGGCGCGGCGGCGCGTGCTGAAGGTGCCGAAGCCCCGCAGCTCGACCCTGCCGCCCGCCTCGAGTTCCTCGCTCACCAGCTCCAGGAAGTGTTCCAGCACTCCGCGCACTTCTTCCCGGTTCAGGCCGCTGCGGTGGACGATTCCCTCCACCAGTGTCTCTCGATTCATCCTTTGTCCTTCAGGTAGATCACCAGGCGACTTCCCGGGTAGATGCGGCTCGAGCCGTTCAGGCTGTTCCAGCGCCGGATATCCGATACGCGAACCTTGTACTGGCGGGCCAGATCCCAAAGCGTGTCACCCCGCTGGACCACGTGCACGGTGCGCAGCCGCTCAACTTCCGGCAGGGGCCGTTTTCCGGCGCCGTCCGGGATGCGCAGCTTCTGGCCCGTGTAGATGGTAGCCCGGCGGTTCAGCTTGTTGAGCCGGACCAGGTCCGCCAGCGGCACGCCGTAGCGCTGGGCGATGCCGCCCGCTGTTTCGCCCCGCCTGACCACGTGCAGCATGGACTGCAGCGGTTTCGCGGAACTCGATCCCGCCGAGGTTCCTTCCTCGGCTTCCGCCGGGTCGGCCAGCAGCAGGCGCTGTCCGGGGTAGATCCGGTCCTTGCGACTGATGGCGTTCCATCTCAGGAGGTCCGACAGGGACAGGTCCTCGTGCCGGGCGATCCGTTCCAGGGCGTCGCCCCGCCTAACGACGTACACCGGCAGGCCGTCGCTCGAGGGCGCTTCGCGGCGCGTCGTCGAAGCCCTGGTCGCCGCGGTGCCCGAGCCCTTGGGCAGCGGCACCAGGATATTCTGCCCCGGCCGGATGATGCTGCGGCGGCTCAGCTGATTGCCTTTCAGCACCTGGCTCAGCGAGACCCCGTAGCGCGAGGCGATGCCGCTCAACGTATCACCGCGCCTCACCTTGTGGCGCAACCAGTCCCGGTAGACATCGTCGGGCAGGGCCGCCAGTTCGGCGCGCAGCTCCGCGGCGCGCTCTTCGGGCACCCGCAGCAGGCCCCCGTCCGGCGGCGTGCAGAAGCGCCGCAGCTGGGGATTCCAGGCCTTCAGCCGCGACTCTTCGACCTCAAGCATGTCCGCCAGGCGCTTAAGGTTGAGCGCCCCGCGCACCTTCACTTCGCTGAACACGGCGCCTTCCGCCGCAGAGTCCGCGTCCCCGGATTCGATCTCGAAACCGTAGTCCGCGGCCCGCTCGAAGACTTCGCGGGCGGCCAGCAGCGTGGGCACGTAGTTGCGCGTCTCGGCGGGCATGCGCGGCAAGCGCCAGTAGTCCTTTCGCCCTCCGGCCCGCTTGATGGCCCGGTCCACGCGCCCGGGACCCCAGTTGTAGGCCGCCAGCGCCAGGTACCAGTCCTCGTAGCGCTCGTAGAGGTTGCGCAGGAAACGGGCGGCCGCGCGGCTGGACTTATCCAGGTCGCGCCGCTCGTCCACCCAGTAATCAACGCGCAGGTCGAAGACGCGGGCAGTACCGGCCATGAACTGCCAGGGCCCCACGGCGCGGGCCCGGCTGCGCGCGGTCCGCTTGAAGCCGGACTCGATCATCGGCAGGTAAACCAGGTCCTGGGGCAGGCCCTCCTCGCGCAGTATGCGCCGGATGGTGGGCGCCGCCGAGGGATAACGCTCGAGCCAGATCTGGTAGTACTTGCGGCCCCGGCCCTCGGTGAAGTATTCCACCATGCCCCGGATGCGCTGCTCCTCCGCGCGGGGTATTCCCGGAAGAAGCTCCCGCGCGGGTGTTTCAGCCCTGTCCTCGGCGGGCAGCAGGGCCAGCGAATCCAGCTCCGGGGAGTCTGGCAGCAGGTCCTGCTGCACCGGCTCCAGCAGTTCGGCCAGCAGTGTATCGGCCTGCACGCTGTCCGCCACCTGTCCCAGGGTGAAGTCCAGTGAGTGGATCCCCTCGGTCTCCGCCGAATCCGCCGGCGCCTCGGGCATCAGGCGGACCAGCAGGCGGGCCGCCTCGAGTCGCAGCTGCTGAAGCTCGAACTCGCGGTAGGGCAGGACGAGGGTGTCCAGCTCCATGAAGAGCTCGCGCAGCCTCAGCGCCGCATTCTCAACGGAACCGCTGTCGGCCGCCGCTCCGGCGTCCGCCAGGCGCTGCCGGTAGGTTTCCAGGCTATCTGAAAGAGCTTCCGGGGGAGGAAGGGGCTCCTCTTCGGCCGGTCCCGGGAGGGGTCTCAGCACGCTGCAACCCGCCGCCAGCCATACGGCGGACAGCAGGATTCCAAGCGCGGTGGCTCGCAGGATCATCCGCCGGATTCCTTGTCGCAGGCTCGTGGTGCCCTCCAGTTCAACAATAACCAATAAAGATACAACCGTCACCTTTAATCGCCAACGGAGCCCGCTTCCCCCTCCGGCGGCGGAGGAGGCGGATGTCGCTGCGCGGTCCGGGCCAGGGCCAGGATCCCGGAAACCCGCAGACCCGCGCCGGAGAGCGCCGCGGCGCACTGCTCCATAGTGGCGCCCGTGGTCACTACGTCGTCCACCAGCAGGACCGGCCCCCGGGACGGCCCGTCCTCCAGTCGCGCCAGGCGGCGCCGGTCCACGGCGAAGGCCTTTTCAAGCGCCCGCAGACGCTCGGTTCGACCAAGTTCCTTCTGTGGCTGCCCGCCGCGAATCCGTTCAAGAAGCGGATCCCAGGGGAGGCCCCAGGCGCGCGACCAGCAGCGGGCCAGCCACTCGGCCTGGTTGTAGCCCCTTTCACGACGCCTGGGCGGGTACAGCGGCACAGGAACGAGCAGCTTCCCCGGGAGCGGCGGGCGGGGCCACGCGGCGGCCAGTCGTTTCAGGAGACGCAGGCCCTGCCTCTGCTTCACGTGGGCCACGAGGGCGGCCGCCCGGCCGCCGTAATCCATCAGGGCCCTGCCGGGAGTGCCGCGCCAGCCGCTGAAGACGCACGCTCCGGCGCCCAGGAGCTCGAGCAGGCAGGGTTGGCAAACCAGCACTTCCCGGGCCCCGAGTCCACGCCCGCAGCTCTCGCAGGGGACGGGCAGGATTATTCCCGCCAGCCCGTCCAGCAGCGCCGCCACGGTCTTCGCGGCCCGCCTGCCCCTGCGTCCCCCCGGTAAGACCTCCATACCATGACAATCGCTGGTCGGTAACAACTGATTCCGGCGGCCGCGAGTCCAGGCCCGCGGATTCACGATTCGTCAAGCGGGGATGTCACACACCTTCTTTTGTGTCACGAGCGACACTCAATAAACCGCCAAGGTCCATTTGAAATCACTTGTTAATTGGGTAATTTGTATTCCTATACAATGGTAGTAGATAAAGCTGAATCGCTACGTTCGCTGCAGCGCCCCGTCTATGGAATCGTCCTCCCACTCTGCACCGGCCTACTCCTCTCAGTCCAGGTGGTCCCGGCGGTTCCCCCGCCGCTTATCGAATCCATCCACCAGGCCGAGCACATGATCTACGCGGCCGCGCTGCAAGGGGACCGGGTCTACGCGGGCACGCAAAGCGGAGTGGTCCAGATATTTGCCCGAGGTGCGGAGGGCGAAACCGGCGAGCTGCTCCGTCTTGAGCCGGCGGCTGACCAGCGCTTCCCGCCATCCATCCGCTCGCTGGCCTTCACCGGGGACGGCAGGCTCTGCGCGGCGGCCTCCTCGGACGACAGGATCCACCTGCTGCGGCTCCATGGTGAGGACTGGCGCGGCGCGGGCGAGCTCAGCGGCATCAAGGCCATGCGGCTGCTCTTCGACGAAGGCTCGCGGCTGATCGTGGGTGAAATGGGCGGCGAGGTGGGCCTGCTCGATCCCGGCAGCGGGGAATGGGTTTACCGCAACCAGCTCGAGTACGATCCGGTGAGCGAGCTGGCGCTCGCCCCGGGGGGCGATCTGTTGGCGGTGGCTTTCGCCTCCAGCCGGATCCAGCTGCTGGAACCGCGCGGCGGTACCAGGCTGGCCAGGCTAAGCGGCCACCGCGACCAGGTCTTCTGCCTGGCCTGGCTGGACCGGCGGACCCTGCTCTCGGGCGGCAAGGACAAGCGGCTGCTGTGCTGGCGCATACCGACCGAGCCCTCGCAAGGTCTTCATCCCGAACCCGAGACGCTCTTCACGGGCGAGGGCTACATCACGGCCCTGGCGGCCCACCCGGGCAGGGGCCTTGTGGCCTTCAGCCAGGGGAACTGCGACCTGCGGCTGCTGGCCGCCGGCGAGGACCGGGAGGCGCTGAGCCTGAAGGGACACGAGGCCCCGCTCCAGGTACTGGGCTTCGATCAGGCGGGCCACCGTCTGCTCAGCGCGGGCAACGACGCCCGGCTGATCCTGTGGAGCATCAACTGAACAAGGAGGCGCGCATGGTGATCTCGGGCATCCTGGTGGCCTGCCGCCCGGAGCACATGGACGAACTGTCCGCGCTCATCGAGCGCTTCGACTGGGCAAAGGTGCATCACCGCGACGCGGAAGGCCGCATGGTGATCACCGTGGAGGCGGAAAACACGGACCAGGGCATGGACCGGCTGGTGGAATTGAAGCAACTCCCCCGCGTATTGATGGCCGACATGGTCGAGCACTATTTCGAAGAAGAATCACACCCGGACGGGGATGAAAGCACGAGTCGTGGTCTGGACAAACTAAACAAGGACGTGTAATACACCTGAACAGATGAAACTGACCTTCAGGGAGGATGACATGGGTCAGACAAGACGCGAGTTTCTGAGAACCGCAGTCGCAGCCTCGGTGGCCGGCAGCATGGGGATGTGGATCCCCGGTCGGGCCCGGGCGGCGAAGTCAGAGCTGGAAGCCGGATGGAAGTGGGACAAGTCGGTCTGCCGCTTCTGCGGAGTGGGTTGCGGGATCATGATGGCCACCAAGGCAGGCAAGGTGGTGGCCGTCAAGGGCGATCCCGAAGCGCCCGTGAATCGGGGGCTTAACTGCATCAAGGGTTACTTCAACGCCAAGATCATGTACGGCGAGGACCGCCTGACCCGGCCCCTGCTGCGCAAGAAGAACGGCGTCTACGACAAGGGAGGCAGGTTCACGCCCGTGAGCTGGGACGAGGCCCTGGACGTGATGGAGGCCAAGTTCAAGCAGTACTACGATGAACTGGGTCCCGGCGGAGTGTCCATCTTCGGATCGGGTCAGTACTCCATCGACGAAGGCTACGCCGCCGCCAAATTCATGAAGGCCGGCGTGCGCAGCAACAACATCGATCCCAACGCCCGGCACTGCATGGCCTCGGCGGTGGCGGCCTTCATCCAGACCTTCGGCATCGACGAGCCGCCCGGCTGTTACGACGACATCGAGGTCGCCGATGCCGTGGTGGTCTGGGGCGCCAACATGGCCGAGTGCCATCCGATCCTCTGGTCGCGGGTCACCGACCGCAAACTGACGCACAAGCCGACCACCGTGGTCAATCTCAGCACATACACCAACCGCTGCAGCGACCTGGCGGACACCGAAATCATCTTCAGACCCCAGACGGACCTGGCGATTCTGAATTTCATCGCCCGCTACATGATCAAGAACAACGGGGTGAACTGGGATTTCGTCAACAAGCACACGGTCTTCGCCACCGGTCCCACGGACATCGGCTATGGCCTGCCGGACGACCATCCGCGCGAGCAGGGTCAGACCAGCCGCGGCAAGGCCGGCGCTCACTGGCGGATCACGCTGGACGAGTTCAAGCAGAAACTGGAACCCTACGACGCCGACTACGTGAGCGAACTCACCGGCGTTCCGAAGAAGCAGCTGGTGGAGCTGGCCAGGATCTACGCCGATCCCAAGCGCAAGGTGCTGTCCTTCTGGACCATGGGCTTCAACCAGCACACGCGGGGCACCTGGGTCAACGAGCAGATCTACATGGTGCACCTGCTCGGCGGAAAGATGAGCATCCCGGGCAGCGGAGCCTTCTCGCTCACCGGCCAGCCCTCGGCCTGCGGCACGGCCCGCGAGGTGGGCACTTTCGCCCACCGCCTGCCCTCCGACATGGTCGTCCCGGTCAAGGCGCACCGCGACAAGTGCGAGAAGCTATGGAAGCTGCCTCCGCTGACGCTGAATCCCAAGGTGGGGACCCACGCGGTGAAGATGGTGCGCAGCCTGCGCGCGGGCAAGGTGAAGTTCTTCTGGGCCATGGTCACCAATCCCTTCCAGGATTTCGCCAACGCCAGCGAGTGGATCCGCGCCGCCCGCGAGGGCGACAACTTCATCGTCGTCTCCGACTGCTATCCCACGGTCTCGGCCAAGGTGGCGGACCTGATCCTGCCGGTGGCCATGATCTACGAGAAGTGGGGAGCTTACGGCAACGCCGAGCGGCGCACTCAGCACTGGCGCCAGCAGGTCAAAGCTCCCGGCGAGTCCAAGGGCGACCTCTGGCAGGTGCTTGAGTTCTCCAAGCGCTTCAAGCTGAAGGAAGTCTGGAAGGAGCATCCCCTGCCCGGCCTGCCAGAAAAGGACGGATTCGCGGCGAACACGCTGCCGGATGTGCTCGGAGAGGCGCTCAAGATGGGCTACGATCCCGAGCAGACGCTCTTCGAAGTGCTCTTCGCCCGCCCCGAGCACCTCAAGGTTCGCTGGCCCGATCCCATCGCCCAGGGACACCCCAACGAGATTGCCGAGGACTTCGGCTTCTTCGTGCACAAGGCACTCTGGAACGAGTACCAGCAGTTCGGCCTGGGCAACGGGCACGACCTGAGCGATTTCGACACGTATCACAAGGTGCGCGGCCTGCGCTGGCCCGTGGTCAACGGCCGCGAGACGCAGTGGCGTTTCCGCGAGGGCTTCGACCCCTACGTAGAGCCCGGCAAGGGCTTCAGCTTCTACGGCAAGGCCCTCAAGGCCATCCCCAAGGCCAAGGGAGCCGGCAAGGAGAGCATCGGCGACAAGGCCAAGATCTTCTTCCGGCCCTACGCCGAGCCGGCCGAAGCACCCTGCAACACCTACGACCTGTGGCTCTGCACCGGCCGCGTGCTCGAGCACTGGCATTCCGGCAGCATGACCAAGCGCGTGCCCGAGCTGAACCGTGCCGTGCCCTACGCCCTGTGTTACATGCACCCGGAGGACGCCGCAGCGCGCGGAATCGCCCGCAACGACGAGGTCTACCTGGAATCCAGGCGGGGCAAGGTGAAGATCCGCGTGGAGACGCAAGGACGCAACCGGGTGCCCAAAGGCATGCTCTTCGTGCCCTGGTTCGACGAGAACGTGCTGATCAACAAGCTGACCCTGGACGCCACCTGTCCGATCTCCAAGGAGACGGACTACAAGAAATGCGCGGTGAAGATCTACAAGGTCTGAGATGATCTCCGCCGACCCTTCCAGCCGCAGACAGTTTCTCAGCCGGACCCTGCGCAGGGCGGCCCTGGCCGGCACCGCTTCGCTGGCCTGGGCCCACCTGGTGGATGAATCCCGCGAGACGGAATTCAGTCTCCGCCCGCCGGGCGCGCTGGATGAGGCCGCCTTTCAGCGGGCCTGCATCAAGTGCGGCCAGTGCGTGGAGGCCTGCCCCTACGGCACCCTCGACCTGGCCTCCGCCGGCGGGAAGCACGCGCTGGGCACGCCTTTCTTCGAGCCGCGGGCGGTTCCGTGTTACATGTGTCCCGGCGTTCCCTGCGCGGCGGTCTGCCCCTCGGGCGCGCTGGACAGGGAGGCCGAGATAGAGCGGGCGCGGATGGGACTGGCGGTCCTGGTGGACCAGGAGAGCTGCGTGGCCTTCCAGGGCCTGCGCTGCGAGGTCTGCTACCGGGTCTGCCCCAAGCTGGGCCGGGCCATCACGCTCGAATTCCAGCCCCAGGAGCGGACGGGCAAGCATGCCTTTTTCCAGCCGGTGGTGCACCACGAGGAGTGCACGGGCTGCGGAATCTGCGAGCACGCCTGCATCCTGGAGGAAGCGGCGATCCGCGTCCTGCCGCCCGAACTGGCGCGCGGCCGGATCGGCGCGAACTACCGCCTGGGCTGGAAGGAGGAAGCGGAGATCAGTCAAGATTTTACAGAAAGCGACGCGGAAGGAAGGGCGCCGACCGACAAGCAGGCCGCGGAACACACTCGGAAGGTGCTGAAGACCCTGGAAGACCTGGAAGGGATCATCGAACAGTGAAGAATGCTCCCGGAGGCATGCGCAGCCTGAGATTCCTGCTGCCGCGACGAGCGCTGCAGCTGGGCGTACTGCTGCTTTTCTGGCTGGGCTTCACGCTCCACCTGGGCGTGCTCACCGGGAACTACAGCGCCTCGCTGCTCTTTCGCAGCATTCCCCTGGCCGACCCCTTCGCCGTGCTCCAGATCCTCTTCGCCGGACACCTGCCCCACAGCCAGCTCCTGCTGGGAGCCGGACTGGTCCTGGCGCTCTACCTGCTGCTGGGCGGGCGCGTCTTCTGCTCCTGGGTCTGTCCCGTGAACCTCCTGACGGACCTGGCCGCCTGGCTGCGGCGACGCCTGCGCCTGGGCGGGCAGCTGAACCTGCCCCGCTCACTGCGCTACTGGATCCTGGGGCTGGCCCTGCCGGTCTCCTGGCTGAGCGGCGCGGCCGCCTCAGAGTGGATCAGCCCCCTGGGCATGCTGCAACGGGAGCTGATCTACGGTCTGGGCCTGGGCTGGCTCCTGCTGGCCGGCATCTTCCTGCTGGACCTGCTGGTGGTCCGGCAAGGCTGGTGCGGCCGCATCTGTCCCCTGGGCGCGTTCTACGGACTGCTCGGGCGCCTGGCCGTGCTCAGGGTGGGATTCAGCAGCGAACGCTGCGACCGCTGCATGGACTGCGTTCTGATCTGCCCGGAAAACCAGGTGCTCGATTTCGACCGCCTGGGCGACAAGGGTCTGATCCTCAGCGGCGACTGCACCAACTGCGGCCGCTGCATCGAGGTCTGCCATTCCTCCGCGCTGTGCTACACGCACCGTTTTAATGCCGATCGATCGACGAACATACTGGAGAACAGTTTCCATGAGCAAGCCACTCCTTGAACCCCCGGTTTCACGCAAGACCCTGGCGAGTCTGCTGCTGGTCATCCTGGCGGCGTGCAGCACCCAGACCCAGAATACCTGGGCCGGCGACGCCGAGGACGGGCTGGAAGTCTGGTTCCGCGACGGGGACCTCGACGCAGTGACCAATCAACACCTGGCGACCTTCAACGAAGAACTCCCCGGCGAGGCGGACGAGCTCCTCCAGGCCTTTCCTGGAGCCCCGCCCGTGATTCCCCACACGGTGGACGGAATGCTGCCCATACTGGGCGACGAGAACAGCTGCATGGACTGCCACAGTCCGGAGAACGCGGAGGAAGAGGAAGCCGTGCCGGTTCCGGAAAGCCATTTCGAAGATGCCGTGATGGTCAAAGGCGATCCGGGTGAGGCCCAGGTCTGGAAAGTCAAGACCTACCGGAAGGGTGACGCCATGTCGGGCAGCCGCTGGAACTGCACGCTCTGCCATGCCCCGCAGGCCCTCAACGTGGACAGCCCGAGCAACAGCTTCGCCGCTCCCATCAGGAGCAAGCCGCCCGGCAAGTAGGAGCCCAATGCGGACCGCCCGTCTCAGGCGGGCTCGCCCGCCTTAGGCGGGCGAGCCTGTCCAGGCGTTCAGCCGCTGCAGTTGAGCGGGGGTGATGGGCACGGCGCCCAGTTCGCCGCAGGCCACGGCGGCGCAGAGCCCCGCGAAACGGGCCGCCTGTTCCAGCTCCCGGCCCTTGCAGCGCACCAGCGTGAGCGCCACGATCACGGTGTCTCCGGCACCGGAAACGTCCACGATGGCGCTCTTGCGCAGCGCGGGCAGCTCCAGAACTCCCGGCCCGGAATCGAAGCAGGCCATGCCCTGTGCGCCCCGGGTGATCACCAGCTCCCGGCAGCCGCTGCGCTCCCTGAAGCTCCTGCCGATGCGCTCCAGGTCGTCTTCCCGCTGAATCGATTCCCCAGTGGCGCGGCAGATCTCATCCTGGTTGGGCTTGAAAAGATCCACGGCGCCGAATTCGTGGAAATTGAGGAACTTGGGATCGGCGGAGGTGAATACGCCCGCGCTGCGGGTCCGTTCCCGAACCTCGGCGATGAAAGGGCCGCTCAGCACGCCCTTGTCGTAGTCCTGGAAAATCAGGGCGTCCAACTCCGGCAACAGCACCTCCAGGCGCTCCAGCAGGGCCTGGCGGGTGGCTTCGCGTACCGGGTCGGTGCGTTCCTCGTCCACGCGCGCCACGTGCTGGTCGTGCGCGATGATGCGCGTCTTGAGCGTGGTGGGGCGCTGGTCGTCGCGGACGATGTGAGTGGTGTCCACCTGCGACTCGCGGAACAGGCCCAGGACCAGGTCGGCCTCGGCGTCCGAGCCCACCACGCCCAGCGGCACGCCGCGGGCGCCCAGGGAATTGATGTTGTTCACAACGTTGGCGCTGCCGCCCAGGGCATGACTCCTGCGCACCACACTCACCACCGGCACGGGCGCTTCGGGACTGATCCGGTCCACCCGGCCCCAGATGTAACGGTCGAGCATCAGATCGCCCAGCACGGCGACCTTGAGTCCGCGGCAGGCCTCCAGCGTGCTGTCCAGCCGGTCCATGTACATCGCGCAGTCCTCCCTGATCATCTAAGGGCCTGTTCACGGGCCCTAGTTCGTTTTCCGAAAGGAAGCCACCGCCTCCACGTGAAAAGTGTGGGGAAACATGTCCACCGGCCGCAGGCGCTCCGGACGATAGCCCCCTTCGCAGAGCAGGGCGGCGTCGCGCGCCTGGGTGGCCGGGTTGCAGGAGACGTAGACCAGGCGCTGGGCTCCCAGGTGGATCAAACGCTGCGTCACTTTCGGATGCAGGCCGCCGCGGGGCGGATCCACGATCACCAGGTCCGGTCTCTCGATGGTCCCCGAGCGCAGCAGGTCCTTCACGTCCCCCTGGTGAAAGCGCAGGTTGTCCAGCCCGTTCAGTTCCGCGTTGCGCCGGGCCGCCCGCACCGCCTCCTCCACCAGTTCCACGCCCACCGCGCTCCGGACGTCCTCCGCGAGGCAGATCGAGATGCTACCCGTGCCGCAGTAGAGGTCCAGTAGCGAGTCGTTCGGCCTCAGCCCGGCAAACTCCCGCACCACCCCGTAGAGCCGCTCCGCCTGCAGGGTGTTGGTCTGGAAGAAGGCCTGGGGGCCCAGTTCGAATGTGCGCCGGCCCAGTTTTTCCCTGAGCACGGCAGAGCCGTGCAGCACGCGGTCCAGGCAGCCCTGGGCCACCTGCCCGGGACGCTCGTTGACCGTGTTGACGATGCTGCTCAGCTCTCCTGGAAACTCCTCGAGCAGGCGCTCGGCCAACGCCGCAGCGCGGGGATCGCCCCCTGCGGAGGTCACCAGGTTGACCATGCGCTCGCCCGTGCGCTTCCCCTCGCGGACCACCACGAAGCGCCAGTAGCCGGATTGCTTTTTATAGTGCCAGACCGCCTCCGGGCCCCCGCCCTCCCGGTAGACGAAACGTCTCACGCAGTCGAGCAGCGGGGCCGTGAGCTCCGACTGCAGCCAGCATTCTTCGAGGTCGAAGACCACGCTGTGGATTCCCCGGGCGTGCTGCCCCAGCCCGAAGCGACCGGACTCCTCCCCGGGCTGTCCTGCGGTCTCCCCGGACGCCGCAGAGAAGCCTCCGCGGCGCGGCGGTGCTTCCGTGCTCCAGGGTCGATCCGAGAAGCCGAATTCCATCTTGTTGCGATAGTGGGTGCGCTGCTCGCAGGGCAGGATCTCCTCGATCTCCGGCGGCTGAAGACCGCCGATGCGCTCCCAGGCGTCGCGCAGCATGCGTGCTTTTTCCGCCAACTGGCATTCGTAGTCCAGGGTCTGCAAGGGGCAGCCGCCGCAGACCTCCTGGTGCCGGCAGAGGGCCGCGCAGCGGTGCGGCGATGAGACGAGGATCTCCTGCACCCGGGCCTCGCTGTGGCGCCTGCGGCGCCGCCTTCGAAGAGCACGCACCCGGTCTCCCGGCAATCCGCCCTCCACGAATACCACTTCGCCCTCGGGGCTGCGCGCCACGCCCCTGCCGCCGTGGCTCAGGCCGGTGATTTCCAGTTCCAGGAGCTGTTTACTCCTGCTTGATCGATTGTCGGTGTGTGAGGCGCCTGGATCCATATCGCAAAAATAAAAAGGGCGCCCGGCGGACTCCCCGGGACGCCCCACCCGTGCAGTACGGGCGTGCTACAATTCGATTTCCTGGCCGTCCTGGTCGAGGAAGACCACCTCCTGCTCCCGAAGGTTGATCCTGAGCCGGGAACCCGAAGCGAAATTGCCCCTGAGGACTTCCTCGGCGATGGGATCCTCGATGCGGCGTTCGATCGTTCGGCGCAGGGGACGCACTCCGTTGGCGGGATTGAAGCCTTCCTCGATCAGCTGCTCCACGGCCTCGGTTTCCAGTTCCAGCTCGATGCCCCGCTCCCTTAACCGGGCGCAGACCTCGTCCATCATCAACTGCACGATCTGCTCCACGTCCTCGCGTCCCAGCATGTTGAAGACGATCAACTCGTCGATGCGGTTGAGGAATTCCGGCCGAAAATGGCGTTTCACGTCCTTCATGATCTCGGATTTCATGCTCGCGTAGGTGGGAGGCTCGGCGCCCTGCCCGCCGAAACCGATGGCCGAGTCCTTGAGCAGCGAGCGGGTTCCCATGTTGGAGGTCATGATGATGATCGTGTTACGGAAGTCCACCTTGCGGCCGCCGGAATCGGTCAACTGGCCTTCATCCAGGACCTGCAGAAGCAGGTTGAAGACTTCGGGGTGGGCTTTCTCCACCTCGTCCAGCAGGATGATGGAATAGGGCCGGCGTCGCACCTTCTCCGTGAGCTGGCCGCCTTCCTCGAAACCCACGTAGCCCGGCGGAGAACCTATCAGGCGGCTCACGGCGAACTTTTCCATGTACTCGCTCATGTCCACCCGGATCAGGGCGTTCTCGTCGCTGAACATCTCATCCGAGAGCACCTTGGCCAGTTCTGTCTTGCCGATGCCCGTGGGACCCAGGAAGAAGTAGGAACCGATGGGCCGGTCGGGACTCTTGAATCCCGCCCGGCTGCGGCGGATGCTGCGGCAGAGCACGTCGATGGCCTGTTCCTGGCCGATTACGCGCCGGGCCAGGGCCTCGTGCATCCTGAGCAGGCGTTCGCTCTCGTCGAGGGTCACCTTGTCCACGGGGATGCCCGTCATCTGGCTGACCACCGTCGCCACGTCCTCCGGGTCAACCACCACGTCCTCCTTGGCGGTGTTCTCCTCCCAGGCCTCGCTGGCCTGCCTCAATTCGGTTTCCAGCTTGACTTTCTGGTCCCTGATCTCGGCGGCCTGCTCGTAGTTCTGCTGCTCGACCATGGACTCCTTGTCGCGCTTGAGTTCCTCGATTTTCTGCTCCAGCTCGAGCACCGCCTCGGGAACCACGATGTGCGCCAGGTGGATCCGGCTGCCGGTCTCGTCCAATACGTCGATGGCCTTGTCCGGCAGCATCCGGTCGGTGATGTAGCGGTCCGAGAGAATCACGGCCTGGTGCAGGGCTTCCTCCGAGTAGCGGATTCCGTGATGCTCCTCGTACTTGCTCTTCAGGCCCTGGAGAATCCGGTGCGTCTCCTCGATGCTGTTGGGCTCCACCATGATCTTCTGGAAGCGGCGTTCCAGGGCGCCGTCCTTCTCGATATACTGGCGGTACTCGTCCAGGGTGGTGGCGCCGATGCACTGCACCTCACCGCGGGCCAGGGCCGGCTTGAACATGTTGGAGGCGTCCAGGCTGCCCGAGGCACTGCCCGCGCCCACGATGGTGTGCAGCTCATCCAGGAAGAGAATGATCTCGGCGTTCTTCTCGAGCTCTACCATCACGCTCTTGATCCGCTCTTCGAACTGGCCCCGGTACTTGGTACCCGCCACCAGGGCCCCCAGGTCGAGGGCCACCACCCGCTTGTCGAAGAGCACGCGGCTGACTTCGCGATTGACGATACGCAGGGCCAGGCCCTCGGCGATGGCGGTCTTGCCCACTCCCGGATCACCGATCAGAACGGGATTGTTCTTCTTGCGGCGCGAGAGGATCTGGGCCACGCGCTCGATCTCGTTCTGCCGGCCGATGATCGGATCCAGCTGGCCGTCGCGGGCCAGGCTGGTCAGGTCGCGGCCGAAGTGGTCCAGGGCGGGAGTCTTGCTCTTGGATTGGGGCGCGCGGGCGCTTCCGCTCTTCTGCGCCCCGCCCTCGATCAGCGAGGACAATTGTTCGCGGATCGAGTTGTAGGAGATGTTGAGATTGCTTAGCACCTGATTGGCCACCCCGTCGTCCTCCTTGGCGATGGCCAGCAGCAGGTGTTCCGTGCCGATCTGATCGGCGCTGAAGTTGCGCCCTTCCATGTAGGTAACCTTGAGTACCCGCTCGGCCTTCTTGGTGAAGGGGATGTTGCCGATCTTCATGATGTTGTCATTGGACTCGACGATCTCCTCCACCATCTCGCGGATGGCCGAGAGTTCCACTTCGTGGTTCTGGATGATCTGGCAGGCAGTGCCTTCGCCCAGTCGAACGATACCCAGCAGCAGGTGCTCCGTACCGATGTAGTCGTGCCCCAGACGCAGGGCTTCCTCGCGGGAATACTGGATTACTTTCTGGACGCGGGCGGAAAACTTCGAGTGCATGTTCCTTCCTTCCTTGCGGGCCGTTTTCGGCCCCGGAGGGCGGCCCGCCGGCCGCCTCGCAGGCCAAAGATAGTATCGGCAGCTATGGAGCGCTACTTAGTACGGCCGCCCGGCGAATGAGGCGGTCCCATTTCTTGCACCACCGGGCGCCGCGAAGGTTCCCGGTGTGTCACGAGTATTGGTAAGCGTGTGAACGGAAATTCAGCGTCCCAGCTGA
The DNA here is from genome assembly GCA_964568855.1 of uncultured Bacteroidaceae bacterium. GTDB lineage: Bacteria > CAIWAD01 > CAIWAD01 > CAIWAD01 > CAIWAD01 > CAZMSD01. Next base: position 45,052 of record CAZMSD010000020.1, on the reverse strand, counting down.
CTCGCCAGTTCCCGGGGCGAAGTCGCGGGCCGCAGGCAGCTGAAATTCTCGCAGACGTAAGCGGCGGCCCGGTCGCCGAGCATTCCCTGCCCGCTGCTGAAGGGCGCCAGGGCGTCGATCCGGGCCCGGAGATCCGCGTCCTCCGGGCGCAGCAGGATCACCGTCCGCGGAAGATAGCGCCCGCGAAGCTCGGCCAGCAGAATCCGCGTATCCTCGCGCTCCAGCGGACCGCAGAGCACCACTTCCCGCGAGGGCCCCGCCAGAAAATCCACCGCGCAGAGATATTGGCTTCCGTCCCCGTCGCTGCTTTCCTTAAGGGTCTTGAGAGCCCGGGCCAGGCTGTCGGCGCGCTGGAACAGCAGGGGATCCCCGCTCAGGTGGGCCAGGCGCTGCAGGTTCTGCAGGGCCACGGAATTGCCCGCCGGCAGGGCACCGTCATGGGTTTCCTTGAGCCTCGCGATCAGCGATTCGCCGTCATCGGCGCCCAGGTAGTAGCCACCCTGTTCCTCGTCCCAGAAATGGGCATGCTGCTCTGTTTGAAGCTCCAGGGCGGCCTCGAGCCAGGCCGGGTCGAAATCAGCCTGGTGCAGCTCGATCAGACCCCAGATCAGGAAGGCGTAATCGTCCAGGTGGGCGCGGACGGCCGCCTTGCCCCCGCGGTAGCTGTGGAGCAGCCGGCCTTCCGCATCGCGCAGCCGTTCAAGCAGAAAGCGGGCGCAGCGTCGGGCCGCCGCGGTGTAGGTCTCATCCTCGAGGACCGCCCCGGCGCGGGCCAGGGCGGCGATCATCAACCCGTTCCAGTCGCAGAGTACCTTGTCGTCCAGCCCCGGCCGCACCCGGCCGGCCCTGTGTGACAGCATACGCCGGCGGATGCTCTCGTAGCGCCCGTCGAAGTCGCCCTGCGCGAGTCCGGCCTCGGAGGCCGCGGAGGCGAAGCCGCGTTCCAGACACAGGATATTGCCCCGGCCCTCCGGCCAGTTGCCGTCCTCTTTAAGCCCGAAAACCCGCGCCGCCAGGGCGGCGTCCTCGGTTCCCAGCAGCTCGCGGACTTCCGCGAGTTGCCAGACGTAGAAGCGGCCTTCTTCACCCTCGCTGTCGGCGTCCTCCGCTGAGTAGAAGGCACCTTCAGGGGAAGCGAGATCGTGGAGTACGTACTCCAGGATCTCCCGCAGCACGCGGGCATAGAAATCCGATCCGGTGGCCTGGTGGCATTCGGCATAGGCCAGGGCCAGCAGCGCCTGGTCGTAGAGCATCTTCTCGAAATGCGGCGCGAACCAGCGCTCGTCCGTTGAATAGCGGTGGAAGCCGAAACCGAGCTGGTCGAAGATGCCGCCCCGGCGCAAAGCCCGCAGGCCGCGCTCCACCATGGCCAGAGTCTCGGGATCGCCGCTGCGTTGCCACTGCCTGAGCAGGAAGAGGAAGTTGTGCGGCACGGGAAACTTGGGCCGGCCGCCGAATCCGCCGTGCTCCCGGTCGAAGCTGCGGCGCAGGACATCCAGCCCGCGGTCCAGCTCCGCCTCGCCGGGAAGTCCGGCCACCCCGGAAATCCGGTCGAGCTGCTCGAGCGCCTGCCCCACCCTACCCGCGGTCGCGGTCAGCCGGTGGCGCTGGTTCCGCCACAGTTCACTGATCCGCGGCAGAAGCTCCATCATTCCCGGCAGTCCGCTGCGGCCGTGCTTCGGCAGGTAGGTGGCGGCGTAGAATGGTTCTCCCCCGGGAGTCATGAAGACCGTCATGGGCCAGCCGCCGCGCCCGGTCATCATTTGCGTCACGTTCATGTAGAGGTGATCGATGTCCGGTCGTTCCTCCCGGTCCACCTTGATGCAGACGAAGCCCTCGTTCAGCAGGGTCGCCACCTCGCTATCCTCGAAGGATTCCCGCTCCATCACGTGACACCAGTGACAGGTGGAATAACCCACGGAGAGCATTAGCGGCAGATCTTCGCTCTCCGCCTGCCGGAAGGCCTCCTCTACCCAGGGATACCAGTCCACCGGGTTGTCCTTGTGCTGCAGCAGGTAGGGACTCTGCTCGAAGCGCAGGCGGTTGGCTCCGGTACTCTCGATCGTCAAGGTGTCTTTCTGCTCATCCATCCCGCTTCCTTCCTCCGAGCGAGCCCGCTTAAGTAGATCCGGTGCCGGCAGGAGCCGTTCGGTCAGCAGGAGCCCTCCCAGCAGCAGGATCAGCGCCAGCAAGGCTTGCCTGATAGTAGACCACAGGCTGCGTTCCATCTACGCGGCTCGATTTCTATTGCTGCTGAGGCGATTGAAGCGCTGCGAACTTGTTGCACTTCGACAAACCTAACAAACTTTTAAATCTCAAACTACAAGATCCTGCTTTGGTTCCTGTTGGCAGATCACAATTCTCATCATGGTGGGTACTGAATCCCATAACCTTGGTTCATTAGGCCCTAGTCAAATATTTCACGATTCCGTCTTCCCTGCTTGCATTTTCAAGTCCAGAATCCTTTTGTTCCAATACTGTGCCCTGCAGGAAGGCCATGTCTGCGGAGCATGCTTCTTGCCCCATTTCCGTTCACAGAATAATGCGACACCGAGTCATCGGAGTGCTGGACTCAAGGGCTCCACTACAACAGAGGGATGACATGAAGACAAGATTAAGACACCTCCTCGGGCAGAGCGCGGTTCTGCCGATCCTGCTGGTTCTCTTGATGGCTTCAAATGGGACCGGCCAGGTTGCGGTCCTGCACCACTTCGAGGGGGGTGTCGACGACGGCCGGCGAGCCTGGAGCAACAATGTCCTCGAGCACGATGGCAGACTCTACGGCATGACCCGCTATGGAGGCGACTACGATGCGGGCGTGATCTACAGCATGAACGATGACGGCAGCGATTATGCCCTGCTGCATGAGTTCGGCGCAGCGGGCGACGGTCGCGAGCCGCACAACGGGCTGACCGTATCAGGATCCACCCTCTACGGCATGGCGCTCGCTGGAGGCACCTACAACCAGGGCACTATCTTCCGGATTAACCTGGACGGATCAGGCTACCAGACCCTGTTCAGCTTCACCGGGACGGAGGGAGCATCGCCCCACGGCGACGTTATTCCGGTGGGCGACAACCTCTACGGCCATACGCGCTGGGGCGGGGCCTACAACATGGGTGTTATCTTCCGCTGCGGTAACACCGGTCTTACCTATGACATCCTGCACCACTATGCCGGAGCACCGGGAGGCGGCAATCGCGGACACATGGGCCTGCTGTACGAGGAGGGCGTTTTATATGGCCAGACCTGGCAAGGCGGGGCCACCAATCATGGCACGATCTGGTCTATGAATGCGGACGGTTCCGATTTCATGCTGCTGCATTCCTTCGACAGTTCCGATGGATCTGGACCCCACGGCTACATGGTGAGGGCCGGCGAATGGCTGGTGGGACAGGCGCCCTACGGTGGAACCTACAACACCGGTACGACCTACCGCATCCATCCCGACGGCAGCGACTTCGAGGTGATCCATCACTACGGAGCCTTCGCCGGCGATGCGACCTCACCAGTACATGAGGTGACCCTCATCGGCTCGCGGATGGTGCATTTTACCAGTGGCGCCCTGGTGAGCATGAACTTCGACGGTTCGGATTACGTCGTGGAGCACAATTTCAGCGGAGCCGTCTCGGGTGTCACCAGCCACGTCGAGCTTGGTCCGGACGGCTACTACTACGGGATGACGGGCACCGGCGGCGCGTTCGGACACGGAACCGCATTCAAGTACAACCCCTTCCCGGCCCATCTCGATATCGCGACCCTGCCGCCGGACGATGTCGAGCTGTCGTGGGACAGCAGCGACTTCAACGAATACCAGCTGCAGTATTCGCTTGAACCCTATCCAGAGGGCTGGAGTGACCTGGGAGACGTTATACCCGGCACCGGCGGCACGATCACTGTGGTCGATCCGATCGGAATGGACGCACAGAAGTACTATCGGGTGCTGTTCATCGACCCCTGATCGATGGTGCGTATAGTCCTCAGGGATTCAGCAGCGCGCGCAGGATGCCCGCCCTGAGAGCCGCCGCCTGCCTGCCGTCACCGGTACCCTGGGAGCAGTGGCGCAGGTGAGCCGGCGCCAGTCTGAGCAGCAGGGGCGAAACGGGTTCGGACAGTTCCAGTTCGGCCAGGCCATCACCTTCCTCGCGCAGTTGGAGTCCCAGGCGCACGTAGCTTAAGTGCTCGACGAACTCCGGATAGCCCATCAGACGGGCGCTGCGGCAGAGCGCCAGAGCCCGTTGCACCCGGTCCTCCACCTCAAAACGCCGGTGCAGCAGCAGCTCGCGGCGAGCCTCCCCCTCCGCTTCGCCGATGGGCTCGAGCTGTCGGATCACCTGGTCCAGGGTCTGGGCCGGTCGATGATCCTCCTGGGCGCTCAGGTTCTCGAGCACCAGGAAATCCCCGAAGCCCTCCTGCCAGGTCCGGTAGCAGATGCCTTCGTTGTAGAGCGGGTCGAGCAGCTCCTCGATCCGGCCCCACCAGCTCAAGCCGGGCAGGTGCAGCACCAGGGTGACCAGCGTTCCCGAGCCGCAGAGAAAGGGCGAACTCACCTGCCGCGCTCCGGTGGCGTTAAGGGCGAGTCCCGGATTCTGCTGCAGTGCCTCCGCGCGCCGCTCGAGATCCGCCAGGAGCATAAGCAGAGACTCGACGGAACCCAGGCCCTGGTAGCGCAGGTGGTCTTCGCCGTTGATCAGGAGGCTCAGGCTCTCGTCGGTCGCCAGCAGGATTTCACAGCCGCCGACGGGCAGGCGGCAAGGTTCGAGAACCCAGCGTTCGCTCAGGAACTCCCACTCTTCCTCGACCGGGCGGTCCAGTTCACAGCGCAGCGCCAGGTCCGCGCATACTTCGGGTCTGGCGAGCAGCATCTCGAGCAGCTGCACCCGTTCTTCCCCGCCCATGCGCTCCGGAAACACCAGGCCGCGCAGGTTCAGGGAAACGCGGAGCCGACCGAAGAGGAGGATTCCGTCGTCGCCGGGCAGCCAGGCAGGCTGCCCGGAGCACAGGCGGGCGAAAAGCTCCTTCAGGTTCACGTTTCTCCGCTGGGTTGATGCTGCGCCATTTCGTCGCGGATCCGGGCGGCCAGCTCGTAGTCCTCCAGCAGCAGAGCCAGGGACAGGTCCACCTCACGCAGGCTGCGCGTCTCTGAGACTTCACCGCCCCCCAGGGAATGCAGGGCCTTGAGAACCTTCTCCAACTGCGGGAGGAATGTTCTGCGGCAATCCACGCAGCCATAGCGCACGCTGCGGCAGAATTCCCTGATGCTCTTGAAGCAGGTGGGACAGCGCAGCTCGTCCGCAGAGAGCGCCGCCGGGGATGAATCGCCCGGCTCGGCAGAGTGGACCCGCTCGGGCCATAATTCCCAGCCGCTCAGATGATGCAGCCCGGATTTCGCCAGGCAGCGGATGCACAACCGCAACCGGTGCGGCCCACGTCCGCGCACGGCGACGGATTCTGCGATATAACAGCACTGGCAAATCATCGGACACCTCCACAAGCCCGGATGTGCTCCGGACCCTATCCGTTGATTCGACCATCATCGAGTCTCACCACTCGATGTGCGATCTCCGTGATTCCAGGGTCGTGTGTCACGATGACAAGGGAACCGCCATCGTGTTCCACCACCCTCGACAGTTCCACCAGGATATCCTCCGCGTGTTCGCGGTCCAGGTTCCCGGTGGGTTCATCGGCTAAAACGATTGCAGGCCGGTTGACCAGCGCCCGGGCCAGCGCCACCCGCTGGCATTCGCCCCCGGACAGTTCAACCGGTCGGTGACCGGTTCTGTCGGCCAATCCGAAAGTCTCCAGCAGGTCTCGGGCCCGCTCCCGGGCCTTCGATTCAGGACATCCCAGGATCCGCGCGGGCAGCAGTACGTTCTCCAGGGCCGTGAACTCCGAGAGCAGGTGATGGGCCTGGAACACGAAACTCATCCGCGCCGCCCGAAGTGCCGCCCGATCCCGGTCGCCCAACCCATAGAGATCGCGGCCCTCCACGATCACCCGGCCTTCGCTGGGCGCCTCCAGGCCGCCCAGAACGTGCAGCAGCGTGGACTTTCCCGCACCGCTGCGTCCCATCACCGCCACGGCCTCTGAAGCCCGGACCTGCAGCTTCACGCGGTTCAGGGCCTGGACGTCGCCTCCCGAGTGCCTGAAGACCTTCGACACGGCGTGGGCTTCCAGCACCACGGGCGATCTTCTCTTAAGGCCGTCCTCAACCGTCATGGCGGATAGCCTCCACGGGATGCAGCCTTGCCGCGCGTACCGCCGGATACAGGGTCGCCGCGAGACTGATCAGCAGCGCCGAACAGGTGATCAGCAGGATGTCCTGCAGTCGCAGCTCCACCGGAAAGGTGCTGATGAAGTACACGTCGGGCGGCAGGCTCAGCGGCTGCCAGCGCAGCTGGATCCAGCAGAGGGCCAAGCCCACCAGCGAACCCGCCAGGGTTCCGCTGCCGCCCAGCAGCAGTCCTTCGCCGATGAATATCCTGGCGATACTGCGCGAATCCGCTCCCATGGCCTTCAAGATGCCGATCTCGCGTCGCCGCTCCATGGTCACCATGGTCAACGTGGAGATGATGTTGAAGGCCGCCACCAGCACGATCAGCGAGAGCATGATGAACATCATCCACTTCTCGAGCTTCATCATGCTGAAGAGGTTCTTGTGCATCTCGAACCAGGTCCAGGCGGCGTAGGGATAGTCCAGGCGGCGGCCGATCTCTTCCTTCACCTCGTCGGCCCGGTTGAGGTCCTTGAGCCGGATCTCGATGCCGCTGACGCTCTGGCCCAGACGGAACAGGCTCTGGGCCTGCTTGAGACCCACGAAGGCGATGGCGTCGTCGAACTCGTAGATGCCCAGTTCGAAGATGCCGCGCACCGCGAAGCGCCGGACCACGGGTTGGCTGAAGGCCGAAACCAGGCCGGTAGGCGAAATCACCAGCAGCGTGTCGCCGGGAATCACGCCCAGTCCGGCTGCCAGATAGCGGCCCAGCAGGATGCCCGGCAGCTCTCCTTCGCCCTCGGGCTCGAAGCGGATATCGCCCGCCAGCAGGTGCTCTTCCAGGGGCAGCAGGCCGCGCAGGCTCTCCGTATCCATGCCGCGGATCACGGCGCTTTCGGTGCTGCCGCGGTGCCGCAGCATGCCCTTCTCGATCACGTAGGGACTCATGCCCACGAGTCCGGGAAGGTCCGCCAGGAGGTCCAGGATCTCCTGCGGTTCGGCGATTCCGCGATCGTGGAAGCTGCGCACCCGCAGGTGGGCGTCCAGGCCGATGATCCGGCCGCGCACTTCGCTCTCGAAACCGCTCATCACCGCCAGCACGATGATCAAGGCTCCCGTACCGATGGTGATTCCGGCCACCGAAAACCAGGTGACCACCGAGATGAATCCCAGGCGGTGCCGGCTGCGCAAGTGCCTCAGGGCGACGCTGAATTCCCAGCGCATGAATGCTGCCTCGTTATCAGCCCGAGTGACGCAGGCTCAATCGGAATCCGCCTCGTTGCCCGCTTTCTGGTCCGCCTGCTCCGTCGCTGCCGCCGCGGGGCGCAAGGTCGGGAAGAAAATCACGTCGCGGATCGACTCCGCCCCGCTGAGCAGCATCACCAGCCGGTCGATGCCCACCCCCAGGCCCGCGGTAGGCGGCATGCCGATTTCCAGCGCCCGGATGAAGTCCTCGTCCAGGGGCTGGCCCTCTTCATCGCCGCGCTGGATCAGGGCCTGCTGTTCCTCGAAGCGCCGCCGCTGATCCTGGGGATCGTTCAACTCGCTGAAGCTGTTGCAGAGCTCTTTCCCGGCCACCACGGCCTCGAAGCGTTCCACCAGCCGCCCGTCGCGGCGGTGCCGCTTGGCCAGCGGACTAAGTTCCAGCGGGTGATCCATCACGAAGGTGGGCTGGATCAGTTTCGGTTCCACCATCTCGCCGAAGATCAGGTCCAGCAGCTTGCCGCGGCCGATCCCCGGCTCCGGCTCCAGTTCCAGTCCGCGCGCCAGCGTTCCGAGCCCTTCTTCGTCCATTTCCAGCAGGTCTTCGCCCGTGGCCTCAGCGAGCAGTTCCATCATGGGTGCGCGCCTCCAGGGTGCCGCCAGGTCGAACTCCAGTTCTCCCAGGCGAAGCCTGGTGCTTCCGTGCAGTTCTAGAGCAAGCTTCTCCGCAAGGCGCTCCACGAGGTCCATCATGAATCCGTAGTCCTCGTAAGCGGCGTATAGTTCGAGCTGGGTGAATTCGGGATTATGGAACCGGTCCATGCCCTCGTTGCGGAAATCCCGGGCGAACTCGAAGACCCGGTCGAAACCGCCCACGATCAGCCGCTTGCTGAATTCCCAGCGCATGAATGCTGCCTCGTTATCAGCCCGAGTGACGCAGGCTCAATCGGAATCCGCCTCGTTGCCCGCTTTCTGGTCCGCCTGCTCCGTCGCTGCCGCCGCGGGGCGCAAGGTCGGGAAGAAAATCACGTCGCGGATCGACTCCGCCCCGCTGAGCAGCATCACCAGCCGGTCGATGCCCACCCCCAGGCCCGCGGTAGGCGGCATGCCGATTTCCAGCGCCCGGATGAAGTCCTCGTCCAGGGGCTGGCCCTCTTCATCGCCGCGCTGGATCAGGGCCTGCTGTTCCTCGAAGCGCCGCCGCTGATCCTGGGGATCGTTCAACTCGCTGAAGCTGTTGCAGAGCTCTTTCCCGGCCACCACGGCCTCGAAGCGTTCCACCAGCCGCCCGTCGCGGCGGTGCCGCTTGGCCAGCGGACTAAGTTCCAGCGGGTGATCCATCACGAAGGTGGGCTGGATCAGTTTCGGTTCCACCATCTCGCCGAAGATCAGGTCCAGCAGCTTGCCGCGGCCGATCCCCGGCTCCGGCTCCAGTTCCAGTCCGCGCGCCAGCGTTCCGAGCCCTTCTTCGTCCATTTCCAGCAGGTCTTCGCCCGTGGCCTCAGCGAGCAGTTCCATCATGGGTGCGCGCCTCCAGGGTGCCGCCAGGTCGAACTCCAGTTCTCCCAGGCGAAGCCTGGTGCTTCCGTGCAGTTCTAGAGCAAGCTTCTCCGCAAGGCGCTCCACGAGGTCCATCATGAATCCGTAGTCCTCGTAAGCGGCGTATAGTTCGAGCTGGGTGAATTCGGGATTATGGAACCGGTCCATGCCCTCGTTGCGGAAATCCCGGGCGAACTCGAAGACCCGGTCGAAACCGCCCACGATCAGCCGCTTCAGGTACAGCTCGTTGGCGATCCGCAGATAGAGTCTCATGTCCAGCGCGTTGTGGTGTGTCACGAAGGGCCGCGCGGATGCTCCGCCGTAGATGGGCTGGAGGATCGGGGTCTCGACCTCGAGGAAATCCATCCCCTCGAGCTCTGCGCGAATCAGCGAGACGATCCGGCTGCGCTGGACGAAGACTTCGCGCACCTGCGGATTCACGATCAGGTCGACGTAGCGCTGCCGGTAACGCTGCTCCTTGTCGGTGAATTCGTCGAAGACCTGTCCGTCCTTCTCCTTCGTCACCGGCAGCGGATGCAGATTCTTGGACAGCAGCTCGATCTCGCTGACCTGGATCGACGGCTCTCCCATGCGGGTGGTAAAGGCCCGGCCGACCACGCCTACAATGTCGCCGATGTCAAAGAGCTTGAATACGGTGTACTTATCGGCACCGATCTCCTCGCGCCGGACATAAAGCTGTATTTTTCCTGAGAAATCGGCCAGAACGGCAAAAGTTACCTTCCCCATCCGCCGCAGGGCCATGATCCGCCCCGCCAGACGCAATACCCCGCCCTCCGTTTCCAGAGCGGGAAAGCTCCCGAGCACTTCCTCGACCCGCTGTTCCCGGCGGAAACCGTAGGGCCAGGGATCAACACCCAGCTCGCGCAGGCGGGCCAGCTTCTCCCGGCGCGCCGCCAGCACGGGCGTGATACGGTCCTCGCCGATTGATTCCTCGGACGCCGCAGGTCTTCTTGGTTCCTCGCTCATCGACTCCTCGTTTCCTGGTGCCCGCACAAGCGCTTCCTGTTCAGGAGCGCGCACTTTCATTTCGCTTCGGCGGTCGGTTCAACTCCGGGTGCAGCAAGTAGCCGCGGATAAAGGCCTCCAGGTCGCCGTCCAGCACGCCGCCCGCGTCGCTGGTTTCCACCTCCGTGCGATGGTCCTTGACCATGTTGTAGGGATGCAGGACGTAGCTGCGAATCTGGCTGCCGAAGGCGTTCTCCAGCTTGCTGCCCTCGAGCTCGGCCCGGCGGGCTGCATCTTCCTCGCGCTGCCTGGCGTAGAGCCGGGCCAGCAGCAGTTTCATGGCGTTGATCCGGTTGCGGGACTGGCTGCGTTCGCTCTGGCACTGCACCACGATACCCGTAGGCTGATGGGTGATCCGCACGGCGGAATCGGTCTTGTTCACGTGCTGCCCGCCCGCGCCCGAGGCCCGGTAGGTGTCTACCCGCAGATCGCTCGGATCCACCTCGATTTCCTCCTCGTTCTCCACTTCGGGATAGAGGAACACGGAAGCGAAGCTGGTGTGGCGCCGGCTCTGACTGTCGAAGGGCGAGATACGCACCAGGCGGTGCACGCCGATCTCACTGCGCAGGGCGCCGAAGACGTGATCGCCGCGGATTTCGATGGAGACGGATTTGATCCCGGCCATTTCGCCGGGTTGTTCATCCAGGACGGTGGTCTTGTAGGAACGACGCTGGCAGAAGGCCTTGTACATCCGGAAGAGCATCCCGGCCCAGTCTTCCGATTCCGTGCCGCCCGCGCCCGGGTGCACGGTGAGAATCGCATCCCGCGAGTCGTCCTCGCCGCAGAGCATGGTCTGGAACTCGAGCCGGTCCAGGTCCTGCTTGATATTGCGGGCCAGCTGATCCAGTTCCTCCAGCTCACCTTCCTCGCTCAGCTGGAGTAGCTCGGCGAGGTCAGCGTTGTCGGCCTTGACAGCGTCGAAGCCATTCACCAACTGCTTGAGTTCGCTGCCCTCCTTGAGGGTTCGGCGGGCCTGTTCGGGCTGGTCCCAGAAATCGGGCTTGAGGCTCAGGCGCTCCAGTTCCCCGGCGCGCAGGCGGGCGGCATCGTAGTCAAAGACTCCTCCGAAGATGCTCCAGACGCTCCGCGTTCTCCTTCTGCAGGCGCTTGATATCGTTGATCTGGACGTTCATTCAATCCCTCACTTGATCTTGTAGAGCCGCTCCAGCGTGGTGGCCGGGTAATAGTGCTCGAGGATCGCGCCGTAGGCCGAACCGCCCAGGGCCATGCCCACGGCGCCCACCTGGCAGAGGCCCACCCCGTGGCCGGAGCCGGCGCCCAGCAGGGTGAAGGTGACGGGCGTGCCGGTCTCGTTCATTTCCACGTGCACGTGGAAGGCGCTGCTGAACAGCAGCGAAGGTGACAGGGCTTCGCGGATCTTCAGCTCCTTCTGCAGGCGCAGGTTGCGGCGGCTGCCGATCAGCTCGAGCTCGATGATCCGGCCGCTGACCCCGCGCTGGACGGGAACGATGTCGTACAAGGTGCCCACGTCTACGCCGGTTTTCTCGCGGATCACCTTCTCCAGCTCCTGGCGGTGATAGACTTCCTTCCAGCGGAAGTACTTCCTCGAGCGCTCGTTCAGCTCCGGGAGATCAGAATCGGCGATGCGGCAGAAATTGCAGGCGGGCGGCTCCAGGATCCAGCCGTGGAATTCCGCCTCGCGCGACAGGTCCACCCTGTGCCTTCGCCGCTGGGAATCACGGCAGTCCATCCGCCCGCGGAGTACCTGCTCCGCGGGGGTGGTCCAGATATTCTCCTTGCTCTCGCCGTAGCCGCCGCAGCAGGCGTGATACACGGAATCGCAGATCTTGCTGCGCCAGACCAGCACCTGCCCCGAGGTGGCCTCCACCGCCGCGTCGGTGACCGCTGAGGTATGGGTCCCCCCGCTGAAGCTCTGGCAGTGGATCCCCGCGCAGTAGTCGAAATCGTCGTTCATGTGCTTCATGCCCAGCATGCAGAGCACCGTGCCCCGGGCGGCCACGGCCTGGGCCTTGTGCGCTTCCTCGGGAAAGCAGGCATCCAGCTCGCTGGGCAGCACGCCCTTGAGGTAGGTATCGATGTGCAGCTCGTTGATCACGGCGAGCTGTCCCTCGTTGTCCACCCGGAACTCCACCAGATCCGTGTAGACCCGGTCTTCCAGCGGGGAATTGGGAATCTTGTCCACGGGAAGCCGGTAGAGGGTGATGTGCCCCGTGCGGGTTTTAGGCACGATGCGGAAGCCCCCGGGCACTTCCTTGTTCTTCTTGAAATCCGCGTCGGTGAACTCCACCTGGCCCCGGGGCGGCGCAACCCGCTCGCGCAGGATCCGCGGGCGATACTCGTTGCGAAAGAGCTTCAGCAACTCGAGGGCTTCCTCTTCGGTGGAATACTTACCGCAGAGGACGCGGAAACGCCGGTTGTCGTAGCGGTTGCCCGACTCGAACTCCACCGGGCGGCCGATGGGGCGGATCTCAACGTCCTCGTAACCGTCCTCCTGAAGGCTGCGGCAGAGTCGGCGCGCGTTTCTTTCGTCTGCGTAGCTGCCGATGAGCACGCTGTGGTTGAATTCCGCGGGCTCCGCCTCCACCGGGCGGGCCAGCCAGCGGCAGTCGGCCTTCTGCGACCTAAGAAGCGGCGTGCCCTCGAGGTCCACCAGGTCGAAGCGCCCGGAAACGCGGAACTCGATTTTCTGGAGGCCCTGGGCCAGGGAGATTCGCAGCACGGGCCGCGCCTGCACGTGCAAAGTGCTGTCCGGGGTGGATTCCGTAGGTTTGGAGGACTTCGCCATACTCTCTCCGGTGCAGATAAAGAGCAGTGCCAGAAACGCCAGAAATTGGATCAGCTTCCGCCTCTCGGTACGGTCTTTGAAAAAACTTAATTTAGCCAGTGACTGAATAAGTTTCAAATCGCGGGAGGCGGGCGACCATGTGGATTCGTACAAGTAAGCACAAAGCATTGAGTCTGGACTCAGGCCGGCTCGATTCGATCCAGGTGCGTCCTATCATGCACAGCGACTCCTTCGGCATCTTCCTCAAGGGCCGCGAGGAGAACATCATCAACTGCGGCGACCTGGAACAGGCTGAAGCGATCATGAACCGGCTGTGCGATTCGCTGAAGGAAGGCCAGGCCTTCCTGGACCTGAGCGAAGAACTGGATTGACGGTGCCGCGCGGCGGACCTCGCACTCAGCCGGGCGGAAAAGCGCCTCAGCCGCCCACAGGGTCGTGGCGCATGATCTTCTCCACCCTGCGCTGGTGCCGCCCGCCGTCGTAGGGCTCCCTGAGCCAGGCCAGCGCCATCTCCACGGCCCGCTCCGCCGGGATCAGCTTCGCCCCCAGCGTGAGCACGTTGGCGTCGTTGTGGCGCCGGCTCGAGAGCAGGCTGGTCATGGATTCGCAGGGAGCAGCGCGGACTCCTGGAAATCGGTTGCAAACCATGGCCGAGGCCACGCCGATGCTGTCCACCATGATCCCGCGGGAGGCTTCGCCGCGACTCACCCGGCGCGCCAGCTCGGCGGCGAAATCGGGGTAATCCACTGCTTCCATGCCGTGACAGCCAACGTCGCGCAGAGTGTAGCCCTCCCGGCCCAGGGCGATCTTCAGGCCCTCCTTCAGTTCGTATCCCCCGTGGTCGCTGCCCAGCACCACCTGGACCCGCTCTCCGGATCCGCGAGTCCCGCGTCCCGCCGCAGCCTGCGCCTCTTCCACCAGGGGATCCCGCGCCAGCAGTTCGACGCCCAGCCGCGCCGCCAGGTCGCGCGCCTCTTCGGTGACCACCGTGCGCCCGGGTATCACGACCAGCGGATGTCCCGCCCGGGCCGCGGCCCGCACGCGTTCGGCGCTGATCAATTCACGGCCGCCCGGTTCCATCAGTAGATCCTGCGATAGTATTCCAGGTACTCGAAGAGACAGTGCGCGTTCTCGTAGTAGGCCAGCACCAGGCCCGCGATGACCAGCCCCAGGACGACCAGCAGCAGGAACACCGCGCCGAATGAGCGCTCGAAGGCGATGCGCAGACTCTTCACCAGCCGCTGCAGGAACCAGGCCAGCAACAGCAGCAGCACTATCGCCGTGGGCCAGCCGGCGCCCCGAATCTGCAGCAACCTGTAGAACAGGGTGCCTACCGGGATCAGCAGCAGCAGGCTGGCGGAACTCCAGCAAAGAAAGGTCATGGACTGGCGCAGGCTGAAACGCGCATTGAAGAGCAGCCCCAGGATCCGCAGCCCCACGGCACTGAAAACGAAAAGCCCTACTACCAGCAGGCTAAGCTGCGCCATGGATTCCAGCGGCTTCCATGAGATCCGCAGCACCCACTCCTTCACTTGGGGAAAGACGATCAGCTGATTCAGCAGGTGGTCGAAGAAGATCGACTTTCGGTAGTAGTGCAGCAGACCGGAGAGAATCAGGCTGGAAGCGCCCGAAACCAGCACGCACAGAAACAGGGCCTGTCCGAACTGGTAGATCCGGTTGTCGTTGATGTCCGCGAAGAAGCCGTGGCTGTGGACGAAGCTGCGCTTCAGGTTCTGGCTGAAGACGTTGTTCTGCTTGTAGCCCACCAGCAGGAGGATCAGCAGGCCGAAACCCGCCAGAGGGTAAGCCGGGGGGTGCCGGGGTTCGTACTCGCCCCGGGTCAGGCCGGCGGGATTCTGCCCGCCGTAGACGCCGGCCAGGGCCTTGGCGGCGCTGCGTGCCCTGCGCCGGTGATCGTGGACGCCCAGCGGACAGAGTCCGGGATCCTGACCGGGCGGTGCCCAAAGCAGGGCCTGTCCGCCCCGCCAGTCGCAGTAGGAGTGCACGATGGTCCCCAGCACGGGAACGGCCGCGGCGTCTCCCCCGCCACTCTTGAGTGTCCCGGCGGCCAGCAGGTCCTGCTGAATTCGCCGCGCCTGGTGGATCTCGCTGTAGGGATTCGCGTAGCCCTTAAGATTGCCGATCTCCACCGGGAAGCCGATCCGCGAGAGGAGGATCGGCGGGCCCTGCGCAGGAGGCAGCTCGGCGCGGGGATCGAAGCGCTCCAGCAGCAGCAGGTCCAATGTCTCGAGCCCCGCCGCGGCCTCCTTCCGGACGAAGAAACCGCCAGCCGCCAGCGGAATGCCGCGCTCCACCTCCCTGAAGGCGCCGATCGCTTCGAGGTATTCCCCGGTGAGCGGATCGGAGAGATCCAGACCGCTGCCGGCGCTGAGGGCAAGCAGGGAGGGATGGACCGCGCCCCGCTGAGCCATTTCCAGCAGGCGATCGCGCGCGGCCAGGTGAAGTTCCTCCCGCTTCAGCAGCTTGGGAGGAGTGTTCCAGAGGGGCAGTTCCTCGATCAGCAGCAGCCCTGCCCTGTCGCAGAGTTCCGCCAGGTAGGGATGGGCGGAACCGCGCAGGTGCAAAACCAGGTTGGCGCCCAGGTTGCGGATGTTTTCCAGGTCCTGTTCGATCTCCCGCGGACCGAGGGCGATTCCCAGCTCGGGATGGTCGGGAACATAGCTGATGCCGCGCAAGTCCTTCTGCCGCCAATCCGGCGCGCCGAAATTCCGCGGCTCCGGGAAACCCAGCCTCAAGCGCCGCCTGTGCAGCAGCGAGGTATCACGCCCCAATTCCAGTTCCAGCCTGTAGAGCCGGGGATCTTCCGGGCGCCAGCGCGGCAGTCGCGGCAGCTTCAGTTTCAGTTCCACAAGCTGCGATTCGAGCCGCCGGATCTCGAACTCCGCGCGACCTTCGCCCAGCGATTCCCCGGATTCCTCCTGCAGCTCGCCCTTCAGCCAGAGGGCCTCCACCGCCAGGCTGTCCGCCCCGATCTCCAATTCCTCTCCGTTGTGGATCCTCACCTCCAGAACCAGAGCCTCTCCGCGGCGCTCTTCGGAAAGTCGCCACTTAAGGTCCTCGATCCGCAGTCGCGGACCCGCCTTGAGGAAGACCTCGCGGTGGATTCCCCCGTAGTGCAGGGGATCCCAGGCCTGGGTCTTCAGGGGTATGGTGGATCGCACGGAGAGCCGACTGTCCACCGCCACTTCCAGGCGGTTGAGGCCTCCGGGCAGCAGCGCGTTCCCCGGGATCTGCACCTCGAAAGGGATTCCGGAACCGGCATGCGAGGCGATGAACTGCTCGTTCACCAGGACCCTGCATGAGTAGGCCACGCCGCCGAACCACAGCCGCAGGTCCCTGGTCTCCAGACCGGGCGGCAGGCGGAATTCGCGGTGGAATACCAGCTCCTCCCGCTCCCAGATGTAGCAGGAAGGTATGCGGCAGCGCCCCGACTGTCCGCTCGGGGTGTTCCATTCCCAGGCTCCGCAGAGATCGATCAGAATGCAGTCCAGGCTGTCTGTGGGGGGCAGCCAGTGCGAATCCTGGAATTCATCCGTGGAGGTCAGGGCCGGGAAAAACTGCGGGGCGCCCGGGTTCGGAGAACAACTGCCCGGGCCGCAGATCAGCAGAAATAGAAGTAAGGACAGCGCCTGGATCATGCCCTCGCCCTGCTGGATCGAAATACGACTTTGGAAGGGAACACGCGCAGCGGCTAACATCCGTCCCGGTCGCTCGGATCCTGCACGCGTGAAACGGAGTCGCGCCGGGCTAGAAAGTGAATGTATACCTCACCGGCATGGACCCCATGCTCTCGTCGATGGGATCGAAGCGCCAGTCGGCGATCTTGCGCTTCATGCAGCTCTCCACCCTCCGGCCGGCGCCTTCGTCATTCCAGCTCGAGCGGCGGATCTTGACGTCGGTGACGGATCCGTCGGCCTGGATCTTGAAGGCCGGCTCCACGCTTCCCGACAGGGAGGACGTCCGGCGTAGCTGTTTGTTGAAACAGTCCTCGATGCCCGGCCGGTACCTGGCCACCGCCGCCTGCAGGGCCTGCGCGCTGCGGGCCGCCTCGTGACTGAACTTGCCCGAGCGGTCTACCGCTTCCGCCGTGGCCTGGAACAGGCCGCCGGTGGTCTCGCCCACCATGGAAGCGTCCACGTTGCCCAGGACGCCCTGAAGGTCCACTCCACCGCTGCCGCCCCCCGCCGGCGCGTCGGTACGCAGGCGGCGGACGTTTTCCGCGGCCCCGCCGGTCACCATGCCCGCCAGGCCCTCGGTGCTGATGGCCGTACCCGCGGTGACCGAAGCGGCGTCCACCAGCCCGCCGGCGGCGCTGCCTCCCGAACCCGTCACCAGGGCGATACCGCCCGTGGCATTGATGATGTCCTGGCTGATCTGCGCCCGCCGGTTGGCCCGCTTCGTTTCGGCCCTCGCGCGCCGGTCGGCCCGCATTTCTGCGGCGCCCCTTTGCCGCTCGACCGGCTGCTCGAGCACCACTTCGGGAGCCTCCTCACCCGCGCCCTCCTCGGCCAGGTCGCCGGGAGTGGTAAGACCTTCCGGGGCCGGCTCATCCACAGGTGGCGCTATCTCCTCGGCGCGAACGAAGCGTCGGGCGAGAAACTCCTTGACTTCCTCGGCCGTCATTTCCGGCAGTTCGTACTGGTTGCCCACAATGACGACTGTGATCTCGATCGCCGCGAAGAGCGCCAGCAGCCCGGCGAACAGGCTGTCGAATTCCTTGAAATGTTTGCGGCGATACTCGCGCAGTACTGAAGCTGAAGCAGACACGATCCACCCCTACTCTGTTCTAACCACGATAAACTCGGGCTTGTTGAAGCCCACGGTGCCGCAGGTGTTCAAGACCTTAAGAATGGAATTGTAGTTCACCGCCGCGTCGGCCTGGACGGTGACCTCCCCTTCAAATGGTATGCCGAATTGCTCTTCCAGTTCCCGAGCTTCAAAGGCATGTTCCATCAGGAAGTTCTCCAGACCGGGAAGAATCATCGACCGCGGATCGTGGGCCGCGGCCCCCGAGGGTTCGCGGTACATGGTCGCCGCGTCGTCCAGCAGCTCGCTGCGCTCGCCCTCGTGCTCGACATAGACGCCCGGCAGGCCGCTCCTCAAACCCGAATCCACCACTATGGAAAGCGCCTCGCGGGGGATGGTGGTGATGCTCGAAAGAGGCAGATCGATCTCGTCCACCTGCCGCACCAGCACGCCCGTGGTGGAATAGCTCTTGAGCAGGAAGAGCAGGATGATGGTCATCATGTCCATCATCGAGGCCAGAGGCATGGGGGCTTCCGACCCCCCCTTTCTTGCTTGCTTACGCTGGAAGGAAGGTGCTGCCATGGAGCTCTCCTACTGGATCTTGGCCATGATCGGGCTGGGAAACAGCATTTCGCGCGCTCCTGTCTCCGGGTCGGCGTAGACCCGGGTGTTGTCCATGACGGTCACCAACTCCTGGAAAGGCAGATCGTTGGGCGCGGAGATCATCACGCGCTCGGCGTCTTCGAAGCGGTACTCGTCCACCATCTGCGGCGTGCCGTCCGGATTGTAAAGCTCGCGTCCCTTGTTGTCGGTGTTCTGTACCTTGCCGGTAATGGCCGGGATCACGAAGTCGCGCCGGATCCTGAGCATTTCGGCGTTCAAGGTGCTGAAATCCAGACCGGCGTCTGCGAGGCGCGGAATCCGGCGGTAGAATTCGTCGGCGCGTTCGGACTCGGACGTGGAACCGAAGATGGAAACCGCGAAACCCAGGCTGTCCACGGAAACCAGCAGGCTCAGTCTGTCCACCTGCTCCTGCTGTTCGGGAGCGCCTCCCCCGCCGGCGCTGGCGCCCTCAGGGGGAAGCTGCGTCTCCAGCAGCCCCAGCTTGACGAACTCCGCCGTGGCCAGCAGCAGGGGAATCAGGACCACCACCAGGTTCATGATCGGGGTGATGTCGAGATCTTCGCTCTCCGGCGTGTGCTTCCGTTTCAGGGAAGGTTTGAAGGCCACTTACTTGCTCCCGGTGACCAGGTGGATCAGCTTCACTGAGAATTCGTCGATGTCCGCCAGCAACTGGTTGGTCTTGTTGTTGATCAAGCTGAAGAAGAACATGGACGGAATGGCTACCGTCAGACCTCCCAGTGTGGTCAACATGGCCGTGGAGATACCGGCCGCCAGGGCCGCGGAAGCCCCTGCGCCCGCCGTTCCCAGGGCCGCGAAGGAGACGATCAGGCCGTAGATCGTGCCGCTCAGGCCCACCAGGGTGCTCACGTTGGCGAAGGTCTGCAGCCAGTTGGTCCGTTTGGTCAGCTTGGGGATGATCTCCAGGGCCGCCTCGTCCACCGCGTTCTGGATGTTGCGGTAGTCCACGATCTCCCGGTCCACGGCCACCGCCAGAGCCCGGCTGAACACGTAGGCCAGCGCTTTCTCGGAGAGGGAGTCCGCCAGCCGATGGGCGTTTTTCAGGTCCCCCTTGCGGATCATGCCGAAGATGTCCTCGGAGAACTTGGTACCGTCGATGTTGGACTTCATGAAGACCGTGATCATGCGCTCCACGAAGAAGGAGACGGCCAGTAGTCCGAACACGCCCAGCACCCAGAAGAAGATGAACCCGGTCTCTCCGGGATTGAACTGATGCAGTAACTGCAGGATGACATCCATCAAGATCCTCCGCTATGCTTAGCCTAAAAGTTCTGCCAGTAGTTCGCGCAGCGCTTCCATCTGGCCGCGCAGCTTGTTCGAAGCACAGACCGGGTTGGTGTAGACGCAGATGTTCGCCCGGCAGTAATCCACCCGCTCGTTGCAGCCGACGGAATACTGGTAGGACGGGGTGCCCACCATGCGGGCCGTGATCTGGCTTCGGTTCAGAGTCTTTTCCCTTTCCTGCGAGAGGCGCAGGCAGAAATCCCAGAGAAAGACCTGGGCTTCGAGTACCTCCCGCGGCTGCAGGTGCGACAGCTCCTGCCGGAACTTATCCGGATCGTGACAGGCCTCGACGAGTCTCTCGCCCAGGACCTTGATGTCCACACTCTCCCTATTCGCTGCCGTCATCGCCGGGTTCCTGCTGCGATTGTTGATTAGCATCGGTTTCCAGGGGGGGCTTCTTTAACTCCCGGGGCCGCTCCAGCAGCCGTTCGGGATCCATGATACGAGTCTCCTCGGCCACCCCGGCGTCGATCGTCACGATCTGTTCGTCGGGATTCCGCGCCTGGCTCAAGAAGGACTTCTCCAGGCGGAAACCGCTGATCTCCGGCAGAATGCGGGAGGGAATCATCATCACCGCGGGTTCTTGCACGGTTCCCTCGATATGCATCTCGCCGATTGATATGTACTCCTCCTCCTGGGCCGGACATGAGGCCTGGATCAGGAACAGGAAAAATGTACTAGTCCACCCTGTTCTTGTCATAAATCCTGTTCACCTCCCGCCGAAGTTCGAACTCCCGCTGCCGGACCAGCTCGCGCTGGAGCTGCTCCTCGAAGAGCTCTTCGGTCAACCGCGCCATCTGCCGCACCCGGACCAGGGCCGCGAGGCCGCCCCCGCTGCCGTCCCGGTCCTGGATCTCGAGGGCCAGTGTATTTCTGCCGGGGACCACGAACTCGTCCAGCGCATAGGAGCCACTGCCTCCGACGAAACCGCTGTCGGCGAGCACCTCGTCGATGTACTCCCCGTTGAAGAACAAGTAGCAGGCGTCGTCGGCGGCCAGCTCCAGTGTCGCGCCCACGGGTGTGCCCGGTACGTCGAAGCTGCGGCGCACGAACAAAGTATCGCTTATCCCGGTCGCCCGCCCGGGAGCAGGAGCCGCCTCCTCTGGTTGAACGACCGCGTGATACATCACTTGCTCCGCGGCCAGCGTGTCCTGCGGCTCGCCTGCGGGGCGGGAGAGCGTATCCAGCACCGCCAGCACCCGCGCGCGCTCGAGTTCCTCGGCCGTGATCCAAAGCGTATCCGGTTCCGCCGCTGCGGGCACGGGTTGTCCGCCCGGCAGGGCGGACCAGATCACGGGAGCGTCCACCAGTTCCGCAAGCGCTGCGGAAGGCGACCGGCCCATGGCCGGCCAGCCGGAATCGTCGAAATCCACGGATTCGTAGCCTTCCTGGTAGAACTCCGCCGAGAGCCAGTCGGGACCGGTGCGGACTTCGAACTGCTCCTCGCTCAGGCCGAACTTGTCCCCGAAGCGCGCCGGGTCCCGCTGGGCCAGGCTGAACAGGAGCCGGCGGGCGGGCAGGCTGCCCGAGTTGACGCGTGACACAACGGGTTCGGCCTGTACCATCACTTCCGTCGAGGTCATGTCCAGGAAGTACTCCGTGTCCTCCAGGATCATGTGCGCGTCGCGGAAGACGTAGCTGGAACTTTCCTCGAAGCGACTCCAGTAATCCTCTTTCTGTCCCCCGATCCGTCCGGAGCGTTCTCCCAGGCGTGCGGAAAGCCTGAGGGCCGAGGCGGCCAGGCTGTCGCTGAGCCTGGCAGTCAGGGATCCGCCGAAGTAGTTCTCTTCGAGGGTCTTGATCACGCTGTCGTAGACCAGCAGGCTGTTGATGGCGTAACCCTTGTTGAAGTCCACCATGTCCAGCACGTCGTTGCCGTAGTCCTCCTCGCCCAGGCCCTGGGCGTCCACGTAATCCTCGCCCTGTTCGATGGTCTCGAGGAAATGATCAACCGACGCGTCCAGTTCGTCATAGCATTCCGTGGCGAAGGCCTCATAGGCCCGGGGAAGCTTCCAGACCGCCCCGCGGACGCGTTCCTCAACGCGCTCGCGCCATATCCGGTCCAGGCCCACCCGGGCGATGGTTTCCAGTCCCACGCGATAGGCCTGAACCACCGCCTGGGTTGTAATCATGGCCGCCTGCCCCAGCAGGTTCTTATCCATGTCCGCCAGGCGCAGGAAAACGTCGTCCCGGTAGCCGGAGCGCAGACCGAGTGCCAGGTCGATCCGCTGCTCATACTCCTCAAGGTCGGCCATGACCACTTCGGGTACTTTTTCGCGACTGCGAGTCGTCCAGCGGGTGCTCTCCGTCAGGCTGCTGTCCAGCACGTCGGCGGCCTTTTTCAAAGTCAGTTGCTGCTTCAGGCTGTCTTCGGGGGCACCCAGTGTGTCCTTGTCAAATGAGGCGATGTAGTCGTCCAGCGCGATCCGGCTCTGTTCAAGTTCGCTGCGCTGGCGCTGCAGCGATTCCACCACCGATTCAAGTTCATTGGTGGTGCTGATGTAAGACTCCACGGCGAGCATGGATAGCTCGTGCGAGGCATCCAGGATTTCCACCCGCCCGGACGCCGCTTCCTCGGGGCTGCGGTAATCCGGCAGCTCCTGGCTGCGGTAGGTCCGGGCGAATTCGTCGTGGGCCGCGGCGATCATGAAGCGTGCGTAGGACACGTCCACCGCGCCCAGCTGAATCAGCTCATTGAACTGCCCCAGCAGGTCGTCGCGAACGCGCTTCTTCTCTTCCACTTCGCGCTGCAGGCGATCCGCGGGCTGGTGCAGCTCCATTTCAGCGTAGTCCTCGAACTGCCAGGCCACCAGACGGCGTAAAGCTCCCGATGCGTGCAGGGCGTTGCCTTCTCCGCCCCTGGCCAGCAGCTCGCGGTTGCGCTCCACCGCCTGGCGGAATTCCTCACGGGCCGCCGCCTCGTCCTCGAGGGACAGGAAGTACTCGGCGCGCTCCACGAAGGCCTGCACCGTTCTCGGGTCCGTGGGATAGCGCTCGGCGAAATCGGCGTAGATCCGGTTGGCGCTCTCGATGTCTTCCAGCTTGAGGTACAGGCCGGCGTTGTCGAAGAGGATCAGATTGGCGTCATCCGCGTCCGGATAGCGATCCACGTAGAGCTGGTTCATCCGGATGGTGCTCTCCCAGTCCCCGTTCTTCTCGTAGCAGTAGGCCGCGTTGCTGATGGAGGCCTTGGCGAACTCCGAAGCCGGATACTGCAGGGCCAGTTTCTCGAAGGTCAGCGAAGCGCTGGTCATGTCCTCCAACTCATTCAAATAGAGGAATCCGGCCAGCGAGATAGAGCGATCTGCGTATTCGGAAGCGGGATAGTGGTCCGCCAGGTAGATGTAAGTCTCGGCGGACTCGAGCCATTCCCCCGCCAGGGTGAACTCGTTGGCGGCGTCGAAGAGCGAGGCATCCGCGAAATCGGCGTCGGGCACCTCGAGGGCCATGCGCTTGAATTCCTGGGCGGCGCTGAGGTGGTCTTCCTGCTCCTTCAGCTCTTCGGCAAAGGCGTAGACGGATTCGGCCTGCCGGTTGCGGGCGCGACCGGCCAGCTCCTCGCTCAGTCCGAGGTCCTGGATGATCTTGGCCGTCTGCTCCGCCTCCTGGAACAGGCCCAGGGCGAAGAGTCCTTCCAGCCTGAGCTTGTACGCTTCCTCGAGCTGCGGGGAGGCCGAGTATTCGATTATCAGCCGGTCGAAGTAAGTCTGCGCCGTCGTGTAGTCGGCGTGCGCGTAATACAACTTGCCGGCGAGCACCAGATACTCCGGCGTATCATCGTCCTCGGGAAACAGCTCGATGAAGTTCTCGAGAGCCGCGAGTTTCCGACCTTCCATTTCGCTCAGCTCGGTTATCTCCTCCGCGGCTTCCTCCGGGGGCGCCTCCGGGACTTCCGCCAGCTCCTGGTCCACCAGCAGCTGCCCGAGCACGATGGCATTGTAGGCGGCGTCCCGCACGTCGCGGTCCGGGAAGGCCCGGCTGATGGCCAGGTACTCGTCGTAGGCCGTGACGTGGTCTTTGACCTGGCTCTCGAGCGTCTTGGCCATGTTCCAGTGGATGCTGAAGGCCGAGGTATCCTCGGGGAAGGCGCCCAGGTATTTCCTGGAAAGCCCCACGAACTCGTCCACGTGCTCTCGCAGGCCGGTGTCGTAGGCCCGGTGCATGGCGATGGCCACGTTCTGCACCAGGTGCTGCTCCAGCAGGGAATTCAGCACCGTCTCATCCTTTTCCGCGGTTGCAACGGCCCAGTCCCCTCCGAGCTGGTAGCGATCGAAGAGCTCGTTCTTCTCGACGTAGGCCATCTCGGGGTTGTTCAGCGCGCCTGAGCCGTAGCAGGCGATGATCTTCTCCTGGATGAAGGGCGCCTCGGGCGCGTGTGGATAAAGCGCCAGCAGACTGTCGTAGGCCGCCACGGCCTTGTCGAAGTCCTGCACCTCATCCTTGAACAGGTCGCCGTAGCGGTTCATGAGCTGGAAGCCGAAGCGCTCGCGGATCTCGGGATCGCCCTCCACGAAGGCGCTGAGGTGGGCGATATCGGCCTGGTCCCACTCCGTATCGGCGTAGTTGACGGCGATGTAGCCGATGGATTCCTCCAGCAGGTCGGCGCCCGTGCGCTCCCCCTCGGCCAGGCGGCGGTGGGCGAACTTGGCCGCCTCGGTGAAATAGGCCACCGACTGCGGATTGTCCTGCAGCTTGTAGAAGCACCAGCCAAGCTTGTAGAGGGCCTTCTCGCGCGAACGGTATTCCGGGTAGTCGAGAACCTGGGCGTAGCAGTCCACGGCCGCAGCCAGCTCCTCCTCGCCCTCCCGGCCGAACCAGAACTCGCCCAGCCGCATCCAGGCCTCCGGCGCGTAGCCGCTGCGCGGGAAATCACGCACCAGCTGTTCGTAGAGCCGGCGCGCTTCCTGCAGCTGGATCTCGTCGTGGGTACTTTCGCGGATAAAGGCCACGTTGTACAGGGCATCGTCCATGTATTCCGAGAAAGGGAACTCGTCGATGATGCGCTGGTACTTGCGGACGGCGTCCTTGAAATTGCGCACCGGTTCCGTGCCGGGAGGCAGGCCGGACTCCGCCCGCAGGAGCAGCTCGTCCTGGGCCTGAAAATAGTCCTCTTCCGACTTGTCGTAATACAGTTCGGCCAACCGCAGGCAGAGCTTGGCCACCACGTCCCGCTGGGAGAAGCGCTGCAACCGCCTGTCCCGCCGGTAGGAATGGAGAAAGCCCTCTCCCCGATCCAGCACTTCGCCGCGCACCCGTTCGCGCTCGGCGAACAGCTCTTCCTGCCGGCTCAGATACTGCTCGCGCAGCTCCTTCAGTTGCTGCGGATTCATATGGAAGAGAGAAGCCTCTTCGATGTCCCGCAGCAGGTTGATCAGCGTCAGCTTGAGCTTGGAGATCTCGATGTTCAGGTCCGTCAGAGTGGAACCTTCGGCGTGGCTGGCTTCCAGCGAGGCCAGTTCGCGGTAGCGGGCCAGGATCTGCTGGCCCTCGACGATGTACTCCTGCGCGCGTGGGCCCACGGCCATCCGTGACACCTGTTCCCAGCGATCCAGCACGCTCTGCTCGATGATCACCCGCTCGCCCAGCCCGAAGGATGCACCTCCCGGTTCTTCCGACGGTTGACAGAAAAGCGGCCGCACCGCCAGCAGGACCAGCAGCAGAGTGCAGGGGATCCAGCGCTTCATTGCTCGTCCTCCCGCGGAGGCTCCTCGGCGCCCGGAGCAACTTCTTCCGCCGGGCTCTCACCCGGAGCCTCTTCCGCGGCGGGATCTTCCGCCGGGCTCTCAATTGGAGCCTCTTCTGGAGCCTCTTCCGCGGCAGGATCTTCCACTGGTATCGTGCGACTCTCTCCGGTCGTTCCACCCTCGAGCAGCTCGTCGATGCTGTCTATATACCCGTCCAGTTCGCCGATGCGGTCTTCGATCCGCTCCAGCTCGTCGAAGCGGATGTCGCCGATGGCCAGCCGGGAAAAGGCCAGCTCGGACCAGCGCTCGAGGTTGCTGCCCGCACTGGGCCGGGACATGGTGGAAGCCTCGTGTCTGAGGTGTTCCAGCTCGTCGGTGAGGGTCTCGACGCGGTGGCGCTGCAGGGCCAGCGTCAGCTGATCGCCCGGCGTGGCCACCCCGCCCTCCAGCAGCTCGCTCTCCGCCCGGCTGGCCTGTAACTGGGCCAGCTCCCGGGTGGAGGCCAGTGCCAGTGAATCAAGCATGGTGCTGGCGGCCTGGGCCGTGCTCTCGTAGAGCATCAGCGGCTGGCGCTGGATTTCCACGAAACCGGCCAACCGGATCCTGTTCAGCAGGGACCGGACCTGACGGTGCAGAGCGGCGATCTCCCGGCGGGTCTGTTCGTCCACCGCTCTGCGGTCGATATCAGTCAGCTCCTTGAGGCGTTTGAGCAGGTGGATGACCTGCTGGCGCTCCACGATGAACTCGGCCATGGACTCGTTGGCGGTCTGGAGTTCCGTGTATTTGATCCGCTTCATCAGGGTCCGCACTTTGCGCTTGAGTTCCATGTACTCGCCGAAGCTCTCTCTGAGGCCGCCTTCGAAGACCTCCATTTCTTGAGCAACGAGCCGGCGCAGCATGCGCTGAATCTCACGGCGCTCCTGCGCCAGGTTGCGCAGGGATTCGCCCCGCTCGGCCTCGGCCAGGACGCCCTCGTAGTAGAGATTCGCCTGCTCGCGATTCTGCATGCGTTCGCTGGCGTACCCCGCCAGGGTCTGCGCCTCGTAGCGGTAGGGTGAATCGGGATAGTGCTCCACCATCTGCACCGCGTGCTCGAAGGCCTGTTCGTGGTCGGCCAGGCTCATGCTCGACCAGGCCCGGCCCAGCAGCGCCTGCGCGTGCAGCGCTCCGCCTTTGTCGATTGACTCGAACATCTCCGCCGCCCGGCCGAAATCGTCAGCCTCGAAGTAGAGGTAGCCCAGTTTCAGTCGCGCGTCTTCTCGCAGGGCCTTGTTGACGTCCTTCACGATGCCCTTGCGGGGCAGCTCGAGCAGCTCCTCGAAGACCTCGATGGCTGCGTCGAAATCGTTCTCGAGAATCAGGCTCAGGCCAACCAGGTGCAGGGCGCGGAAATAGTGCACGTCTTCCCTGGGCAGACCGCCGAGGATTTCCCGGGCCTCGGCGAAGCGCTGGACACGGTAGAATTCCAGGCCGCATAGGTAGGCCGTCTCAGGATCGCCGATGAAGGCGCGCCAGTCGAACTCCGCGCACTCGTCGATGGCGATGACGTGCTGATCGTACATGGCGCGGATGTAGATCAGGTGCCGGAAGGCGGGCAGGCGGTACTCCGAGACCGGGAACTCCCTCAGCAGCCGGCGGTAGAGCCGGGAGGCGCTGTCATAGGCGCCGTCGGCGAATTCGGCCTCGGCCTGGAAAAAGAGCACATCGTCCAGGTTCGAATAAGGAAAGCCCTCGAGCAGGTCGCCGAAGAGCAGTGCAGCCAGTCGAAAATCCCCCGTCGCGTAGGTCTTGACGGCCCGCTCCAACTCGAACTGGAACATGGCCTGCAACTGCGCGGGGGACGGCGAGGCGATCAGGCGCTCGCGGACCCCAACCGCCTGCATCTGCTTGAAGATCAACAGCTCGCGCTGGCGCTGGATCCAGTACTGCACCCGTGCGCGGAAGTCCGCCTCGTCCTTGTCGAGAGTCTCGAGCGAAGGCGCCGCCTCCCGCAGCAGGGGATCCAGGTCCAGGCTCAGGGCCCGGGGATCGAGTCCGCGACGGCGCAACTCTTCGGTGATGCTGACCAGGCGCGCGGCCAGCAGCTTTTCCTGGACGATCAGCTCCCGGGTGACGTCGTCGAGCTTTTCCCGGTAATACAGCCGCTGTCCCGCCTCGAAGGGATCCAGAGGCTCCTGCGCGGCCGAGAACGCTGAACCGGGCTGTAGAGCGGCAAGCCAGAGCAGTACACAAATGAACCGCATCTGGATGTGGGACTGGAGGTATTTCACGCTGACTACCCGACCGGATTTGCCTTGCTGAATGTGCGGAATTCTGCCGAAAAGCTGCCGATGGACCACCAAGCCCTGAAATACTTTCAACTTAGCGATCCAATTTTCTCATGTCAATCAGTGGAATCCGTGGAATCCGCCGCTTCCAAGGAATAAGCGGATTCCGCGGAATCAGCGGATTCCGGCCCGGTCCGCCACGCGGATCCGGTTGATGGCTCGTTTCAGTGAAGCCTCGGCCCGGGCCATATCCAGGTCCATGCCGCTTTCCTCCATGCGTCTTCTGGCCCGTTCCACCGAGGACCGCGCGCGTTCAATGTCGATGCGTTCGGGCAACTCGGCCGCCTCGGCCAGGATCTTCACCTGTCCCTCGCGGACCTGCAGGAATCCGCCGGTGAGCGCGGCGATCAGCCGGCCCTCGCTCTCCGTGTCCAGCTCGAGTACTCCCGTGCCCAGGGAAGACATCAGGTCGGCGTGGGCGGCCAGGATGCCGAAGTAGCCGTCCTCGCCGGGAACCCGGAGATGCACCGCCTCGCGGTTGAGCACCACACCACCGGCGGGAGTGACTATTTCCACGATGAAACTTACCGCGCTCATGTCTGCAGCCCTTTAGCCCGCTCGTAGGCTTCGTCCAGGGTCCCCACGTAGGCGAAGGCCTGCTCGGGCAATTCATCCGCCTCGCCTGCCAGCAGCGCCTTGAAACTGGCGATGGTGTCCTGGAGCTTGACGTAGATGCCCGCCATGCCCGTGAACTGCTCGGCCACATAGAACGGTTGCGAGAGGAAGCGCTGAACCTTGCGGGCCCGGCTGACGATGACCTTGTCCTCTTCGGACAGTTCATCCATGCCCAGGATGGCGATGATGTCCTGCAGGTCCTTGTAGCGCTGGAGCAGTTTCTGCACGCCCACGGCGATGTCGTAGTGCTCCTGGCCCACCACGTGCGGGTCGAGGATCCGGCTGGTGGAATCCAGGGGGTCCACCGCCGGGTAGATGCCCAGCTCGGCGATCTTGCGCGAGAGCACCGTGGTGGCGTCCAGGTGACTGAAAGTGGTGGCCGGGGCCGGGTCCGTAAGGTCGTCGGCGGGCACGTAGATCGCCTGCACCGAAGTGATCGAGCCCTTGGTGGTGGAAGTAATGCGTTCCTGGAGCACGCCCATTTCGGTGGCCAGCGTGGGTTGGTAGCCCACCGCGGAGGGCATTCGCCCCAGCAGCGCGGAGACCTCAGAGCCCGCCTGCGTGAACCGGAAGATATTGTCCACGAAGAGCAGCACGTCCCTTCCCTCGGCGTCGCGGAAGTGTTCGGCGGCCGCCAGTCCCGTGAGACCCACCCGGGCCCTGGCGCCCGGGGGTTCGTTCATCTGGCCGAATATCAGGGTGGCCTGGCTGTCGTTGACCTTATCCTGGTCCACCTTGCTGAGGTCCCATTCGCCGGTTTTGCGGAAATGCTCGTCGAAGGATTCGCCGTAAGTCATTACCCCGGATTCGATCATCTCGCGCAGCAGGTCGTTGCCCTCGCGGGTCCGCTCGCCCACTCCGGCGAAGACCGAGAGCCCCGAGTGAGCCTTGGCGATGTTGTTGATCAACTCCATGATCACCACGGTCTTGCCCACGCCGGCGCCCCCGAAGAGCCCGATCTTCCCGCCCTTGGAGTAGGGTTCCAGCAGGTCGATGACCTTGATGCCCGTCTCGAGCACCTCGCTGGAGGTGCTCAGGTCCTCGAACTTGGGGGCCTCCCGGTGGATCGGGTTGCGTTGCGTCCGGTCCACGGGACCCACGTCGTCGATGGGATTGCCGATCACGTTGAGCAGCCTGCCGCGTATCACGTCGCCCACAGGGACCGAGATCGGTTCACCCGTGTCCTCCACATCCAGGCCGCGCATCAGGCCGTCGGTGGAGTCCATGGCCACCGTGCGGACCTTGCGCTCTCCCAGGTGCTGCTGGACTTCGAGGATCAGGTCGTCGGCGCCTTCGCGACTGACTCGCAGAGCGTTGTAGATGTCCGGAAGCCCGCCCTCCGGGAACTCCACGTCCAGCACGGCCCCGTTGATCTGGAGAATTCTGCCTGTGTGCATTGCGCTTTCCTTGATCTGCCGCGTTACTGGATGGCCGCGGCGCCGCCTACGATTTCTGCGATTTCCTGGGTGATGGCCGCCTGCCGGCTGCGATTGTACTGCAGGGTCAGGTCGGCGATCATCTCGCTGGCGTTGTCCGTGGCGCTCTCCATGGCCGTCATCCGGGCGCCCTGCTCGGCGGCGAAGGAGTCCAGGAGGACCCGCCAGACGATCCGGTTGAGATACATGGGCAGCAGCCGGTCCAGCAGCGCCCTGCGGTCGGGTTCGAAGAGGTAGTCGTGATACGCGGGGGACTCCGCGTCCTCGAGCACCACCGGCAGCAGCTGGTCCGTGTGCAGGATCTGCTGGATGGCCGACTTGAACTCGTTGAAGATCAGCACCACCCGGTCCACCTCGCCCCGAACGTAGAGCTTGCGGATCTCTCCGCCGATGGAGCCGGCCTCGCTGAAATCCAGGTTGTTGAACAGCCCCACCCGGTGCCCGATCAGTGTCAGGGCCTTGGTCTTGAAGAAGTCGTGGCCTTTCTTGCCCACGCAGTAGAGCAGCGATTCCTGATCCGCCGGCGCCTCCACGAGCGCGGCCTGGGTGCGGCGGATGATGTTGGAGTTGAATCCTCCGCAAAGCCCGCGGTCCCCCGTGACCACCAGGTAGCACACGCGCCGGCTCTCGCGTCTTAGCAGCAGCGGATGCGCCTCCGCTTCCACGCCGGAGGCCAGGTTGCCCAGCACCTCCTGCAGGCTCAGGGCGTAGGGCCGGGCGAGCTGGATCCGCTCCTGGGCCTTGCGCAGCTTGGCCGCCGCGACCATCTTCATGGCCTTGGTGATCTGCTGGGTCGAATTGACGCTGGCGATGCGCCGCTTGATGATTTTAAGATTGGGCATGCCTACCCCGTGAGGCTTTTCACGAAATCCCGCCCTGCGCTCAACACGGTCTCCTTGAGTTCGTCGCTCAGCTCGCCGGTGCTCTTGAGGGCCTCGTACTCGCCGGCATGGGTGGAGCGGAAGTGCTCCACGAACTGCTCGACGCACTCGCCCACCCGCTCGAGGGGCAGCTCGTCCAGCAGGCCGTTGACCCCCAGCAGGATCTGCAACACCTGGTCCGGCACGGGCATGGGCACGTACTGGTCCTGCTTGAGAATCTCCACCAGTCGCGCTCCGCGGGTGAGCTGGGCCTGGGTGGCCTTGTCCAGGTCCGAGCCGAACTGGGCGAAGGCCTCCAGTTCGCGATAGCTGGCCAGGTCCAGCCTGAGGGTGCCCGCCACCTTGCGCATGGCCTTGTTCTGGGCGTTGCCGCCCACGCGGGAGACCGAGATGCCCACGTTGATGGCCGGTCGCACTCCCGAATAGAACAGGTCGCTTTCGAGAAAGATCTGGCCGTCCGTGATGGAGATCACGTTGGTGGGGATGTAGGCCGAGACGTCGCCGGCCTGGGTTTCGATAACCGGCAGCGCGGTGAGCGAGCCGCCCGGCTTCCGGATGCCCGCCTTCTCCATCTCCGGGTTCATCTGGTCTGAGATCCTCGAGGCGCGCTCCAACAGGCGGCTGTGCAGGTAGAACACGTCGCCCGGGTAGGCCTCGCGGCCCGGCGGACGCCTGAGCAGCAGCGACATCTGCCGGTAGGACCAGGCGTGCTTGGTCAGGTCGTCGTAGATCGCCAGGGCGTGGCCGCCGTTGTCGCGGAAGTACTCGCCGATGGCTGCGCCCGTGTAGGGGGCGAGAAAGATCAGCGGAGCGGGGTCCACGGCCGTGGAGGCCACCACGATGGTGTGCTCCAGGGCGCCGTGATCCTCAAGGATCTTGACCACCTTGGCGATAGTGGAGCCCTTCTGGCCGATGGCCACGTAGACGCACACCACGTCCGTGCCCTTCTGGTTGATGATCGTGTCCACGGCCACGGCGGTCTTGCCCGTCTGGCGGTCGCCGATGATCAGTTCGCGTTGCCCCCGGCCGATGGGGATCATGGAATCCACCGCCTTCAGCCCGGTCTGGAGCGGCTGGTCCACGGGCCTGCGGGTCACCACTCCGGTGGCCTTACGCTCAACCAGGTAGTGCTCCTCGCACTCGATGGGCCCTTTGCCGTCGATGGGCTGGCCCAGCGGATTGACCACGCGACCCAGCAGGGCGGACCCCACCGGCACGCGCACCACCTTGCCCGTGCGCTTGACGATGTCGCCTTCCTTGACCTTCGTATCACCGCCGAAGATGACGACGCCCACGTTGTCCTCTTCGAGGTTCATGGTCATGCCGAAGACCTGGCCGGGAAATTCCACCAGCTCCCCGGCCATCACCTGTTCGAGGCCGTGGATCCGGGCGATCCCGTCGCCCACCATGATCACCTCGCCGACCTCTTCCAGCACAGCGGTGCCGGAAAAATCGGCGATCTGCTTCTTAATAATGGAGGTGATCTCTTCGGGTCTGATCTGCATCGGAACTCCTATGCGGATTTCATCTTCTGCCGGATCGCTTCCAGCCTCGTCTTCAGCGAGGCGTCGAGGAAGCGGTCGCCGATTCGCGCCACGAAGCCGCCCAGCAGGGCCGGGTCTTCTCTGGGCTCCAGCTGGACCTGCTTTTCGAGCGCTGCGGATATTGTATCACGGATTTCGCCCACCAGGCTCCCCGAGACGGGTACCGCGGTGCTCAGCGTTCCCGCGGCGCGGCCGGCCAGCAGGTCCGCGTAGGCGCGGAAATCCCGGACCATGTCGGGCAGCGCCGAGGCCCGGCCCTTGCGGATCACCAGGCGCAGAAAGGAAAGGAACAGCGGGCTGCAGCCCTCGAAGATCCGGTCCACCACGGCGTGGCGATCCCCCAGCGAGACCTTCGGGGAAAGCAGGAAGCTGGGCAGATCGCTGTCCAGCGCCTGGCCCAGGCTCTCCATCTCGCCGAAGACCTGGTCGCGCAGGTCCGCCTCAGCCGCCGCCTCGAGCAGGGCGCGACTGTAGACGCGGCTGACCGGATTGCGGCTCATGAGTTCCCGCCCGAGGTCTTCAGCGATTCGCGAATGATCGCCTCGTGGTCCTCGAGGCTGAGTCTGCGGCGGATGACCTGTTCGGCGGCCTGAAGCGTGATGTCCACCAGCTCGGCCTGCAGACCCTGCATGGCCTTCCGGGACTGGAGCTCGATCTCGTCGCCGGCCCGTTCCTTCATTCGGCGGACTTCCTCCTGGGCGAGCTCCATCTGCTCGGACTCGTACTGCCGGGCATGCTCGCGGCTGTCCCCGACGATGGTCTGAGCTTCCTGCCGGGCGTGCTCAAGGGATTCCTCGTGGGCCGTCTTCGACTTCGCCGCCTCCTCGCGGTCGCGCTGCGCCGAGGCGATGTTCTCGCGGATCCCTTCCTCCCGCCTGTGCAGAGCCGTCAGGATCGGTTTCCAGGCCACTTTGCCCAGAATCAGCAGCAGCAGCAGGAAACTGAGCAAGGTCCACAGCATGGAACCGGGATCCAGGGTAAAAATCTCGTTCAGACTCATCTTCGGCCTCGTTGTCTGGTCTTCCCGCCCAGCGGACGGTCGGGACTACTTGAGCACGACCAGCAGGCAGACCACGGCCGAGAAGAAGGCCACACCTTCGATCAGGGCGGCGGAAATGATCATGGCCGTCTGGATCTTCGCCGTAGCTTCCGGCTGGCGGGAAATACCCTCCATGGCGCTGCCGCCGATGCGGCCGATTCCCAGGCCCGCGCCCAGCGTCACCAGGCCGGCGCCGAGTCCCGCTCCGATCAATCCGATGGTTTCCATTCTGTGCTCCCTTGTTTGGTATTCGAATAATGCATCCGGTTCACACCCGCCCTCAGTGCTGGTGAATGGAGGCACCGACGAAAATCGCCGTCAGCATGGTGAAGATGTAGGCCTGCAGGAAGGCCACGAAGAGTTCCAGGAGACTGATGGCCACGCTACCCGGAACACTGACGAAGGCGATCACGGGGACCAGGATCAGGCCCAGGAAGGCGGCGATCACCGCGTGCCCGGCCATCATGTTCGCGAAGAGCCGAACGCAGAGTGCGAAGGGCTTGGTGAACATCCCCAGGAATTCAATGGGGACCAGGATCGGGGCGATGGCCAGGGGCACCCCTTGGGGCAGCAGGCTGCGGAAATGTCCGGTGAAGCCGTGGGCCCGGACACCCGCCCACTGGATCAGGAAAAAGGCGCTGATCGCCAGACCCGCGGTCACCGATAAATTGCCGGTAGAGCTGACCCCGAATGGAACCATGCCCATCAGGTTCATGCAGAGGATGAAGAAGAAGACCGTGAGGAAAAAGGGCATGTAGTGCAGGCCCTCTTTCCCCGTGTTGGGCAGGACCACCTCGTCGCGAATAAAGATGATAAAGGTTTCCACCAGATTGCCGATTCCCCGCGGCCGCTCGGTGCCGGCCGTGCGCCGGGCGGCCAGCAGGAACAGAATCAGCAGGATGAAGGCGATCCACATGAAGACCATGTGCTTGGTCACGGGGATGTAGGCCTCGCCGCTGCGGCTGTCCACCATCCAGGCGATGAAGGGATTCCCTTCGGCGGTGGCGGCGTGCAGCCCGTCCAGGAACGGCGCCCGGATCCTGAAGTGCTCCAGGTCCATGTGCAGTCCCGGCAGCTCCAGCTCGCGGCTGTCGGTCAGGTGGTGTTCGATGGTGTGTCTCACGAGCTCGCCGCCCGTGTGCTCGGCGTGCTCTTCCGCCGCCGTTCCGTGCGTCCCCGCGCCGCCGGCGGCCTGTGACACGCCGCACAGAAGCAACAGGACGGCGAACAGCCAAGCGGTCAGGGACCCGCGCCGGCCGGCCCTTCCCCGCAGATTGGATCCGTCCGACGGATACCTAGCCATGCTCCCTGTCATCCCGTTTTTCGGACACTGCCTGTTCGTCCCCCCCGCCCGCGTCGGGCGGTCTCATGACGCCTTCGCGCTCCAGCTTCTTCAATCGGTTTGTGAACAGGAAAAGTTGAACGAAGAGCAGAGGAAGATAGGCCGCCAGCATGCCCGTGGCGAAGCGGCCGGCGACCGTGGAATCCTGCAGCTTGGCCAGCAGGATCAGCACCAGTCCGGCAAGACCCAGCTTGAGCAGGAAGACCGTAACGAAGCGCTTGAAGACGGTCATCAGCTCTCTGCCCAGGACGGGCCAGAGCAGGAAGAAACCCAGCACGGCCAGCAGGGTGCCGAAAGTCAAGCCGGAAACCAGGGGATTCATTCTTCCCGCTCATCCTCCTGCGATTCCTGCATCTCCTTCATGCGCATCATCAACCAGTAGAAGGCCGCCGCGAACCCGGCGGCGCTGCAGGCAATGGTCAGCCAGGGCAGGCTGTTCAGCCAGTGGTCCAGCTTGTAGCCGATCCAGGTGGACAACAGGATGAAGACGGCGAAGCGCAGGCCCAGGTCCACATAGAAACCGGCTCCCCCGTAGTAAATCCCTCCTGGCCTGCGGGGACCATCGCTCTGGGATTCGTCGCCTTCCCCGTCACCGCTTGTGCGCGTCATTTGCGCTGGCCGTCGCCTTTCCGGGCGAAGATGTCCCGATCCTTCGAATTCTCGGTGCCTTCCCGCGGCTTGGATTTCTGGGCCTCGGCGGCGGCGTCCCGGGTATGCTTGCTGCCCATGCTGCACATCCCCTCGAACTGGGCGCCGTCCTCGATCACCAACCGCACGGTCACCAGGTCGCCGTCCAGCCGCGAAGTGCCTTTCAATTCGACCTTTTCTTCGGCGGTGATTCCGCCCTTGATCTTGCCGGCGGTAATGATGTTCTTCGCGTTCAGGTTGCCGTTAACCGTTCCGGACTGGCCCACCTGAATCGTTGAATCGGAGCTGACTTCCCCGGACAACTGTCCGTCGATCCGCACCGGATCGCCGGATTTCACTTTGCCCTCGAATACGGCCCCGTTGGAGAGAACCGTTTCCTTCGGTGCGCTTTCGCTCATTCTTGGCGCCTCTCTTCTTCGCTATTGAATCGCAGGTATCGCATGGGATCCACCGGTTGTCCGTCCCGCTGGACCGCGTAGTGCAGGTGCGCCCCCTCGTCCGTTCCTGAAGAACCCGCCAGTCCGAGCAGCTCGCCGCGGCCCAGGTAGCGGCCCAGTTCAGGCAGCGGCGCTTCCAGGTGTCCGTACCAGGTGCACATCCCCTCACCGTGATACAGGATAACAAGATTTCCCCAGACCCTGGTCCAGTCGCTGAAGAGCACGGTGCCGCTCGCGGCGGCGTAGACAGGCGCGCCCAGGGCGCAGGCCAGGTCGATGCCCGGGTGATCAAGGGCTTCGGGCCAGCCGCGGCGGCTGAAGCGCCGGCTGAGTACACCCGCCACGGGATTGGAACTGGGAATCTTTGCCCCGCCGGGATGGAAATCATGCTCGCCGGTCCGGAAAGCGGTCACGCCCGGTTGGGCCTTCTCCGGCAGATTGAACTGTTCCCCCAGGCTGTTCCGCAGCCCGCGGTTCAACTCACGCAGCGCGGCAAGTTCGCGATCCAGCGCGCGCACCCGGAGCACTTCCGATTTCAGGCGCAGGTTCTCTTCAAAGACCAGCCACCTTTCGGCTCCCCGGTAGAGCAGCCACAGGTAGTGACAGGCCGCGGTCAGCAGGATCAGACCGATAATCAGTTTTCCGTAACGCACCGACCTTGTACTCGCGAATTCCGAAACCTTTAATTAACCAAAGCTTAGCAGGATAGTCAATCGGTCCGCGCTGTCAAGTCCTCCCGACGTCCGAGATTTTCCAGGCCCGGAGCTCGGGGCGGAGCTTGCCGCTCTCCGACCGCTTATTTATCCTTCACTCCGCGTTTCCCCCGCTCCCGGCAGACCGCCGGGAGATACATGAAGAATACTCGCCACCCGCTTCAACGCTCCGCTGCAACGGAGAGCGTCCTCATTCACGCTGCGCCGGCCGATTCTGCGCCCGGCACTCCCGTTCACCGTTCAGCAGTCCCGCAATGCGCCGGTCTGCCGCCCTGGGCCCGCGCGCTGGCGCTGATCGACCTGATCCGTTCCCGCGAGCTGTGCAGCTCCGAATCCCGTCGAGCCTGGGCCGGGCTGCTGCTCAGCCTGGAAGGGCGCCTGGCCCCCGCACCTCGGGCGGCGCTCGAGCTGGTCCGGCTGGCCGGGGAGGTCCAGCCCTCCGGCCTGGATCCGGCGCTGACGGAGCTTCTGCCGGGGCTGCGCCTGCTCGAGGCGGAGGGCCGTATGGCCCTGCTGCGCCAGCGGCTCAGGTCCTTCGAGCGCCGGTGGTGTGACACGGGTTCATTGGTTCCGGAATTCCTGCGCTTGAAATTCATCGCCTTCGGACGCTCCGGCGTCCGCGCGCGCCGGGCGCTCGAGCAGGAACTTCTGTTGCGCGGGCAGCAGCCGGAGAACTGGTCGTATCACCGGGCGCGCTGGCTCTACCGCGAACTCCAGCGCGACAGGCTGGGCAGGGTCGGCGACGCGGCCCAGGCCGCCGGCCGGGCGGCCGGGGCGGGCATCCGATTCCATCCCGGCCAGCTCGGCCAGTCCGCTGCCTGGCGCTGGCAGGATCTCAGGCGCCTGCTGGAGACAATGCCGGCGGGTGGCCCGCTTGGACTACTGCACGCCGCGCTGCAGCCCGGCATCTCCGAGTTCCTGCTGCCCGCCGGCGCCTGGGCGTTGATGCGTGGCCTTTTCGCCGGCATCCTGGGCGGCTCGGGAACGGACTTCATCGAGCTCCCGGCCGTCTGCTGGCCCTGTCCTCTCCCCGACTGCGGCGAGCGGCACACACTTGTGCTGCATCTGGAGAACGGTGCGCGCTGCCTGAAATCGCCGGGCGCCGTTGCACTGAGCGACCTGACGGAGTCGGGCTGGAAAATCATCCTGGTCAACTCCGGCCGGCCCCTGGGCGGGCTCGCGTCGCAGGTCGTCGATCCGGGAATCAAGCCGGAGAGCCTGGGCGGGGCCAGGACCGTTCTACCGA
Organism: uncultured Bacteroidaceae bacterium; assembly: GCA_964568855.1. Taxonomy (GTDB): domain Bacteria; phylum CAIWAD01; class CAIWAD01; order CAIWAD01; family CAIWAD01; genus CAZMSD01. The sequence goes on along the minus strand of CAZMSD010000020.1, from coordinate 7,698 downwards.
CGGAAGGTGGATCGATTTTGCCGCTGAGGGAATTCGTCCGGCGCGTGGAGTTGAGATACATCAACGACGTATTGCAGCTGCATGCAGGCGTAAAGACGCGCGCCTGCGAAAGCCTGCGCATTACGCGTCAGACGCTGTACACAAAACTCTCCGGTCCCGGGAACCGCGGGGAATGAACGCGGGACATATCTGGATGGCCCGCGCGGCTGGCGCCGCGGTGTTGCTCGCTGCGCTGCTGGCGCTGCCGGAAGATCTCCCGGACGGCGTGGAGCGGCGAATGGCGCTGAACGTCGCGACCGCCCGCGTGCCGGCATCACCGCCGCTTGCCGCGTGTTATACCGCCTGCCGATGTGTCACGTCGGATGCGATATTCAGATATGTATCACGTTTCGGAGCTGCCGGTTGCGGACTCGCCGGAATCACCCCGCGCGGCGCTCCGCGGCCGGGTGTCGTCCCGCCGTGGCGCCCGCTCCGCCTCCGGAATCTCGACGATCACGTTGGACAAGCGGCTGCGGCTGGCGGATACGATGCGGAAGACCAGGCCGGCGAGCACGATCCGTTCCCCCTGGGCGGGAATCCGTCCCAGTTCGGTGGTCAACCATCCCCCCAGAGTGCCCCACTCTCCTTCGGGGGGGGCGAATCCAAGGCCCTGAAAAAACGTATCCGCCTTGACGCGCGCATCGGCGAAGACGCGCCCGTCAGCCAGGGGCACCAGCGGCGTGCGTGTCACGTCGTACTCGTCCTCGATGTCCCCCACCAGCGCCTCGAGCAGGTCCTCGATGGTCACCAGGCCCGCCGTCCCGCCGTATTCGTCCAGGACCACCGCGAGTTTCCACTGGTGCCTGGCGAATCGGGCCAGCAGGTCCCGCGCACTCAAGCTCTCCGGGAGATGGGCGATGGGTCGCAGGATCTCCTTGAAATCGGCCGGTCCCCGGAAGAGATCCCGCGCCGTCACGTAGCCGACGATGTGATCCAGGCTGCCCCGGTACACGGGAAACTTGGAATAGCCGTGCTTGACTGCCAGCCGTCCCAGGTCAGCGGGATCCTGGTTCAGCGAGAGGGCTACCAGTTCCATGCGCGGCGACATCAAGTCTCCGATGCTCAGCTCGCGCAGGCCGAGCGCCTTGCCCAGCAATTCGGTTTTATCGAGCGCGAGCGCGCCGCTGCGGCCGGCGCTGTCGAAAATGAAGCCGATATGCGCCCGCAGGTCGCCCAGCCCGCGCAGGCCGTCCTCGGACCGGGAGCTGCGCGCCAGTCCCCTGGTCACTGCGGACAGCGGCGCCACAGCCGGCAGAAAAAGCAGGTGGAAGAATCGTCCGGGCAGGGCCAGCAGCGGGAACAGCCGGTGAGCCAGCTCTCGAAAGAGAACCTTGGGCAGGATTTCTCCCACCAGCAGGATGCCCGCGGCGACGGCGGAAAAGATGACCCATTCCGGCCAACCCCTGCCGATCAGCCAGACTGTGGCGATGGAGGTGCAGGCGATGTTCGCCAGGTTGTTGCCCACCAGGGTGGTGATCAGGAAATCGTCGGGCCGCTTGTGATACCGATCGGTCAAGGCGGCCCCCGGTCGTCGATCCTTGAGCCAGATCAGGATCAGCACGGGATTCAGGCTGGTGAAGGCGATCTCCGAGCCGGCGAAGTAGGCGCTGAGCGCCAGGGCGACCAGCACGCCGAAAGGTCCTTCCAGCATCAGCCGATCTCCCCGCGTCCCTGAAAGAGCTCTCCCAGCCGGGCCAGCAGAACCGCGCGGGCCGATCGAGGCACCAGGACTTCCATCTGGATCCGCTCCGCGCAGTCCAGACTTTTCTCTTCGGCTCCCGCGGATGCCAGCAGCCGGCGAACCCTCGTCATCAGGGAATACTCGAAGGCGAGTCGCAGGTCCTCGCGCGGCACCACCCGGCGCGTGGGACAGGCCTCCAGGCAGCGGGCGGCCACGCCTCCGTAAGCCCTGCTCAAGCCCCCCGCGCCCAGCTTGATGCCGCCGAAGTAGCGAATCACCACCAGCAGCAGATTCCAGAGTCCTGCGGTCTCGACGGCCTGGAAGATGGGCCGGCCGGCTGTTCCCCCGGGCTCCCCGGCGTCGCTGAAATGGAAGCTTCCCGAATCAGGCGGGCCGCAGCGCCAGGCGTAACACAGGTGGGAGGCCTTGCGGTGTACTTTCCGCTGCTCGTTCAGCAGGCCTTCGACTTCTCCACGATCATCGAGAGGCAGCACCCGGGCGATGAACCTGGACCTGCGGATCCGCTCCTCGTATTCGGCCGGGGCGGCTGGTTCCAGGTATGAATCCGCGGGATCGGGATCGTCGCTCACCGCGTTCCCTCCTCCGCCGAAGCAGTTTCATCATCCGGCGGCGAAGGGGACTCTCGTGCTCCCTCTTCACGGGCGATTTCGTGGACGCGCAACTCATGCAGCGCCTCGGCGGCCGCAGCCTGTTCCGCCTTCTTCTTGCTCGGACCGGTGCCCCGGCCCAGCACGGCATTCCCGAGCTGCACGTCGATGACGAAGAACTTGCTGTGGTCCGGTCCCAGCTCCTCCACTACCCGGTAGACCGGGATGCCCAGCCCCTGGCTCTGGCTCAGCTCGAGCAGCAAGCTCTTGTAATTGCGGTTCTCCCGGGTGGCCTGGTGCAGGTCCAGGTCGTTCAGCACATGCGAATCCACGAAACGCTCGCTGGCTGCCAGGCCGCCGTCCAGGTAGATGGCGCCGATCAGGCTTTCGAAGGCATCCTCGAGGATCGAGGGCCGGTCCCGGCCGCCGGTGCGCTCCTCCGAATCCGAGAGCAGCAGGTAGCGGCCCAGGCCCATTTGCCGCGCCTGGTTGACCAGGAAGTTTCCGGAGACGATGATCGATTTGAATTTTGTGAGCTCGCCTTCCTTCTTCCTCGGAAAGCGTTTGTAGAGGTATTGTGATACACAGAGCTCGAGCACCGCGTCGCCGAGGAACTCCAGGCGCTCGTTGGAGTCCCTGCGCTGCCCGTCCTGTTGTCCGATGTATGAACGATGGGTCAGGCTGCGCTGGAGCAGGTTCGGATCCCTGAAGCGGTAGCCGATGTGGCGCTCAAGTCTTCCGATTTCCGCGTCCGGGCGCGGGGAAGTCCTGCGGAAGAGCTTGGTCAGCCAGTTCATTTTTCCAGTCGAGCCACCAGCAGGCTCGCGTTATGCCCTCCGAAGCCGAAGGTGTTCGAAATGGCGGCGCCGAAATCCCGCGCGACCGCCCGGTCGCCGACCACCGGCAGCTCGATCTCGGGGTCCTGGCGTTCCAGATTGATGGTCGGCGGCACCAGTCCGTGATACATGGCCAGCACGGTGGCCATGCACTCGACCGCTCCCGCGGCGCCCAGCAGGTGTCCGGTCATCGACTTGGTCGAATTGATCGCCAGTTCCCGGGCGTGCTCGCCGAAAACCTTGCCGATACTCTGGATCTCGGCCACGTCCCCCGCCAGGGTAGCCGTGCCGTGGGTGTTGATATGCCCGATGTCACTCAGCTCGAATCCCGCGTCCTCCACCGCCAGGCGCATCGAGCGCTGCGCGCCCTCGCCTTCCGGAGCGGGTGCCGTCAGGTGATACGCGTCCGCGGTGAAGCCTATCCCGCACAACTCGGCGTAGATCCGGGCGCCCCGAGCGCGGGCTCGTTCCAGCTCTTCCAGCAGCAGGATCGCCGCACCCTCGCCCATTACGAAGCCGTCGCGGTCCACGTCGAAGGGCCGGCTGGCCCCCGGAGGGTCCTCGTTCCGCGTGGAAAGCGCCTTCAGCGCGTTGAACCCGCCGATGCTGAGGGGCGTGATACTCGCTTCGCTGCCTCCGGAAAGCACCAGGTCGGCCTGGCCCGTCCGGATCGCCTGTACCGCGCAGCCGATGGCGTGCGCCGAGGAGGCGCAGGCGCTGACCGTGCCGAAATTGGGGCCCTTCAACCCGAACTTCATGGCCACCTGCCCCGGCAGAATATCCGAGATCATCATGGGAATGAACAGGGGCGGGATTCTGCCCGGTCCGCCGTTCATCATCTTGGCGCTGGCGTTCTCCATGGCGGTCATCCCGCCGATGCCGCTGGCCATGATCGCCCCGAAGCGGTTCCGGTCGACCCGGTCGAGATCGATTCCCGCATCCTCGAGCGCGAGCATGCTGGCCACCATCCCGTACTGGCAGAAGGGGTCCATGCGCCGCGCTTCAACCTTTTTCATGTACTGGACCGGATCGAAGTCCTTCAATTCGCAGGCGAAAGTGGTGTCGAAATCAGAACTGTCGAACCGGCTGATGGGCGCGGCGCCGGAACGGCCGCATTTAAGGCTCTCCCAGAAGGCCTCCAGGCCCAGCCCCACGGGACTGAGCACACCGGCACCGGTGATTGCCACGCGTCGCTTCATCGAGGGTTCCCTGTGTCTTGCCGCCCTGCGACCGTTCTCGAGTCATTCGGGAGCAACGGCCGGAGCGCCTGCTCAGAATTAGATCCGGCGCAGTTCCGTGCTCAGTCGATCTGCTGGTCCAGAAACGCGCAGACCGCTCCGACGGTGGTCAAGGTCTGGGCGGTTTCGTCGTCGATCTCCAAGTCGTACTCCTCTTCGAGCGCGTTGATCAATTCGAACTTGGCGATGGAATCCGCGCTCAGGTCGTTGTCGAAGGAAGCTTCCATGGTGATCTTGGATTCGTCCTCCACGTCCAGATGATCGAGAATGATGCTCTTGACCTTGTCGAAGTGCTTGGACATGCCAGTCTCCTGCAATTTGGTTTCGAATGATTCAAAAATACGGCAGTGGCCGTTCATGAGCAACGGGAACCGCGCGGGCCCCGTCGGCCGCTCAGATGGCCAGGCCTCCGTCCACCTGGATCGTCTGCCCGGTGATGTATGAAGCCGCCTCGGAGGCCAGGAAGAACACCAGCTCCGCCACGTCGGCGGGGCGGCCGCCGCGGCCCAGAGGTATCGCCTTGTTGAACTCCTCGCGCGCCTGCTCGCTGATCGCCGCGGTCATCTCGGTGGCGATGAAACCGGGCGCCACCGCGTTGACCAGGATTCCCCGGGAGGCCAGTTCCCTGGCCAGGGTCTTGGTCATCCCGATCACGCCGGCCTTGGAAGCGGTGTAGTTGACCTGCCCGGCATTGCCGGTCAGCGCCACCACGCTGCTGAGGTTGATGATCCGTCCCGCGCGGCGCTTCATCATGTGACGCACGGCGTGCCGGGCCGTATTGAAGCTGCCCTTCAGGTTGACGTCGATCACCTGGTCCCATTGCTCCTCGCTCATGCGCATGAGCAATGTATCACGAGTGATCCCGGCGTTGTTCACCAGCACGTCGAGTCCGCCCTCGGCGGCCACCAGCTCGTCCAGCACCCGCTTGACCTGCTCGAAGTCCGCCACGTCGCAGGAGCGGCCGGCGCAGTCGTACCCTTCCGCCGCGAAACGTTCCCGCGACTCGCCGACGCATTCCTCCCCCAGGTCGATGAACCAGACCCGGTCGCCGGCCGCGCAGAAACGTCTCACGATTTCGGCCCCGATCCCCCGGGCGCCGCCGGTCACCAGCACGATCCTAGAGCTCATCGAGCACCTCCCGCAAATAATCCTCAAGATCCTCCGCGGTATCCACCGGCTGTATCACAGCCCTGCGGTCGATGCGCCGCATCAACCCGCTCAAGACCTTTCCCGGACCGAGCTCGAGGAAGTCGGACAGCCCTGCCCCCAGCATGTTGCCCACGGATTTTTCCCATTGCACGGCCTCGCCGAGCTGGCGGCCCAGGGAATCGCGAATCCCCGCCGGATCACTCAGCGCCTCGCCGGTCACGTTGCAGTAGAGCGGGGCGCGGCCGTTACGGAATTCCACCTGCTCCAGCTTTTCCTTAAGTCCGCGCCGGGCGCTTTCCATCAGGGGGCTGTGAAAGGCTCCCGACACGTCCAGCAGCTTGACCAGCCGGGCTCCCGATTCCTTAAGCAGCGCGACCGCCCGCTCGACGCCCGGCAGCGAGCCCGAGATGGCCACCTGCCCGGGACAATTATAGTTGGCGGGCTGCACGATTCCCGCCTCGGCGGAAGCCCTGCGGCAGCACTCGGAGATCCGGTCCGCGTCCAGACCGATCACCGCCGCCATGGTACCGGGCCGCTCCATGCCGGCCCCGTACATCAGCACCCCCCGTCGGCGCACCAGTTCCAGGCCGTCCAGGGGATCCAGGTAGCCCGCCGCCGCCAGCGCCGAGTACTCGCCCAGTGAATGCCCGGCCACGGCCGCCGGGCGGACGCCCCGATCGGCCAGCAGCAAGGCCAGGGCCACGCTGTGGAGGTAGATCGCCGGCTGGGTGACGGAGGTCTTCCGCAGTTCCTCGGCGGGGCCGTGGACGCTCAGCTCGGCCAGGTCCACGCCGATGCGCTCCTTCGCTCCGTCATAGAGTCGCCGGACCCCGGAATGGCGCTCGATCAGACCGGCGGCCATACCCACGTATTGCGATCCCTGGCCGGGAAACAGCATCACTGGATTCATCTGTGTCGGATCCTCAGAGACGGATCACCGCCGACGCCCAGGTAAAGCCACCGCCGAAGACGGTCAGCAGCACGATGCTGCCCTCGCCCACGCGGCCCTGACGCAGGGCTTCATCCAGGGCGATGGGGATGGAGGCGGCGGATGTATTGCCGTAACGGTCGATGTTGACCATGGTCTTGGCCATGGGAAAGTCGAATCGCTGGCAGGTGGCCTGGATGATCCTGATGTTCGCCTGGTGGGGAATCAGCAGGTCCACCTGATCCGGAACCAGGCCCGCGCGGTCCAGGGCCTGCTGTGTGGCGTCGGCCATGCAGCGCACGGCGTGGGTATAGACGCGTCGGCCCTGCATCTTCAGGACGTGGTCCTTGGCCTCGAGCGACTCGGGACTCAGCGGGCGCAGGGTGCCGCAGCCGGGAGCCCAGAGCAGCTCCGCCAGGTCCCCGTTGGATCGGCTGTAAGTGGCCAGCACGCCACGCTCGTTCTGCGAGGGCACGATCACCGCGGCGCCCGCCGCATCGCCGAAAAGGACGCAGGTGCTGCGGTCCTCCCAGTCCACCATGCTGGTCAGGTACTCCGCGCCGATGATCAGGGCGTTGCGCTTGACTCCACTGCGGATCATCGCGTCGGCCATTTCCAGCGCGTAGACGAAACCGCTGCAGGCGGCCGAGAGGTCCATGGCCGTGGCTCCGGCGGCGCCGAGTTTGGACTGGACGAAGATGGCCGTAGCGGGAAACTTGCAGTCGCCCGTGACCGTGCCCACGAGGATCAGGTCGAGATCGGCGGATTCCATTTCGGCGGCTTCCAGGGCGCGCTTCGCCGCTCCGACGCAGAGATCCGAGGTGCAGACTTCGTCGTCCTTGCCCACCACGAAGCGCTGCCTGATGCCTGTCCGCGAGAAGATCCACTCGTCCGATGTATCCACCATCCGCGAGAGGTCGTCGTTGGTGAGCAGGGTCGACCCCGTCTCCATCCCCGTGCCCGCGATCATGGTTCGTCTGATCATCCAGGGATCCAGTCTGGAAGTCCGCCGAAATTCCATCTCAGGAATTCCGCAGGGGCGGATCAGTCGGTGGCGATCACCCGCCGGCCGTTATAAAAGCCGCAGTTCGGGCAAACCCGGTGGGAGCGCTTCGGCTGCCTGCAATTGCCGCAGGTGGAGAGCCCGGTGGGGGTCAGGGCGTGGTGCGCGCGCCGGGTTCGAGTGCGCATCCGGGAAGTCTTCTTCTTTGGTACTGCC
>CAZMSD010000019.1:0-69896 GCA_964568855.1 uncultured Bacteroidaceae bacterium | reverse complement strand
CGGCGTGATACAATGGGGGCCACTCTGAATTTCAACTGACTTTGGGATTGACTCCTGTCATCGCGTCGGGTCTCTACCTGCTCAGGTTGGAGGCTCTGGACGAAGACGGGCGGCGGTTCGTGAAAACGGAGAAGATGTTGCTGATTCGGTAAGCGATCGCTGGAAAAGCATCTGCCGATCGCCAAGTTGACGACATGCCCCGGCCTATCCGCAACTGTCTCTCGGTCGACCTGGAGGCCTCCCTGCACGTGGCCAACCTGCAGGCAGCCGGCATCCCACACGGCGCCCTGCGCGTGGAACCCGGCACGCGGCGCCTGCTCGAGATTTTCCAGAATCATGGTCTCAAGGCCACATTCTTTGTTCTGGGCGAGGTGGCCGAGCCGCGGCCGGTGCTTCCCGCTTGGCGCGCTTTCCGCCAGTATCACGGCATAGAGCGCCTGGAGGAAAGGCTGGAGCGGATCTTTGACGAATTCCGTTTCGGTCCCGTGGGTTGATCTGTATCACATCAGAAATGTATCACGCGAGGTAGTGTTCGCGCGCCCGACGGTAGGCCCGGCCCACCTTGAGTACCCGCTCGCGCAGGCCCTCGGCGAAGCCGGCCCAGGCTTCGTGATCCTCCGCTTCGCCCTCGTAGTAGAAGGGCTTGCCGTAGACCACGCTGATCTTGAAGGCCTTGGGCAGGCTGCTGCCCTTGCCGAAGGCGCGATGCGCGCCGTCGATGTACACGGGCAGCACGGGCAGGTTGTACTTGGCGGCCAGGTAGCCCACGCCCACCTTGAAATCGTGGACCTCGCCGTCCACGCTGCGGGTGCCCTCGGGAAAGATGATGATGCTGTGTCCCCGCTCGATGGCGTGTTCTGTGGGTACAAAGGCCTCACGCAGCTTGGCCGAACGCTCGATGGGCAGCACGTTCATGAAGACGCTGAAGAATGAACCTTTGAAGCGGCTGGAGAAGAAGTAGTCCTTGGCGGCCACGGGATGCACGCGGTGCATCTGGGAGTAGGGAAATGCGGACAGCAGCACCAGGGCGTCATAGTGGCTGGTGTGGTTGGCTACGATGATCCACTGGTCGTGCTCCTGCAGCCGCTCGCGGTGATGGTAGGTCACGCGGTTGTAGCCGAAGAGGTAGATGTCCATCAGCATGTGCATCAGGACGCGCAGCGATCGTTCCGCCAGAATGCTCAGGAAGGAGAACATGGGTTGCGCGCGGCCTTTCAATTACCAGGAACCGGTTCGGGGCCGGATGCACAAAGTAGGAAAACCGGAAAATAGGATGCTGAACGGCTGCAGGCCGAACTGCGCAGCGAGCCCTGGACGCCGCGGCTCAGGCCTCGTAGTATGCGCGGTACCATTCGAGGAACCTGGGGATCCCCTCCTCGATGTTCGTCGTGGGATTGAAATCCAGCAATTCCCTGGATTTAACGATCTCGGCATAGCTTTCCGGCACGTCGCCGGGCTGCATGGGCTGGAACTCGATCTTCGCCTTGCGTCCCAGCCGGTCCTCGATCAGGCGAACGAAATCCATCAGCTCTTCACTGCGGTGGTTGCCCAGGTTGAAGACCTCGCATTCGAAATTGCGCTCGATGGCCGCGCGCGTTCCCGCGACGATGTCGTCGATGTAGGTGAAATCCCTGCGCATCCTGCCGTGGTTGAAGACCTGGATCGCCTCGCCGGCAAGGATCTTCCTGGTGAAAATGAACAATGCCATATCCGGCCTGCCCCAGGGCCCGTAGACAGTGAAGAACCGCAAGCCCGTCGTTCGCAATCCATAGAGATGCGAGTAACAGTGGGCCATCAATTCGTTGGCTTTCTTGGTGGCCGCGTATAGAGAAATGGGATTGTCCACGCGGTCGTCCACGCTGAACGGGATCTTCGTGTTACCGCCGTAGACCGATGAACTGGAAGCGTAGACCAGGCCTTCCACCCCTTCATGGCGGCACAACTCAAGAATGTTCAGAAAGCCCACCAGGTTGGAATCCATGTAGACATGCGGGTGTGTCACGCTGTAGCGGACTCCGGCCTGGGCGGCAAGGTTGACCACCTTCCCGGGCTGGAATTCACTGAACACGCGCCGCAGCTGGTCCCGGTCGAAGATGTCCACGCGCTCGAAGCGATAGCCGGGGTAAGCCTCCAGCTGTTTCGTGCGATCCATCTTCAGTTGCGGGCTGTAGTAATCGTTGACATTGTCCACTCCGCAGACTTCGAAGCCGTCCTCGAGCAGCGAACGGGAGAGGTGGAAACCGATGAAACCCGCGGAGCCGGTTACCAGGATTTTCGGCATGCGATTTCCTTTCTCACTAGGCCCTAGACAACGTGCCCGGAGAACCAGCGCTCGTGTATCTCCTGCGCCAGCGATCCCGGGCAGCCCAGCAGGTCGGGGAACAACGGATGCTCGTTGTTGAACCGGGGCCGGCTTCCGTCGCGGTGCATGGTTCTTCCGCCGCCGGCCTCGATCAGAGCCACGCCCGCCGCCACGTCCCATTCGTGCTTGGGTACGGGCGTCCAGGTCAGGTCGGCCAGGCCTGCCGCCACCAGCCCCAGCTTGTAGGCCACCGAACCCATGGGCCTGACCCGGATCGGCTCGTTCCTGAATCGCTCCCATTCCCCTCGCTTTACCTCGCTGTTGCTGGCCAGGACTTCGAGGTTCTCCGCCGAGGACGGCTCGCGGACGCGGACGGGCTCTCCATTCAGCCGGACACCCTGGCCCATTCCTCCAAGGATCAGTTGCTCCGTCACCGGATTGAGGATCCCGCCGGCGACGGCGCGTCCGTTCTCCACCAGCCCGATTGAAATGCACCATTCAGGAATACCCTGGACGAATTCGCGTGTGCCATCCAGCGGATCGACCACCCAGACGAGGCTGTTGTCAAGACGCGCTCGGTCATCCGTGGTCTCTTCAGAAAGCCAACCGAAGCCGTCTTGCGGAAGAATGGACTTCAGCGCCCGGTCAGCCGCCAGATCGGCCTGTGTCACGGGATCGTCTCCGCTCTTGAAGTCGTAGGCCACGTCTCCAGGCGTAAATGGACGAATCACTTCACGAGCCTGCAACAAAGCTGTTTCAATAATCCTGAGGATATCTTCAGGTCGATTCATGTCTGTCTCCTCGGCTTGTTTCAGCTCCAGGCCCAGTAGATACCGAGCGTGCCGGTTATAAGGTAGATCAGCTTCAACGGAATGCCCACGCGCAGAAAATCTCGGAAGGTGTAGCCGGCGGCTCCGGCCACCATTGCATTTGTATGATAGCCGATGGGGGAGGCGAAGCAGGCGGAAGCTCCGAAAGCCACCGTGACGGCCACCATGTGCGGATCCATGCCCAGAGTCTGAGTGGTGACCCAGGCGAGGGGAAACATCAGGGCGGCGGCGGCGACGTTATGGATTACTTCCGTCAGCAGGGCGGTCATCAGCAGGATGATCCCCACCACCATGACAGGCGAGATGGTACCCGGCAGCGAGTTCAGCATCACGCCGATCGCGTTTGCGATCCCGGCTTCGGTCATTGCATTTCCGATGCCGATCGAAGTGGCGATGATGAACAAGGTGGGCCAACTCAGGTTCTTCCAGATGTCGGAAGTTCGCAATCGTCCAAGACCGACCAGCACGATCACGCCGGCCATCAGCGACTCGAGCAGCGACAGCAAGCCCGTCGCCGCGGTGATCACCACGCAGCCCAGAACGATGGGTTCGATCCAATCCCAGCGATGGATCTCGGGTTGCAGATCCGTGATCGGGGATACGAAATAGAAATCCGGTGAGTACTGCCAGTTTTCGATGAATCTCGAACTTGTCAGCAAAAGCAGCGTATCGCCGGGGTGAGGGACGATATCGCCGATCTTGGCCGTAACCTGTTCTCCGTGACGATGAACCGCAATGACCACGGCATTATAGTGCCCGCGGAACCCCGAATCGCGAATGGTGCGTCCCACCAGCGGCGAGACCTGTGAGACGACCGCCTCGACCAGTTTCGCCTTGCCGGAAGAGAAAATGCGGTGGTGGTGGTCCTCCATCTCCGCCGCAGCCAGGCCGTAGCGCGTAGTCAATTCCGTAATACAATCGATCAGTCCCACGAAGATGAGCACGTCGCCCGTGAGAATGACGACCTCGGGAGATACCGCCGAGATCAACCGATCATCCCGCTCGATTCCGGCGAGAAACAGGTTCTGCAGATGTCGGAGATCCTCCACGGGGCGGTCGGCCAGGGAGGAGCCGCTCACCACCGTCAACCGGGATACGAATTGCCGCGGATTCCGCTCGAGCTGGTCTACCGGGTCCTTCCGTATCGGCAGCATCGCGTATCCCGCGAACGATAGATAGACGATACTGATCAGGGCCAGCGGCACTCCCATGCGCGCCATTTCGAAGATGCTTAGTCCAGGGTCCCCGGCCGTTCTGAGCAGGCCGTCCACCACCAGGTTGGGGGTGGTTCCGATCAGCGTGCACGTGCCCCCCAACGTACTGGCGATCGCGATCGGCAGCAGGAAGCGACTGGGCGATTCGTCGGTGCTGCGCGCCCAGTTCTTGATCGAAGGGATCAGGGCGGCAACCACCGGTGTGTTCGCAAGAAACGCGGAAATAGCGGCAACCGTCGGCAATCCACGCAGCAGGCTGAGGCGGCCGCCGCGTTTGCCGAACAGAATACCGGCCATCCACTTTATCCAATGGGAACGCTCGAGGGTCAACCCCATGATCAGCAGAAGAGCCACCGTGGCCACCGCCGGGTTGGCGAAGCCGGCCAGTGCCTGGCCGGGCTCTAGGATTCCGGAAAGAATGAAGATGCCCAGGCAGAGACCCATGGCCAATTGGGGTCCGATCCAGTCCAGCCCCATCACCACCAGAGCACCGAGAAGCACTGCCAGGACGATCCAGCCTTCAATGGTCATTCGCGCCGCTCTCGCGGTAGATTCCCCGGATCCACGCTGAACCCGGGGAATCCGATGTCTGTTGTTCCGGTGCTGAAGTCCTAGACCTCATCTCTTTCGGTGCTGATATAGCCTTGATGCTCAAGATGCAGCAGGATCTCCTGCGCCGCCTCCTCCGGAGTGATGTCCGTGGTGTCGATGGTCAGATCGGCGTCCGTCGGCTCCTCGTAGGGATCGGATACGCCGGTGAATTCCTTGATGATCCCTGCCTTCGCCTTGGCATAGAGTCCCTTGCGATCGCGCTGCTCGCAGATTTCCAGGGGAGTGGAAATATGCACCAGGATGTATCCGCCGACCGATGAGATCAATTCCCGGTTCTCTTTGCGGATGTTGGCGTAGGGCGCGATGGGGGCACAGATTGCGATACCGCTGTTCTTGGTGATCTCAGAGGCGACCCAACCGATGCGACGGATGTTGATGTCGCGGTGTTCTTTCGAAAAACCGAGTTCCGAGGATAGATTCTTGCGTACCAGATCGCCGTCCAGCAAGGTGACCGGCCTGCCGCCCCGCTCGAGGAACTTGGTCAGCAGCACGTTGGCCACTGTGGACTTTCCCGAGCCGGACAGACCCGTAAAGAAAACGGTGAATCCTTGTCGGTAACGTGGCGGATGACTGTGCTGCAGGATCCTGACTACCTCGGGGAAGGTGAACCATTCGGGGATCGACCGTCCCTCCGTCAGTCGCTGGCGCAGTTCGGTACCCGAAATGCTCAGGGCCCGCTTGCCTTCGGGCACCTCGTCGATGGGGTGGTAGCTGTCCAGCTCTTCCACGTACACCAGCATTTTGAAAGGCACCATGGTCACGCCCAATTCATCGGCGTGTTCCTGCATCAATTCCTGGGCGTCGTAGGGTCCATAGAAGGGCGTTCCGGTGGAATCGCTGCCCGGCCCGGCGTGGTCGCGCCCGACTATCAAGTGAGTGCAGCCGTGGTTCCTGCGGATTATCGCGTGCCACAAAGCCTCTCGCGGGCCGCCCATGCGCATCGCCAGCGGCAACAGGGAGATCGTGGCCGTCTCTGAAGGATAGCTGGGCATGATCGCCTTGCAACACTTCACGCGGGTGTAGTGGTCCACATCGCCGGGCTTGGTCATGCCCACCACGGGGTGGATCAGCAGGTTGGCTTCCACTTCCTTGGCGGCCCGCAGCGTGAGTTCCTGGTGCGCACGGTGCATGGGATTGCGGGTCTGAAATGCGATGACCTTCCGCCAGCCGAGCCGGGAGAATCGCGCGCGCAATTCGGCCGGTGTCAGACGATCCTGTTTGAAATCGTAGTGGTTCGGCAGCTGGATGCCCTCCAGGCGTCCCCCGACGTACACCGGATGACTCTGTTTCAACAGGTAGTCCACGGCCGGGTGTTCCGGATTCGAAGAACCGTAAACCTGCTCAGCCTCCCGACCGCGGTCCGGCTCCCAGATTTCCTCCACGTGGAGGACGGCGAGCATGACCCCCTCGGCATCCCGCAGAGCCACCCGACCGCCGACGGTGAGCCCGCCGGCGAATTCCTGTGACACATCCAAAGTAATCGGTATCGGCCAGAGTAGCCCGTTTTCCAGTCGCATGTTCGCGCAGACCGACTCGTAGTCCGCGCGGTGCATGAATCCTCCCAGGGGAGAGAAACCGCCGTTCAGCAGTAACTCCAGGTCGCAGATCTGGCGCCCGGTGAGGTCCCATGACGGCCAGTCTTTGGAGGCGCTCTTCAAGTCCTCCGCTTGCTTCTCGTCGACGAGCAGGTTCACCAGGGTTCCACCGTAGGGTTCGATCAGATGATCAGGCATTTATACTCTCCTTGTTGTATTGACGTGAGCTTCGCGGCCCTGACGTCGGGCCCTCGGCTGCGTGATACTTCGTACTCCCGCGCGGCGGCCCGAGGAGGCTCAGCCACGGCGATCGGATCGCGAAGGCCAATATAGCTGAACAAAGGCTCAAGAAGCACGGTGCAAGAGGGCCTGTTAAGGAAGATCTGATCAACTCGCGCATCGACTGCGATGTTCGATTGGAACCTCTCTGGCCTGCTAGCATTGTGTGATGTGATACTCAAACCTCGTAAACTCAGGCGAATCGCCCCGGGTTTGCCGGAGACTCCAGATTGTTATAGGATTTCCCGATAAGGTTGAGCGATTGGCAAAGCTACATTGTCTAACGATCGGCTTACACGAATCGCCCATTCTATGCGAGAACCCTTATAGAAACTGGAGTCATGGACAAACGAATCATCGAGGTACGCGAGAACCGGGAACTGCGTCGGGCCAACGAGATCCTGCGGAAAGCGTCGGCTTTCTCTCTTCTTGCACTTGTCGCTGCCGGGTTGCACATTGCTTAGGAGTGGCCACCTTCCTTGTTTCTGTTCACCCCAAAGGTATGTGTTTCATACAATTGGGAATAAACGCGAGGCCACTCGATTTCAATTGAACTCTCGACTCACTTCCGTATACGGATTCGGACATTAGGATCAATAGGAGATTAGTGAAATGGCTTCCCGTATTCTAGATGTTGCCAAGAAAGGCGTTCGTGTGATCCGCGAGAAAGCTACTCGCCCGAGCAGGGCACATATAGAAGCGCAAAGGAAAGTCGTTGGCTTAGGGATGAGCAAGACGGGCACGTCAACGTTTAGGTATTTGTTTCAAAATCCTTGGTGTAGAGCCTGTTGCGGGATACAATCCCAAACTGAAGGAGTTGGTTCGCGCCGGTCGCGAAATAAATCCCATCAACGAGAAATTCGATTATGATATAAAAGCACCTTTGCTGCATGAGGAGGTCCTGAAAGATATACTGGCGGTTGCCCGCAGGAACGTGGCCTTCGAGGATACACCGTGGTACATGCTGTACCGCTATCTGGATCAGGCCTTCCCAGGCACCAGGTTCATCCTCACGGTCAGGAAAGACGCCGAGACCCAAGCCGTCAGTGATTGGTTTCACAATCGAAGACGTGGCGTCTGTCAGGGTGAGCCCGATCCAGCCTTTATTGCAGAACAGATTCGGCTGTACGAAGATCACAATCAGACTGTCCGTGAGTATTTCAGTGGTCGCGAATCCGATCTTCTGGTCGTCTGTTGGGAAGATGGTCACGGATGGGATGAGCTCTGTTCGTTTCTAGATGTGCCGATCCCTGACGTCCCCTTTCCCCATGCGAATCCTGGGGACTATTCCAACCGCGGTTAGTAAGACTCAGCGCATGAGACAAGCGCCGCGCGTATAGCTGGGGAACGCACTATGCGTGGCCTGTTCGCGCCGCCCGGTATGCTGCGCCACTATGGCCGCACGGCATATTGCCCTTAAGGAAGATCATGGAAACAACGTGCAACCGCTGCGTACTGCCGGACACCTACCCCGGCATCGCCTTCGACAAGAGCGGGATCTGCACCCTGTGCAGGACGCACCGGCAGCCCGAGGTCCGGGGCCGCGACCGGTTGGACGAGGTCATCCAGCCCCTGCTGAACCGGGGGAAGTACGACTGCATCGTCGCCCTCAGCGGCGGCCGCGACAGCACCTTCGCTCTTCACTATTCGGTGAAGGAGCTGGGACTGACTCCCCTTGTCTTTACCTTTGCCAACGGCTACCTGCCTGAACGGACGCGGATGAACATCGAACAGGCCGTCGAGAAGCTGGAGGTCGACCACATCCTCGTGGAGGACGACTCCATGCGCAAAGCCACGCCCCACATACTGGCGGCCTGGATGCGCAGGCCTTCCGCGGCGATGATCCCCCTGCTGTGCTCAGGCTGCCAGACGGGATTCAAGCGGAACCTGGGCAAGGTCGCGGAGCAGCACGGGATCCGGCTGGTGATCTCCGGCGGCGGCGAACCGGAGACATCCTTCGCCGAGGCGGCGATGAGGATCTCGAATCGCGGCTTGCTCGGGCGGTATGCGGGTCTTTCGATGCTTCTCGGCGCCCTGCTGAGGATTGCGGTCAACCCGTTCTACCTCAGCCCGGGCTGCTTCAAGTCGCTGTACAGGGAATACCTGTACCGCTTCCACCTGCGCAAGAAGTGTTACAAGTACCTTCAACTTTTCCGCTACGTGGAATGGGACGAGGACCTGATCCTGAACACGATTCGCGGGGAGCTGGGTTGGGAATCCCCCTCGTACTGCGCCACATCCTGGAGGGCGGATTGCGACATCCACCTGCTGAAGCAGCATCTCTACAAGCATACCCTGGGCTTCACCAAGAATCACGAGCTGCTGGGCAACATGATCCGCGAGGGCAAGATCGGCAGGGAAGCCGCACTCGTTCGACTGGAGCACGACGACCGGATACCGGCGGAGTTCCTCGACCGGTTCCTGGGTGAGCTGGATATCAGTCCCGCGGCGCTGTCTGAGGCCCTGGACGCGGCAGGCTCCCGCCGCTAGAAACCGGGAGCTGCGCCCCGCAGACTTGTCACACGTGCTTCATCGTCGGCGCGGATCGATCGAAGAAGCCCGACGCTCAGTGCAGCAGCCCCCGGTCCTCGATGAAGCGCTGCAGTCCCCGGGCGGTGATCCTGTTGCCGAGCACGTTCCAGTGCTTGAATTCGTTAAAGTAGGTCTCCTCTTCCGCGGCTGCCAGATCGGGCCCGGGATCGTAACACAGGACCCCCGCGCCCTCGGCCACACGCCTCACCAGCCGGCGGGCCCGGCCGAAATCGATTGACGAAACGTCCGGACGCTCGAGCTCGATTCGCAGCCGACCCTCCTCCGGCACGACTTCCTCCTCCCGCGGAATACTCAGCATGATCAGCTGCGCGCCGTGTCTCGAGCAGAGCTCGTCGATGCTCTGGACCAGATCCACCGTGGGCTGAACCAGTTTCTCGCCGTAGGCTTCGCTCTTGAAAACCGGGTGGATGCGCGAGACCCTGGTGACGCCGAGCCAGATCCCCGGGTAGTAGGTCCACTTGCGGAAGGCCACGTAGGCGTGCGACCAGCCCTCCATCAGCTCGTTGGCGTACCAGGCGTATCGCGTGATCCAGTCCAGCGCCGAGGAATTCCTGCGGATCGGCAGACCGTTCCAGATCGCCATGGGCTTGGGTCGCGGATGAGTCCGCCAGTTCTTGAGATCGTGCGTGTTGCCGAAAACGATGATCACGATGTCCGGATCGATGTTCGGCAGCTGCTCCTCGAGGTAGTGATAATAATACCGCAGTCCCCATCCCGCCTGTCCCGCGTTGACCACGGAGAAGCGTCGACCGGGATGTGAAGCGCTGAGGTTGGATTCCAGGACTTTCGTCCAGATGTCATCGAGTTCCAGGGCCTGGTTCTCGTTGTAACTGTTGCCCACCGAGAGCAGGCGCAGTTCACCGGGCGCTTTGGGGCCGAAATCCCTGTCGCGCGCGTGCCAGCTGTTGACCGCGAAGCGGTGGTCGCCGTAGCCGTTGTTGCAGATGACCGATGATCCGGCCTTGAACCGGTATCCGTGCTCCCAGGGTTCATAGACGTGCTGCAGCAGGTGATGGACCTGCTGCGGAGCGAACAGCCGCAGCAGGACTTCCACTATGACCAGCAACGCGCCGACCAGCAGCAGGTCGCCGATGAATACCCGCAGGATCTTTCCTGTAGAGTTGGGTTGTGACACGTTCATGCTCGGCACCGGATCAAAAGACGAAATAGATGAAGTCGACCGGGACGTTCGATAGAATCAGCCCCAGCATCAGCGCACAGGAGGCGTAGATCGTGATACGGCTGAACCGCGGGGACCGCAGCAGCAGCGTGGAGACGCTCAGCCGCGACTGGATGAGCTCAAGCACCAGCAGCGTGGGCATCAGCACCAGCGGAAACAGGGTGGGCACCATCAGGCCCTCGGCGCCCGTGAAAATCCTGCCCAGCACCAGAAAGATGTCGCCCAGGCTCTGCGATCGGAAGAACACCATCGTGAAGCAGAACACGTGGAACTGGATTACCGTGAGCACCACCCTGAGAACCGGGCGGGCGGTGTCAGAGGGCTTCTCCTTGCCGATCATCCACAGGAAGACGCGATGACCCACGAGAATGGCGCCGGTGACGAAGCCCCAGAGTACGCAGTTCCAGTTGGCCCCGTGCCAGAGACCACCCAGGGTCATGGTGATCATCAGGTTCCACAGGGTCCGCGAGCGCCCGCGGCGGCTTCCCCCCAGCGGGATGTAGAGGTAGTCACGGAGCCAGGTGGACAGCGAGATGTGCCAGCGTGCCCAGAAAGTGGACATGTTCGCGGCGAAAAACGGTCGCCTGAAGTTCTTCGGGATATCGAAGCCCAGTACCTGGGCGGCCCCGATCGCCAGATCGCTGTAGCCAGAGAAGTCGCAGTAGACCTGGAAGGCGAAGCCGTAGGTCGCCACGACCAGGCCCCAGCCGCTGAACAGGCCCGGCTGGGCGTAGGCCTGTTCGACGATCGGTGCCAGTGCATCCGCGACCATCAGCTTCTTGCTCATGCCCCAGATCATCAGCATAATGCCGGCCTTCGCCCGCTGTGGATCCCATTGCTTCAGGTCTTCCAGCTGGGGCAGGAAGCGGCTGGCCCGCAGGATCGGTCCCGCAACGAGCTGAGGGAAGAAGGAGACGAACAGCGCCACGTCGAGCAGGGTCTTCCGCGGCTCCAGTTTTCCGCGGTACACGTCGATGGTATAGCTCATCGTCTGGAAGGTGTAGAAGCTGATTCCCAGAGGCAGGATCAGGGGCAGGGGTCCCAGCTCGACTTGCAGGCCTGTGACGCCGAGGGCCTTTTCCAGGCTCATCAGCAGAAAGTTGGTGTACTTGAAAGTGCTGAGCAAGCCCAGGTTCCCGACCATCGAGATGAGCAGGAACAGGCGCTTGCGCCTGGGTGTGCGGGCGGAGTGGATCGCCCGGGCGCAGTTGTAGTCCAGCACCGTGCTGATCAGGAGCAGGGAGACATAGGGCCAGCGCCAGGCGGCGTAGAACAGCAGGCTGGCCATGGTCAGGAGGACCTTGCGGGCCACGAGTTCCTGTCCCTTGGCGCGCAGCCAGGTCACCACGGAGATGCCGATCAGCGCATAGGCGATCGCCGCCAGGGATCCGGGCGAGCCCTGGTACTCGACGAAGGCCGTCAGTATCGCTCGGCGAAGATCGACCAGCGCAATAATGTGGGTGCACGGAAGTACTGGGTGGTGACGACTGCGAACAGCAGGAGGAAGTCGATCGAATGAAAAAGCACTACGCAGGCCGAGTAGATTGTCGGTTAGTTAACGAAGCGCGAGTATGGAGTATTTCTCGCGACAATCCAAATGAAAACGTCGACCCATGACGATTCAGCTCAAGCCGGCGGCAAGCTGAACCCAACACTGCATGTGAATCGGTTCGCTAGAATGATGCTGTGTTATCGGTCCGCTGATCGGGGACAAGTCCGTTCGTTTTCAAGTATCTCACGACCTCTCGGCTGGCCAGCCGATGGGAGTACTCGTTCCAGTGAAAATTTCTCGTACTGTTGAATCTCTTTCCGTCAGTCTCCCAGGCCTCGCGGAACGCGGCATTCATGTCGATGACATATCCGTCTATTTCATCCACCAGCCCGGAGAGTATCTTGGACTCCAGCAGCGGGTCGTCCGACCGGTCTCCGGCATAGATCAGCCGGCGAGGAGCGTCCACCAGGAAGACCAGCTCCTTGTCGGGATGCTGATCGCGCAACAGGTGCAGGATGTAGCTCGCGACCATCTCCAGTTCTTCCCGATCCTCTTTCTCCTCGCGGGCCTGTCCCTGAGCCGCCCGGTTCGCCTCCTGGAAGTTCCTGGGCTTCAGATCGAAGTCCACGTTGCAGTTGCCGATGATGTACCTGGCGAAGGAGCTGCTCCGCAGCATCCTCGACATACCGGGGGCGTAGGTCTCCGCCGCGACTTCGCGGATTCCCCGGTCCGTCACGACGAGCTGCCGGTTGAGCCTGGACCGGTTCCTCGCCAGGGCCGATTCCAGGTTGCCGTCGCTGACGAAGAAGACATACATGTCGGGATCGAACTTGTCCTCGACGTACTGCGAGATGCTGGGGTACTGGGGGAACAGCGCTCCGCCCATGCCGAATCCATAGACGTCGACCTCATGCTCCAGCAGTTCCTCGATCTGGACGGTCATGTTGCGGTCGCAGTCGACCTGGAAGGCCTGGACGTAGGAGCTGCCCACGAAGGCCACGAGAGGTATGCTGCGCTCTTCCGGCGGCAGGAAATCCCGGGAGCTGTTCCAGCCCTCGTTGTTGATCTTCCAGGTGAAACGTTCCTGGGCCAGACGGCCCATCGTGTATTGTCCTTCCTCGTCCAGCTCCCGGTCATACAGGAGGATCGAATAGTCGCTCTGCCACATGGAATAGGGGAATTCCGAGGCGGGAACCACGTACCTGAACACGATCTCGATGACCGCCACCAGAACGACGCTGAACAGGATCAGGTAAGCGATGAATCGCTTCATTGCGGCTCCCTAGAACTGGAAGTAGAAGAACTCCTGCGACCCGAAATTGCCAAGCAGCAGGATCGCGTGAACGACGACGATGTAGACGCACCACCTGAGAACGCGCGGCATCGAGGCGATTTCCAGCCCGTGCTGCTTCTCGCGCTGAAACCACTCCACCAGGATCAACAGCGACGAGTATAGCATTACGGACAGGACTTCCGGATCATACATCCCCGCGCCCGAGAGGGTGAAGATCCTCCACAGGTAGGTTGCCGCATGGCCCACGGAATGAGCGCGGAACACGGTCAGGCCGAGGAGGAACAGGCCGAAAGTAACGATCATGGCGCCGAGATCGCGGAGACTCGGGAAGTAAGCTCCCGCCGCGACGGTCGAAGTGCGTTTCACCCGGTGCTTCCTCAGCATGGTGGGCAGCAGGAACACTCCGTTGAGGAAGCCCCAGAGGATGCAGTTCCAGTTCGCCCCGTGCCAGAGTCCGCTGATCGTGAACGTGGTCACCGCGTTGACGGCTACCCTGGTCTTCCCGCCGCGGTTGCCTCCCAGCGGGATGTATACATAGTCCCTGAACCAGGTGGTCAGCGAGATGTGCCAGCGGCTCCAGAGTTCGGTCATATCCCGCGCGAAATAGGGATAGGCGAAGTTGCGCATCAGGGAGAATCCGAACAGTCGTGCTGCGCCGATCGCGATATCCGAATACCCGGAGAAGTCGCAGTAAACCTGCATCGCGAACAGGACGGATCCGACGACGAGCATGACGCCGTTGTAATCCGGAGTGTCCCTGTAGATCGCCTCGACGAAAGGAGCCACGTTGTCCGCGATGACCAGTTTCTTCGCAAATCCCCACATCATCTGGCGCAGGCCGTCGACCGCCTTTGCCTCGTCGAAGCTGCGCTTCTTGTAGAACTGGGTAGCAGGGATGCCGCGCGCTCGATGGGCCCGGCGACAAGCTGAGGGAAAAAGCTGACAAAGGAAAAGAAGGCGATGATGTCCCTGGTAGGCTCCAGCTTTCTGCGGTAGATATCGATCGAGTAGCTGAGCGTCTGAAACGTGTAGAAGCTGATCCCCACCGGTAGGATGATCTTGAGCGACCAGATGTTCGGCCGTAGACCGAACATCTGCAGCAATTCCGCGAAGGACTCGACGAAGAAACCCGAGTACTTGAAGAATCCGAGAGCGCCCAGATTGACGAAGAGACTCAGGACGAGGAAGAACCTCCTGCGTGCCTGGCTGGTGGAGTGATAGATCTGCAATCCTGAGAAGTAATCCACGAGAGAACTGAGGAAGATCAGTCCGAGGAATCTCCAGTCCCACCAGCCGTAGAAGATGTAGCTGGCCACGAGAATCAGCAGGTTCTGGTAGGCCAGCCGTGTTCTGTTCAGCGCCCAGTAGAGGATGAACAAGGTGGGCAGGAAGAGAGCGAAGACCAGAGAATTGAAGAGCATGGAGAAAGGTCCTAAGTCACTGAATTATTTGGATTGTATCGTCTCCTTCGGCATGGAATTTAGCGATTCGCCGTTAAGGCCTGGAATCCTGCTGCGATTGGGGTTCAGGGCCTGGGCGCGGTCCCTGCGTGCGCGGGCAGTGAAGCTGTCGTCGGCGAGCCGGGAGAATTCGCGGATGAGAACGCATCCGGCTGGAAGGCCCCATCGACGATTTTCCAATGGGACAGCTTGTAAAGCATCAGCATGGTCAGCCAGTGGTACTTGTCCAGGAAGAGCGTGGCGAACTGGTCCGTGAACATCATCATCAGGACGGCCGAGAAGAGGAACAGGTGCGGCAGGGAGCGACGCATCCGGGCGCCGGCCGGGACCAGAATCGACAAGTTGGTCCCCAGCATGGGGAGTATTCCCAGCAAGCCGGCGTTCACCAGCATGTCGAAGTAGGTGGAATGCAGCGTGTACTTGCGCCAGGTAAAGTTGGAGATGTGAAAGTAGGTCTCGTAGAACGCCCCGCCGCCGAGTCCGATGATCGGATTCTCCTTGAACAGGTTCCAGGCGACGCGGTAGAACTCGAGCCGGTGCAGGACGTCCTCGCCGCCCCGCTGGCCAACGGTCTTTCCCTGAAGGGCATAGACGACCTCTGTGAAACGCTGGACCACCGGTAGATCCGGATGCGCGAGGATGTACGAACCCATTGCCGTCAGTATAGCGGCGAATACGATGGCCACCGGCAGGCGCCAGCGAGAAATCCAAATTCTTCGGATACCCCACGCCAGAAAGGCCAGGAACAGGACGAGAATAATCTTCCTGGAGAGAGAGGCATAGACGAGGTACAGCGATAATCCAATTAGAGTGATATAGAACGCTTTCATCTTCGGGGAGGATCTCAGCCAGAATCCGATTCGAAGCAGCAGCATTATGTAGAGCGAATAAGCGCCCATTGAGTTCGCATTGTTGTATAAGCCGATCGCCCTTCCGCTACCGACCCGCAGGCCTAGCAGGAAGTGCCCGACGATGACAGAGAAAAGGTAGCCGAAGGCAAGGCAATTGATCAGGATTAGGGCGTTGCGCCGACTATCGAGATAGATGCTGAAGACGTACAGCATCACCGCGATCTGAAGCGCAGTAAAGACGTACTCCTGGGCTTTGGCCACGGCGACCGCGCGACCCGTCAGAATCGGGAGGGTGAGTGCGATGATCGTGAGGAAAAAGAACACGATCAACTTGTTGATGTGGAAGTCGCCGTCTTGATTGATGAACTGGAAAACAGTGCTTGCGACAGCCAGCAGGCCGAGCGCCCAGGATAAATCAGCCCAGCCCAGTGCCTTTCCGAATGAGGTCAGGGAAAAAGCGAATGCCCCGATAATGATGTCGTGTGCGCGGAGTTCGGATTTCATTGTTCCAGAGGGTCATCGAGGTCCTGCGTCGGGGACCGGTGATTGGAGAATGGGATCGAAGACCACGAGGCCTCGATTCGCTCTTGTACGGCCGTCAACGATGCCGTCGACGATCACGGTCGTGTCCGTCGTGCCCCAATAGTTGTCCTGGATGGGCAGGTAACCCGAACCTTCCTGATCTGAGCCCTCGGCCAGCACGACGTAACGTCCGAGTGCACCGGGGTAGATGTTGTTCTGTTCAAAAGTCACATAATTCGCCCACATGCGGACGAACTCGACAGGGTAGTAGCTCTGATTGACGAATACGCTGTTTGTCACTGATACGTATCGATTCGTATGGTCGTAATAGCCGAAGTAGTTGCCATCGAAAAGCACGTGATCCGCACTTGTGTTTGCATACGTTGTACAGAACATGCCTTTTTCGGAGTTATCCATAACTCTGCAGTCGTTCAGGTACAGCCAAGATGACTGGGTATTGCGGATTCCTATGCGGCAGCCGCGGAAGTCACTGTACTCGAGATTTACCGTGCACTCGCTGAAATACGCGCCAACGTCGCAGTTGGTTATCCGTAGATCCAAGGCGATGAGGGAATCCACACGGCTGCAATAGATGCCATAGAGATCGCAGTCGCTGATCTCCATCTGGTTCAAGCGAACATCGATGTTCTCATCCAGTGCGCCGTAGAGCCTCAATCCTGTCAGGCCGCCGGAGATGGTGAAGTTCGCGAGGTTGAGCGACTTTCCCGGATGATCGTATTTGATGTACCCCCATTTGTGATTCCCCGACGGCAGTATTTCTACCAATCCTGTGGGAGGCGGGATCACGTCCTCCGGCAGCAGTACGTT
The DNA here is from genome assembly GCA_964568855.1 of uncultured Bacteroidaceae bacterium. Classification (GTDB taxonomy): domain Bacteria; phylum CAIWAD01; class CAIWAD01; order CAIWAD01; family CAIWAD01; genus CAZMSD01. Next base: position 52,944 of record CAZMSD010000019.1, on the reverse strand, counting down.
GACCCCCTGGTCCAGCAGAAACCTGGCGCTGCCTTCGAAGACCAGGCCGGAATCGCCTTCCGCGAGGAAGCGTAGATGGTCGTTCACAAGGATTTCGGTATTGGCGTGAATGGTCAAGGCATCAGTGATATCACCTGCGAGTTCGATCCGCTCGATGGGATTCTCTTCCTTTCCGCCGAAGAGGTTGCATCCTCCAATGGAGAACGCAGCCGCTGTGATTAAGGTCCAACCGACTAGGCCCAAGGTCTTCAGCGATCTACTCCTTTGCTAATGGAACGATTCCCAGCACCTTCAGACCCGTGTAGCGCTCCGCGTCGTATTGTGACGAAATCCTGTCATTCGTCAGATGGAGATAGTAAGGAAGGCTGACGCTGATCATCAGTGCGAGCACCAGCGAAAGAGTCATGTTGAAGGGGACATTGGGCTTCACGGGCTTGGAAGGCTGACGAGCCGGGGCGAGTTGTTCAGGCCGAACTTTGCCCGTGTTGATGGTGTTCAGTTTGGTCTCTTCCAGTTTGTTGAACAGCAACGACCGCAACTGGTTGCGGTCATCCAGTTGCCGGCGAAGGTTGTTGTAGTTGTTCTCGGCTTGGGTGAACTCTTCGAGACGCCTCCGAGTTTCTGCCATATTCTGCCTGACCTGAACGAGCTCGGTGCGGATCAGATCGAGCTGGTGTCGTTGGTGAACCACCATGGGCTTGTAGACACTCTCCAACTCCCGCGCCAGTTCCCCGATCTCGGTGTTCAACGAACTGACCTCGTCACTCTCTGGAACGTAATTGACCAGCAGGCGGATGCGGTCTGACAGCAACTGGTTGTACTGGTGCAGCATCTCTCGCAGTTGCACGTTTTCCTGCACCGTCGCCGGCGGCAACAGGGCGGGATCGAACTGGTCCAGGAGCTGCTCCATCCTTGTCAGCTTCGCGGATTCCTGCGCCTCATCGCTCTCGAGTGCATACAGGCGAGACCGAAGCTCGTCATTGAAGGCCAGTTCGCTCTCCATCTGCTCGGAAATCATGACTATCGAGTGGCTCTGCTTGTATGCATCAAGCTCCAGTTCCAGGTTGCGCATCTCCTCCTCGTTTTCCCCGACCTGTTTTTGGTAGTATTGGATGTTCTCGTTGAGCTGTTCCGTGCTCGAGCCGACTTCGATGTATGCCTCCACCAGTGCGTTGAGAAACTCCTGCGCAAAGGCGGCGTCCGTGTGACGGATCCGGATTTCCAGAATGCTGGCGCTCTTCACCTGCTCAACCTGCAGGTCCTCCTGTATCCGCTCGAGGGAGTACGCTGGATCATCCCCGCGCTTCAAGCCGCATTTCTCGAGCGCCTGCTCGATCACGATCCAGGACTTGATGACGCCCGCCTCGGTCGCCACCACCTGGTCGAGGGTCTCCCTGGGCCCGAGCTCCCCCTTGCGCACCAGCGTCAACCTTTCCGGATCGATGTTGAGATAGACCTGGCTCTCCGTCTCGTAGACGGGATTCGTGGAGAAGGTCAGCAGCCATCCGACTCCCAGAATGACGAGGAAGGAGGCCAGCGCGATCCAGCGGTACTGAAACAGGATGACAACCAGTGACCGGATGTCCGCCTGTCCCTCCTTGCGCTTGGATTCAGTTGTAGTCATGCATTGCTTCCATTTCTATTTGAACATCATCCTGTAGAGAAACTCCGGTATCTGGAATTTTCTCTTGTTCAGAATACATCCAAACAGATTGATCTCATGATCCCGGTACTCCTGAACGATGGAATGGGCTCGCTGCCGTCGCGTAGTTCCTGCCTCCATGACCATTATGGCGCCGTCGCAGAAGCTGGACCAGCGGAGACTCTCGGGGCGCAGCGCCTCCGGCATATCGAGCAGGACCCACTTGTAGGATTGTTTCAGGCCACTGAGGCGCTCGATGATTTCCTCCTCGGTCATGTACATGATGCCGGCTTCTCCCGGGAGCTGGGCATGCATGATATCGACGCCCGGCATCGCGTTCTTCAAAGCCAATGTGTCGACGGGACTGCCTACGGTGAAGTACTCGACCATCTGACTCACGGCCCGGTTGCGCTGGGTGTCGCGCTCCTCCCGGAGGCCCGAACCGTCCAGGATCAGGACCGACTTGTCCTGCTCTCCGTTGGCCGCCGAGAGTACCTTGGCCAGGTTGACCACGATCGTGCTGACTCCGCTGCACTCGTTCAGGCCGGTAAACAGGATTACGCTGGTGCCGGATTTTCTGCGGTGATTCATCAGGGTGTAAAGCAGGGACTGCAGCTGGGACCGCATGTCCAGACCTAATATGGGCGTCTGGCTCGGTTTTGATGCAGGTACTGAGGGATCTTTGTCCTCCAGCTTGTTGAGCATGTCACGATAAACCGACACGGTTCCCCCTCATGGAAGTGGAATCCAAAGGAAATCACCTATCCTGATCAGATTCGGATTCTCGATCTGCGGATTTGCCACTAGGATCGTTTCGATGACGGCCCAATCCGCCCGCCCGAGCTCGCGCATTGCGATCTTCACCAGTGTATCGTTTTCCCGAATGCGGATCCTTACCCGGTTGCCCTCGATTGTCCGCTCGACCTGTGCTTTCGAAGTCAGCAATCCTGCCGATTCGACCGGCTGCCGCGTCCACTTCGCCTGAAGGGTCTCGATCCTGGCCTCGTGGGTGACCGCCAGGCTGTCCAGCTTCTCCTGGTACGCCGAGACCTCGTGCTCGGCGCTCATGAGCCTTGACTGGAGCGCATCCACCGCGGAGGACTCTTCGTGCGCCGCCCCCGGCCGGCTGACCAGGTAGACCAGAAACAGCAGCATCAGGTTGACGGGAACCGCGGCGGCCCAGAACCACCCTCGACGCCTGCGCTGCGCCGGCTGCCCCTCTTCCGGAGAGGCGGAGGATACCGGCTGCGGGAGGGAACGCCTCTCGAAGTCACGGAAGGAGAAATCCTCCGCGACGACCTCCTCGATGAAGTCCCGGTCTACCTCCCGAATACCTCGCGAATAGCCGCGCAACAGCGTCGTATCACAGACCTGGTTGATCACTCGCGGAATGCCGCTGGCGATTTCATGGATCCTGTCTATTGCGGCGGGCTGGAAGAGCTCGCGGGCGCGATCGCATCCGGCGACTTCGAGCCGGTGATGGATGTACTCCCTGGTCTGTTCGGGCCTGAGGGCGCGCAGGTGGAAGCGAATCGCGATTCTCTGCTGCAGTTGGCGCAACTCGTGCAGGGCCAGTTTCTCGTTCAGTTCGGTCTGTCCCACCAGAACGATCTGGAGCAGCTTGCGCTTGGCCGTCTCGAGATTGGACAGCAGGCGCAGGTCCTCCAGCGTCTCGACGCTGAGATTCTGGGCTTCGTCGACTAGGATCACCGTGTTACGCTCCGCAGCGGCCTGCTCGATCAGCCAGTCGTTGAGCTTCATCAAGGCCTGGGCCCGGGTTGGCGGATCCCCTTCGATGCCGAAGTCATGGAAGATGTATTGCAGCAGCTCGTCGGTGTTCAGGCTGGAGTTGTACACCACGGCCGTGTTCACTTCGCCGCCCAGCTTCGCTAGGACGGAATTGATCAGGGTGGTCTTGCCGGTACCCACGCCGCCGGTCAGGACGGCGAAGCCTCGCTTGTTCGCGATGGCGTAGTAGATGTGCGCGAATGCCTCTTCGTAGCTGCCCCGAAGCCAGAGGAACTTCGGATCGCAGGTGATGGAGAACGGTTCTTCAGAGAAACCGTAGAAGGAGGTGTACATCACGGCTCTCCTGCCACGCTTAGTCCTGTTGCTGCACCAGCTTCCAGTAGTAACGACCCCGGGTGAAGCTGTCGATCGGGGGAATGAATCGCGTGATGTACATATCCACGAAATCGCCGATATCCGATATCGCCGTGGAAGGCACCACCACGATGTCATTGGGCTCGAGCCAGGTGGGCGTGGCCTCGGGATTCTCCACCAGATCGTTCAGGTTGTGCAGACTGTAGCTGTACTTGTGCTTTCCCTCCGTGCGAAGAACGAAGACCTTCTTCAAATTGGCCGAGCGCAGCAGGCCGCCGGCCATGGCGAGAGCGGACACCAGCTCCGTCCCTTCCTCGAATGAGTACTTGTCCGGCGCTTGCACCTCTCCGAACACGTAGAACACACGGGCTGCGACAGAGGTCACGGTGACCACCGGCCGTGGATGGCGCAGCTTGGCGGCGTACAGCTCTTCCAATACGTCGGTCAGCCGAGAAACCGTCATGCCGTCCGCGAGCACCTCGCCGAACTGCGTGCTGATCGCGCCGTCGGGGCGTATGACGACGTCAGAATTGAGTTCGGGAGTTCTCGGAAAATCGATCGCAAGTTTATCGCCGCTTTGCATACGGAAAGGGATAAACGACTCGGGAACTTCCGGAGTTTCGGCACTGGTCTCCTCGAACAGCCGCGGCTGCAATTGCTCCGGTTCGAGGGTCCTCCGGTCTTTCAGCGTGCAGGAGAGCAGGAGCAACACGCAAAGGGCGATTCCCGAGTAACGGATCAGCTGTGTCACGATGGCAGTACCGATTTTGCTACAATCCTGTTTAATCTAACACTTATATCGGTTTGTCGATTCACGATTTAACCTCCCTCCATATATGCGCCCCATCTTCCCCCGGATTTGCCCGTAGAATGATCAGCTCTGAAGAATGGGCGGGAAGAGCGGTTACCAGCTCCGACAGGTTCTTCTCGTAGCGCTTCAGAACCACACTGCGCTCCTGCGGCGAAAGGTTACGCATCCTTGCCGGGTAGCCGCGCTCGTCCAACCTCCTGACGAGTTCTTCCTCGGGTGCGGTGAAAGCCAGCAGAACACGCGGACGCCAGTTGCGGAGGGCGCCCGCGATCAGGCGCCTCCAGGGTACCGGACGATCTTGGTAACTGTAGAGTGAGAGAAACTTGTGATACGGCCCCTCGTCAATGGCGGTCAAGGAGCTTCCTCGCCATTGGACCCTGTTGGAGCGTTCCTCCAGCTTGACGAGCGTTCTTATGTAGTACTGAAGCTGTAACACACGGTGGCGGCGGCAGAGAAGCAGCGCCCTAAAGAAGCCGGCGTTCAATCGGATCCTGCGGAAGGGCAGCAGGATGGTGGGAGTTCGCGGCGGACTGTTCGGGGTGTCGCCCGGTGTCTTGTGCTCGTTCAACCAGGTGGACTTGCCGCTGCCGGGAGCGCCTATCAGTTCTATCCAGGGATCCGCTGCCAAATTAGTTCCTTGACTGAGTTGACAACTTCCTCGATGGTCCTGTCCGTATCGACGATCTCGACGTTCTCTGAATCCTTGAGGGATTCCAGTAAGGCGTTGACCCGGTCCCGCTTCCTGTAGATGATCTCACGCGATAACTCGTCCAGCCACGGTCGCCGTTGGGCAAGGTAGTCGCTTTCGTTTCTCAGAATGATCAGCAGGTCCGGATGCGGAAAGTCCCTGTAGCCGCGATCCAGCTCTTCGACTGCGGCCTTCACTCGACCGGATTCAAGCAGGGCGGGATCGAAGGGCCGGCTGTGAGTCAAGGCTCCCGGATCGAGGAGGAAAGCCGGATTATCGATCACGCGATACAGGGGGAAGCGCTCGAAAATAACCAACTCCCCCGCCATCATTCTGCGGATTCCCCTGTTGTAACGGCAAGTTCGCTGCGCCAGTCCCCGTCTTTCGAAGAACAACACGCGTAATGCATCGAGCAGTCGAACGGATCGTATCGGGGCAAGCCTTCGGAGCAGGCCGATAGGAAGACAGATGTAACTCAAAACCCTTACGATCCGGCTCATCTGCTTCGGGTTGAACCCGAGGTATTCGCGACGAACGCGCAGCTTCCAGGAAAAATCCTTGACGATCTGCTCGACTACCGTGGTTTTACCGGTACCGTCGCTGCCCACGATCGCCACTGCGATGGAATTAGGTACGAGCCTCTTCCTGCGGGGACCGCGAACCAGCTTCGTGATCCAGCGTCTGCGCAATTCCCAGCCCCGAAGCCACCGGCGTTGACGCAGATAACGGGCAAGTTCCCGGTACTCCGCTCGGCCAAAGCGTCCGTCCATCAACACGTTCTCGATGCCGGACCTGACGTTCTCGGGAACGGACGCATCGCTGAGTGCTCTGGCAAGTCTCTGCGAATCCGTGCGAATCATGAGGGTGCGCAATTCGCTGAGTTCGTCCGAATCCGGACGGTGCAGTAGCAAGCGGTTCGCCAACGCGAACGCCACCCTTCGCGGGTGTCGCCAGCCCATCCTCTTGGCCACGATCCGAAGCGCCAGGACGATGCATTCCCGCTCCGGCTCCGGCACCGGCACGCCATAGTGGAGGATCCTGTTCCTCAGCAGGAAATCTCCAAGCGGCAACACCATACTCTTCAGGTTCCATTCTCCAAGAATGATTCGATAGTGGAGATGCAGGTGAACGAATCTTCCACTGGGTGAATCGTAGCCTAGATAGTCCTCCATCGATGGGTAACGAAACGGTTCTTCAATTGAGATCTCGCGAAAGCCAAGAGGTCGCAGGATTTCCCGGAAGCGCTCCCGCTGTTCCATCGGCAGATAGAGGTCCAGATCCGTTTCACCGGCTAGAGCCTCCTCCAACCGCAGATTGGACTTCCAGTGAACATAGGACAGATCCGCCCGGTCCAGTTCATGGATAAGCCGCTTGCTAAGCTCCAGCAGCTTCATGCGCCTCCCGGATGACTTCTTTCTCTTTTCCGGACACGATGTACCACAGGATCAGATATGCGAAGATCCCGCCTGCCATCATGTAAAGAATCAATGTATCGAAGGAGTCCGTTGCCCAGCCTGCAGCGAAGGCGAACAGCCTGGTTCCCAGCAAAAGCAGCTGGAAATACAAGGCGGAACGCTGCAGCCCCTGCAGGAACAGCAGCTTCTGGAACGGGATCACCGCGAAACGGATCGCGTGCATGGGGAACAGCATGGCGATCACACCGTACGCCGCCACCCATTCCGCCTCCAGGACCAGGGCCATCAGTGGTTTCCCGAACATGTAGATCAAGGGCGACACGAGCAGCGCCAGTAACATCAGGCTGACGACGCTTCGATCCAGTCTCCCGATGAACGGCGAGCCCGTTCTGCGTTTCTCCGCAACGATACGAAAGTAGACCTTCGAGATCGCTTCACTGATCAGTTGACTGGGAAGATCCAGCAGCCGGCGTGCGAGGGAGAACAGGCCGGCCGCGTCCATCCCGAAGAGACGGCCGATCACGATGATCGGCAGCTCTTGCGACACGCGGGCCAGGAAGCTCGATCCGAGGATGAACCGCGGATAATCGCGGTGCTTGCGCAGCACGTCCAGGCAGCCACGCGGCGGGACCAGTAGCGACCGGAAAAAGTACAGGCCGTGACGCCAAACGAGCAGCAGAATGTACGTCAGCTGCTCGACGAAAAGGCCGATCAGCAGTCCCCAGACACCGAAGCCGTACATCGCAGCAAGCAACAACTGGGTAGCCAGCTTTGAAATCACGGCCAGCAGCCGGATCGCTGAAAGCAGTTTGAACTCGCCCTGCCGATTCAGCATGTGTGCTGCGATCACGGCGTGAACCGACCCCCAGAGCACGAGGCCCACGGCGATGACCTGCACCAGCCCCTGGATCTGCAGCAGGCCGATCCAGTCAAGGGTGACAAGGACCACGACGTAGACCAGGGTGGAATAGGTGGACAGGCTGAACAGTGCGCCCAGAATCAGCCGGACCCTGCTCTCCGATTCCTCGGTCACGACGGCAAGTTCGTAGCGCCCGGTGGCCAGGGGCAGAACCAGAATGGCCATCGCAATAATCACCGAGTAATATCCGTATGCCTGGGGGGAGTAGTATTTCAGGATCAGCGGAAGGACCAGGATCGTCAGCGCCTGAGAAATCGCGGTGGCTGAGCCTAGGGTCAGGACATCGCTGAGAATCCGTTTATTGAGCACCGCGTATACCGATCAAGAAACGCTTATTTGCTTTTTTAAGACAGCAAGGTATTAATCGGAGTGAGGACAGGTTATCTTGTGTGGAGTATCGGATTGAGTTCCGCTCCGCGGATACCGATACCTGTGAAATCCCCGCGCAGTGAGACACTCCGCGGTCGCTTCGGTGATGAATAATCAGCCACCGGTTCTTCACCGGCCGGCAGAATCGTGAGGCGCATCCACAACCAGATGAGCGATACCCCCGCTTATGATCCTGAACTGATCAGGAAGATCATCGGATGGGACGTGAAGAACTGGTCCCAGATCCTTCCTTACTGGGAAAACCTCTGCTCGCTGGAATTCGAGAACTCGGAATGCCTGGAGATCGGTGCCGGCTACAACGGAGGCATGTCGCTGTGGCTTGCCATGATGGGAGCCCGCGTGATCTGCTCGGATCTCAGGGGCGTGCGCAAGGAAGCTCGGGACCTGCACGGGCAATATCCTTTTCAGGGCACGATCAGTTACGAAGCTATCGACGCCCAGGCGATACCTTACGACCAGGCCTTCGACGTCATCGTGTTCAAGTCGGTGCTGGGGGGCATCGGCAGGATGGGCGAATTGCGCGTTCAACAGAGCGTCGTCGAGCAGATGTACGGCGCTCTCAAGCCCGGCGGCACGCTGCTCTTCGCAGAGAACCTCACTGCCACATGGCTGCACATGCTCTACAGGAAGTACTTCGGCGCGGGACGCTGGTCATGGGGCTACACCACCCTCGAAGAGTTCCTCAGCCTGTTCGAATCATTTACGGACATGCAGTACCGTACAACGGGCTGCATCGGCGCGATGGGCTTCACGAGACGGCAGCAGAACCTGCTGGGCTGGGTGGACCGGATGGTGTTCAACCACCTGCTTCCCGAACGCCTGCGCTACATCGTCTTCGGCTACGCGGTCAAGTAGATGGCGGGAAAGAGCCCGGCACTCCCGACAGGGGAGTTGGGTGCGGCGTTCAGCTTCGGACGGCCAGGAAGCCCACTCCTCGCTTCCCGTCCCGCTTCAGCCAGATTTCATCGACTCCCACCTCCTCCATCCAGCTCCTGAATTCCTCCGGCGTCGGCAGGTCCGTAATGATCGGGCCGACGCTGTCGATCACCGTCACCAGGTGCTCGCGGAAAGTCCGGCGCGGGAATTGGTGCTCGTCCCAGATCCAGCGTCCCAGCGTGTTGGCGACGATGAAGGGAATCGTGCCCAGGGCGAAGATCGGCCTGCGCCATTTCACGGGGACGGGAGCCACGGCTAGGTGCAGCAGCTTATAGGTGCTCATCAGCCTGGATTTTCGGCCGGTCCAGAGATAGATTCTGCTGCCGGAAGGTTTCATCAGTGCACCCATTCTTAGAACCGATTCCCTGACATCCGGCGTGAAGTGGATCGCACCGCCGCTGTAAATGTAGTCGAACAATCCGGGCGCGAAGGGCGGCGCCTCGAGAGAGGCCTGGACCAGGTGCACCAGGCCGTGCTGGGGTCGCCTGCTTTCCCGCATGAACTGCCGGGCATGACCGACGCTGTCGCTGAGATCGAAGGCGAAGACCTCCAGTCCGAAGCGGGCCACGGAGATGGCGGGCACCGCCGGGCCGCAGGCTCCGTCCAGGTAGCGGCTGCCGGCGACCGGTTCGACGTCCTCGATCTCGAATTCCTCGCGGATCGAATTCAGCCGCGTTTCCTCGTCATACTCCCAGATCCGATCCTGGTAAACGAATTCATCCCACTGGCATGAATAGCTTTGACGGTTGTGATCCATCACATGAATCCAATCCTCGCAGAGTCCGGCCTCTTCGGAGGACCTGGTATCACCGGCATGGTGCAGTTTCTCCAGCAGCCGTCTTCCGCGTCGGATCTCCTCCCTGAAGGGGGAGATCTGTTCCACCAGCAGGCGCGGGATACCCTCCACGATCGGATAGACTTCCCCCAGGTTCTCCGTGTAGAGGAATCCTCGGTGGACGTCGAATTCCAGCAGGGAACGAACCAGGTTCGTCTCTCCGGCCGGGACGAAGTCCTCGAGATTCGTCCGCTTGAGCAGTTCGCGCATCTCGTCCGGCGAATAGTTGGCGAGGATCGCTTCCTCGAGGAGCGGCTCGGGACTCCCCTCTTCCACGAGAATCAGCAGGGGACGTTGTGTCACGGGCGTGCGCAGGCAAACCGTAATGGCAGCTCTCACCAGTCCATTTCCTCAGCAGTGGATACTAGATTTCGGATAGTTTATCATTGTAGCTTCCGACCTCCTACGCGTTGGGAGGAACATTTTTTTGCCGCGCAGCCGCTCGAAGATCCGGGATCGACCCGCATGGCGACCTAAGCGCTTTGTCCAGGCAGCACCGGTTTACGAGATTAGCCGCAAGTGAAGACCTGCTCCACCACCGATCATCGCCTGCGCCTGCTGCACATCATCGGGCAGCTGCACAAGGGCGGCGCCGAAAGGCAGCTCCATCTGCTGTCCAGCGGATTGGATCGCAGCCGCTGGGCCGTGCGCGTGCTCTGTCTCTCCGAGGGCGGCTACTGGCGCGACCGTCTTATCGACGAAGGAATAGAAGTGCTGGAGCTGCGGCGCCGGGGCTCCTGGGATATTTGGCGACTCGCCACGGTGCGTGGAATCGTTCGGCGCCTGCGGCCTCATCTGCTGCACACCTGGATGTGGGAGGGCAATTCCTACGGGCGTCTGGCCGCCCTGGGCCTGGGCGACCTGAAGCGTGTAGCCGCGGAACGCGTGATGGATCCAACGCGCCGCTCCTGGCAGAAGATGCTGGATCGCTTCCTCGCCCGCCGGACCGATCTGCTGATCTGCAATTCCGGGGACAGCGCGACCTGGGCGCGCCGGGAAATGGGTTTTGCTACCGACCGCGTACGGGTGATCCACAACGGGCTTGAATTCGTCGATCCTCCGGGCGAGGTCCGGTTGCGGGCCCTGCGCCATGAACTGCGCATTCCGGAGACTTCCCGGGTGCTGCTCAGCGCGGGCCGGCTGATTCCGCAGAAGCGACAGGAGGATTACATCGGCGCCTGCGCCCGCCTGGCCGGGGATTTCGGCGATCTGCATTTCCTGCTGGCGGGCGACGGTCCCCTGCGCGGCGCGTTGGAAGCCCTGGTCGCGAAGACGTCGCTGGACGAGCGCTTTCATTTCCTGGGAGTCCGCGACGATCTTCCGGAGTTGATGTCCCTGGCGACGGTGTTCTGTCTCAGCTCGGTCTACGAGGGCCTGTCCAACGTGCTGATGGAAGCCGCCTGCCTGGGCGTCCCCGTTGTCGCCACGCAGGCCTCCGGCAACGACGAGATCATCGAGGACGGGCGAAGCGGCTATCTCACGCCGCTTCGCGATCAGGCGGCGCTGGCGGACCGCATCGCACAGCTGCTCAACGATCCGGATCAATTGCGGGAAATTGGCCGCAATGGACGCCGCCGGGCCCGCGAGCGCTTCTCCATAGCCAGAATGGTGGCGGAATACGAAGATGCTTATCTTTCCTTGTTGAACTGATCTCTCCCTGAAACCGGTACGTTGCTTTCGGAAGAGAGTGCAGCGGGCCCAGGGCTGCGAGAAAAGGAGCGCACATGAAGGTCTTCATCACCGGCGGCGCCGGTTTTATTCCATCCAACCTGGCGGAGCGGCTGGTGGGGAACGGGCACCGGGTGACGGCTTTCGACAACCTGAGCCTGGGCCGCCGGGAGTTCCTCGAGCCGCTGATCGACCAGGGCGCCTGCACATTCATCGAAGCGGACCTGCTGGATCGCGAAGGCCTGCAGTTGGCCATGCAGGGCCACGACGCGGTGTTCCACATGGCGGCCAATTCCGACATCAGCCACGGGGCGCGGCATACCGACTGGGACCTCAAACAGGGAACCCAGGTCACCTGGAACGTCCTTGAATCGATGCGTCTGCTGGGGATCCAAAAGATAGTCTTCGCGTCGACCTCCGCGATCTACGGCGAGGCCACCGTCCTGCCCACGCCGGAGGATTACGGTCCCCTGCATCCCATCAGCCTCTACGGGGCTTCCAAGCTGGCCTGCGAGGGCCTGATCACGGCTTTCTGCCACAATTTCGGCCTGCAGTCCTGGATCTACCGTTTCGCCAACATCGTAGGCCGCAACGGCACCCACGGCGCGCTGGTGGATTTCATCCGCCGATTGAGGCGCGATCCGGGCCGGCTGCGGGTTCTCGGCGACGGGCGGCAGGCCAAGCCCTATATCGAAGTGGGCGAGTGCGTGGACGCCATGCTCTACGGCTTCGAACACGGCGACGAGGAAGTCAACTGCTTCAACCTGGCCTGCGACGGGGCCACTTCCGTGACGCGGATCGCAGAGATCCTGCTCGAGGAGATGGGGCTTGAGGGCGCGGTCCTGGAGTACACCGGCGGTGCCCGTGGCTGGCAGGGGGACGTGGCCCAGGTGCGCCTGGATCCCGCCCGGATGAATCGCCTGGGCTGGCGAGCCGGCCTGAATTCGGACGAGGCCGTGCGCAGGGCGGCCAGGGAGTTGCTTTCGCAGCCGCACCTGGAGGAAACGGCGGAATGACTGCCGGTTCCGGTGACGATTCCCGGGCCACGGCGCTCGACGCTGCGGGAGAAACGAGTGCCGTCCAGGCGGTGATCCTGGCGGGGGGACTCGGAACCCGGCTCGGCCTGTTGACGCGTGATACACCCAAGCCGCTGATTCCGGTCCGCGGGCGTCCCTACCTGGAGTACCAGCTGCGCTGGCTGCGGCGGCTGGGCCTCAGACAGGTGCTGCTGCTGACCGGTTACCTGGGCGAGCAGGTGGAGCAGCGCTTCGGCGACGGATCCGGACTCGGCATGCAGCTCGAGTATTCACAGGAGCCGCGCCCCCTGGGCACGGGAGGCGCGCTCAAGCTGGCCCGGGATCGGCTGGAGTCCGCCTTCCTGGTCATCTACGGCGATTCCTTCCTGCCCATCGACCTATGCAAGACGGCTGAACGTCTTGCCGATAGTGGAGCCAAGGGCCTGCTGGTGGCCTACGACAACCGGATCCAGGACACTTCCGTGCCCAGCAACGTGGCCCTCGACGGTGAGGGGCGCTTCGTCGCCCGCTATGCCAAGGAGCAGGGGGACCCGGACCTGACGCACGTGGAGGCCGGCGTGCTGGCTTTCCGCCGGAGCGTCCTGTCCCTGTTTCCGAGCGCAGAGCAGTTCTCGTTGGAGCGGGAAGTGTTTCCCCGCTTGATCGAGACGGGCGCGCTGGCGGTGCAGACCACCAGGCAGCGCTTCTACGACATCGGCACGCCGGAGCGCCTGGCGGCATTCGAAGAGGTGATCGATGATTATTTCCCGGACCCCGTTCCGCGTTAGCTTCGTCGGCGGGGGCTCCGACCTGCCGGCCTTCTACACCCTGCATCCGGGAGCGGTGCTCTCCACGACCGTGGACAAGTACATGTTCATCACGGTGAATCGCCGCTTCGACGATTCGATCCGCATCAGCTACCGCAAGACGGAGATCGTCGACCGCGTCGAGGATATCGAGCATCCCATCGTCCGCGCCGCCCTGGAGTACACCGAACTGGGAAAGGGGCTGGAAATCACCTCGATGGCGGACCTGCCGGCGGGTTCAGGCATGGGCAGCTCTTCCAGCTTCACCGTGGGCCTTTTGCATGCACTGTGGGCCTGGAAGGGTCGGCACATGAGCGCCGAGGAGCTGGCGCGCCAGGCCTGCGAAATCGAGATCGAGATCCTCGGAGAACCCATTGGTCGCCAGGACCAGTACGCGGCGGCTTACGGCGGGCTGAACACGATCCGTTTCAACCGCGACCACAGCGTGTTCACCGATCCCGTGATTGTATCACAGGAGACGCTGGACGCACTCGAGGATCACCTGCTGATGTTCTTCACCGGGCAGACCCGCAGCGCCTCGAAGATCCTGGCCCGGCAGAGCAGGGAGACGGCGGATAAGACGGAGGTCCTGAAGAGGATGAGCGCCCAGGTGGATCGGCTGGCGGAGATCCTGATCGAGGGCCGGGAGCTGAACCGCTTCGGCTCCCTTTTGCACGATGCCTGGGAGCTGAAGGCCGGACTGACCGGGGGGATCTCTAATCCGGAGGTCGACCGGCTGTACCGGGAGGCCCGGCAGGCGGGAGCCCTGGGCGGCAAGCTGCTGGGCGCCGGAGGCGGGGGGTTTCTCCTGATGTACGTCGAACCCCAGCGACAACAGGACGTGCGCCGGGCCCTGCCCCTGCGCGAGCTCGACTTCGGCTTCGAGCCCCAGGGCAGCAAGATCATCTACGTGCACCGCTGAGGATCGACCGTTCATCGGCCAAGGGAGGATCAATGATTGATGAATTCGCCGGGAGCTACCTGGAGCGCCAGGAAGAGGCTAACCGGGAGCTGCGCGGACCGGAGCTGGCGAGGCAGATTCAGCTGCTCGAGGAGGCTTATCTCGAGGACCGGCAGGTCTTCGTTTTCGGCAACGGCGGCAGCGCCTCCACCGCTTCCCATTTTGCCTGCGACCTGGGCAAGGGGACGGCCCGGCAGGGACTGCGGCGGTTCCGCGTGATCGCGCTGAACGACAACATGGCGGTCCTCTCGGCCTACTCCAACGACATGGGCTACGAGCACGTGTTCAGCGAGCAACTCAGGAACCTGGTGCGACGGGACGATCTTGCGATCGGTATCACGGCCAGCGGCAACAGCCCCAACATCCTCGAGGCCATGCGCGTCGCCGGGGAGGCCGGGGCCCTCCGCCTGGGCTGGATCGGCTTCGGCGGCGGCAAGCTGAAGGGGATGGTGGATTCGAGTATCACGTGCACCAGCCGCGACTACGGCGTGGTAGAGTGCGCCCACACCATTCTGCATCACATCGTCGCCCAGTACTTCATGAAGCGGCTGCCCGAGCTGGGAATCGAGGTCTGATGTCCGCAGGCCGCGTCGCATATCTGCTTTCGGCGTTTCCAGCGCTCTCGGAGACCTTCGTACTCAACGAGGTGGTCGAGCAGGAGGCCCTCGGGGCGGCCCTCGAAATCTACTCGCTGAGGTATCCCGGCAGGAAGGACCTGCTCAATCCCCGCGCCCGGCCTTTCCGGGAGCGGGTGTATTACGGCGGTTTCTTTCTGGCTCCAAAGCTGCTGGCCTCTTTGCTGGGCCGGCTCATTCTGCAGCCTGCGGTCATGGGGCGCATTCTCGCCCTGACCCTGCGGCACAACCTGAGCGCTCCCCTGGTGCTCTTGAAGTGCCTGCTGGTCCTGCCCAAGGCGGTCCACTTCGCGAACCGGATGCGCGCGTCGGGTATCACGCGCCTGCACTGCCATTTCGGAACATTCCCGGCTTACGCCGCCTGGGTGGTGGGGCGGCTGTCGGGGATTCCCTTCTCCTTCACCGTTCATGCCCACGACATCTACGATTTCCAGCAGATGCTGAAACTCAAGATGGACGAAGCCCTGGGCGTGGTGGTCAACTCGGAATACAACCGCGCCTTCCTCAAGCGCTTCCACCCTGAATACCCCGGAGAGCGGCTGCGGCTGATCAGGACGGGGATCTACCTGGACCGCTTCCTCAAGCAGGTTCCGCATTCCGCGTCGAGTCCGTCGGAACGGGAGCGCAGGATCCTGGCCGTCGGTCGCGTCGATCCCACCAAGGGCTACGGGGACATGATCAAGGTGGTGGCCATGCTGCGGCAGCGGGGCTACCAGGTGGTCGCCGACGTGATCGGCCACGTGACGCAGGAACGCTACATCCGCAAGGAATACACCCGCCTGATGGACCTGCTCGACGAACTGGAGTTGCGCGAGCATTTCCATTTTCTCGAGGGCCTGCCCTTCGACGTGCTGCAGTCATACTACGACCGGGCCGATCTCTTTTTCCTGCCCTGCGTGGTCACGGAATCGGGCAACAGCGACGGCCTGCCCTCGGTGCTGGTGGAAGCGCTGGCCATGGGCAAACCAGTTGTCAGCACCAGGATTTCGGGTATTCCCGAACTGGTCCGGGACGGTGAGACCGGGCGGATCGCGGAACAGCACGACCTTGAGGCGCAGGCGGAGGCCTGCGGGGAATTGCTGGACAGCCCGGAACTCGCCTTCCGGCTGGCCGCGGCCGGACAGCGGCTGGTTCGCGAGCAGTGGGACATCAAGGTCACCGCCCGGCAGATGCGAACTTTCCTGGAGCAGACTTGAAGATACTGGTCGTATCGGAGCGCCTGTCGCCCAGGTTTGACGACGGGATCAAGAACATCGCGCTGAACCTGCTCCTACAGTACCGGAAGAACCATGATGTCCGCGGCATGTCCGAGCGTTTCGACATCCCGGAACTGAACGTGGTCAAGGTGGAAACCAATCGCTGGTACACGTCGAGATCGGTGCGCCGGACGGTCGGCGACTTCGCGCCGGAGCGCATCATCTACGTGCCCTGGACTTCGGCCACCCTGCGCAGCCTGTTTCGGCTGCGGATGCTGAAGGCCTGGTCCGGCGGCGCCCGGACCGCCATCGTGGCCACCCAGCCCATGCCGTATTCGACGATCGAGCGGCTGGCGGTTCGGCCGCTGCAGCCGGACCTGGTCATGGCCCTGGCCCCCGAGACCGCAGAATTGACCGCGGGACTGGGTCTGCGCACGCGCGCGATGCGCGTGGGAGTGGATCCCGCCAAGTTCAATCCACGCACGGAGGAGCAGTACCGCGGCCTGCGGGAGCGGCACGGCGTCCCGGCGGACGGTTTCCTGGTCAGCCACGTGGGGCATCTCAAACGCGAGCGGCTCGACTTCGGGCTGCTCTGCGGCGTGGCGCAGCTGCCGGACACCAGCATGCTCGTGGTCGGTTCGCCACACACGCCCGAGGAGCGTGAATACACCGAGCTTCTTGAATCGCGCGGTGTGACGGTCCACCGCGGCTACCTGGAGGATGTCTCACAGATCTACCGCATGAGCGATCTGTACCTGTTTCCGGTGCGCGATCCCTTCGCCTGCGTGGGAATCCCGCTCTCGATCATCGAGGCCCTGGCCTGCGACTGCCCGGTCGTGTCCACGCCGTTTCAAGGCCTGCCGGAGCTGCTGGCCGGGGGCGACGGCGTCCACTACGGAAGCGATCCGCGACAACTGCTGGAACTGATCGACCAGGCCCGCCGCGGTGAGCTGGAGCTCGGCGCCCCGGCGGACAGGGTGGCGGACTTCACCTGGGATTCCATCGCCGCCGACCTGCTGGAGCGGCTGTGAGCAGCAAGCCCGAAGGTATCACGGCCGCCGTGCTGGCGATGGCCTTTCCCTGGCGGGCCCAGCCTGGTCCCCTGAACCGCGAGGTCGAGCCGCCGGAGATCCTGCGCGCGCTGAAAAGGAACAAGATTCCGCTGCTTTCGCTCAGGGAAGAGGGATTGCGGCGGGCGCCCTCCTTCGCGGACAGCGCGGAATTCGTCCGGGCCAGAGAGGAGGCGCGGCGCTCCCTGGCCCATTTCAGCGAAGAGCATCGGCTGGTGGGCGAGATCCTCCGGGCGGAATCCATCCCCTACCTGTTCCTCAAGTCGGCCGGACCCTTTCCCTATGAGAGCGACAACTTCGACCTGCTGGTGCACAAGGGCCTGCGCTCGCGGCTGGAGAACCTCCTGTCGCCCCTGGGCTACGTTCCTCAGCGCCAATACCGCGAAGACTGGAAATACCTGTTCAAGCGCTTCGAGTCTGGCCGGCTGCGGAACATCCTGCATTTCCACGAGGAAGTCAGCTGGGGCGTCGAGTGTTTCCTGGACATCTCCGAGTTCTGGCGGCGCTCGCTGGTTTCGCCGGACGACGCTTCGATCCGCGTCCCCGCGGCGGAGGACTGCTTCCTGACCACCATGGCCCACGGGATCTATGAAAACGACCAGTTCAAACTCGGCGACCTGCTGAAGGTTCATCATGTGATACACAGAGCGCAGGGAGACCTGGACTGGGACTACATGGCGGAGGTGACCGCCAAGCGGGGCTGGCGGGACGGTTTCGCATTCATCCTGGAGCTGCTCTACCGGATGGAAAACGGCTTCTGGGGCGAATCCGTCGTACCACGGCAGGTGCTCCTCTCCAGGGGGTTTTCCAACAGGTTCCGGCGAAAGGCGCGCGAGCTGTACGCGACAGGGGAGTTCCCCGCCCCCGTTGGCCTGTGCTTCTCCAAGTGGCTGTTCCTGCGCAAGATCTTCAGCAATCCTCGCAACAGCGGGCTGGACTCGCTGCGCGGCCTGGCCGGATTCCTGAGGGACAACACGGAGGCCCTGCTGCGGATCAGCAACCAGCGGGGAAGACTGATCGCCGTCAGCGGGGTGGACGGTTCGGGGAAGTCCACCGTGCTGGATCAGGTCGCCTACGTTCTGGACGCCCTGGAATTGAAGCATCGCCGCGTGTGGGTGCGGGCGGGCAATTCGGTGCTGATGCAGGCCTTCAACCGCCTGGGACGCTGGCTGCTCAAGGGCCTGATAGGACGTATCACGAGCAGGGACCATTCCACGGCGGAGAAGACTCCAGCCCGGCACGCGGAACTGCGTATCACGAATCCGCTGGCCTCCCGGCTATGGTTCAACCTGACCCTGGGCGAGCTCGTGCTGCAGCTCCTGTTCCGCGTCAAGATCCCGCTGGCTTTCGGGAGGGTGGTCGTCTGCGACCGCTACCTGGCGGACTCCATCGTGGACCTGATGGTGCGCTGCAACATGACCGGTCCGGGCGACAGCATTCCGCGCTCCGTGTATTACAAGATGTTTCCGAAGCCCGACCTGTCGCTGCACTTGCGGGTATCGCCCGAAGCGTCGCTGGCCCGAAAGCGGGAGGAATTCAACCGCGAGCAGCTCGCCGCAAGATGCGAGCTGTATTCCCGTGTGTCACAATTCTGGAAGATGCGCGAGATCGATACGGAAAGGGACCTCGACATCGTCTTCGACGATGTCACACGTCTCCTGGCCCATACGCTCTACACTGAATAAGCCCCGGAGAGTTGAGGCCGCGGCGGCCGGAAACAGCGCTGGGGAGTTCCGAATAGTATCACGCGAAACAGGGCGACCGGTCCACTAGTGAGCCGGACTTGTTTATCTTGCGACCGGCGAGAAGCGAAATCAACGGGAACAGTGCAAACGGACGGGCCATGCTGGAACGAATCAGGAACAAGGACTTCACGGTCGGCATCATCGGCTTGGGATACGTGGGCCTGCCCTTAGCCTTGGAATTCGTCGACCACGGAATCAGGACCACCGGCTTCGAACTCGATGAAGGCAAGTGCATCGCGCTGCGTGAAGGCCGTAGCTATATCCAGCACATTCCCACCGCCCGGGTCGCGGCGGCCAGGAATTCGGGCCTGCTGCACGTCACCACCGACTTCGATATGCTCGGTGATCCTGACGTGGTGCTGATCGCAGTGCCCACCCCGCTCAATGTGCACCGGGAGCCCGACCTGGGTCCAGTGCTGGTGGCGACTCGGAGCGTGGCCCATAAGCTCCGCAAGGGACAGCTGGTGGTCCTGGAATCCACTACCTATCCCGGCACGGTGGACGGGGTGATGCGCCCGGTCCTCGAAGAGATCAGCGGCCTTTCGGCGGAAAAGGATTTCTGGCTTGCTTTCTCGCCCGAGCGCGAGGATCCCAACAACCCGGATTTCACAACCCACACCATTCCCAAGGTGCTGGGCGGATTGACTCCCGAGGCAACCGCCGTTGCCCAGGCGGTCTATGATCATGTGATCGTGAAGACCGTCCCCGTGTCGTCGACACGGGCGGCGGAAGCCACCAAGCTGCTGGAAAACATCTATCGCGCGGTGAACATTGCCTTGATCAACGAGCTCAAGATCGTCTTCGGTCGCATGGACATCGACATCTGGGAGGTCATCGAAGCGGCCAAGACCAAGCCCTTCGGCTTCCAGACATTCTACCCGGGACCGGGACTGGGCGGGCACTGCATTCCCATCGATCCCTTCTATTTGACGTGGAAAGCCCGCGAGTACGAGCTCAACACGCGCTTCATCGAGCTGGCCGGCGAGATCAACACCAACATGCCGCGCTGGGTGACGAATCGCCTGATGCACGAACTGAACCGGCACGAGAAGTCGCTAAAAGGCAGCCGGATCCTGATCCTGGGCATGGCCTACAAGAAGAACATCGACGATACGCGCGAATCCCCCTCGATCAAGCTGCTGGAACAGCTTAGGTCCCGCGGCGCCCTGGTGGACTACCACGATCCGCACATTCCCGAGTACCGGGATGTTCACGATCCCGACCTTCGAATGAGCAGCGTTTCCCTGACGCCGGAGACCCTGGAGAACTATGATGCGGTGCTGATTTCCACGGACCATGATGCGGTGGATTACGCCCTGGTGGTTCAGCACGCAAAGCTGGTGCTGGATACTCGGAACGCCACCCGCCACGTGAAGAGCGGACGTGAGAAGATCGCCAAGGCCTGAGATCTTCAATCCCAACCGTATTTTGCCGATGAATTGCATGGACGGCGGGGTGGCATAGACCTGACGGAAAACATGGCGGATTCCATACCATTCTGCAGACCCGACATCTCCGAGCGCGAAATCGCCGAGCTGCTGGAAACGCTCCGATCCGGCTGGCTCACCACGGGACCCCGGACCCGCCGCTTCGAAGAGCGCTTCGCCGAATATGCCGGCGCATCTCAAGCCGTGGCCCTGAACAGCTGCACCGGCGCCCTGCACCTGGCACTTGCCGCGCTGGGCCTGTCCGAGGACGACGAAGTGATCACCACGCCCTACACCTTCGTGGCCAGTTCCGAGGTGATCATGTATCACAGGGCCCGGCCGGTTTTCGTGGACGTGGATCCCGAAACCCTCTGCATAGATCCGGCGAAGATCGAACAGGCGCTCGGCCCGCGGACGCGGATGATCCTGCCCGTGCATATGGCGGGACATCCGGCGGAGATGGATCCCCTGCTCGAGATAGCCCGCCGGCACGGGCTGAAGGTGGTGGAAGACGCCGCTCACGCCACCGAGACCTGCTACGGGAACCGCAAGGTGGGCTCCATCGGGGACGCCACCTGTTTCAGTTTTTACGCCACCAAGAACCTGGTGACCGGCGAGGGCGGCATGCTGACCACCGCCGATCCTGAGCTGGCGGAACGCGCGCGGATCCTGTCCCTGCACGGCATGAACAGGGATGCCTGGAAGCGTTACGACAAAGGCGGTTCCTGGTATTACGAGATCGTGGAGACCGGCTTCAAGTACAATATGACCGACCTGCAGGCGGCTCTGGGCCTCGTGCAGCTCGAACGCATCGAGGAGATGCGCGGGCGGAGACTGCGACTCGAGGAAGTCTACCGGGAGATCCTGGGGCGGGAGCCCGAGCTGTTCCAACTGCCCGCGAGGGGCGAAGGTCATCTCCACGCCTGGCATCTTTACATGCTGCGTCTGCGCTTGGAGGCGCTGAAGATCGACCGGGCGCGCTTCATCGAGCTCCTGGCCGAGCGGGACGTCCACGCCTCGGTCCACTTCATCCCGGTGCATCTGCACCCGTGGTACCGCAGGACCTTCGGCTACCGGGGAGGGGAATTCCCCGTCACCGAGCGGGAGTACATGCGCGAGTTGAGTCTGCCCTTCTATTCCGCGCTAAGCGACGCTCAGGCCGTCCGGGTCGCAGAGTGCTGCCTTGAGATCGGTCGTGAACACAGGCGTTGAACTCTGGCACTCGCGGGAACGGGGAAGCCGCCGGCGATGAGGGGCGATTCCGCATGAAGCGCGCCATCGACTTCGTTTTCAGTTCGCTGGGGCTGCTGCTGCAGTCGCCCTTGATGGCTCTCATCGCCTTGTGGATCAAGTGGGACAGCCCGGGCCCGGTGTTTTTCCGCCAGGTGCGCGTCGGGCGGCAGGGCCGGCACTTTCGGATATTCAAGTTCCGCACCATGGCGCACGATCCGGAGCCGGGGCCGCAGATCACCACCGCCGGCGATTCGCGGATCACGCGCTGCGGGCGGCTGTTGAGGGCCGGCAAGTTCGACGAGCTGCCGCAGTTGATCAACGTGCTCAAGGGCGAGATGAGTCTCGTGGGGCCCCGGCCGGAAGTCCCGCGCTTCGTGGAGTATTACACGGAGGAGGAGCGGCGGGTGCTAGAGTTGCGACCGGGGATCACGGATCCCGCCAGCATCAAGTACCGGCACGAATCGGCAATCCTGGCCTCCGCGGAGGATCCGCAGCGGACCTACATCGAGGAGATCATGCGGGACAAGCTGAAAATCAACCTCGAGTACGCGGAAAAGGCCGGCCTGTTTTCCGATTTCCGTGTGATTCTGGGAACGCTGTTGGCCGTCATGCGTCGGCATTGACGCGAGGAGAATCGAACCCGGTGGTCGTCATCCAGCGCGATTCGGGGCGCAGATCTAATTTGCTAAAGCTGGACATTTTTTATTACTGTCCTTAGCCCTTAAACGCGGAGTCCGGCATCTCCGGGGACATCGGAGAACAGGGAAGGCGCTTGGACCTCATAGAGAGACTGAATCCCTACCGGAAGTACATCATCCTCCTGATGGATGTATGCATCTCCTGCGTAGTCTTTTACCTGTCCTTTCTGATCCTGGGCAGCGGGCATCTCCAACCCGAACAGCGCGAGAACTTCCTCTGGGGCCTGCTGGTCATGGCCTCAATCCGCCTGGTGGTCTTCAATTTCTCGGGCCTCTACCTGGGCATCATGAAGTATGCCTCCATCGACGACCTGAAGAGCATCTTCCGGGCCGTGGCCATCGGCAGCCTGATCTTCCTGTTCTTCCTGATAGTGATGCACGGCGCGGGCGTCCAGCGCTTCGCGGACTTCCCCAAGTTCGTGCTGGTGGTGGACTGGACCCTGAACATCATCTTCATCGGCGGCTCCCGCTTCATGGTCCGCACCCTGCGCAGCTACAGGCCTTCAGCCAATCCCGACCTGACCCGGGTGGTGATCATCGGAGCGGGCGACGCGGCCGAGTCCATCCTGCGGGAGGTCCATTTCAATCCCCGGTCCACCTATGAAGTCGTGGGCCTCCTGGACGACGATCCCAACAAGCTGCACAAGCAGATTCACGGCGTGGTGGTCCTGGGCAATACGAGGGAGCTGGATTCGGTCTTCGAGAGCTACGACGTGGACCAGGTCTTCATCGCCGTTCCCACGGCCCCGGCCGCCCTGATCCGCAGCATCGTCGAGCAGTGCCGCGAGCACCACGTGACTTTCCGCAAACTCCCCGGCGTCCGGGAGCTGATCGACGGCAAGGTGAGCGTCTCCCAGTTGAAGGAAGTGCAGCTCGAGGACCTGCTGGGCCGCGAACCCGTGAAGCTGGACATCCTCAGCATCGGGCGCTTCATCACCGACAAGAACATCCTGGTGACGGGCGCGGCGGGGAGCATCGGCGCCGAGCTCTGCCGCCAGCTGATCGATTACGGTCCCAGGCAGCTCATCTGCCTGGATCACAACGAGAACGGCCTGTATCACCTGATGCAGGAGTTCGCCGGCCGGGCGGACCGCCTAAAGGTGGAACCGGTGGTGGGAAGCATCACGGACCCCGGAAGGGTGAACTGGTGCTTCGACCGCGCCAAGCCCCAGGTAGTCTTTCACGCGGCGGCCCACAAGCACGTGCCGATGATGGAGCGAAACCGCCACGAGGCCGTGCGCAACAACGTGCTGGGGACGCGGATCCTGGCCGAATGCGCCCACGCCTTCGAAGTGGAGAAGTTCGTGATGATCTCCACTGACAAGGCGGTCAATCCCACCAGCACCATGGGCGTCTGCAAGCGGATCGCCGAGCTGATCGTCCGCGAGCGCGCCCAGCACAGCCGGACCCAGTTCATGACCGTGCGTTTCGGCAACGTGCTGGGCAGCGCGGGCAGCGTGGTGCCCCTGTTCAGGCGGCAGATCGAGCAGGGCGGCCCCATCACCATCACCCACGAGGCCATCGAGCGCTACTTCATGACCATCTCCGAAGCGGTCCAGCTGGTGATCCAGGCCGCGGCCTTGGGCGAGGGCGGAGAAGTCTTCGTGCTCGACATGGGCACGCCGATGAAGATCATCGACCTGGCACGCAACCTGATCACCCTCTCGGGCCTGCAGGAGAACGTGGACATCGACCTGGAAATCGTGGGCCTGCGCCCCGGCGAGAAGATGACCGAAGAACTCTGGGTGACCGACGAGGACCTGATTCCCACGCAGCACCGCAAGATCAAGATCGCCCTTCCCAGCTCCAACAGCCTCCTGGAGGGAACGAACGGCAGAGTCGAGCAGTTGATCAAGATGGTCGACGAAGCGGACGATGAACAACTCATCGCCGTGCTGCAATCGCTCGTTCCTTCGTACAATCCCGTGTTCGGCGACAACAAGAGGTATTGATGCGCTTCCTGGTAACCGGCGCGGCCGGCTTCATCGGATCTCATCTGGTGGACAGGCTGCTTGCCCGGGGACACGAAGTGGTGGGGCTGGACTGTTTCGACGATTTCTATTCCCCCGCCCTCAAGCGAAGCAATCTCGAAGGAGCCCGGACTTCGCCGACTTTCCACCTGGTGGAAGGGGATATCCGGGACTGCGCGCTGCTGGAACGGCTGCTGACCGAGCGACCGGTAGAGACCGTGGTGCACCTGGCCGCCAGGGCCGGCGTACGGCCCTCCATCGCGGATCCCCTGCTGTACCAGGACGTGAACGTGGGAGGAACCGGCCGGCTGCTCGAGGCCATGCGGAGCACGGGGCACGATCGCCTGATCTTCGCCTCGTCGAGTTCGGTCTATGGCAACAACAGCAAGGTGCCCTTCGCGGAAACTGATCCGGTGGATCATCCCATCTCGCCCTACGCGGCGACCAAGAAGGCCTGCGAGCTGCTCTGTCACACATACTGGCACCTGTTCAAACTGCGCTGCTGCTGTCTCAGGTTCTTCACCGTCTACGGCCCGCGCCAGCGGCCGGAAATGGCCATCCACAAGTTCACGCGCCTGATCAACGACGGTCAGGAGCTTCCCATCTTCGGAGATGGAAGCTCGCGCCGCGACTACACCTACATCGACGACATCATCCAGGGCATCGAGGCGGTCATCGGGGTGGATTTCGACTTCGACATCGTCAACCTGGGCGAATCGCAGACCACCACGCTGCGGCAGCTTGTACAATTGATTGAACTGGCGCTTGGAAAAAAGGCCCTGCTGAAGCAACTTGCACTGCAGCCGGGTGACGTGATGCAGACCTTCGCCGATCTTCAGCACGCCCGCACGCGTTACGGCTATTCCCCCAGGATACCAATAGCAGACGGAATCCCCAGATTCGTTGAATGGTATACATCCCATGCGCGGTAGGGGAACCGGAACTCCTGACAAGCGATGATGCGCTCCCCGATGAGCAGCCGGAACACTTCGAATCCTCCATCTCCGCCGATCTCGCCCGTTGATCCCCGTCATCGTGACACATTCCATGCGGCGCTCACCGGCTGGATCAGGCTGCTGGTCCTGTGTCTCGCCTTCGTCGCGTCGCGGAGCGAAGCCTACGAGCTGCAGATCCTGCAGCAGGCGGCCGACGGTCTGCGGTTCCGAGTCATCCATGACGATCTGCAGGTGATCGAGATTCCCGGTCCCGTTTCAGGGGACGAGCGCTGCCGGCTGCGGTCCGCGGGAGCACTGTTCGTTCAGCGTTCCGACGAGGCGGCCTACCTGACGGCCGTGCTGGAATTCGGCGTTCCCGCACGGGGCGGCGTTCATCTGCGCCACTTGGAAACCCTGACTGAAATCCGCACGTTGTCGCCTCCGCCGCCTTTTCGGTCGGAGGGCCAGCAACATCTCACGGATTTCCCCGAGCCTGGTCTCCACCTGCTGGACCGCGGTTGGACGCGGGGCCAGCGGATTCAGCGCCTGCGGCTGGACCTGGCGGTCTATGAAGGCGAGAACTGGCGGATCCTGGTCCAGGGCGAGTACGAACTCCGCTTCACTTCCCCGCAGGGCGCAAGGATCGGAGGGAAGACGGGGAGGGGTGGTTTTTCGAGTCCGGCCCAGAGCGGCGGCCGCGTCTATGCGGAGGGCCCCGTGTTCAGGCGCCTCCTCAGCGACCGCCTGCTGAACGCCGAACAGGCCCGCGCCTGGCAGATGGATCCGGCGCTGCAACCAGCGGCCGCCCTACCCCTGACGGACGCGAACCCGGTTTACGATGACGAGCGGATCATCCGCATCATGGTTTCCGAGGACGCTGCCTACCGCGTGGATTACAATTTCCTGCAGGACGCGGGCATCGATCCCGCTGAGATCGATCCACACCGGCTTGCCCTGTGGCGCGGAGACGTGGAGCAGCCCCTGTACATGGTGGGGGGCGATGACGGCAGTTTCGATCCGGGGGACTTCTTTGTCTTCATCGGCAGGTATCGACGCGGCGAGAACTTTCCCACTTCCTATTTCAGTCCTGAGAACGCCTATTTCCTTACCTGGCATCATGGCACGGGGCTCCGTTTCGTGCAGCGGACGGCGAGTCCCCAGGCCGGGATCGAGGTCCAGGAGCATTTCCGGCAGACGCGGCATCTTGAGCAAGACGCCTACTGGAATCATCTCGAGCACGTGGAAGCCAATCCCTACACCGAGGACCACTGGTACTGGCGGCCGCTCTCCGCAGTGGAAGTTCCCGCCACTCACGACCACAATTTCGATCTGGTGGAACCCGTGGACGGCGGGGAAACCGAGGTGGATCACATCCGCTTCTGCCTGCGGGGAAATTCCAGCACACACTCAACCGGCGTGGATCACCACATCATCGCCTGGCTGAACCAGGCCTGGGTAGGCGACATGACCTTGACCGGCCAGGACGAGCTGGTTTCGAGCTGGTTTCCCGTCTCCTCCGGCCTGCTGCAGCACGGCAGGAACACTGTCGACTTCATGCTGCCCCTGGATCACGGCAACTCTACGGACCTGGTCTACCTGAACTGGATCGACGTGGAGTACCTGCGCCGGATCAGCCTGGATGACGGGCAGCTGTTTTTCCCCTTGAGCCAGCTGGAATCGGGTAACATCCGGATCGGCGGCCTGAGCGGCGAGTTCCTGCTGGCCCTTTGCGAGGACGGCACCCTGTTCACTGAGGCGGAGATAGCCAGTGAAGGTTCGGCGTTCACGGCGGGGCTGCACCTGCCTTCCCGGGAATGCGAAGTGGTCTTCGCCGAACTGCAGAATCTTCTCCGACCCGACCGGATCGTGGTGCGGACGAATCCCCACCTGCGGGACGGCGGGCACAGGGCGGACATGCTGATCATCAGCACGTCCACATACATGAACCAGTTGACCGACCTCGTCGATTACCACGACGAGGAAATGCAGGTGGAACTGGTCCATGTCGAAGACATCTACAACGAGTTCGGTGAGGGCCTGCTGCACACCCGGACGATCCGGGATTTTCTGAGGTACACTCTGACCTACTGGCAGACACCTGCGCCCAGCTACGTACTCTTCGTGGGGAAAAGCAGCCGCGCCAATCATATTCGCCTGGTCAATGAACCCCTTTACAGGACCCAGGTGCCCTGTGACTGGGTCCACACCGCTCCATTCGGCGCCACTGCCACCGACGAGGAGTTCACCTATCTGGTGGGACTGGATACCCTGCAAACGGATGATGGTTTCACGCTGATTCCCGACCGCTTCCAGGACATCCTGGCCGGCCGCATTTCGGTGGTCAACCAGGGGCAACTTGCGGATTTCCTCGAGAAGCACCGCCAGTACCGCGAGTTGGAGGAAAAAGGGGAGTGGATGGAAACCCAGGTTCACGTGGCGGATTCGGGCAACGACTACGTCTTCGAAGTGGGCAACCAGGCGGTGGCTGAATACATCACGCCGGATGTGTTTCCCGTGGCCCAGCTTCACGTGCGAACCGAATCCCCCTGGAACGGCGGCGCCCTGGACTTCATCGACCTCTTCAACCAAGGTTGCACGGTACTTAACTACAACGGCCACGGCGCCATCGGCGTGATGTCCAGCTCCTCGGTTTTCCGCGCCACGGACATCCGCTTTCTGAGTAACCAGGGCAAGTATCCCATCAACTTCGCCTGGTCCTGCCTGGTAGGCTACTTCGACGATCCGGATACCTCGAGCATGGCGGAACTGCTGCTGCGCAAGGACAACGCGGGCTCCATCGCCTTCTACGGCGCGGCCGCCAAGGCCTACATCTCCGCGGACAATCCCTTCATGGCCAACTATTTTGCCAACCATTACGACGAGCGAGCCCTCAGTTTCGGGCAGATCGTCCACCTTACCGAAAGCACCATGCAGGGCATCAGCGGCGGCGCCAACGTGATCCAGATGTACAACCTTATGGGCGATCCGGCCCTGGTTCCCGCCCTGCCCAAGCAGCGTATCCTGGCCGATCGCAGCAGTATTCTGGCGGCCGGCGGCGAGGAACTGGCCCTGGCGCTGCGCACCGAGCCCCCGGGTCTCAGCGGCGATCTCAGAGTCGCGCTGCACCTCGACGCGGACAGGCCCGTCAACATGGGCGGCCACGCCGGCCAGACCTGGGAATTCGCCTTCGAGGATTCGGACACGGTGAACATCCAGATCCCGGATGTGGAAGATGTTCACCTGGCCGCCCTGCGCTTCTCGATGAACACTGCGGAAGATCGGGCGGTGGGGCATGTGCCACTGTTTCTTAACCTGAATTACGCCGGAGTCGGCAGCCACAGCCCGGACCCCGGCCAGGCCCACCAAGCCCTGCAGTTCCAGTTCGTAACGTCTTCGGATCCTGATTCGGTACTGGTAAAGACCAATTTCCAGCAGGCATACCAATCCGAGGGCGCGTATTCGTCGGTGGTACCTCTTGAGCGAATCGACACCGAGCGCTTCAGAGGCTGGACTCAGCCGCTGCTGCCGCCCTACGGTTATAATTACGGCGCTCTGGACGAGAGCTGGATCAATGGCATGCCCTTCGAGGACCTGGACACCTGGCCCAACTTCCGTCCCAACGGACTGTTTTATCGTTTCCACATCTACGATGGAGAACCGTATACGGACGTGGACGGCAACGGTGCCTGGGATCCGGGGGAACCCTACGAGGACGAAAACGAAAACGGCCAGTGGGATCCGCCGGGCGAGCCGCTGACCGACCTGGACGGTGATGGAGCATGGGATCCCGCCGATGCCTACAACGACACCAATCTCAACGGCCAGTGGGATCCCGAGGAACCCTACGAGGACGACAACGAGAACGGTCAGTGGGACGAGGGTGAAACCTACGAGGATCTGAACGAGAACGGCCAGTGGGATGCCGCGGAAGAGCTCTATACGGACGAGAACGGCAACGGTCTCTGGGATCCGGCGGAGCCTTTCCAGGACTGGAACGACAACGGGTTACGGGACGGTTACGTCGTGGTACCGGGCGGTTTCGTGCGCGTGAATGTGGATGAGGGCCTCACTGCCGTGGACAGCCTGCTTAGGGTCACGGGCAACCAGGAGGAGCTCTACGTCGATTTCCGCTGGATGCTGGCCGCCAACAGCCGGCCCGACCGGGGTCTGCGCCGGTTGAAGCTGGGCCAGGGGGCTCCCGACAGCCTGATCTGGACTGCGATCTTCAGCGATACGACGGACCTGGCTCCCGGCATCCAGCAGTTCCACGCCGGGGTCGGTCTGGATCCCGGCTGGATCGACCTGCGTTTCCAGGCCGGACCGGTCTGGGTGGGGGACAGCCTGCTGAGCTGGCTGGAACCGCTGATCTTCGACGACCACTTCCTGTTGCTGACACCCGCGGAGGGCAGCGGCGGGCCCGTGAACCTTGGGGTACCCGGAGGCTGGGCCCTGGAACTGCCGGCCCTGGCGCTGGAAGCGCCTCTGCAACTGGATGCGGGTCCCGGATTCGAGGATCCTCTGGCCTGGCGCGAGCCGGAACTCGGACAGCCCGGCCTGGGCCTGCTGCTGCCCACTGGCCCGGATCCGCTGCAGGCCCTGGACCTGCAGCCCAGGGAGGGAAGCGGGCCGCTCCCGCAGGACAGCCTGCCCGGCTACCTGGCCTGCGCCGTGCCGGTGGGCTCGAGCTTCCGGTTCACGGACGCCGTGCTGGGAGACACGCTGGAACTCGCCCTGGCCCGCTGGATCGAAGAGCGCGAGCTGTGGGTGGTGCAGCCGGGCGAAGTGATCCAGAGCCAGACGGAACACCAGGTCAGCACTTGGCCCTCGCTTCGCAGGGGCTCGATATATCCGGTGGCCCTGAGGGACGAGACCGGACCGTCCATGGAAACGGCGGTCGGCGGGCAATGGTTCGCCAGCGGCGACATCGTGCCCCGGGAGCCCACTTTCCAGATTCACCTGAGCGACCCGGACGGCATCGACCTGGGCGAGGGCCGGACGGCGCCCCGGATCTTCCTTGATTCCGACCCGGCGGAACAGGAAGGCGCCCAGTTCAGCGGATCGGCCACCGAAGTGCTGCTGACCTGGAGTCCGGGCCAGCTGGAACCGGGGAGCGAGCACGAACTCGAACTGGAGGCGGCCGACGCCCTGGGCAATCTGAATTCTAAGACCATCCGCTTCACCGTCTCCTCGCGGATGGAGCTCAACTTCTTCGCCAATCACCCCAATCCCTTTGCCGATCGCACCACCTTCGCCTGGGAACTCACGGGCCTGCCCACTAATCTTCATTTCGAAATCTACACCTCGGCGGGACGAGGCGTGCGCAGGATCCTGATTCCCTGGCCCCGCATCGGCTACGACGAATACACCTGGGACGGCACCGACGACGACGGCCGGGCGGTGGCCAACGGCGTGTATTTCCTCAAGATGGTGGTCTCGGGCGCCGAGGGGAGTGTCGAGGAAATCTTCAAGCTGGCGAGGCTGCGATGAAACGCGGCCTGACAGCACTGCTGGTGCTGTTCCTGCTCGGTGCCCGGGCCGGGGCCAGTGAATATGCCGCCGATTTCATCCACCTGGGTACCGGCGCCGCCGCCGCCGCCATGGGCGGGGCCTGGGGAACCAGCAAGGCCGGTGCCACCAGCTTCTACTGGAATCCCGCGCTGGTGCTGGACGATCAACCCTACAAGCTCTACGTTGAGTCGGTGACCCTCTTCGACGGGCTATCCAGCTACCAGAGCGCCGCCTGTCAGCTGCGCCTGCGGGAGCACTGGGCCCTTTCCGCCGGCGCGCAATACCAGCTGGTGAGCGATATTCCCCGCTATGACGAGCTGGGACCGGGCCGCGATCTCAGCGATCCCGAGCAGCGCTCCGACGGGGGTGTCAGCGGCGCTCCCTTCGAGAGTTCCTCGCTGGCCACCACCGTGAGCCTGAGCAGGGAATTCTGGTTCGATGTCTTCCTCGGATCGCAGCTGATGCGGAACCGCCTGCCTTCCCGACTGGCCCTGGGCGCCTCCCTGCGGATGGTCAACCAGACCCTGGACGGATTCACGGGATCTGGTACCGGTCTGGACCTGGGATTCAAGCTGATCATCGGGGGGGCCCTGACGGCCGGAGAGCTTCCTCCCCAGGAGATCCTGCTGGCGGTGAGCCGGCAGAACCTGCTCTCGCGCGACATCAGCTGGGACACGCCCTCCGGTCACGGCGATCCCGTGCCCGCCAACACCAAGGTGGGCCTGTCCTGGTACGACGAATTCGACCTGTACCCGGTCTCATACCGTATCGCCCTCGAAAAGGACAGCGCCTACGAAGGGCCCTGGCACCTGGGATTGGAGAGCGCCATCCTCGAACGCTTCACGCTGCGCACGGGGCTGGCCGGCGCCTCGCTGACGGACGCCGTGGCCTCTTTCGGCGCGGGATTGCGACTGCGCCACCTGCTGGTCGACTACGCTTACGTGACCCATGACCTGGGTGCCAGCCACCGTGTCGGCCTGGAACTGCGGTTTTAGACTCCCGGTCTCCTCCCACCAATTTCTGGCCGGTTCTTTGCATTGAACGAAGCGCCGTCACTGCAACAGACTGCAACCGAAAAGCCCTGGATCCCGATTGTTCGAGCTGTCTCACGGAAGGTCAGTAAACACAATCGCTGATTCCTTGAACCGGGCGGCGCCCGGTTGCCGCATCGCTCATGTTGAATTCAAGCAGGTCGTTTTCCCGCCTGGGGCTTGGCGGGAGAAGGCACGGCTGTTAAACATCCGGCTTGACTGTTAAGGAAGGCCGGACATGCCCCAGGGGAGGAGCTGTTTCTGAGCGCCGGCTACACGCTGGGGTATTCCGCTCATCTTCGCCGGAGCGCTCAACTCATGTTCCTCCAGAGTGTTAGATTATAAAGTTATGATTGAAGCTGATTCAAGATGCTCCTTCACGACACGCCATCGAAGCAGGAGCCGGGTTAAGCCAGTAAAGGGAGAAAGCACCATGCGATTCAGGAAGGATGAGCGCGGCTTCACACTGGTCGAAGTGCTCATCGTAGTGATCCTGGTGGCCATTCTGGCCGCCATCGCCGTTCCCAAGTACATCCAGGCGGTCAAGGGTGCTCGCGCCTCCGACGCCAAGGTTCAGATCAACGCGATTCTCAACGCGGCCAAGATCTACGAACAGGAATCGGGCACCTGGCCCAGCGACCTGACCGTGATGGAAGAGAGCGGCTACGTTGAACTCGACGATGCCACCAAGCGCCAGTGGACTTTCCAGATCGTGGGCGACCAGCAGATCCAGGCCACTTCCACCGCTGAAATGAAAGGCGGTGCCGGCCACGTGGTGACCTACAATATCCAGGAAGGCCGCTGGGAAGGGTATGGCTTCCCCAAGACCGAGGGCGGCGAATAGGCGCCGCGTGCCGCGCGCAGAACTTCTGCGCGGGACAGCCAGGCGGCGCGGCCCGTTCTTGGGTGTCGGAGCCTGAATGCGGACATCTCGCCCGGTGCTCCCGGCGGGGTGACGGGGAATGTAGAGGGGAGCACGCGGTCCCCGGATTCATGAGAGGATAGCCAAGGTGGATGTTGACCAGCTGCTGAGATTCAGCGTGGAGCAGGGAGCTTCGGATCTGCACCTTTCGGTCGGCTCGGTGCCCATGATCCGCATTCACGGCTACCTGAAGAAGCTCAACATGGACCTGATGACCCAGGACCTGATGGACGACTACCTGGACAAGGTGACGAACGAACGCCAGAAGGGGATTTTCGAGCAGAAGATGGAAGTGGATTTCTCCTATGCTCTGGAAGACGTGGCTCGCTTCCGCGTCAATTTCTTCCAGCAGATCCTGGGCACGGCCGCCGTTTTCCGCACCATTCCCGATGCCATCAAGTCCTTCGAGGAACTGCAGCTGCCCGCCAAGGTCCTGACCGAGCTGGCGCTCAAGGACCGCGGTCTTGTGCTGCTCACCGGACCCACCGGTTCGGGCAAGTCCACGACCCTGGCCACCATGGTGGATGTGGTCAACGACACCTACGAAAAGCACGTGATCACCATCGAGGATCCCATCGAGTTCTTCCATACCTCGCGCAACTGCATGATCAACCAGCGCGAAGTGGGAGCCACCACGATGACCTTCGCCAGCGCCCTGCGCGTGGCCCTGCGCGAGGATCCGGACGTGATCCTGGTGGGCGAGATGCGCGACCTGGAAACGGTGCAGCTCGCTCTGACGGCCGCGGAGACCGGTCACCTCGTGCTGGCCACGCTGCATACGCCCAGCGCTACCAAAACCGTGGACCGGATCATCGACATCTTCCCCTCGGCCCAGAAACAGCAGGTGCGCTCCATGCTGGCCGAATCGCTGGAGGCCGTGGTGGCGCAGCGGCTGCTGCCCACCAAGGACGGGCGGGGCCGCGTGGTGGCCACCGAGGTCCTGATGGCCACCACCGCGGTGCGCAACCTGATCCGCGAGGACAAGATCTTCCAGATCCCCAACGTGGTCCAGGCCGGCTCCAAGTCGGGCATGCATACCCTGGACAGCGACCTCCTGCGCCTGGTCCGCGAAGGCAAGGTGGATCGCCAGGTGGCGATCCAGATCGCCGAGAACCCGAGAGTCTTCGACATGGAGCTGGGCGATCACTACGTGTGATACGGAATCGAAGCCTATGCGCACTCGACAACGATCTCAGCCGCAGGGGTTGCGGGAGCTGCTTCGCCGCTGCGCCTCCGAGCGCGGGGCCGCCTTCCTGGCGGAGCTGCTGGTGTCCGTGCTGATCGCCGTCGCCGCGTCGACGGCACTGGTCCGGGGTGTCTGGGAGGCCCACGAGACCAGCCTGCGGGAGTACCGGCGGCTGCGCGCCCTGCAGGAGCTGCAGAACGAAATGGAATACTGGAAGGCGCAGGTCTTCATCAACGGGATCAACACTCCCAATCCCAGCGCCCGGCACAGCGTACCGATCGATATCTCCAAGCGCAGCAAGAAGAACCGCATCCTGGCCGAATTCGAACCTGCGCCCACCGTTCGGCGCCTGCAGCAGCCGGGCAGCGACGCCTACGAGATCACGGTGACCATTTCCTGGCCCGAAGGAAAAACCGTGCGCAGAGAGTCCCTGCGCACCGCGATCAACCAGTTACGCTGAACAGAAATCGGGATGGACGGATGAACAGGTCGCTCAAGCAGTGGATGCGTTTCCTGCGCCGGTGCGCGCGGGACCTGCTGCCACGCTTCCGCTCACCGGCCCCGGTTCCGCTGCCGCTGAATCCTCGACCATCCGCATTGCGCCGCCTGGGCGGCGACCGCGGCATGACCCTCGTGGAGTTGATGGCCGCCGTGTCCATCATGGGCGTCACCACCCTGGGCCTGGTCCTCACCCTGCTGGTGCAGGCCCGGCAGATGACGCGGGACAAGCTGCTCAACGACATGTACGTCTACGCCCACGTGCTGCTCGACGAGGCGGACCAGGCCCTGTCCGGGGCCACGGTAATACAACCGGGGGCCAACGCCGGCGGTTCGGCGGTGGAGGAGCTGGAATTCAATTTCTCGGGGATCTACAACCTGGGCCAGACCTATACCACGCGATTTCAGAAGCAGGGGGATCGCAACGTACGGGTGTCGGGCAACCAGGGCGCGGAATCTTTCTCGCTGCGCTGGCCGCCGCCCGAGCTGGATCCGGACCGGCACCGCAACCTGAGGGTCAAGGTGGAGGTGATGAGCTTCAAGATCACCCACTACAACCGTCGCCAGTACGTCAACCCGCGCGTGGCCGGCAACCTCTGGGAGATCGACATGACCATGCGGTTGACCGAGAAGGATACCGGCTACCAGATCGAAAAGGACTTCAGCCGGGTGATTTTCTCGCCCAACCGCGAAATCGCCCTTGCCCGCGCCCAGCAGAGTTCGGGGCAACTGCAATGAACCGGCACGAGACCCATCGGAGGGCTTGTATCACGGCGTCCCCGGCGGAAGGCGCCGGATTACGAAGTGACCGGGGCGCCATCCTGATGCTGACGGGCCTGCTGATGATCGTGGTGGTGGGCGTCTCCCTGAGCTTCTTCTTTCAGAATCGTTCGCATCACGAACAACTCGTCCGCCAGCGGGCCCAGATCCACGCCCGCTACTGCAGCGAATACGCCGTTTCGCGCTACGGCGTACCCACCTTCCTGAGCAATCCGGAGCAGTACGAGACCGGGAACGCGAGCAACAACTGGCTCTATCCCGTGAGCGCCGGCAACATCATCAACAACGATTTCCAGGACGAGGACGACGCCCACGCATTCAGCTTCGGCTACGACAGCCTGAAAATGGACCTGATCTACGATGTCGCCAGCGGCAGGCCCTTCTACTACCTCTCCGCCCTGGGCGAGGTGAGCTGGATGGACCGGGAGGGGGATCACACGGTCAAGCACCGCAGCGCACTGGCCCTCAATTTCAACGACTTCTCGCGCTTCATGTATTTCTCGAACGGCGAGGTCTCGCCCGAGGGCAACCTGGTGACCTTCAAGGCCGGCGACGAGATGTTCGGCCGGGTGCACGTCAACGGCCAGATCAACATCAGCATGAACTGCTGCCCCGTCTTCCACGGACTTGTGACACAAACCGCGGAAGAGATCAACGGCATCAGCGAGGGTCAGATCCCGGGCATCTTCCAGGGCGGGTTGATCATGCCCTTTCCCGAGATCGAATGGCCGCCCTATGACGCCATCGAGCAGATCAAGGAGCAACGTACTCCGGGTCACACCTACGATGCCAGCGTGGAAATCGTGGACGGACCCGACACCTACGACCAGCCGCTCACGACCTATCTGAAATTCAACGGCACGCAGTATCACGCGGCCCAGTACTGGTCGGACAGTCTGGACGCCGACGGCGACACAATCTACCACCAGGAATCCGGGCAGGACTGGGTAAGCAAGGGCCTGCCCGTGGCCGAAGGCCACGAGCTGATCTGGGTCCAGGGCGTCTGCCGCCTGGAAGGCATGGTGCGCGGCAAGATAACCGTCCTGTCCAGTGATTCCATGTTCATCATGGACAACATCTACGTCCAGGACACGGATATCTATAGCTGCGGACAGGAGGACAACTTCGGCATGGTGCCCCTGGGCTCGCCCAACCGCATCGGCCTGGCCAGCGAGAAGGACATCATCGTGGCCACCACGCTGCCCAATGGCGCCTTCAACGGCCGCTTCAGCGGTCCCACCTGCGGCTACGTGGACGATTCGAACCTCAGCAGCTGCGGGCAGACGCGCAAGGATGTAGTGATCACGGCCGCGCTGTTCGCCGTGGAGTGCAGTTTCGAGGCCGAATTCTGGAAGACTTCCGCGCTGGGCGCCACCTGGCCGCCGCCCCAGACCCGCGTCGAGTGTCCCGGCGAGAACAACACCAACCACCAGCCGGTGGTCTGTGCCGGGGCGCCCCCGCTGCAGGACGAACGGGGCACGATCTGGATCTGCGGCTCCGTCGTGCAGTCGGTGCGAGGATTCGTCTACCGCAACAATCCGGGACCCTGGGGCCAGGCCTGGATCGGCTACTTCGAAAAGAAATATCGCTACGACGACAACTTCATCTCCGGCGGCCCGCCGGTCTGGTTCCGCGTGAAATACTCAGACGGAACAATGGACATCACCACGGCCATGGTGGTTCCGGACTATGACCGCTGGCTCAAGATGCGGGCAAGCAACCTGGTCGACTGACGACCGCTAAGGCAGGGTGATACGCATGTTATTTGGCGGAAAATCGAACCAGATCCTCGGACTGGACATCGGCACTCACACCATCAAGGCCGTGATGCTCGAGCATCACCACCGGGGGCCCAGGGTGGTCAAGGCCGGAATGCGGGAGATCAGGGGGGAAGCTCCCTACGAACCCAAGAAGCTTCGCCGGGCCGAGACTGTCCTGGCGCTGCGCGAACTGCTTTCCGAGCTTAGGATCAGCCCCGCCAAGGTCCGCAACCTGGTGACCGCCATCGGCGGTCCGGCCACCAGCATGAAAGAGATCAGCACGGTGCAGATGAGCGAGGAGGAGCTGTCCTCGAGCCTGATCTTCGAGGCCCGCAAGCACCTTCCGCTGGACGATTCGGACACGGTGATCGATCACCAGATGCTGGGTGAGGATCCGGAGGATCCCCAGAAGGTGCGCATACTCCTGGTGGCCACCACGCGCAAAATGTACGGCTGGCACGAGAGCGTGCTCAAGGACCTGGGTTTCCGGCCGGGCATCGTGGATCTCGATCCCCTGGCGGTGATCAATTCCTATACCATCGGCACCCCGCTGCCCGACGAGGGCCTGATGCTGCTGCTGAACATGGGCGCCCGAGGCACCAACTTCATCGTGACCGGCCGCAAGGGG
Source organism: uncultured Bacteroidaceae bacterium (assembly GCA_964568855.1). Lineage (GTDB taxonomy): Bacteria > CAIWAD01 > CAIWAD01 > CAIWAD01 > CAIWAD01 > CAZMSD01. The sequence continues at coordinate 15,532 of CAZMSD010000019.1, read as the reverse complement.
CGCGTCTTCAACCGCGACATCCCCATCGGCGGCTATCACTTCAGCGCCGATCTGGCGAAGAAGCAGAGCATCAACTTCGACGAGGCGGAACAGCGCAAGCGCAGCGAGGGCGTTGAGGCTTTCCACGGCGCCAGCGCCGCAGGCGGTGAATCGGCCCTGGCCCTGCAAATGCGCACCGTCCTGGAGGACTTCCTGGACGAGATCCGCAGGACGCTCAGGTACTACGTCAAGGAAAGCGGGCAGAGCGATTTCGAGCATGTGAAACTCTGCGGTGGGAGCGCCCGCCTGAAGGGGCTTGACGCCTTGATCGCCGAGAAATTCAACCTTAGCGTGGAAGCCTGGGACCCGCTGGCGGATCTGGAGGGCTCCGACACGGTCAACGGCGGAAGCGGCCCGCAATACGCTCAGTGCGTCGGCCAAGCCCTGAGGAGGGAATAGGTGGAGCACGTTTACCGGATCAATCTCAACAAGGGCGAGGACAAGGCCGCCCGCATCGCCCAGCAGCTCGAGCTGCAGCGCTGGGGATTGCTGGTCTTCCTGCTGCTGATCGCGGGCGGCATGGCCTGGTTCACCTGGGACCGCAACGTCCAGCTGGACGATATGATTCAGCACAAGGTGGAGCAGATCGTCGACGTGAAGCAGCAGCTTCAGGAACTGCGCGACACGGGCGCCAAGCTGTCCAAGCGAGATATTCTCAGCCTGGCCCGGCTGGAGAACTCGCGGCTGCTCTGGACGCGCAAGCTGATGGGCCTGGGCATGGAGGTCAACCGCGAAATGGCGCTCACCGCTGTGCGCTTCGAGAAGGGCTTCCTGTACATCACGGGCGTGTACAAGATCCGCGAGGGCGGCGATCCGCTGGACCAGGTGATGATCTTCGTAGAGCAGCTGCGGGCCAACGAACTGTTCAACGAGAACTTCGACAACGTCTATTTCGCTTCGAGCCAGGATATCGTCACCCAGGACCAGCCGGCGCTGCTCTTCGAGATCCGATGCAAGATCCAGTCCCGCTTCCTGAGCAAGACGGTGGACTTCGGCCGCGACACCTGATTCCCTTAAGAGGTAATTCCACACGATGAAACGGAATGTTTTCGGCTACATCCTGCTGGCGCTCTTCGTTCTGGGGATGTCGCACTACTTCACCAACGTCTACATCGACAAGCCCGAGCGCTTCGAACGCCTGGAAACGGAGCTCAAGTACCAGCAGGAAAAGCTGATCAGCGCACAGATTCTGGCTTCCGAGCTGGACCGCGTTTCCAGCCTGATCGAGAACAACCTGGCCGCCAGCACCCGAGATTCGCTGGCCGAGGACGCCAGCCTGCCCTTCCTCAACGACATGGTGGACCTGCTGACGCTGCTGGGCTGCGAAATCACCAGCATGAAGACCTATTCGCGGGACAAGGCGGCCAGCGGGTACATCCGCACGCCCTACTACGTCTCATTCCAGGGCACCTATCGCCAGTTCGGCGATTTCATCAACCGCATGGAGCAGTCGGAGCGCCTGGTCACCATGGAGCTGTTCAAGGTCAACAACGACCTGACCCAGCTCAATTTCGTGCGCACCTTCGAGGACCTGAAGCAGCACGAGTTCGAAGTCAAGTTGTCCACGCTGACGCTGGTGCGCAGCGACGCAGGGGAGGGTGAAAAGTGAAAACCTACGTCCAGCTTTTCTGGAACCTGCTGCTGGCGGTCTTCGTCATTTCGCTGCTCTGGTTCGCCTACGAGGTCTGGGGACTGAACGACAAGGTTCGGACGCTTTCCAAGCGGCCGGACATCACCGTGGGCACCGACAAGAAACTGCGCAAGACGGTGGACGATCTGGAGGCCAGCCTGAAGGAACGCGCCGAATTCGTTTTCCAGTCGCGGGTCGATCCCCTGGAGCTTTCCCGGGTGGTGATCTCGAAGAACATCATGCTGGACGACAAGAATTTCCTGGCCGTGATCGAAAACAAACCCAGGCTGTCCTGCGTCATCAACGGTCCCACGCCCATGGCCATCATCCGCTTGAAAAGCCGCAACCACGTGGTGGAGACGGGGGATGTCTTCGAGGGCTACAAGGTGATGGACGTCAACCAGGAGGGCGTCCGGCTCAAGCGGCGCGGCCGCACTTTCGCCCTGCAGGTGGAAGCCGCGTCCAAGGACCTGGCCAAGCGACTGTCGGAAATCGATTTCTAAAGTGGACCGATTCACATGAATCGGTACGCTAAATAGCGAAGCGCCGCCCGCGCGCGGCGGAGTATCCAAGGATGGAGTACGCCACTGATGAAGCAACGTACGCTCGTTTTCCCGGTGATCGGGCTCATCGTCGCCCTCTTCGCCATGACCCCCGGCCAGGCGCCGGCGATCGAGCCCAGTCTGGACAACCGCGTGAGCATCGATGCCCAGGACGCCAATCTGGCGGACGTGCTGGGCATTCTCGCGGAGCAGTCCGGTTTCAATATCGTCACCGGATCCGAGCTCAGCGTGGAAGGGGACGACGAGTACGACCGGATCAGCCTGCACCTGAAGAATACGCCCATTTCCGAGGCCCTCGACCTAGTGGTGCGGGCGGCCGGCCTCTCGTACGAGAAAGTGGGCAACAGCTTCCTGGTGGCGGACCCGGACAAGATCATCCAGGAAGTGGGCGTCAACTCCTACGTGATACCGCTCAAGTTCGCCAGCGCCGCCGAGGTCAAGGAGATGATCCAGGACATGACGGAAAGCGCGCAGGTGGACACCAGCGGTAACGCCCTGATCCTGCGGACCTCCACCAAGATCCTGGAGGAAGTCCGCGACGTGGTGAAGCTGGTGGACAAGCCGGTTCCGCAGATCATGCTCGAAGCGAAGCTGATCGAGGTGGTGGTGGACGACGAGGAGATGATCGGCATCGACTGGGCCAAGCTCAACAAGATCACCAACATAATCGCCGAGAACGGCAAGGTCCGGCAGGACTGGATGACGCCCGACGAGTGGGGCGTGCCGGGCAGCGACCAGGGCTGGAAGAACAACGTGGGCGGCCCCTGGGTCTGGATGAACGAGCTGCAGGTGGGGCGCAACCAGATGCCCCAGTCTGCGCCCTTCCAGCCGGTGGACATGGACAATATCGGCCACTTCAGCCGGCAGATGACGGCCTTCGACATTACCCTGAACGCCATGCTGCGCAATAACAAGGCCTCGATCCTGGCCTCCAGCAAGGTGGCCACGATGAACAACCGGCCGGCCGCCATATCGGTGGTGGACGTGGTGAGCTACGTCTTCGTTGCCGGCGGACAGACCGAACAGATCTCGGTCAAGGAGCAGCAGGTGGGCGTCAAGCTGACAATCCTGCCGCACATCAATCCGGAGGGCTGGATCACCACGGAGGTGGCGCCGGAGGTGAGTTCCATCACCGACTGGCGCGGGGTGAACAACGACATCCCGCAGATCAAGCGGCGCACTTCAACCACCACGGTGCGCGTCAAGGACGGCGAGTCGATCATCATCGCCGGGCTGCTGGAGACGCAATCCGGCAAGACCGTCAACCGCGTCCCGATACTGTCCAAGCTGCCCCTGCTGGGCGGCTTCTTCCGTTCCAGCGAGGAACGCATAGTCAAGACCGATCTGATCATCCAGATCACGCCGCACATCCTGCCTCCAGAGGGCGACTACTTGCTGAGGATGCCCGAGAACATCCTCGAGGTGGAGGAAGAACTGCGGCTGGAAGACCTGATCGACAACAACGATAACTGATACGCGCAGCGCCCGCCGGCCGCGCGAAGAACGCGATCTCGATCCGAGCGCGGCAGCTTGAACCGTCTGTCGCGGCCGGAAAGGCGGCGGAAAAGCGGACCTGAACTTCGCGTTGTGATACAAGCGATAATCCAGGAGGCAGAACGATGAAGGGTTTGCGATACCTCACACCGGCCGTGCTTGTGATCGCCGCCGTCTACCTGGCCTGCGACAGCCGCACGGTCAGCCAGAGCGGCGGCGGGGGCTCGGAGTCCGCAGCGGTCAGCAGCGTGGAGGTAAGCCTCCAGCAGACGGACATCTACTACTCGCAGTCCACGCGGACCTCAATCGCCGACACGGTGACGGTGCTGGTCCTGGACGCCGATCGCTCGGCGCTCACGGGCATGACCGTGAGCTGCGAAGTGCAGAGCGCCTTCGGGGGCGCCCTGATACCGCTGACGGGCAACGTCACCGACGACAACGGCGAGGCCCGCTACGCCTTCCGGGTGCTGGCCAGCGACCAGCCCTTCGAAGGCGATCAGACCGTGAACTTCACGGCTACCTCGCAGGGCCGCAGCGGCAGCGCCACGCTGATGCTGCACGAGCAGAGCGACATCCAGCTGGTTTTCGACAACCCGCTGGACGGCACCCTGATCTACCGCATGGAGGACCCGGCGGAAACCCTGCCCGTGCGCGTCTACGCCTACCGCGACGTGGTGGAGGGCGAGACCACGCGCCAGGTGGCCGTTTCGGGGGTGGCGGTCAACTTCTCGGTCAGCGCGGTGGACGGCATCGGACGCGCCGGAGCGATCACCGCCCAGGGCATCACCGACAACTCCGGCATTACGCAGAACGTGTATTACGCCAACGCCTACGAACAACCGCAGGACACGGTGCAGATCGAGTTCCTGGCTGTGATGGCGGGTTCGACCACACAGGTCAACAGCACCGTGGACCTGGTGAACGATTTCGGCAACCGCCTGGAGCGGATCCTGCCCCAGAATCCCGACCTGTGGGCCGACCTGCTTTGCGCCGACTCGACGCGCTTCATCTTCCAGTACAAGGACAGCGAGGCTCAGATCATCGCCGGGGCGCGCTTCGACATCATCCCCAGCCTGGGCGAGTTCATGGATCCCAACAGCTACAGCATGGTGACCAGCGAGTCCGGCCTGCTGGACTTCAGCTGGCGACACTGCGATCCGGAGGGCGGCGACCTGCTGTTGAGCCTGATCGGACCCCACGCCCGCGAGTATTCCTACACCTTCCCGGTGGCCGACGCCCGGCCGCTGGAGCTGCTGATCCAGAGTCCCCTGGACGATTCGCCGCTCGAGATCGACTCGGAGTGCCTGGACGAGAACCAGATTCCCGTGCGGGTGCTGCTGCGCTTCGGCGATAACCAGAATCCCATCGTCGGCCAGCCGGTGGACTTCTCGGCCAACCTGGGCCAGATCGGTTCGCAGGCTTACACCGACGCCAGCGGAATCGCCACGGTGAACTGGCACGACTGCAACGAAGCCGACGCCGGCGGCGACCTGCTGATCACGGCGGCCTACACCCGGGGCGAAGTGACGCCCATCCTGAGCACCGAGGCCACTTATCCCCTGACCCTGCCCTTGGGCGTGCCCGACCGGATCACGGTGAGCACCCAGTGGAACGTATTGCCCGATCCCGAGAACGGCGATGACAACATGGACGTCTACGCCCAGGTCTTCAACAGCCAGAACCAGCACCTGGGCCAGGGCCTGAACATCGGCTTCAGGACCAACGGCGTGGGCGACATCACGGCGGTGGTCTTCACGGACGAAGAGGGCACCGCCACGGCCAATCTTGTAATGAACGAGAATACGGGCCTCTCCCAAATCCTGGCCTACTATGCCCGGCCCAACACCCAGCCCGCCGAGACGCTGTGGTCTACGCCGGCCACGGTGACGGTCAATTCGGGCGTGCCCGCCAACGTGACCCTCAGTACGGCCACCCCGCGGATCCAGATCCTGGGCTACGGCGACGCCTCGGTGGCCCAGGTGGACGCCCGGGTGGTGGACGCCTCGGGCTCCACGGTGACGGACGACATCCAGGTGCGCTTCACGCTCGAGACCAGCCCCGACGAGGTTTACCTCTCTGTACCCGGTTTTCCTGAGCAGTACTTCGTGGGAGACACCCTGAGCACCGAGACCACCAACGGCATCGCCTCCATGACGGTCAACGCGGGTCGCAGGCCGGGCGTGGTCCAGGTGGGCTGCTTCGTTGACGGCGAGGAATATTCCGTCTATTCAAATGCGGCGCTGATCACCATCCTGGCGGGACCGCCGGCCTACGGCACCATCGACTATGACGCTGTGGGAGAAGCTACGGGAGCGGGAATCTGGCGGGTGCGCTGGTCGGTGCACCTCTGGGACCAGTATTCCAACGACGTGGAGGACTCCACGGCCGTGCACTTCTATCTGATTCCGGCCGATGTCTGCTCGATGGAAGGTTTCGGATTGACAGGCGTGGATGCCGAAGGCGACGAGGGTATTCCGGGCATCGCCGAGGACTGGATGACTTATCATTGCTCTAATATCGGCGACACACTAACCTCCATCGTTGCCTGCTCGGCGGGCGTGATCCCCGAGGTGGATCCCTGGGAGGGCGACACCACCTGGGTGCCCGGTACGCTCTGCATTTACTACCCGGCGGCCTTCTTCCAATTGCCCTTCCAGGCCGGCGACCGGGACGACAACCTGACGGTGATCGGCGCGTTCCAGCAGGTCCCCTTCCCGATGCAGCCCTGCACTTCCTTCCCCACGCAGGACATGCCGGTGCAGGCCACGCTGATCGACGGCTACGGCTGTCCGGTGGCCAACCAGCTGATCTTCTTCTGGTCCGACATCGGCGGCACCTTCGATCCGCAGATCGTGGTCACCAACCCGGCGGGAGTGGCCGAGACCGTACTCACCCTGACCAGCGAGGTGCTTGAGAACCAGGGCGTGAACTGTCCGGAAGAGGAAAACTGCTGGCGCTGGAGCACCTTCACCTTGAACTACGGCGCCTTCCGGCTGCCCGACGGCAACCCGCAGTCCAACGACGCCAACGTGATCCTGAGCAGACCCTGTAATTAAGGCATAAGGATAGCCCTCCTCCGCGTGCCGGGGGAGGGCTGTTACACTGAATGTTCGAAAAGATCGGTGAAATCCTGGTCCGCAAAGGCTTCCTGACGGAAGACCAGTTTCAGTCGGCCATGGGGCAAAACTACATGGCCAAGAAAGTGGGCCAGGTCCTGCTGGACCTCAACATGATCAGCGAAGACGAGTTGGTTGAGGCCCTGGCGGAGCAGCTCGACGTGCGTTTCTTCAAGGCGGAACAGATTCTGCTGGCCGAACAGGAAGCATTGAGCAAGGTGGACGAGGAGTTCGCCAAGGCCAACCAGCTGCTCCCGGTGAAGGTGGAAGGCAACACCCTGGCCGTGGCCATGGTGGACACCGACGACCTGGTGGCCCTGGACAACCTGAAGAAGTCGGTGGACATGTCGGTCCAGGCCTTCCTGGGCGGCGAGCGCACAATTTCCGAAGCGGTGGATCGGCTGTACACCAAGATCCGCCGCACCAGCGAAATCAGCGATACCATCAGCCAGATGGAGTTCCTGGCCGATCCCGATGCCGAGGAAAGGGATACCGGCATCGAGGTGGAGAAAGACGTCGCAGACAGCCCGGTGGTGCGCCTGGTGAACCAGATGCTCTCCCAGGCCATCCAGGAGCGATCCACGGACGTTCACGTGGAACCCGGAGAGTTGGACCTGCGGATCCGCTACAGGGTGGACGGCGTGCTGATGGAGGTGATGTCTATTCCGATGACCAGTCATGCGGGCATCGTCAGCCGGATCAAGATCATCTCCAAGCTCAATATCGCCGAACGCCGCCTGACCCAGGACGGCCGCTTCACCATCAAGACCGTGGACAAGCTGGTGGACGTGCGCGTGAGCATACTACCCACGGTCCACGGCGAGAAGGTGGTGATGCGGCTGCTGGACAAGAGCGGCTTCATGTTCAACCTGCTCAACCTGGGTTTCTACCAGGAGGACCTGGACAAGTTCGAGCACTGGATCACCCAGCCCTACGGCATGGTGATCATCTCCGGCCCTACAGGATCGGGCAAGTCCACCACGCTCTACGCCTCGCTGAACGAGATCAAGAGCGTGCAGGACAACATCACCACCGTGGAAGACCCCGTGGAGTACCAGGTGGGCGGCATCAGCCAGGTCCAGGTCCGCGAGAAGATCGGCCTGAGTTTCGCCGCGGCCCTGCGCTCGATTCTGCGCCAGGATCCGGACACCCTGCTGATCGGCGAGATCCGGGACCACGAGACCGCCGACATCGCCATCAAGTTCGCCTTGACCGGCCACCTTGTCTTCAGCACCCTGCACGCCAACGACGCCCCCTCCACCATCACGCGCTATGTAGACCTGGGAGTGCCGCCTTTCCTGGTGGGCTCCTGCCTGAACCTGGTGATGGCCCAGCGCCTGATCCGCACACTCTGTGAAGGCTGCAAGGAGGAACGACCCTCCACCTCCGAGGACTGGCTGGCGATCCACGAGGATCCGGACAAGTACAAGGGAAAACCGATCTACTTCGGCAGGGGTTGCCCCCGCTGCCGGAATTCAGGGTACCGCGGCCGGACGGGCATCTTCGAAATGCTGGAAGTGCGCCAGAACATCCGCAAGATGATCTTCGACAACGCCAGCCAGGAACAGATCCGCGAGGTGGTTCAGCAGCAGGGCATGGTCAGCCTGCGCGACGCGGGCCTGCGCAAGGCCATGGAGGGCATCACAACCCTGCAGGAAGTGAAGCGGGCCACGGTCGAGGATTTCTAAGTCTAAAGAGGGCGGGGAAGCCGCTGCATGCCGAGTTTCAACTACATCATCCGCAACGCGGCCGGCGAGCGCGTGGAAGCCGAGATCAAGGCGGCAAGCATGGACGCCGCCATCGACCAGCTCAAGAACCAGGGTACGCTGATCTCGCTCAGGGAACGGAAAACCGGGGAAGTCACCCGGCTGACGGTCCTGGACAAGATCAACCTGGCCCTGGAGAGCCTGAAGCAGTTCGTGCCGCTGAAGACCATGGTTTTCTTCACGCGGCAGCTTTCCACCATGTTCTCCGCCGGACTGACCCTCGAGAAGGCCATCGGCAACCTGGCGCGGGAGGAGCGCAACAAGAAATTCCGGCGCACCCTGGAAGGAATCCACTCCGAGATCAAAAAGGGCCTGCAGCTCTCCGAGGCCATGGCCCACTATCCCTACCATTTCACCAACCTGTACACGGCCCTGGTGAAGGCGGGGGAGGTGTCCGGATCGCTGCACACAGTGCTGCATGACATGGCCGACTACCTGGAATCGGTGGAGGACACGCGTCAGAACGTGCGGGGTGCCTTGTACTACCCCTTGTTTATGGTGGCCTTCCTGGGAGTGGTGATCTTCGTCCTGCTGTGGAAGATCATTCCGCAGTTCACGGACGTCTACAACCAGTTGGGCGCCAGTCTGCCCGGCCCCACCCTGGCCCTGGTGCGCCTGTCGCACATCGTGTCGCAGAACTTCTTCGCCTCGCTGTTCGTGGTGGTCTTCATCCTGTTCTGGATCTGGGTGATCACCTTGACGGACCGCGGCGAACTGGTTTTCGACCAGCTCAAGCTGCGCATGCCCGTCTTCGGCGGGTTGATCCACGACAGCGTGATGAACAAGTATGCCAAGACCCTGGGAATCCTGTTCGGCAGCGGCGTGACGGTCACCGAAGCGCTGAAGCTGGTGCAGGGCGTGGTGGGCAATGCGGTGGTCTCGGGCGCCGTGGCCGACCTGCAGGAGCTGCTGAAGGAAGGCTACTCGCTTTCCAATGCCATGGTCAAGACCCAGGTCTTTCCCCCCACGCTGGTCCAGCTGACCCAGACCGGCGAGGAAACGGGCGAACTGGACATCCTGCTGAAGAAGGCTGCCGAATTCTACCAGAAGCAGGTGGACTCGGTGATCACACGCATGACCAGCCTGATCGAGCCCCTGATGATCATCGCCATCGGTGTGGTGATCGCCACCATCGTGGTGGTGATCTACCTGCCGGTTTTCGAGTTCGGACAGGCGGTCCAGCGATTCGGGTATTGAGCGCGCCCCCGGTCACGCAAAGAGAACGATCGGATCCTCGGAGAGTCGCGTGAGGATCGAGCGATCCCGCCCCGGCAACGGCGCGGGATCGCTTTCTTCAGGGATCCACGGTTTGAGGTGACAGTGAAATCACCAACTTCGTCTCCGTCAATCGATCGCGTCGAACCGGTCCTGGACTGGCTGCTGCGGGGCGATCCTTCCGTTTGCTGGCAGGTCCTGCGGGACCTCGAGCAGGCCGCGCCCCGCTTGTGGAAGGCGGAGCGGGCCAAGGTCGCGCGCGAGGGATGGGGCGCCCGCCTGTTGAAACTGCAGGATCCCGCGGGCACCTGGTCGGAACGGCTCTACAGCCCCAAGTGGACCTCCACCACCTACACGCTGCAACTGCTGCGGCGCTTCGGGCTGGGGGCGGAACACCCCGCTGCGCGAAAGGCCTGCGATATTCTCCTTAAGCGGGGATTGGCGGGCGACGGAGGGATCGACTTCTCAAGTACCCGGAAGCGCAGCGAGACATGTATCACGGGCATGGTGCTGGCCATGACGGCGGCCTTCCGGCCGGAGGATCCGCGCATAGAGCGGCTGGTGGATTACCTGCTGGCCGAGCAAATGCCCGACGGCGGCTGGAACTGCCAGCGCGACCGGGGAGCCGTCCACAGCTCCTTTCACACCACCATCAACGTGCTCGAGGGCCTGCGCGGGTACGCCGAGGCCGGCGGCGCCCGGGTCCGGCCGACAATGGAGGCCGAGGCCGCGGCCCGCGAGTTCTTCCTCGAGCATGGCCTCTATCGCTCCCACAGAACCGGAGAGGTGGTACGTCCCGAGATGACGCGTTGCTCCTTTCCGCCTCGCTGGTATCATGACATCCTGCGCACGCTGGATTATTTTCAGGCGGCCGCGGCTCCGCGGGATGTCCGCCTGGAGGATCCCATCGGCCGGCTCGTGAAAAAGCGCCGGGCGGACGGACGCTGGCCGCTGCAGAACCGGCATCCCGGCAGGACCTTCTTCGAACTGGAGCAGGTCGGCCGGCCCAGCCGCTGGAACACGCTGCGCGCACTGCGGGTCCTGAACTGGTGGAGCGCGCGGCCGTGATCGAAAGCACGCCCTACTGGCTGAGCCTGCTCCTGGGCCTGGCCTTCGGCAGCCTGAACAACGTGCTGATTCAGCGCCTGCCCCGCGGGGAATCGCTCTGGCGTCCCGCCTCGCGCTGCCCCGCCTGCAGCCGCCGGCTCAGGCCCTGGGAGAATATTCCGCTGCTGAGCTGGATAATGCTGCGGGGGCGCTGCGCCGGATGCGGCGGATGGATTCCCCTGCGCTATCCGCTGGTGGAGGCGATCACGGCGCTGCTCTGCCTGGGCCTGGCCCTGCACTGGCCGCTGCAGCCGGCCATGTGGTTCCAGCTGCCCCTGATGGTGCTGCTGGTCTCCCTGTCCTGGATCGACGCGGAGCACCTGAGACTGCCCAATCCCCTGGTTCTGACCCTGGCGCTGTACGGGCTGGGGGGGCTGGGCCTGCGCTGGCTGCTTCTGCGCGATGCTCCCCTGGGTGGTTTCCCCACTCTCGGCCAGGGCCTGCTGGGCGCAGCGACCGGCGCAGGCGCCATGCTGCTGATCGCGACGCTCTCCCGTTTCATCTTTCGCCGCGAGGGACTGGGCCTGGGCGATCTCAAGCTGATGGGCGCGGTGGGCCTCTTCCTGGGACCGCTGAACAGCCTGCTGGCCATTTTCATGGGAGCGCTGGCTGGTACCCTGGCCGGTCTGGCGCTGCGCGTCGGCTTCGGACGCGAGATCCCCTTCGGTCCCTTCCTGGCGCTGGGCGCGGTGCTGGCGCTGCACTATGGAGATGCCCTTGCCGCGTGGTACATTAAACTGTTGACGGGCTGAGGTCCCGGTTCGCGGTCTTGAATCGAGGAGGAGAGAGATTCCATGTTTCCAGTCAGTCCAGCGGCGGTCGGAACGGGTGTGATCCGTTCCCTGGCCGCATTGCTCTTTCTGCTGCTCCTCACCGCATCAGGGGCGGCCGGACCCCTGATGCCCGATCACATTCCCGCGGGAGCCTACCGATCCCTGGAGGCGGGCGACAGCTTCACCCTGCTGGGCGCGAGGCTCTTCGAGGAGCCGGAGCTGAACGCCGACTATTTCTTCGCCCCCGGGGAGCGCGAAGTCGAGCTGCTGAGTGCCGTCGAGCATTTCTACCGCTTGCGTTTAGCGCCGGACAGCGTGTACTACGTGTACCGCAGCGAACTTGGCCTGCGCGACCTGAAGAACGACACGCCGGTGGATGGAGGAGCGGCGCGGGACCCGGCCCTGGTCGCTCCTGAACCCGCACCCCCGCAGGCCGGTGATACGTTGAGTCTGCGCAACTTCGTCTGCTACTCGAAACCCGATCTGCTGGGCGGACACGAGCTGCTCGCGGGGACCCGCCTCTGCGTCGTGTTGCAGGAAGAGAATCCCGATGGCTTCCTGAAGCTGCTGCTGGAGGACGGCGAACGGGGCTTCGTCTACCGCGGCGAGCTGGACGAATTGCAGCGGCGCCTGAAACCCTGACCGCCGACCCCTGCGCCTCATCGCGCCCGAGATGTATCACTGCACCCGAAACGACTCGCGATTCCCATGAACGAGCACGAGATCTACATGCGCATGGCGCTCCGCGAGGCCGAGGCGGCCCGCGACGAGGGCGAGGTGCCCGTCGGCGCGGTTGTGGTACACGAGGGCCGGGTGATCGGCCGGGGCCGCAACAGCGTGGAGCGGCTTCAGGATCCCACCGCCCACGCGGAGATCCTGGCCATCACGGCGGCCGCCGATTGCCTGGGAAGCTGGCGCCTCGAGGATTGCCGACTCTACGCGACCCTGGAACCCTGCACCATGTGCGGCGGGGCGGTGGTGCTTTCGCGAGTGCCCTTGCTGGTCTTCGGCGCGCGGGATCCCAAAGCCGGAGCCTGCGGCAGCGTATTCAACGTGGTGCAGGAAGGACGGCTCAATCACCGAGTAGAGTTGTTGACCGGAGTGCTGGAGGCCGAATGCGGCGCATTGCTCGTGGAATTCTTCCGCAGACTGCGGCGCTAGTCCAGAAGCAGACACACGAGGGCTAAGTAAGCAGGATGGATCTGGATCCCCGGAAAATACGCGCAACGGTGGAAGAAGGCTACGACCGGATCGCCCGCCCTTACCTGGATGCGGTGGCGGGCGAGGGCGCTCCTGCCGTCCTGCGCGAGCAGCAGGAACGCTACCTGGACCTCTTTCAGGAAGGCCTGCGGCCGGGCGACGCGGTGCTGGACCTGGGCTGCGGCGCGGGCCGACCCGTGGCGGAGATCCTGGCCCGCCGCTTTGCAGTCACGGGCGTGGATATCTCGCGTGCCCAGGTCGAGCTGGCCCGCAGCCTGGTACCGGCGGCCAAGTTCGTGCACGGCGATATGGGCCGTGTCACGTTTCCGGAGGAATCATTCAACGCGGTCTGCGCTTTCTGGTCCATCATCCACCTGCCGCGCGGGGAGCACGCCGCCCTGCTGAAGCGGATCGCCCGCTGGCTCAAGCCGGGAGGCCACTTTCTGTCGTCGCTGGGAATCAAGGACGAAGAGTGCCTCGAAGAAGACTGGCTGGGCGCGCCCATGGCCTGGAGCCACTACGACGCGGAGCGCAGCCGGCTGCTGGTGAAGGATGCAGGTCTCGTGATCCAAAAGGCCCGCGAGGAGCGGCTGGAAGAGGGCGTCGACGGGCCGGAGAGCTTCCTCTGGGTGCTGGCCTGCAAACCGGTGTGATTCGCTCCCGCAGCCGCTTCCAGGTTGGGGCCGCTTTGCGCCGCCGCGGGCTTTTTCTTAAGCTGACGGTTCGATTGGAGGAGTGCCGGAGCGGTTGATCGGGACGGACTCGAAATCCGTTGAACACCTCGTGTGTTCCGTGGGTTCGAATCCCACCTCCTCCGTGGCAAGGGGCTTGCGTGCGAGCGCAGGCCCTTTTCTTGTTATACCTCAGTCCGTCTGCCGCTTGCGGAAATTCGAGAGCAGCAGCGCCAGTCCGGCCAGGATCAGCAGCACGGGGACCAGCGGCAGTTCTGCGTCGAGCACGTCCCACAGCGGTCCCACCACGAAGAGCACGCCCACGATGGCCCAGACCTTCTCCAGTTTGAGTCCCAGGACCTTACGGGCCGCCTGGGCCAGCAGCAGGATGACGCCGATGCCCAGCAGGGTGGTGCTGGTCTCGAACTCGACCAGGAGCGAGAACCCGACCCAGATAAAGAACAGGCTCCAGGCCGAAACGGTTACCCGGTTGGCGACGCGTCGTTGTTCGGACTCCAGCGTATTGTCGGGGGATGAATACTCGTTGGTCGCCGAGAAACCGCCCTCCTGCTTCCCGCCGGATCCGGTCGGCTCTTCTTTCGGAGCGGATTGGCCTTCCGTCACGATTAACCTCCAGGTTGTGGCTATCGATCATATCAACTGTGTCGTGGTTCGTTATCGCGGCTTCGAGGTCTCACGCTGCCTGCGGACGATGATTCAATTCACCGGGCTGTAAACGAGTTCGTCCAGGGATCGCTTGGGCACATGATGCCTGCCATCGCCGTCCCGCCAGTACCTGTGATCGCCTTCCTCGCCGATCGCTTCAAGCATCACCGTCTCACCGGGACGGCCCAGCGCCAGCACCAGCAGTATTTGGAAGCGTTCGGGGATCTTCAATGTGTCACGCAGCGCGTCGCGCTGGATCGCGCCGATGATGCAGCCTCCCAGGCCGCGCTCAGCGGCTCCCAGCAGGATGCTCTGGGCGGCGATGCCATGGTCGCAGCTGAAGGACTCCCTGATCAGGAGGTCTCCCAGAATCAGGATGTAGGCCGCCGGCCGCTCGCCCTCGGCGGGTCCCGGCCAATCCTTCAGGTAGCCCGCCCAGGCAAGGTAGGGAAAGATCAGCGCGTTTTGCCGCGGATCCGAACTGAGCATGAACTTGAGGGCCTGTTGGTTGGCCGAAGACGGCGAGCGCCGGGCCAGCTCCACCAGCTCAAGAAGTGTTTCATGGTCCACGGGCTCCTCCTGGCGGAATCGCCTGTAGCTCCTGCACCGTGTCACAAGCTCGATCATCTGCATGGCGCCCTCCAGTCAAGCGCATTCTTCCCGGGCCTCGAATCAACCTTTTCGCCGGTGGAAAACTACGGATCTTCGGTCTGCATGTTCCAGCCGACGCTGGGAAGACCGGGCGACGATCGGATCCACGAGCTCCCGGGACCAGGTCTTGATCCCGGCTCAATCGGCGTCCCATGCAGATACTAATGCGACCCAAGGCAAGCGTCAATAATGACACAACAGCGAAAATCGAGGTATTGTGCTTTGAGCGACGCGAGAACCAGGGATCCAATCTTTGTCCATTAGCTTTGAGTAAAATTTGTCATCGTTCAGAATCAGTCACTCTGGACAGCTTTATAATACCTCGTCAACGACAAGAGTGTCCACAAACTCCTGTTATTTTTCCACTTTCCATTTTCCAACTCTGTGGTATGCTTTTTGCTATCTTACAGTTGACCTAAAACCTGGTTACCGACATCCAAACAAAGTTAAGCGAGGCTTAGCGCAGAGAGAGCTTCCTATTAGGATTGATCTCACGGAATGCGGATTGAAGCGCCGAGGATTGTGCCCCCGATGCGATGCAGTTCTTCATTCTCTGCCGGGCTGAGTATTTGAGAATCCTAAAGCTGTAGATAGTCGACCCTGAAAAAAGCGCTCATGCCGCGTCGAGCGCCTGAGTCCGT
>CAZMSD010000018.1:70588-73564 GCA_964568855.1 uncultured Bacteroidaceae bacterium | reverse complement strand
CACCGAGATCATGGTGGTCCTTGCCGACGGCAACGAGATTCTCGGCGAGGTCATCGGCACGGATCCCGAGACGGACGTGGCCCTGGTCTAGATCGACCAGGAACTCGGGGATGAAAGCGTCGCACCGCTGGGAGACTCCGACGGGATCCAGGTGGGCGACTGGGCCATCGCCATCGGCAATCCATTCGGGCTTGAGCAGTCCCTGACTGTTGGCGTGATCAGCGCCAAGGGTCGGGTCAATCTGAGCATCTCGGGAGGCGCGCCCCTGTACCAGAACTTCATCCAGACGGACGCGTCGATCAATTTCGGGAACTCGGGCGGTCCGCTGGTGAACATCCGCGGCGAGGTGATCGGCATCAATACGGCCATCAATCCCGCGGGGCAGGGAATCGGTTTCGCGATTCCCATCAACATGGCTCGCGACATCTACCGCGATCTCAGGGAAACCGGCGCGGTGACGCGCGGCTACCTGGGCATGGTGCCGCGTGAGCTGAACCCCGAAATGCGAGCGGCGCTCAATCTGGACGAGGAGACCCGCGGCATTTTCGTGGATTCGGTCCAGGAAGAAACACCGGCCTCGGAGGGCGAGCTGATGCCGGGCGATGTGATTCTGACCTGGGATGGACTGCAGGTTGAAAGCGAGAGTCAATTCCGTATACTGGTGGCCAAGGGACGGCCTGGCGACCGGATTGACGCGGAAATCGTCAGGAACGGAAAGCAGCGACAGCTGCGTTTCGAGCTGGGGAACCGCGCCGAGTTCGATACATCGCTGCGGGAGCAGCCCATCGAGCGGGAACCCGAAGACCTGTTCTTCGGCCTGGCGGTAGCGGAGCTTGACCAGCGATCCATCGCCCGCTTTCGCCTGGATGAAGACATCGTGCGCCGCCGGGGCGGCGTGGTGATAACCGGGATGTTACAGGATTCGCCTGCCCGTGGAAAACTGAGCGTCGGTGACGTGATCACCAAGATCGATCTGTACGCGATCGAGGACCTGCAGGATTTCCACGAAGCGAGTGCGGAATTGGCCGACCGCGAGAAGGCCACCCTGTTTCACGTGATCAGGGGCAACCGCACGACTTTGGAGGCGGTGACCCCGTAGGATTCCGTCCTATTTCTGAACGCTAAACAAGGAAAAGTCAGCCGTGCGAGCGAATCAGACACTCGAGCGATACCTGCAGGAAATCGGCGAGGTCGAGCTGCTGACACCCGACGAGGAAATCGAGCTGGCCAAGGCGATCAAGAAAGGGAATCAGGATGCGCTGGAAAAGCTCACCAAGGCGAATCTGCGCTTCGTGGTTTCCGTGGCCAAGCAATATCAGAATCAGGGACTCGATCTCTGCGACTTGATAAACGAAGGCAACCTTGGACTGATCAAGGCTGCCAAGCGCTTCGATGAAACTCGCGGGTTCAAGTTCATTTCTTATGCCGTCTGGTGGATTCGCCAGTCCATTCTGCAGGCCCTGGCGGAGCAGAGCCGCGTGGTGCGCCTGCCCCTTAACCGCGTCGGCGCACTGAACAAGATCGGCAAGACCTATAATCAGCTCGAACAGCGCATGGAGCGCGAGCCCTCCGCCGATGAGATCGCGGACCTCCTAGAAATGTCGGCCTACGAAGTGACGGATACCATGAAACGCAGCGGCCGTCACCTTTCCATGGACGCGCCGTTCAACCTGGGCGAGGAGAACCGCCTGCTGGACATCATCCACAACGATGCCCAGCCTCCACCGGACTCCCTGCTGATGGACGAGTCGCTGAAAACGGAAGTCGCCCGGGCGCTGGGAACCCTGTCGGACCGCGAGGCGGAGGTCGTTCGCCTGTATTTCGGCCTGCACCGCGAGCATCCCATGACCCTCGAGGAGATCGGGGAAAAGTTCAACCTGACCCGCGAACGGGTCCGGCAGATCAAGGAAAAGGCATTGCGCAGACTCCGGCACGCGAGCCGCAGCAAGAACCTCAAGGCCTATCTGGGCTGATGTGACTGCAGCAAATCAGGATCCCTCCGGGCGGAAGACACCGGGGGGATCTTCATATTCTCAAGGGACGCGATGATCCAATCGATGACGGGCTTCGGTCGAGCTTCCGCTGTGAACGACTGCTACAGCATCGAAGCGGAGCTATCCAGTCTCAACAGCCGCTTCCAGGAAATCGGGCTGCGCCTGCCCAGGGCCCTGATGTATTACCAGCACCCGATCCGCGGTCTCCTGAAGAAAGGAATCCGCCGCGGCAAGCTGACTCTGTACATCAGTATCCACCGTGCTGAAGAAGCTCCAGCCAAGGTGGACCTGGATTCCGCCATGGCAGCCGCTTACCGCTCCGCGGCAACCAGGCTGGCTGTAGCGCTTGAAATCGAGGACAACCTGGGAACCCGCGAATTGCTCGGCCTGGAAGGGGTCCTCGCCGGCTCCGAGGAGTCGGGCGAGAATCCGGAGCTCTGGGAGCTGGCCGGGAAGGCAATCCGCGCCGCCTTGCGGGAGTTCAGCGCGGACCGGAAACGCGAGGGCGCACTGATTCTGCAGGACCTCGAAACGCGACTGGATCGGATCGAAAGCCTGTTCGGCGAGCTGGAAGCTACCTGGACCGACTCCCGGTCGCTGCGCCGCAAGCAACTGGAAGAGCGGCTGACGCGCCTGCTGGAGAGCACGGAACTCAAACCGGAACGGTTCGAAATGGAAATCGCGCTGCTGCTGGACAAGCAGGACATCAGCGAGGAAATCACTCGTTTCCGGTGTCACGCGGATCTATTCCGGCAGACGCTTAAGGGCGATGAACCCGCGGGATCCAAACTCGGCTTCATTCTGCAGGAGATGATCCGCGAGGCGAATACGATCAGCTCCAAGTCGCCGGATGCGGTTTTGACGCACCTGGTAGTCCAGATCAAAGAGGAAGTGGAGCGGATCAGGGAGCAGGTTCAGAATATCGAGTAAGCGATGATACGGACCCTTAGGCCGCATCATCGCCGCGCGCATGCAGCCGGCC
>CAZMSD010000018.1:0-70488 GCA_964568855.1 uncultured Bacteroidaceae bacterium | reverse complement strand
GCGCAGCGGCGACAGGCAGAGATTGAGAGCCACAGCGCCCGGCGGCTGATACGCACGCGAAATCGGAACCTTAGGCCGCATCATCGCCGCGCGCATGCAGCCGGCCGCGCAGCGGCGACAGGCAGAGATTGAGAGCCACAGCGCCCGGCGGCTGATACGCAAGCGAGAGAGTGGGCACCATAGTTTGCGAACGATGCATCACCCACAAGCGGAGAGTGTTCGAGGTTTGTCTCACGCAGGGAACGACAGCCAGCGGCGCGGAAGCCTGGTGGTGGTGGCCGGTCCCTCTGGCGCGGGGAAGTCGACCCTGTTGACGCGCCTGCTCGAGGAGCGCGCGGATTTCTCCTTCGCGGTCTCCTGCACCACGCGGGCTCCCCGGCCGGGCGAGGTTGAGGGACGCGAATACTACTTTATAAAGCTTGACGAATTCTCGCGGCGAGTTCAGGCGGACGAGTTCGTGGAATGGGAAGAGCTTCACGCCAACCGCTACGGGACGCTCAAGTCCGAGATCGACCGCCTGCGGGACATCGGTCGCCACGTGCTGCTGGACCTGGACGTGAAGGGCGCCCTGAGTGTCCGGCGGAGCTATGTCGAAGCGCTGCTGGTCTTCATCGCGCCTCCCTCGCTCGAGTTGCTCGAGCAACGACTGCGAGAGCGCAGGAGCGACAGCGAGGAGCAGATCCGGATCCGCATGGCGCGCTGCGCCGAAGAGATGGACTTGGCGGACCGTTTCGAACACGTGGTGATCAACGACGACCTGGAAGAATGCTATCGGCGCTTTCGCGAGCTGGTGCAGAGACACGCCGACGGCGCTTGAGGCTCCGTCACGAATTCAGGCAATTGGGACAAGCCGAGGATACAGATGAAGAGACTCCACAACACCACCAAGGAAGACCTCGAGAAGCTGAGCCCGAACGTGTACGAGGCGATTCTCGTCATGGGTCACCGCGCCAGGCAGATTAACGATCATCATAAAGAGATCCTCAACAAGCTCCACGACGAGTATCACGCCAACCTTAACCTGACGGAAGAGGCCCCGGAAGAGCCCGAGGACATCGACATTCCCCAGTTTCCGAAGCCGACGGTGAAGGCCATGAACGATCTGCTCGACGGGGAGATCAACTATGACTACCTCGAGCCCAACGAACCGGGACCCGGAGAAGTCTAGCACAGCTGCAGCTGCTTCAATCTCCCCCGCGCTTAGCAAGGCGCGGGTGCTGCTGGGCGTCACCGGGGGCATCGCCGCGTACAAATCCTGCCTCCTGCTCCGCATGCTTGCGGAGAGCGGATGCCGGACCCGGGTCGTGACGACCCGTCACGCGGAGCACTTCGTCGGCCGACTCACCTTTTCCACTCTCTCCGGACATCCCGCGTACGCCGACCCTTTCGAAGAGGGGGAGGTGGATCACACGGAGCACATCGACCTCAGCCAGTGGGCGGACCTGGCGATCGTCGCCCCCGCCACCGCCAATATCATCGGCAAGGCCGCCAACGGCATCGCCGACGACTTCCTCTCGACCCTGCTTTGCGCCTTCGACAAGCCCAGGCTGTTCGCGCCCGCGATGAACCTGCGGATGTGGCACAATCCGGCGGTGCAGCGCAACCTGCGGCAGCTCGAGGCGGACGGGGCCACGCTGGCCCCACCGGATGAAGGGTGGCTGGCCTGCGGCGAGGTGGGCGCGGGACGCATGGCCGCGCCCGAGCGTATCTTCGAGTGGGCTCGCTGGCTGCTGGTTCGCAGCGATGAGCTGGCTGGACGCCGGGTGCTGGTCACCGCGGGTCCCACGCGGGAGGACCTGGACGACGTGCGCTTTCTCAGCAATCCTTCCACTGGAAAAATGGGCTTCGCCCTGGCGCGGGGGGCGCAGCACATGGGCGCCGTGGTCCGCCTGGTGAGCGGCCCAGTGGATCTGCCCACCCCGATCGGGGTGTGTCGAACGGATGTGCGCAGCGCCGCCGAGATGCGGGATGCCGTTCATCGGCACTACGACGAAACCGAGATCCTGGTCATGTGCGCGGCGGTGGCGGATTATTCCCCGCGGAAGCAGCCGGGCAAGTTGAAAAAGGGTCCGGGAGACCTGGAACTGCGCCTGGGCGGGACGGAAGACATCCTGGCCGGGCTGGCGGTGAACAAGGGCGACCGCCTGCACGTGGGATTCGCCGTGGAGACGAGCGACGAGTTGGAGAATGCCCGCCTTAAGCTGGAACGGAAGAAGCTGGACCTGATCTGCGTGAACAACCCCCTGGAAGAAGGATCCGGCTTCGGCTGCGATACTAACCGTGTCACGCTGCTCGACCGCGAGGGCGGCGAGCAGCGGCTGCCGCTGCTGGACAAGGACGAGACGGCGCGCCGGATCCTGGCCCGGGCGGCGCGGATGATATCGCGGGACTAAGGCGGAGCTGCTGATGGCACGGGATCCCGGCAAGGCCCTCATGGAATGGCTGGAGGCGCAAGCGGACTTCGGCCTGCTGGCGCGCCTGCCGGATGATGTAACACGCTCGCAGCTGGAGTCCGCGGAGAAACTACTGGCGCTGCGCCGGAGGAATCTGAGCCTGGGTGGCCTGCGGGACGGCAAGGCGGGTGCATCGAGCAAGCCGGGTGCAGCGGATTCCGCGGATACAACACAGAGAGGTCGGACAACCGGGCCTGGAAAAAGTGAGACAAGGCAGCAGCAGGGAGTGGAGCCCGGGGATGTAACACGCAGCTCTCGCGGATCCGTGGAAGACGGTCCCGCGAGCGCGACAGGAACCGATCGACCGGCGGAGCGCGGAGCAAGCGTGGCGCGAACCGCCATGCTGCCGTTGAACGCCGCGGATCAACCCGCCGGGAGCGGGACGGCCGGCGCCTGGGAGAGCCTCGAGGAACTGCGGGCCGGCGTCTGCGATTGCAGCCGCTGCGAAATCGCCGCCCGGCGGACCAACTTCGTCTTCGGGCGCGGGGATCCGCAGGCCGACCTGGTGATCGTGGGCGAAGCGCCGGGCGCCCAGGAGGACCTGCAGGGCGAGCCTTTCGTGGGACCCGCCGGTCAGCTGCTCGATCGCATGCTGGCCGCCATCGGCTTCGGGTGGAACGAAGTCTACATCTGCAATATTCTCAAGTGCCGGCCGACCAACAACCGCGATCCGAATCCGCAGGAAGTGGCCAGCTGCGAACCCTACCTGCACGAGCAACTGGCCCTGATCAGACCCAAACTGATCCTGGCCGTGGGCCGGGTTGCCGGGAAGACGCTGCTGCGGCGCGAGTCGGCCCTGAAGAACATGCGCGGAACCCGGCACGACTACTGGGGAGTTCCCATGCTGGTGAGCTATCACCCAGCCGCCCTGCTGCGCAATCCCCATTGGAAGCGGCCGGCCTGGGAGGACCTGCAGGAGACCCGCAGGCTCTACGACCGCCTGGGCGGCCGGCCGGGTTCGTTGACGCCCGCCTTCAACCAATAATCCACTGGACCGATTCATGAATCGGTCCGGCAGGGTCGCCGCGGCCCATCCGGAGAAGCAGATGAACGAAGCGGACAGAGGACGCGTTCTGCCGCACAGCGAAGAGGCGGAGAAGGCCGTGCTGAGCGCGATGCTGATCAGCGGGGCCGCCGTGGACAAGGTGGTCCAGATCCTCAAGTCGCCGAATGATTTCCACCTGATAGCCCACCGCCACATCTACCAGGGAATGCTGAACCTCAGCCAGGCGGGCACGCCCGTGGACACGATCCACCTGCAGGAGGAACTGGCCTCCCTGGGCGCTGGCCGGCGCGGGGACGGCGCCAGCCTGCTCGAGGACGCGGGCGGTCCCGAGTACCTCCAGCACCTGAGTCTCTTCATGGACAGTCCCGCCAACGTGGAGTATCACGCCCAGATCGTGCGCAGCAAGTCCATCCTGCGTTCCGTGATCCAGACCGCGGGGGGCCTGCTGGACCAGGCCTTCAGCCCAGGCAGCGAGCCCGAGGAGCTGCTGAACGAGGCGGAGAGCGCCTTCTTCACGCTCTCCCAGGGGGCCGAGAGCGGCGACTTCGTCCAGATGGAAGCGCTGATGGCGCGCACCATGGAAACCCTCGAGAAGATGGAGGAAGGCCAGACGCTGCTCGGCGTGGATACCGGCTTCCTGGATCTCAACCGGCTGTCCAGCGGCTTCCAGAAATCGGACCTGATCATCCTGGCGGCCCGGCCTTCCATGGGCAAGACCGCCCTGGCGGTCAACTTCACCCTCCACGCGGCCCGCAGCGCGGTCCCGGTGGTCATCTTCAGCCTCGAGATGTCCGCCGAGCAGCTGGCCTACCGCATGATCAGCTGCCTGAGCGGGGTGGAGGGCATGCGCATCCGGACCAAGAACCTTCGCCGGGACGAGTATCCCAAGCTGTCCCTGGCGGTAAACCAGCTGGGGACCTACCCGATATTCATCGACGAGACGCCGGGTATCACGCTGGCCGAGTTGCGCTCTAAGGCGCGGCGCGCGGTGAGCCTGCACAAGGCCGGGGTGGTCATCGTGGATTACCTGCAGCTGATGACCTTGCCCAAGGCCGAAACCCACCAGCTGGGCGTCGCCCTGGTGTCCAAGTCCTTGAAGGCCCTGGCGAAGGAATTGCAGGTGCCCATCATCGCCCTGTCCCAGCTCAGCCGGCAGGTGGAGCAGCGGGGCGGGGAAAAGCGCCCCATGCTCTCCGACCTGCGGGACTCGGGGGCCATCGAGCAGGACGCCGACATGGTGCTCTTCGTGTTCCGTCCGGAGATGTACGAGGCGGCGGATATCGAAGGGGTCCCTACGGAGGGCCAGGCGGAGGTGATCATCGGCAAGCACAGGAACGGCCCCACGGGTACCGTTTACATGCACTTCGAGAAGACCACCGGCCTCTTCTCCAGCGTGGACAGGCAAGCCGTGGCCCCGCCGGGAGCGGGCGCCGCGTCGAGCGGCCGCAAGGGCGGCGTGGAAGTCAGGGTTCCGCCCGCGCAGACAGAGCGCGGAAGCGGCGACGGCCCGCCATTCTAAGATTCGAGTGATGGCAGAAGGTACGGACAGAACGGTTCCTCGACTGATCGAGCACAACAGCCCGCCCGACGGCGCGGTGCTCAACCGCGAGCACTATGAGACCGAACTGGGGGAAATCCTCGGGCAGGTCGAGCAGTACACGGACCGCGTGGATCACGGAGAACTCCGCAGGGCCTTCGAGTTCGCCTACCTGATGCACGAAGGCCAGGCGCGGAAGACGGGCGATCCTTTCATCGAGCACCCGATCCAGGTGCTGCGGATCCTGACGCACCTGAAGATGGACCAGGACACGCTGGTGGCCGGTCTGCTGCACGACACGCTGGAGGACTGCCAGGACAAGGGCGCCACCCTCCCGCGGATCACCGAGAGATTCGGCGAGCACGTAGCCATGCTGGTGGACGGCGTGACCAAGATCGGCGATCTCAAGATCAAGTCCTTCGAGCACCAGCAGAGCGTCAACTACCGCAAGATGCTGCTCTCCATGTCCCGCGACATCCGCGTCATCTTCGTCAAGTTCGCCGACCGCGTGCACAACATGCGCACCATCGAGGCCCTGCGAAAGGAAAAGGCGGAGCGCATCGCCCGGGAAACCCTGGAGATCTACGCCCCCCTGGCACACCGCTTCGGCATGGGATCCATCAAGTGGGAACTGGAAGACCATTGCCTGAAGGTCCTGGAACCGGACTTCTACCAGGACCTGGTGGACAAGATCAGTCTTGGCCTGGAGGAACGGGAGCAGGTGATCGAGGAGGCTGTGGCGCCCATCCGCCGCCGGTTGAGCGATTATGGAATCGAAGACTTCCACATCTTCGGGCGCCCCAAGCACTTCTATTCCATCTATCACAAGATCCACAAGCGCCAGAAGAGCTTCGAGGAAATTCTGGACCTCTTCGCGATTCGCATTCTCGTGAACCGCGTGGAGGACTGCTACTTCGCGCTGGGAGTGGTTCACAACATCTACACGCCGATCCACGAGCGCTTCTCGGATTACATCGCCACCCCCAAGTCCAACGGCTACCAGAGCCTGCACACCAAGGTTGTGGGACCGCGCGGGCGAACCCTGGAAGTCCAGATCCGGACCCGGGAGATGAACAAGGTGGCCGAATACGGCCTGGCGGCGCACTGGATCTACAAGGAGGGCGTCGACACGGACGAACAGCTTGATCGCTTCTTCTCCTGGATCAAGCAAGTGCTGGAAGAGGACAGTCTCGAGGGCTCCTCGCGCGAGTTTCTCGAGGGCTTCAAGATCAACCTCTACCAGGACGACATCTTCGTCTTCTCCCCCCGTGGAGATCTCTTCAAACTGCCCAAGGGCTCCACACCGGTGGATTTCGCATTCGCCGTGCATACCAACGTCGGTCTGCAGTGCATCGGCGCCAAGGTGGACAAGAAGATCGTGCCGCTCGATCACGAAATGAGCAGCGGCTGCACGGTCGAAGTGCTCACCTCGAAGAAGCAGAAACCCTCCGTCGATTGGCTGCGCTACGTGAGGACGCCCAAGGCCCGGTCACGGATCAAGCGCTGGCTCAGGGAGAGTCAGTGGCAGCAGAGCCTCGAGCTGGGCGAGGAAGTACTGAAGAAGGAACTCGAGAAGGCGGGCCGGACGCTCAAGGAAGTGGATCTCGGAGCGGTGGCCCAGAGCATGGGCTACTCAGACAGGGATAAACTTCTCGCTGCCGTCGGGGCCGGGGATCAGACGGTTCCCGCCGTGCTGCGCAAGATCCTTCCCGCGGACGATCCCCAGCAGGAAGGCCTGCTTTCGCGCATCTTCCGCCGGGGAGGAAAACCGCCGCCCAGCAGCGCCATCAACATTCAGGGCATGGGCGACATGGTGATCAATTTCGCCAAGTGCTGCCAGCCCCTGCCCGGCGACGAAATCGTGGGATTCATCGTCAGCGGGAAGGGCGTCAAGGTGCACCGTCGCAACTGTCCCAACATAAGCCAGTTGATCAGCAAGCCCGAGCGGTTGGTTGACGTGCAGTGGGACAGCCATCGCGACCAGCACTTCAACTCGCGCATCATCCTGGTGGCCAATGACCGGCGCAACCTCCTGCGCGACATTTCGGACGCCCTGGCTAAACTCGATGTGAACATCCAGCAGTTCACCATGCGCAGGCAGGACGATCTGGCAATCGGGCGCTTCGTCCTGGAGGTGAAGAACCTGGGGCAACTGACCAGTATTCTCAAAAAGTTGCGCAGCCTGCCCAAGGTGATACGCGTCGAGCGGCACGACCATGGGGCGGACTGGTGATCCGGCGATCGGCTGCCCTGACTGAACCTGCCCTGCGCCGCGCCCTTCGCCGCCATTCGCCCGTGGAGCTGCAGCGCAAGGGAGTGCGCCGGGCGGCGGTCCTGCTGCCCTTTCGCAGCCTCGATCAGGGGCGCCTGGAGCTCATGTTCATCCGGCGCTCCCGTCACTTGAAGGACCATCCAGGGCAGGTGGCCTTCCCGGGAGGGCGGGCGGATCCGGATGACGGCGACCTGGTGGGCACTGCGCTCAGGGAGACGGAGGAAGAGCTCGGTCTATCTCCAGCCGCGGTGCAGATCCTCGGCTGCCTGGACGATACTTGGGTACCGGTCTCCAACCACGTGGTCCGGCCGGTGGTGGGTCTGCTCGGGTCTGCTTGCAGGCCCAGGATCCTGACCCGCGAAACGGAGGAAATCCTCCGTTATGCGCTGGATTCGCTGGCTCGTTCCCAGACCACGGTGCAATTGGACGCCCGGTATCTCCACGGAATGGAGCAGCAGGCCGCGAACACCCGTAGACAGCCCGTGAAGTCCTGGGAATACCCCATGCCCGGCGCCCTGGTCTGGGGGATGACGGCGCGGATTCTGCACAACCTGCTGGAAATCCTGTTGGAAGCGGGCGGAGCGAGCGACCATCTTGCGGAACCTGGAACCAAAACTTAGCTTAACAAACTTTGCGTTCTGCGAAGCCCGGCACTTATTCGGTCATCTCTGTCGCTGCGTCCGGGACGGCAATGGAAGGGAAAGGCGATGCGGAAACTACTTCCGATTCTAAGTCTCACGGCATTCTGTCTGTCGATCCTGGCCTGGTCCGCCTGTGAACCTGCGCGGGATTCCTACCAGCTGGCGCTGGTCTTCACCGCCGATTGCAAGGGCTACCTCGAAGACTGCGGTTGACACAACAAGAAGCTTGGCGGTCTTGCCAGGCGCACCTATGTCGTGGACAGTCTGCGCAACATGCTGGGCAAGTCCATGATGCTGATCGACGCCGGAAACGTCCACTCCCTGAAGAAGGGCGGGCGTTACGACAGGGAAGCCGGCTTCATCATCGATGTCATGAACCGGCAGGATTACGACCTGAGCGTTCTGGGGCCGAAGGACTTCGTGCTGGCGGACAGTTCGCTCAGACCCATGCTGAAGCAGTCGAAGTTCAAGTGGATCGGCAGCAACTTCCCATCCAAGGATCGGCCCCGCGGCGTCCGCGATTACGTGATACAGAAGGTGGACGGAGTGAAGGTGGGCGTCTTCAGCTATGTTGATCCCGGCTACCGGCAGAACAACATGGACAGCTCCCGTGTCACCGACAACCTGGTGGAGACTGCGCGCTACCTCCGCGAGAAGTGCGACGTGGTGGTGCTGGTGGCCCACACCAACAACCGGGAGCCCGAACCGCTGGCCCAGCGGGTACCCGAGGTCGATCTACTGGTACTGGGAGGGGTGACGAATCCCTGGCGGACCATGAAACAGGATTCCACCGTCTACATCGGCAACAGCGGGGACCGCGGCCGGCACATCGCGCGCTTCGAGCTGCTGCTCAATCGCGAGAAATCGATTGTCGAAAGCAAGTACGAACTGGTCAAGCTGAAGCATGAAGTTCCGCGGGATCCGGAAGTGGTCCGGCAGATGGAGGATTTCGCCGCCAACGAAGAGCGGATCCGGCGCGAGGAGCTGGAAACCATGCGTCTGGCGAAGCTGGCCGAACTCGGCATCGATCCGCGGGATACGGCCGGCCAGGACAGCCCCTACAGCTACGTGGGCGAGAAGGAATGCCGCACCTGCCACCTGGACTATTATAACTCCTACCGGCGCACGAGCCATGCCCGCGCCTTCAGCGACCTGATCCGCGCGCGCAAGAGCCACGACGAGGATCTGATTCCCCGCCACGTCACCGGTTACCTGGAGAAGTCCGGTTTCATCAACAAGAAAGAGACCTCGAACCTCTACAACGTACAGTGCGAGGCGTGTCACGGCAGGGCCAGCGAGCACGTGGCCCAGAAGGGCGAAGCCCTGGAAACCCTGATCCAGGATCCCGCGCAGACCTGCGCCAAGTGTCACGGACCGGAGCACGATCCCGATTTCGACCTGGCCGAAGCCCTCAAATCGGTCCATGACGTCTCCAGCGTGATCAAGGCCGACCGCAAGATCATTTCCCGCGACAAGAATTCCCCCGTGCAGCCGGGGAAGGCGCCGCCCGGCCTTTCCAACAAGGCCAGCACGAAAGCCACCAAGGGCGGCGGCAAGTAGAATCCGTCGTGGAAATCAGAAAAGAAGGCCCCCATGGTTAGACGGGGGCCTTTTCATTGACGCGATCGATGTGTCACGAGGTCAGGCGTCCAAGTCCACTAGCCGTATCGGCGTATCACGCCCAGCACGCGTTCCCGCATCTCGGCCATCTGTTCGCTGTCGGCGGCTTCCAGGTTCAGTCGCAACAACGGTTCCGTGTTGGACGGCCGTACGTTGAACCACCAGCTGTCGTACTCCACGGTCAGGCCGTCGATCTCGCTGAAACGCCCGTCGGAAAACTCTCCTCGTATTCTGTCCAGGGTCTCGGGCACCGAGGCCACGCGGCTGTTGACCTCCCCGCTCTGCACGTAGCGCTGCAGCGGGCGCCAGAGTTCAGCCATGCTGCAGCCGCGCCGCTCGAGCATCCTCAGAACGGTGAACAGCGCCAGGTCCGTACTCTCCGTGTAGTAGCTGTCCTGGAAGTAGTAATGGCCTGAGAGTTCCCCTCCGCAAAGACTGCCCCGCTTGCGCATCAAGGCCTTGATGAAAGTGTGGCCCACCCGCGTCTTGGTGGGAGTGAGACCCTCTTCGGCCAGGATTTCGGGCACGGCGCGGCTGGATCGGCAATCGATCACCACGTCGAAGCCGCTGTGACCCGATTCCTTCAGCCCCAAGGCCACCAGCAGGGTCGTCATATCCCCCTGCAGCATGTTTCCTTCGTTGTCCACCAGCATTACGCGGTCCCCGTCGCCGTCCAGGGCGATTCCAAGGTCCGCGCCGGTGGAATGGATCCGGTCCCGCAGGTCCGCCAGGTTCTCTGGAATCAGCGGATTGGGCTCGTGATTCGGAAAGCTGGGATCGGATTCGAAGTACAAAGGGTCGATCCGCAGCGGCGTGACGGCATAGTTCTCGGCGGCGAAGAGGCCGCAGACGGCGTTTCCTGCGTCCACCACGACGCGAAAGGGCCGGCTGAAATGCATGTGCTGTTGCAGGAAAGCTCGGTAGGCGGGGAAGGGATCCAGCTCGTCGTTCTCGCCGCCTGGTGCCGGAGCGGACCTGAATTCGTTCATTTCCACCCGACGCTTGATCTCCTGCAGTTCCTCCTGGGGCACCGGGGCGGCGTCCTTGCGGCAGAACTTGAAGCCGTTGTATTGGCCGGGATTGTGCGAGGCGGTGATCATCACGCCCGCGTCGAAGCCGTGATGGGCGACCGAGAAATAGAGCATCGGAGTGCTGACTCGCCCGATGCTGACCGCCTGTACTCCCTGAGCCCTCAGGCCTCGAGTAAACGCCTCGAAAAGGGAATCGCGGCTTGCCCTGTCATCCGTGCCCACCAGCATGCGGTCCGCCTGGAAGAAATCCGCGGCACCTCGTGCAATACTGTATGTCATCTCCTCGTCGAGTTCCTCCGGATAGCGGCCTCGGATATCGTATGCTTTGAAAATTGACATGCTGCGCACTCTCCAGCCTGAAACCTCTTTAATCCTTCAAAGATACAACAAAATGCACGAACTGATTGATTCAATGATCAGAATGAATGGACTGCCATATACACTGTTTCCGGGCCACCTGCGATCTCACCTTTTGATTTTATAATGTCAGTTGAATATTAAGCCGAATGTGCCCAACAAGGTGAAGAAACTCCACAATAGGCATTTGCGATTATGGCAGAAAAATATTTACCTTGATAGTGCTTCTGTCGAAGTGGGGATACTTGACATCAGCACGCTTGTTGTTATAAGTGAAACAAATCAGCAAAAGGAGTCATGACAGTGGAAACAGCCGTTTTCATTGAGAACCTGAAGTACATCTTCAAGAACCTGGGTATCACGAAGGCCTATGTCGCCAAGATGTGCGGAGTATCTAAGGCCACGGTCTCCATGTGGTTGGCTGGACGCAAGCCGTATCGGCAAAGCATTGAGACAATCGCCGAGTTGATCAGCAGTCTTCTGCACCTGGCTGTTACCGCAGATCAACTGCTGGGTGAAGACCTGCAGGCGCTGTTGCGTAAAAATGAAGTAAAGCGCGTGGTGATCAAGAAGCTGCTGAAGGAGCTTTCGGCCATGCCCATCAACGACCTGATCGTGGTCAACGATTACGTGCACCGCATTGTCGAACAGCGAGGCGGCCGCGAAGAGATCTGAAGCAGCCGATCCGAAAATTGCTCATCTATAAAGCCCGGTGCAAGCCGGGCTTTTTCGTGTCCATTTCAACGATGGTGTAAATCAACTAATCCTGTTGATCTCCCTTTTCCTGTTTTCGGCCGGTCGATTCCAAGTTCAACAAACACAATACGAACTCAAGTGCCATCATTGGCACGCACCTTGCAGCAGCTTTGGTGCGGTGTCTCGGGTGAGACTCACGCCTGGAATCGACCAACTGAAACTGTGAGGTATACAATGAAGTTCGTGCGAAGTACGATGATGGTCATGGTCGCCGCCGGCATGATTGTCGGCTGCTCCGACAACACCATGGAATCGACCGATGCTCCCCGGGTGTTCAACGCAGACGAGATCACCTTGCTGAGACCGAATGTAGAAATCCAGAAAAACCAGTCCATTGATGAGGATCATCTCATTCAAGTACTGCCCGATGAGATGACCATGTACCGGGAAGGCCTGCTCGGCTTCAAGGCCCATCCCAATTCAGTCGATCAACCCGTGGACATCACGGCGGCCTGGATGGGCGACGATGACGCAGAGCCGCTCTACGGTTTCGATTTCGGACCGGAGGGCCTGCAGTTCAACCGTTCAGTGAAAGTCTGGATCTCCATGGACCTTGTGGCGGGTTTCGAAGATCTGGATAGCGAGGATCTCGACGATCTGGAATCAGTAATGCAGGAGCTGCTCTTCCTGTATGATCTGGAAGATGGAACCTATGAGGAAGTGCCCTACTGGATCGACTTCGAGTTCGTGGACGATGACGGTGACGACGATGACGGTGACGACGATGACGGCGATGATGATGGGATGAGGATTCGCGTCTGGATGGTCGGTACCGTGGATCATTTCTCCAAGTACATCGTCGGGAATGGACCTCCCGGCGGCGGCAGCGGCGGCGGCGAATAACCTGAATACGGGATACGCAGCTGACGGCCCGGCTGGAATCAGCCGGGCCGTTACTTTTTTCTGGGGATAAGGACAGATTCGGGGTAAATGAACTGAAATGCGGGATAATCACCACCACGCCAAAGCTGGCTGTTGCTCAAGTCATGGAGAAACAGCGCCGAGAAATGGGACATAATTGGCACACGCCTTGCTTTACAGGGGACCAGCAGCAGGATTCGGTTCAGGAGTTGAGGAAACATCGGAGAAGATAGGAAGCGAGGTTCTGTATGAAGTTCTACCGCAGCATATTCGCAATGACGGGTTTGGCCTTCCTGCTGGCGGGTTGCTCCGACTCGACGATGGACGACTCCCAGGGCCCGAGGATTCTCAGCGAGGATGAGATCACCTTCCTGGTGCCCACTCCTTCGGTCCAGAAGGAGGATGGCGCCGACGAGGACCATCTGATTCCTCTGACGCCCAACGAGAGCACGTATTACACCGCCGGTCTGCTCACCTTCTGGAGTCCCGCCCAGGCGGTGACCGATTCTGTGGATGTCCTGGCTACCTGGCTCGGTGACGACGATGTCGAACCGTACTACGGCTACGACTTCGATCCGGAGGGCTTGCAGTTCGAACGGCCGGTGATGCTGCGGATCGCCCTGGACCAGGTGGAGGGATTCGAGGACCTTGATGCGTTCGCCCTGGGACAGATGGGCGATTTCATCGACCAGTTGCTGCTGCTCTATGACATGGAAGACGGCAACTACGAGGTCGTTCCCTCCGTGGTCCTGAGGGAAATGCAGCAGGACGGCACCATTCGGTTGTGGATGCAGGGTACGATTACCCACTTCTCGAAATACATCGTCGGTGGTGGCCCTCCCGGCGGCGGCGGCGGCGGCGAGTAATCCGAAAACAGACAGCCATCCCAGCGGCCCGGCTACCCCAGCCGGGCCGTTTCTCTTTATGCGCCCATCCAACATTTCCCAAAGACCATGGCTCTGTCCGGGTGGAAGTCACCAATCTTCGAAGCTGAGCCCGGTAGGGGCAAATCAACCGCAGTTGCTGGTTTACACTGGGCAACTCGAAGTGTACCTCAGCGTATGTGTAATAGAATCAGTGCTCCGTGGCCCCGCTTAGCTTTGGCACATGGCTTGCTTAAAGCTCCGTACCGCGCAAGCGGAAGGACAAGCACAAAAGGTGTAATGGGAAATAAAGCGAGGTATGCAATGAAGGTGCTACATCCCCTTCTCGGCCTGATGGCCGCGGTTCTATTGATGACGGGATGCTCGGATACATGCATGAAGGACTCCGAGGGCCCGCGAATCTTCAGCGCCGATGAAATCACTCTCCTGACGGCCAGCCGGTCCGCCGGCAAGGCGGATCGCGCGGATGATGATCACTTCATCCTGGTGGAACCTGAGGTGTCGACCTACTACAGCCAGGGGCTGCTCACCTTTCTGACTCCGCAGTACTCAGTAGAGGAACCGGTGGAAGTGGTCGCCCGCTGGATGGGTGACGACGAGGTCGAACCGGCTTACGGCTTCGATTTCGACCCGGAAGGTCTGCAGTTCGCCCGGCCGGTGCGCCTGAGAGTCTCTCTTGACGACGTGGCGGAGTACGAGGGCCTGGATCGCCGCCAGTACGAGGAAATGATCGAACAGGCCATGCTGCTATACGATCTGGAAGACGGCAACTACGAGGAAGTCCCCTCCACGATTCTGCGCCTGCTCGATCCCGACGGCCGGATGCACGTCTGGATTCAGGGTGTGATACACCACTTCTCGAAGTACATCGTCGGCAACGGACCTCCCGGCGGCGGCGGTAACGGCGGCGAATAGACAACGACACCGGATATGCAAAGCGGCCCGGCTGATCCAGCCGGGCCGCTGCTGTTGTATTACTCGAGTATCTGCAACTTCGTTAACAAGCCGATTACCGAAGCTGGAATCCGGATTTCAGGTTTTCCAGAATAGTGTTCACAGCAGCAGTAACATCCGGATCAGGCTTTCTTTCGTTGTCCCCTAGTTCTACGTTAACGATGAAACGCAACGGGATATTTACCTTCATTCTGATACCCAGCAATTCAGGAATCACATCCCCCAAGTCTTGCACTTCGTTGGCTTCAAGTTCAGCAGAAGCCCTCAAAGTCTTCGCTTCTCCACTCGGAGCACCTTGGATGACCCTTGGCTGACCTCCTGTCGAATAGTCACCACTTCCTGTTCCACCGCAAACCTTCATCTTGATGTTCTGTGCTGCTGAGTAGTCGCACGGCCAATCCCCAGAGACTGGATCCAGCTCGGTGAAGCGAGCGTTCAGAGAGGCTTCAATGACATCCCGAACGGTCTTCCAAGGTAGTGTGTGCCCCGATTTATACGACAGGGCCGTGGCCACTGCCAGTGCGTTTGTCTCATCGTTCGTCCAGGCATCCGGCAGATTCTCAGGCAGGATTTCAGCCGCCGCGAACATCGCCGGTGGGCGCTGAAGGACAGCTTGACCAGTCAGTATCCCTGCGGGAATAGGTTCACCAAGTACACTGGTAGGCCCGCTGGTCAACCACAGTACGCCTTCTTCCACGGCCTTCGTAACAGCGTCGCGTACAATATTTCCTTCGGCTTTTGGGATGGCTTGCGGCTCAGCGTATCCACTGCGCTGGATCTGGATGACGTTACCCCCCTTGAAGTAGTCCACCACGCTTTGGACCGCGATCGTATCGCTGGTCCAGAGTTCGGGCAGGCGCTCGGGCTCGAGCAGATCGTGTCGTATCTCTTCGAGCTCAGCGGCATCCGGTAAAACGAGTTCGAGGGCCGGATCGGCCATCGCTGGTTCGTCGGGACGGGAATACCACCACGTCCGGGCCGAGCCGTCGGGACGGGTGAGCTTCAGAACGAACGTACCGGCATTACACCCATCGACAAGGGTGTCGATTATCGCCTGGGCTTTCAGCATCTTGGGCAGGTGGGGTAGTTGCGCAAACGCTCCAGACAAGTCTTTGACCCGGCGACTCGTTTCACCCTCCCGCCACAGATTGTAGGGACCGGCCGGGAGGAGAGCCTCAGCGGAAATCGATGAGTCCTGAATCCTGGATCGGCTGTCGTTCTTAATTATCGTGAAGTGTGGATCATCGACCACATTGATCTTGAAGGCCTGCACATCGTTCTTGTCCGACACCGTGACGACCGTGCAGTAGGCCTGCTTCACGGCATCGGGAATGCGTCCCCGGGCCTTGTCGATGCTGATGGTCAGGGTCTGCATGCGGGCGACATCGACGTTCCCTTCTTTCTCCTGTTCCCTCAGATCGGAATGCACTTCTTCCCACGCTAAATAGTCACGAACCCTTGCCGAAGCGACCTCCAAGCCATCACGCGACGGTGCAAGGAGGATTACGGCATTCCGGTAGACACGAGGCTTCTCCGGGCTGGTTGTCTCGTCCAGGTAGCGCTTGGCCTCGGCACTTGGCTTTCCCGAATCGCTGGCCGCATTTGGCCCCAGCATACCGTAGTGGAACTGACCGTCATCTTTGATGTCGCTCGGCCGCGTCGGTAGGAGGTGGACCTGCACGCCCGCGACAGATGCACCGGTTGTCAGTGCTTTACACTTGCCGATCTCGTCCAACAGTCGTGCCCGAACGACCTCGTCGAAGATATGGCTCGCAGCCACGGAATGCATCTGGGTCAGGTTGGGGCGGTTACCCAGCCGCCAGGTGTCGGGCACCTGATTCTCCTCGACGGCGGCGTACCGGTCGTCCAGCCAAAAACTGGTCTGCGCCCAGCGCATCAAGCCTTTCTCCAACTCGATGCGGTCGGGACGGCTGGGGGCGATCAGCACCATCAGATCTCTGGTGCGAGCACTCTGGCCAATGGGCTGGGAATGCAGGAAGGCTGCCACGACTACCTGCTCGATCTCCCGGTACTGAAGTCCGGCCGAGTCGCGCTGGATGTCCCTGGCCCTGCTGAGTTCGCCATCGATGACGCCGGTCCATGCCTGTTTCTTCCCCTCGTGCTCTTCTGTGTCAGCTACGATCACCAATTCACGCATGGCTTCAGAGAGACCTTCACGGTCGGGAGCGGCGAGGAACACACAGGGACCAACAAGGGGGCTGGTGTCCCAGCGCTCGGCCTCACGCAGAGCCAGAGCGAATGTGCGAAGAACACCACGCGCTCGCTGGAAGCGATCCAGTTGAGTCCATTTCGAGTAAAACACTTCGGTCAGGTCCGGGTGGAAGGGATAACTTCGCAGGACGCGATCTTCGGCCTCCCCGCCTTGCTTACGGATCTGTTCGTCGATGTCGGAGACTCCCTTGAGGGCTGCTTGGACGTGGGGACGGAATAAGTCCTTATCCCTGATGGATTCAGGCGTGAAGAACCGACGGCGCAGGACTTCGGCCACGTCTTCCTTGACCACCGGCTCGACGGCCTCTTCACGTTGACGCTGGAAGATGTCATACAGCTCGCCCTGCAACTGCCGTCCGAAAGTGTCGCTCTTTGCAGGATCGCTAGCCAGAAGGGACGCAACAACGCAGCAGCGGTCGACCTTGGTAGCGGCCTGCGTCAAGTACTGGAAAAAGTTGACCATGCGGTCGCGCCACTTGCTATCAGCGGAGACTTTCTCGCGGACGTACATCAGGACTTCATCGATCAGAATCAGTACACCCAATCCCTCGTTGACAGACAGTTCCAGCAGTTCGGTCAGGGTGTTCTCGGCAGGGGCGGTCTCTCGCTCATCCGATGATTCTCCGGCGGTGAGCACCCGCAATCCATCCGTGCCCGCCAGCTGCCAGGCAAGGATACTCCAGGGCTGCACCAGCCGCCTTGTCTTGCCCTGGGGATCTCGCACTACCATGCCGATCTCGACATCCAGCTTGTCAAAGCACAGCCCAGCCACCCGTGCCTGTGGAGGTGCCTGGCCAATCGTCTCTCGAAATTCATGGACGGCAGGCAGGTCCGGCAGGTTCTCCGGGTCGTCAACCAGGTGTCGGAGTGTGATCAAGGTGTGCGTCTTTCCGCCGCCGTAGGTCAGTTCGAGTTGGCGCACGGCCTTATCGTTCAACCCAGCCACGCGAAGCACGACGTCCCGGACCAACTGACGCAAGTTATACGTGGGGAAGGTCAGGGCGAAGAAATGTGCCGGGTCTTCGTAGACCGGCTGCTTGCCGCCCTGCATCATGACTTCATACAGGTCCGCCGCGAACATGCGCAGCGACAGTTCACCGGACTTCAAGTCATCCCGTAACGTGACCACTTCATGCCAGCTCTTCCATGGATTCTTAGCCATGTCGTGTGTCCTCCCGCAGGCGCGCTCTCACGGCACGCTGTGTGATCAGGATTTCTCTGCGCAAAGTCTCCTCGTCCGGTAAGTCGGTCATGTACCGGGAGGCGAAGACGTTCGCCTTGATCCCGCCCATGGCGTAATGCACGACGGCGTCGTTCTTTGCACTGCACAGGATGAGCCCGACCGGTTCGTTCTCGTCCGGTTCAATCAAATGTTCCCGCACATAGTTCAGATACAGATTCATCTGCCCAGCGTCCGCGTGAGTGAACTTGCCGATCTTGAGATCAATCACCACCAAACACCTGAGCCGCCGGTGATAGAGCAGAAGATCGATCCGGTACCATTCGTCGCCGATACGGATGCGCTTTTGCCTGGCCACGAATGTGAATCCGGCACCCAATTCGAGGAGGAACCACTCCAGGTGATGGATGATGGCCTCCTCCAGGTCGCTCTCGCTGTACTCGTCCTTCAGGTTCAGGAATTCGAGGAGGTAGGGATCGCGAATCTCCTCGCGAAGACTCACGGTGTCCTCCGACTCCTTTGCCTGACCACGCGCCAGCTTGGCTTCCGGGTCCTGAGACTTCGCCGTCCGCTTGTAGAATTGAGCTCTGATCTGGCGGTCAAGCTGTCGAACCGACCAGCCGCCCCGTACGGCCTCTGCCTCATAGAAAGCTCGCGCGTGCGGGTTCTCGACGGTGATCAAGCGGACGTAGTGTGACCAGGAAAGCGGGAATGCCGACGTAATCCGGGCCACCTTCTCCCCAAATTCCACCTGACCAGAAGCAGATTCCCCAGACGGTGTCTGGACTATTGCACCCGACGATTCTGCTGAAGTCGTTCGCGCTCTTGCCCGTATTTCCAATTTTCCAGACGGAGTCTGGAATATCTCCCATCCCAGGTAGAACGCCCTCATTTGGAAGAGGTTGGACTTGCTGAAGCCGCGTCCATGCTTTGCATTTAAGTCTCGTGCCAAGCGGACTATCAATTCCTCCCCATAGTCTGCCCGCGCCTCGCCGCCCTGCTCGAACTCGACGATCCGGCAACCGATCTCCCAGTACGTGGCCGTCAAGAGGCAGTTCACCGTCCGGACCGCCTGCCTGCGCGACCGCTCCAGCAGATCGCCGATGCCATCGATGAGTGAGCCATAGCCATCCGTTGGGAGTGTCTTGCTGATTTGGTCCCTGCTCATTGGGCCCCTTTCGGACTCGTCACACTCTGTGAGATGACTCCTCTTCCCCGAGCATGAAACGGCCTTGCCTGTCGTCCTTCACCGCACCGCGCGCGCCGATGTGGTTGCTGAGGCTCTCGAGGAGGGTGCGCTCTTCGCTGCCGCGGTCGGCCAGCTCGATCAGGGATTGGACAAGGCGCTTGAACAGCTCGTGGCGGCGGAGGCCGTTGTCGTCGAGGTAGTCGTCGACTTTGTGTACATCCCCGGCCCGCCAGAGCTGCATGAGGCGGTGAACGCGGTCGATCAGGGGGACGGGACGGCCGCTTGGCGCGTCGTAGCCCATGTTCCGGCCTTTGCGCTGCAGCCAGTTCTTGAGCTTCATCTGACCGCCGGAATTGGTGCCTCCGGAATCGGCATCGCCGCCCTCGTTATCCGAGCCATCGTCATAATCCTCGCCTGTTGCAGCAGGTGTGCTGCCGCTCTTGGTCGAGATCAAATCCCAGGTGGCTTCGAGGTCGCGGTCGGAGATGCCGCAGGCGGTGGCGTAGAGAATACAGGCCCCAGCGGGTGCGTCATTAAGGCCGAAGTCGTGACGATGCAGCAGGTAGTAAGCGGTCGGGCCGTCCATGCGATCGGCTGCTGCCATGTCCGAACCGTCGCCGTTGCCCGTCAAGACCTCGCCGACGATGAAATCCACCACCATGCGGCGGACGTGGACCAGGAATTCGCCGACACTCATGACCTGGCCGGGATCGTTGGCTTTCTTGACCACCGGGTGTTTGCTGTAGGCTTCCAGCGCCGGGCCGGTCGCCGCCCAGACGAAGTCCGGGCCGCGAATGCCGGAATCCCAGTAATCGCGCAGCCGCTCCGTGATGTTCGCCCTCATCTCCTCCAGCACCCGGTTGTCCCAGCCAACTCGGGCCGTGGCGGAGCGCTTCTTGCAGACCAGCCAGACTGAAGAGGCAAGAGACGCCCGTCCGTAGTTACGCACTCCGCCACGCATTTCCGTCACAATCGGCCAGCTCCCATCGACAATAAAGCCAGCTCTCATTATCGCGGAAGCCAGAGTTTCCCAAGCGTCTGGGTGCTTGTGTGCAAAGACTACAACAAGCCGACCATCTGCCTGCAGGCTTTCTGCACAAGAGGCAAAGGCCAGAGCCATTCCATCTTCGTAGGCTGCCTTCGACCTGCTAGCGTCCCCGCCGTGGCGGCTGGAATCATCGATCAGTTCGCCGTCGTTGGCCTCAATGTCCCATTTCGGCGATGTGCTCGCGGCAAAGACCGAGGATGGATCGAGTCTGGTGCCATGGACAATGCGCCGTATCCAGATGTGGAAAAAGTCCATGAGGTCTGAGTATGGAATAGCATCGTAATACGGGGGATCGGTAACAATCACATCACACTTCTGACGCTGCGGTCGGGTGGCGCTTTGACGCTCAACTGATGGGGGTGGCGCCCCCGCCGTTGCAGGAAGCGTCGTTTGAAGAACACGGAACACGCAGGATACGCCGCCCGTAAAGTACCTATCGGCCTCAGAAAGTGGATTGCCTTCAGCAAAATCCCAAGTTATTGGGAGAGCGAACCTCAAGAAAGTCTGCTTCACCTCCCCCGCATTGGGCTCCCAGATGCAGATAGTACTCATATAGTTTGCGAATCTGTCAAAGGCAGCTGCCAAGTAGGCCGCCACGGCCTCGCGCCAGTCGGGCGGCAGAGCCGATTCGCTGGCGGTAGTGACGCACCGGATTTGCCGGACCAAAGTCCCCAGCGCCAGCAACTGCCGCGAGGTGAACAGGTCGCGCCAGCGCGAGAAGCCGTACTTGGGGATTCGCATCCCCAGCGCGTTCTCGCTGGGTGTCGGCTCCGTCGGCAACCCGAACGGGATGTCGGCGAAAACTCGCTCCAGTTCGGCTTCAGCCCGGCTGGCGCAGTCGATTTCATGGGGCGTCGGTAACCGATAGGCCTTGCTGGACTGGCTTTCTATGACCACGGCGGTGGCGACCACGCCCAACCGCCCGGTTTTGCCCTCGAGGCGGATATCTTCCATGGTCATGATAGCCGAGCAGAAGGGGCACTGCGCACCGGCCCGCGACATGGTTCCCGCGCCGATGCGTTTGTCGTGCTCGCGGCGCTGGGCGGCGTTCCCGCCTTGCACCGGCACATCGGCATCGATGCCGAAGTTCACACCCGTTCCGTCAGCCTTCGGTTCCATAGTCAAGAGGACGCGCTTGTTCGTTTTCCTGCAAAGCCATCGAGTCTTGAGCAGCGGTAAAGTGGCGCGGCAGTTCTTGCAGGTCACGGTACGCGCCCAGAGGTAGGCCACGGTCGGCTTTGCCACCCAGCGTGGGTTCCGCTTGTCGGCCATGTACGCCTCAGAGAACTCCGCATTGAGCGCGTCGATGTCAGGCGTCCCATCGTCCTTGAGCGGTACCAGGCGCATCTCCAGCGTTTCGTAGGGCTTCGGGTTCTTCAGGTTGAGCGGCTCGAAGTCGGCATAGGTCGGGTAGAACGGCGCGAGCTCCTTTCGCGCTTCGTTCAGCACCCAATGCCCCCAGGCCCGCACATGCCAGGCGAGATCGGCCTTTGGCGTGCGTCCGGAGTCAGGCTTCACGAAGCCGGGTAGCATGCTCTTTTCGTCCTCGACCTGCTTCTTGGTCTTCTTCGTTCGGCCGACAAGGTGTGGATGAGCCTTGTAGAAATCGGCCATGAACTCCTCGTCCTCGAGGATGAAATCCGGTAGCGGGTGCGTTTTTCCCGCCAGCTTCTGCGGGTACTCAAGGGTGCACTTGAGGATGAACCAGGCGACCGGGTTGATGTCGACGGCCGTGGCTTCGCAGCCAAGCCTCATCGCCTCTAGCGGAATGGCCCCGCCTCCGGCAAAAGGGTCGAGGACACGGGGTACTCGTCCCCCGTTGGCCTTGCGGATCTCGTCGCGGAACCACTGCAGTTCATTCTCCCGGTGCTCGACCGCAGCCCGGTGTTCTAGAATCTTCTTCTTGCCTCCCGACTTGGGTTCCGTACCGATCCAGCTCAGGATACCGCCCTCGACCTCCTCCTTGTCCCGTTCGACCATCTTACCGTTGGGCATCTTCTTGCGCTCGATCTTCGTAACAACCTTGCCGCCGATGCGCTCGCAGAGCTCCAGGCGCTTCTCCGGTGTCCCCGGATCAGGCAGCAGTGTTGCCAGCAGCGCCGCCCGGCAAGCCGCCAGCGGCCGGCGGGCGGGCCAGATGTGCAGCGTCGAGATATGCCCATGCCGCACGTTCTTCTCATGCACCGAGGTCAACGACGTCTGCTTCAGCGGGAAGGCGTGTTCGATTAGTCGGGGTTTGTTGCTCATTTTCCTACCATGACAGTGGCTTGTGGAAGGTACTATGCGAGTCGGTCAGGACAGGTGAGAATTGACTGGCCGCTAGTGCGGTCTCACGAATATGTTTGTAGAAGCGGGCCGTACACTGCAGAGCTTTACATGGGGTCTTCTGTGGATTCAGCACCCCGACCGTCTTCTGAATGCGACTTTGTACAAGCTGGACGGGTGTTTTCAGATCCGAATCGCCGCTAATTATTACGGCGCAATCGAAGACGTTATCAACGGCGTCAACCAAGAGATGGGATGTAAGGTTGACGTCGGAACCTTTCTCTTCGGTCTTGATGACTTGAACATACGGCTTCTGTTCTGGTGCAGGGTATGCCAATGGCATCCAGATAACGTGCGATAAATAGTGGCCATAAACGATTTGGAGGCCGGGGATTGTCTTCAATGCGCGCAGATAGTGCTGTTGGCGAGTCGGCTGATGGGGGTCACCAGGACGAGGTTGAACTTTGGCCGTGAAGTATCTGATGCCGGTGATGATGTTTGTTGGATGCAACAGGATTCGACAAAGGGCAGCCAAGTCGAGCCACCTGTAAGGGGTACCCTTTACTGCACCGTAATACAGGCTGAAGGCATCCACATAGACCATAGTTTTCATGAGGATGCCCTTTGGAAAAAGCAAGAGCCGTTCCTTTCGGATCGGCTCCGCGCCCTTTCGCCGAAGCTACCGGGGTGGTTTCTTATATAAATATACACGCATGATTTCACCTCAGCAAGACTTTTCCGACAAGAGCAACCTCCTGTTTCAAGCAAGTTACGTTCAGGCGCAAACCAATCACGAGTTTCTGTCCTGCGATCCATGGCACTATACTTCCCCCACTTCAACGATCTGTTGCTGTGAAATACGCACCCCGCCAGTCTCGACCGTCGCCGTGAGGGTTCGCGTAACCGTCTGGCTCTTGCTGAACGGACGGACGAGGAGTCTATCGAACGGATCCTGCACACGAACCAACTGTGGCGTCGGGGTCGCGCAGTGGTAGGCCACGTAGAGCCAGTAGTCGTCGCGCAGGTTGCAGGCACGCGCCCATTCGTTGTCGGTCACCTCGATCTCGCCGATTGAGGCCCGTCCCTTGACCTCGATGCAGCGTCGTTCGTCACCCGGACGGATGGACAGTACATCGAAACCCGGGTGTTCAGGGAGTCCGGCGGCTCGGGCGAGTTCGG
The DNA here is from genome assembly GCA_964568855.1 of uncultured Bacteroidaceae bacterium. Classification (GTDB taxonomy): domain Bacteria; phylum CAIWAD01; class CAIWAD01; order CAIWAD01; family CAIWAD01; genus CAZMSD01. The sequence continues at coordinate 47,023 of CAZMSD010000018.1, read as the reverse complement.
GCGTATGCACAAATCGCACGCTGGCTCCCGAAGCCTCTTCGTAGGCTTTGACAAGGTTCATGGCTACTTGCTCGACATTCGCATCCAGACGTTCCCGATCCGCCTTGGCGGCCGAGGGCACGACCAGGGCGTGGGCAATGAAATCGATGCTGCCAGGGACGAGCAACTCCGGCTCGCGCCGGAATATGGCCAGGGCCTGGTCCCGACGATAGCGCAACTCCCGTTGCTGCGCCTTGATGCGCGAAAGCTCCGCCGCTGCGCCCTTGTTGCCTCCGCGAGCCTTTGGACTGAGCTTGGCGCGCGCGGCAGCGAGTTCGGCTTCCTGGAAATCGAAGCCGCGTTCCACGAAGGACTCGCGTTCCGGCAACGCGGCCATCATCCGATTGCGTCGTTCAACGGCCATGCCACGGCATACGCGCTCCATCAGGTAGGCGTTCGCCTGGTCCCGGAGTTTTGGCGCTGCAACGGCCAGACGCTGGGCTTGCGGCGGCAGCCCTTCACCCCCGCGTAACAACAGGAGATGCTCCACCGGGCAGACCGAGATATCCGAGCCTTCGCTCTGACGGATACCGACCAGACGGCATTCGACGATCTCTTCGTGCGCGAGGTCGCCAATCTCCGGGTCGGCCCTGCGCACGACCGTTAGCCGAGCCAAGTGGAAGAGGTAGGGCTTCTCCGCCGTCGGATCGATATAAACGGCACCTCGCAGAGCATCGCGGCCCAGCTTATGCCGGACCAGTTCCCGGAAACGCTCGAAGACCGGTTCGCCGGGGTGCACCCAAATGCACGCCTGCCGGTCATCAGGGCGCTGGACTGAAAGCCGCCGGGATTGGGTGGCGGGGTAGCTGTCCAAGGCTACCAGGAGGGGATCGACGGCGCCCTTCTTTGAGGGAACGAGATCAAACGTCCGGCCAAGGTCGCCATCTACTTTGATGCCGACCTGGGGTGCGGCGGCCGCCACGAAACGGCGGACGTAGCCGGGGAGCAGACGGAAGAAGGCCTCGTACTCGATGCATTCGCGCAGGCGCGGCAATTCTTTCTTGACGTCGCCGCCGTCTCCGTAGAGACGACGTTCCCGCCCCTCCATGGCCTTCACCTGTTCCTTGGTCAACTGCCCATCGAGTTCCTCGGCAACCACGTCCGCGCCGTCCTCCAGCGCGCGCTCCATGTATTCCTTGATGGACACGCCGACGAAAACACGACCAATGCTGTCGAAGACCTTGTCGGACTTGAGCTGTTTGCGGATCTTCTCGAGCTTGTCGAGCAGCGTCTTGAGCACGCGGCCTTCACGGGTGGCCGGGGCCACCAGGTTCACAATGAAGACGGGATCGTGCTTCTGGCCGTACCGGTGAATCCGTCCCATGCGTTGTTCGAGCCGGGCTGGGTTCCAGGGAATGTCATAGTTCACCATGATCCAGCAGAACTGGAGGTTGACGCCCTCGGCGGCGGCATCGGTGCATACCATGAGCCGGGCTCCACCCTCTTCGACGGGCACTCGGAAGCGCTCGATCTGCTCCTGCCGTTCGGTGAAATGCATGCCGCCGTGGATCTGTGCGATATGCCCCGCATACCCAAGGCCGCCCAGGCGACGCACCAGGAACTCCATGGTGTCGCGGTGCTCTGTGAAGATGAGTATCTTCTCGTCGGCGAACCGGCTGTCCGTAATCACTTCCCGGAGCTTGTCAAATTTGGACTCGACACCGGCATCATAGACGTGTTGCGCCAGATTGCGCAGGGCCACGACCTGCTCTCGTTCCGCAACCAGCTCCGCCAGCGATTCCGCGATCACGCCCTGCAGCATTGCGTCTTCAGCGGCTTCGTTTTCTTCCAAACTCTCGTCTGTGCTTTCCTCGTCGGCCGTTTTCGATTCAAAGACGTCCGCATCGTCCTTGATGCGACGCTGCAGGGTCAGCAATTGCTCGATGCTAAGCCGTCCGACCTGGATGTCCTCGATCACCTGATCCAGCTTGGCGATCCGTCGCTCGAAGGAGCACAGCAGGGCATACGTGGAGCTGGCCATACGACGCTGGAACACACCCATGGCGAGCCGGGCTGCCGACTGGTTGAGCACCTTCGCCTTGTTGTAGACGTGGCGCAGGTAGTCAGTGGTCTCGTCGTAGAGTCGCTGCTCGCCTACGTCGCCGGACGAGAGCTGGTAGCCGAGCGTGTCGCACTGCCGCGCGGGGTAGAGCGGTTGGCCGTCGAGACGGACCATCTCTTCCTTCGTGCGACGGATGAAGTAGTGATGCCGCCGGTCACGCGGGAACTGCTCGAACGCCTCGAAGGTCGCCAGCACCTCCGGCTCGAGCAGACGCCAGAGCGCGTAGTACGGGTAGTCCTTGCCCATATGCGGGGTGGCGGTCAACAGAAGAAGATGGTGCGCTTGCCAGGGCAGAGACCACCCCTCGTCGCCGGTGTAGACGCCCGCCACGGCTTCCGCCAGCTTGTATCTGCCGGTCTTGCGGATGCGGAATTCAGCACCCCTGTCGCAGGAGAGCTTGTGGGCCTCGTCGAACACGACCAGGTCGTATGGCTCGACGTCTTCCTCTGCCAGACGCGCAAACATCCGGTCGCCCGACAAGGTATCGACGCTGACGATCACGCGGTCGCTGTCGAGTCCGGTGAATGGGTTGCCGTTCTTCGCATCCTGCCCGCTGACGATGCGAAACGGCATGTTGAAGAGCACCTGAAACTCTCGCTTCCAATTACCGACCAGCCCGGCAGGTGGTACGATCAGCACCCGCGAAAGGAGCCGACGAGACGTCATCTCGCGCACATACAAACCCGTCATGATCGTCTTCCCGGCACCCGCGTCGTCAGCCAGGAGAAAGCGCAACCGGGCATGCTGCAGCATGCGGTCGTACACGGCGATGTGTTGATGCGGCAGCGGATCGATACTGGAAATCTCTGTGGCAAAGGTGGGATTGGCGAGATGACCGAACGACAAGCGCTCCCCTTCGACAACCGTGCGGATTAATCCTGGTTCAGCTGTGAAGTCGAGTAAGGGTGGGTTTTCAATCAGCAGTCCCTGGGTCCCTTTAGGAGAGGGCTCCATGTCTTCGTGGGACGCGTGCAGCTCGCGCAAACGCTTCCAGGAGAGTTGGCTGGGTTTGGACTTGGCATTCTCCCAGCGATTTACAGTCGGGAATGATACACCGAGTCTGTCGGCTAATGCGACTTGCGTTAAGCCAAGTCGGGCCCGGAGGCGCTTAATCTGCTCAGCATAGTCATTGTTTGGAAATAGGTCCATCAGCAACCTGCCTCTGTCCATCGAGTGTCAGGAGTATTGACAACATATCATGCGATATATTTAGAGTCAAGTGAACACGCGATAGGCATCAGCACTTCAGAGCGCTATAAACGGGAGTACTTGATAATGCCTTTCACAGAAAGTTCAAATGAGGAATGGAGCAAAGCCGTTGGGCGAGGTTGGTGTCGAACTGAGACGTAGTTTGAAGAGAAGTCGAGGGTTGCTCAGCCACCATTTCGGGGCTTGGAAACGGGCGGGAAGCGGAAGGTGAAACAGGTGCCCTTGCCGGCCTCGCTGTGCAGGCGCAGGCTGGCCTTGTGACGGTCGGCCACCATGCGGACCAGCGGGAGACCGAGTCCCGAACCCTTGTCCTTGCCCTTGGTGGTGAAGTAGGGCTCCCAGATCTTGCGCTGGATCTGCGCGGACATGCCGCAACCTGTGTCGCACACTTCCAGGACGGATCCCGTCGCGGTCACGGCGGTGCGAACCCGAATTGTGCCTCGTCCCACTTCCTCGACGGCGTGGGCGGAGTTGATCACCAGGTTCATCAGCATCTGCTGCAGCAGGTCCGCGTCTCCGAAGACGGGAGCCGCATCCTTCTCCAACTCAAGCTGCAGCACGTAGGGGCACGATTCCTCGGTTTTGTCTTCGCAGTCGTCCCCGGCGGCCGGCGCCGATTCGCGCAACTCGAAGCGCTTGATTTTGCCCCCGGTCTCGCGTAGAAGCTCGCAGACCTTGCGAGTCTGTTCGTTCAGATCCAGGCAGGCGGGTTCGAAATTCAGGGGACGCGACAACTCGCCCAGGCTGCCGGAAATCCGGTTGATGCGCCCGGCCATGTCGTCCACAACCTCCAGCTCCTTGCCGAACTCTTCCTGGAACTCGGCGCACTCGCCCACTTTCATCTGCATCAGCTGGACATGGCCGATCAGAGGCGCCAGGGCGTTCTTGATCTCGTGGGCGATGGATCCCGCCATCCGGCTGAGCATGGACATCTTCTCGCCGGCCAGCAGTTCCCGTTCGAGCTGTTTCTGCAGCGTCACGTCGGCGACGATGGTACCGCGCAGCCCGGCGGATGAATCGCTGCCCGACAGGGCGAAGGGCCAGAAACGAAAAGCCGACTGGTCGATTTCCACGTCGAAGTAGAGCGAATCCGCCGCATTCCAGGCATTGATCGCCTCGAGCAGTTCACTGCTGAGACGGTGCTTCGACGGTCCCGAGCCTTCCGCCTGGAATTCGGGGATCTTCTCCAGTTCGTTGATGAAGGTGCGGTTGCAGAAGTGAATCCAGCCCTCCTCGTCGAAGACCAGCAGAGAGTTGGGCAGCGAGTCCACGATGCTCTGATGGTAGGCCTGCAGGTTGCGCAGCTCGCGGTAGCGGTTGCGCTCCTCGTTGCGCAACTCGAGCTGGGTGAGAATAATGGAAGCCAGCTCGCAGAATCCATCCAGCAACAGCACCATCCGCTCGGTGAAAATGGAAGTACTGCTGTTGTCCACGTAGATCACGCCGGAAATCCGGTCCTTGATCCTCAGCGGCACGCAGATGCTGCTCTTCAGCTCCAGGTCCAGAACCGACTGGGCCTTGGCCAACTGCTCGTTTTCCGCCAGGTTCTCGTCCTTCAGCGGCTTGCCGGTGTGGATCACGCGCTGAATAATGGACATGCTCACCTGGCTGGCGGGGTCGTCGATCTCCTCACCGGCGGCGGAATAGGCCAGCGGGAATTCCAGCTCGCCGTCCGGCTGGACGGTGGCCAGCATTCCCCGTTCCGCGCCCACGAGGTTGATGGAGGCCTGCAGGATGGCTTTCAGGGCGACGGCCGGTTCCAGGCAGGCGTTGGCCATCCGGGCCATCGCCAGGAGCTGCTGGAACTCCTGCTCGCTGTAGGATCCCTGGCGGCCCTTCTGCCGGGAGGCGATCTCCTCCAGGTCCATCAGTTGCTTCAGTCGTTCATTCAAACCGAGCATCAGGCGCAGTCCAGTAAGTGTTCGCGACAGGCCTCGGCCGTTCGGACCAGGGCCTGGATCATGCGGGAATTCCCTAACTGTCCAAGCAGATCATCCGGTAGATGATCGGTAAGCTCGCTGGCGATCTTGACGGCTCCGCCCAGCTCCTCCCCGGCCTGGATGAAGTCCCCCGCGGCGCAGGCGGCCTCGCCCAGCAGGTATTTTCGGCGCAGGATCAAAAGGTCGCTCAACGGCTGTCCGTTGAAGGAGTGTTCCACCCAGGCCTGTCGCTCGCTGTGCGGAATGCGACCCAGCAGGCGCAGCATGTGCCGGTGGCGCTGCGGGCTCTCCGGCAGTTTCAGCAGCTCGTCCAGCAGACCCTCGGAATCCAGTTCGCCGCTGTGATACTGGTTCAAGGCCGCCGCCAGGCCGTTCATCTGCGCTTGTTCGGCCCGGGCGAGTGCTTCATCCGCTTCCGTCAGGTCCTGCAGCGCTTCGGCGCCGCTGGCCCGGGACCAGGAGCGCATCAGGTTCCACTCGATGTAGGCCACCAGGTCGGTGCCGGAGCCGCTCAGTTCCCGGAGGCGCTGTTCGAGCGCTCCCGGCGGCGCCAGGTCGAGGTCGAAGAACAGGAGGAGCATCTCCTTGAGCGGCTCCGTGGCCTCGGCGGGCTGTTGCCGCTCGAGGGCCAGTTCGATTTCAAGTTCCCAGTCCCGCATGGCTTCCACCAGGTGCCCCAGGCTGGCCTGGGCCTCCCCCCGGTTGTGAAGAATCGGTAGTTCGTAGGCGTGCTGGGCCAGCGACCGAGCCAGCGGCAGCGAGCGGTCCAGCTCGCGCACCGCCAACTCCGGCTGTCCTTCGTGGGTGTGCACCGTCGCCAGGTTGATGCGAGCCATCAGTTCCGCCGTTTCCAGGTGCAGGCGTCCCGCCTCTTCGCAGGCCCAGGACAGTCGTTCGCGAGCCTCCTGCAGCCGGCCTTCCTGGAGGTGGATCAGGCCCAGGTTGTTCGACAACCAGACTTGCTGCCTGCCGCCCAGGCGATCCCACTGGCGCCGCCGCATCTCTTCCCAGACCTCGCCGGCTTCCGCGAGGCGTCCGCTGCGGAAAGCCAGACCGCCCAGCGCGTTGATGGTGTAACTCAGGTCGTCCAGGACGCCGGATTCCATCATGCCGCGGTAGATCACCAGCGCCTCCGCCAGGTGGCCCTGGGCCGAATCGGCGTTCTTGCCGTCCAGTTCGGATTCGGCCAGTTGCACCAGCAGCTGCAGCCGCTGGCGCTCCGTCTCCGCGGACCGCAGGCCCGCCCGCAGCAGGCGGCAGGCCAGCCGGAAGCGTCCCTCGCTGCGGTAGCTGTGCACCAGTTTGAACAGCACCTGGATGGCCTGCGAAGCCGGCAGGTCCCGCAGGGCCAGCAGTTGCCGGATGGTCTTGCGGGCTTCCTCGAGGCGGCCCAGTTCGAAGAGGGCGTTATACAGGTCGTGCAGCAGGTTCAGGCGATCCGAACCCTGCGTCCGTTCCAGCAGCTCGGGAATCAGGCGGACCTGCAGATGGGGATGCACCACTTCCCCGGCATCGGCGAGGATTCTGCGGGCCCGGCGATGACCGCAGCGGGCGATTCCCGCGCCGGCCAGGTGATGCAACAGGTATTCCGGGGCGGCGTCGCCGCGTTCCCAGAGTCGATCGAGGATGCGCAGGTGCGCCTCGGCCCTGCCGTCCGCCGGCAGCAGGTCCTGGAGTTCCCGGTGCACCTGCAGCAGGCCGGCGCCGCCGTCGCGAACCAGGCCCTCCGCCTGCAGGCGGTCCAACGCCGCGTGGGAATGATCCCGGATCAGCGTTCGGAACAGGCCGGGTGGCAGCCCGGGATGCATGGCGCTGAGTTCTTCCAGCAGCAGCAACTCGGCCGGGTCGCGGCGTTCGATGTCCGCTCGCTTCCAACCCGCCTCGCCGAGGAGTTCGCGATCTCCCCTCCGCCAGCCTTCCTCTCCGTGCACCAGGCGGCCGAGGGCCAGGTTGCGCTGGAAGATGCGCAGCCCCGCGCCGGCGTGACCGCCGCTCAGTTGATCCAGATCCTCCAGCAGCGGCCGGCCGATTCGCAGGCCCGGCGCTGGTGATTCCAGCAGGCGGCAGAAATACTCGAGGCCCGGCAGAGGGATCTTCAGCACAGTCGACTCGCCCCGGCGCAGTGCTTCGGGAAGCTCGCCGTCCGCCACAACCGCCACCTGGAGCTTCAGCTCGCCGGCCACCGCCAGCAGGTCCCGCAGCGATTCAACCGTCTCCGATCCGCCCGATGACCGTCCGAGGTCCAGCAGGATCCCGAGGCGGGCTTCCGGCTGGGCCTCGCCGATGAAGGAGAGCAGCTGCCTATTCAGCGGGCGCAGCCGAGTGCCCAGCTTCTCCGCTTCCGCATTCTGCGGCGATCGCAGGACCTCCGCCAGCTCGGGATAGAGTTCGAGCCGGGGGTGTCGCTGGTAGCGCTCCGCGGCCCAGGCGAAGATGTCCCGGCCATCCAGTTCGATGGGGAAGAGTCCCCTGTCCGCCAGCAGGAGCTCCCGGCGGGCCAGGATTACGGCATGACGCTTGCCGGCGCCCGGAGGTCCCTGAATCAGCAGGGACTCGCCCTGCAGCAGCCGGTCGATCGCCTCCTGCGCAGACGGGGCACAGGGGCGCGCACAGGGCTGTCTCGGAACCAGCAGCGCCTGTTGATCCGGCGGGAGTTCCCCCACCAGCTCTGCGAGGAGTTCCTGTGGAGAGGGCCTGGCTTCGGGATCTGCGGCGAGACAGCTCTTGATCCGCGTGTAGAAGGGGTGCTCCTCGCCCAGCCGGGGAGGCCGGATCCTGCCGGCCATGGCCGCCGAGACTGCTTCATCGGGATCGTCCGGCCAGGGCGAGTGGCCGCTGAGCAGAATGTAGAGCACCACGCCCAGGGAGAAGACGTCCGAATTACGGTGCAACCGTCCCTCGGCCAGCACCTCGGGGGGCATGGAGATCAGGGTGCCGGTACGGCGCCTGACGCCGTCGTCGGGCTTTCTGGAAAATCCCAGGTCGATCAGGGAGGCTCGAGTGCCCGAGAGCAGGACGTTGGCCGGACTCAGGTCGCCGTGGACGTAACCGCGATCCGCCAGCTCCGCCAGGCCCTGCAGCAACTGGCAGGCGATCCAGGGCAGGTCCCGCGGGTCCACCTCGGCACCGCCGTCCGCTGGAGTTCCCGCTTTCCGCTCGAGCACCAGCAGGCCCTGCTGCTCCTCATCTCCCGTACGCAGGTCCAACAGCTCGGGAAACACCCCGGAGACCATGCCGGGCAGCAGTTCGGCTTCGTTGCGAAAGGCCTCCGGGAAGCCGGGCTCACGGGAGACCTTGAGTACCGCGTCACGGTCCGTCCAGGAATCGCGGGCCTCGCAGACCAGCGCCGTGGCGCCCTCGCCCAGGGGCCGTCCCACGATGTAGCGCCCCGAGGGATCGTTGTATGGGCAGCGCTCGCTCATCGCTCCAGTCGCTCCGGCGTAATCAGGGCGAGACAGACGTTGTCGGGGGCCCCCTGGTCCAGGGCATGCTGCAGGAGACGATCCGCCAGCTCCGTGTCGGTCTCCGCATCCCAGGCGATCCGTCTCAGGTGGGAGCTGAGAATCCCCGCGTTCACCAGCCCGTCGGTGCAGAGCAGCAGGCGATCGCCCGGCGCCAGTTTCAGCTCCAGGGTGTCTGGATCTTCGGCGTCCAGCTTGCCCAGCATGCGGGTCACAACGTGCTTCAGGGGATGTTGCGCGGACATTTCCTCGCTCAGTCCCAGGGTGGAGACCAGGCTGTGATCCCGGCTCAGGAGCAGTACGTCCTTTCCGCGCAGCAGGTAGGCCCTGCTGTCGCCCAGGTGCAGCATCCAGAGACGCTCGCCTTCCAGGCAGACGCCTGTCAGTGTGGTGCCGATCCGGGCCTCGTCCAGCTCTTCCTGAAGGGCGAGGATGCGCTGCTGAAGGCTCAGGAATGCGCCCCCCAGGTCGGGTTCGCGCTTTCGCCGCCAGGAGCGGCCGTCCCCGTTGCCCTCCGGAATCATGACTTCGAGAAAGGCCGACACGGCCGCCTTGGAGGCAAGGTCCCCGTGACGGAGTCCGCCCAGGCCGTCGCAGACCGCGCAGGCCAGGCGACCGTTCTCCAGCCGCCAGCCCGCCCAGTCCTCGTTGCGCTCGCGCACCAGGCCGGGGTGCAGACGGAGTTCCATCCCGGGTCTGGAGATGCAGAGCTGCAGGGTGGATTCGGCAGTAGCCACGGTGCCCTCGGAACCATTATCCGCCGTGAGAATCGGCTTCGAGGATTCTATCGGCATCCCATAGCATGGAGTTCAACCCGGTTTCCGCCGAATCCTGACGGATTCGGGGGATTCAGGTTTGGTATATTTTCGCGCTGGAGCGGTCCGCTTTTCCGGACCGGCCAATCAAAGGTGAAGGCCATGTTCCTCGGACAAGTCGTCGGTACGGTCTGGTCCACGAAGAAGGTGGACAACGTGATGAACCTGCGCTTCCTGCTGATCCACCCGGTGAATCTGAAAAAATCCACCAACGAGGACCTGGTGGTGGCCGCCGACGTAGTGGGGGCCGGAGTGGGGGAAATGGTCATCTGCGCCTACGGCCACGCCGCCAGGATGGCCATCGGCAGCAACCCGGACATCTCGATCGAGGCGGCGGTGGTGGGAATCGTGGACGAGCTGGAAACCAGTTCCTATTTCATGAGCAAGCTGCCGGAGATCGTGAAGCCGAAAGGAGAGTGACCCTTGGCCATCAGTGAAGCGACGATCCGCGAGCTGACCCGCCGGGCCATCGACGAGCTGGGTCACCAGGCGACTCCCGACAACGTGCGCCGCGTGGTCAAGGACGCCATCGCGCGGATGCAGGAGGAGGCCCCGGTGCTCGAGGGCATTCCGGGATTCAGCGCCTCGCACCTGCGCACGGGCGAAGGCACCCAGGTGATCGTAACGGTTTTCGGCAAGAACAAGGCCGGGGTCCTGGCCGGGGTATCCAGGTGCCTGGCGGATTTCAACGCCAACGTGGTTGACATCAGCCAGAAGATCCTGCAGGACTGGTTCACCATGATCCTGATCGTGGACATCGAGGGGATCACGAGCTCCTTCGCGGCTCTGAAAAAGGCCTTGGGGGAGACGGGCGAAAAGCTGGGCGTCCGGGTCCTGGCCCAGCACGAGGACGTTTTCGTTTCCATGCACCGAGTCTGACATGCCCTGGTCACACGAGGAAATCCTGCAGACGGTCCAGATGACGGAGACGGAGCACTTCGACATCCGGACGGTCACCCTGGGAATCTCGCTTAGGGATTGCGCCGCAGATTCCCTTTCGGCGATGAAGGAACGGGTCTACGAGAAGATCACCGGCGTCGCCCGCCGCCACACCGCGATCGCCGAGCTGGTGGAAGAGCGCTTCGGCATCAGCATCGCCAACAAGCGGATCTCAGTCACGCCCCTCTCGATACCGGGCGAGTTGATGCGCGCCGAGGACTTCGTCGAGCTGGCCAAGGTGCTCGACCGCGCCGCGGACGAATGCGGAGTGGACTACCTGGGGGGCTACAGCGCGCTGGTCAGCAAGGGGATGACGCCCGGCGAGCAGGAGCTGATCGCCTCCATCCCGGAAGCCCTCTCCTGCACCGAGCACGTCTGCGCCAGCGTGGACGTGGCCTCAACCCGCGCCGGCATCAACATGGACGCCGTGCGCCTGATGGGCGACGTGATACTGAAGACCGCCCACCTGACCGCCGACCGCAACAGCCTGGGCTGCGCCAAGCTGGTGGTCTTCTGCAACGCGGTGGAGGACAATCCCTTCATCGCCGGGGCCTTCCACGGCGTTACCGAACCCGACCTGACCATCAACGTGGGCATCAGCGGTCCGGGCGTGGTGCTCAACGCCGTCAGGGAAGCCGGCCCCGAGGCGGATTTCGTCCAGCTCTGCGAGGCCATCAAGCGCATGGCCTTCAAGATCACCCGCGCGGGCGAACTGGTGGGCCGGCAGGTGGCCCGGCTCGAGGAGATCCCCTTCGGCGTGGTGGACATCAGCCTGGCCCCGACGCCCGAGGAAGGCGACAGCGTGGGAGCGATCCTGGAGGAAATGGGCATCGAGTCGGTGGGCGCCCACGGCACAACCGCGGCCCTGGCCCTGCTCAACGACTCGGTCAAGAAGGGCGGCATGATGGCCTCGTCCTACATCGGCGGCATGAGCGGGGCCTTCATTCCCGTCTCGGAGGACGCCCACATGATCCGCGCCGTCGAGGCGGGAGCGCTGTCCATCGAGAAGCTCGAGGCCATGACCTGCGTCTGCAGCGTGGGACTCGACATGCTGGCCGTTCCCGGTGATACACCGGCCACTACGATCTCGGCGATCCTCGCGGACGAGGCGGCCATAGGTATGGTGAACCAGAAGACCACCGCCCTCAGGATCATCCCGGTGATCGGCAAGCAGGTGGGTGACACGGTGGACTACGGCGGCCTGCTGGGCAAGGCGCCGGTCATGCCGGTGCGCACGCAGGGAGCCGAGGCCTTCATCCGCCGGGGCGGTCGCATCCCGGCGCCCACGATTTCGCTGAAGAACTAGGTGTCCGGGCGCTCCCCGCCCGGCGGGACGGTTGCATAAGCAGCCCGGCTGCTCTACCTTCCTCAGTTCCGGATTTTCCGGATTGCCGGAGCGGGAATGGCGGAACTGGCAGACGCGCAAGATTTAGGATCTTGTGTCCCAAGGGACGTGGGGGTTCAAGTCCCCCTTCCCGCATGATCATGAAATCAGCAAGAGGATCCACGTTGGACGTCACCATCAAGGAAATCGACCGCGAGAACGTGGAAATGACCGTGGTCATTCCCGCGTCGAAAGTAGAAGATCGAATCCAGCGAAAGCTGCGCGAACTGGCCAAGTCGGCCCGCATGAACGGATTCAGGCGGGGCAAGGTCCCGCTGAGTTACATGCAGGCCCGCTTCGGCGAGCAGGCGCGGCGCGAGGTGCTGAACGACTTGATCGACGAAACCTACCCCGAGGCGATTCAGGAACAGCAGCTCAGGCCCATCGAGCAGGGCAGCATCGAGCAGGTGGATTACGAGCCCGGGAGGGATTTCAGCTACCGGGCCGTGATACAGACGGAACCGCTGGTGGAACTCGGGCGATACACCGGTCTCGAAGTGAAGCGGACTCGCCGCACCCTGCGCGACGAGGACCTGGACGAGGCGCTGGAGAGCCTGCGCAAGCAGTACGCCAACTGGGTTCCCGTGGAGGACGGCGCCCGCGAGGGGGACCAGCTGGTCTGCGACATCCAGGAGAACGACGAAGCTGGCAGCGCCCTCGAGGAGGGCCGCTATCCCAACATGGAAGTGGAGCTGGGCGAAGGGAAATTCGGCCCGATCTTCGACCGGAAGATGCTGGGTGTCACACCGGGCGAGAGCAGGAACCTGAAGATCATCAACCCGGACGACGACCCGGATCCCGACACGGCGGGCAAGATCGAGTATTACACCGTTCAGGTGCACGAGGTGAAGCGTCCCGAGCTGGCCGAGCTCGACGACGAGTTCGCCAAGGAGGTGCCGCCCGGTTTCGACTCCCTTAAGGAGCTGCGGGCCGGCCTGGTGTCGGACCTGGAACGACGGCTTGATAAGCTGCGCGGGCAGGAAGTGGACAACAACCTGATGGCGCAACTGGTGGAAGCGCACGACTTCGACCTGCCCAAGAAGATGGTGGAGTTCCAGCTTGATGCCCTGGTCGAGCGCGCCAGGGAGAATTCGGGCGGTCCAGTCGATGAAAAGGCCATCCGCTCCGCGTACCGGGAAGAGGTAGTGCGCAACCTGTGTTGGTCGCTGATCGCCCGCAGCATCATCAAGGCCGAGGATCTCGGCGTGGACCAGGCGGACATCGACGCCGAGATCGAGCGGATCGCCGGGCTCACGGGACAGGACCCCGCCATGGCCAGACTGCAGATGAAGCGTTCGGGCGACCTCGAAGAGCTTGAGACGCAGCTGCTCGACCGGAAGCTGATGGCCTTCCTCAGGGATTCCGCCGTAATCGTGGACGTGGAGCCTGAAACCGCCGATAAAGATCAGTAGTCCGACGAGTCGGACCAGCGGGATGGAACACGCCCGGGAACGATCCAGTAACACAGCTTCACGGCCCGGTCCGGCGGCGCGACGAGGCGGCCGGGTAGAACAAAGGAAGGACGCATGGGCCTGATTCCGACCGTTATCGAACAGACCGGACGCGGCGAACGAGCCTACGACATCTATTCACGCCTGCTGAAGGAACGCATCGTCTTCCTGGGCACGGCCATCAACGACCACATCGCCAACCTGATCGTGGCGCAGCTGCTTTTTCTGGAAGCGGAGGACCCCGAGAAGGACATCCACCTGTACATAAATTCTCCGGGCGGCAACGTCAGCTCCGGACTGGCGATCTACGACACCATGCAGTACATCAAGCCCCGGGTGTCCACGATCTGCATCGGCCTGGCCGCCTCCATGGGCGCGCTGCTGCTCTGCGCGGGCGCTACGGGAAAGCGCTACACCCTCCCCAACGCGCGGATCATGATCCACCAGCCGGTGGGCGGCGCCTTCGGCCAGGCCTCCGACGTGGAGATCCACGCCAAGGAGATCCTGCTGATGCGCGAGCGCTTGAACAAGATCTTCGTGCAGCACACCGGGCAGAACCTCGAGCGGATCTCCCAGGACACGGACCGCGACCACTTCATGTCCGCCACCGAAGCGCTGGAATACGGCCTGGTGGATGAAGTGATCGAGAACCACCAGCACACGATCCGCAAGGAATCGGAATAAGCATGCCCAAGAACCACGGCAGCCAGGACGGCAACCCGGTCTGTTCCTTCTGCGGCCGCAGCAGCCAGGAAGTGCAGATCATGATCCAGGGTCCCAACGTGAACATCTGCAACGAGTGCGTGGACGCCTCTTCGCAGATCGTGCGCAGGAACCTGAATCGCTCGCGGCGCCCGGCGCTAGAGAACCTGGGCAATCCGCAGGAGATCAAGCAGCGGCTCGACCAGTACGTGATCGGCCAGGAGGAAGCCAAGAAGGCGCTGTCGGTGGCGGTCTACAACCACTACAAGCGCATCCGCTCCCAGGACGTGAAGGACGACGTGGAGCTGCAGAAGACCAATATCCTGCTCATCGGTCCCACGGGAACGGGCAAGACACTGCTGGCCCAGACCCTGGCCCGTTTCCTGCAGGTGCCCTTCACCATCGCGGACGCCACCGTGCTGACGGAGGCCGGCTACGTGGGCGAGGACGTGGAGAACATCCTCGTGCGCCTGCTGCACGCGGCCAACTACGAAGTGCAGTCCGCCGAGATGGGTATCGTCTACATCGACGAGATCGACAAGATCGCCCGCAAGGAGGGTAACGTCTCAATCACCCGCGACGTCTCCGGCGAGGGAGTCCAGCAGGCGCTGCTCAAGATGCTGGAAGGCACCGTGGCTTCCGTACCGCCCGAGGGCGGGCGCAAGCACCCCGAGCAGAAGCTGATCAACATCAACACGCGCAATATCCTGTTCATCTGCGGCGGCGCATTCGACGGCCTCGAGGATATCGTCAAGCAGCGCATCGGCAAGAAGCAGATGGGATTCGGCGCCACCGTGGGCACGATGAAACACGCGAACATGGGCGAGATCCTGCGCCAGGTGGAATTCGAGGACCTGCTCAAGTTCGGGCTGATCCCCGAGCTGATCGGCCGGCTGCCGGTGGTCACGGCCCTGGACGAGCTTTCCGAAAACGCCCTGCTGCGCATCCTGACCGAGCCTAAGAACGCCGTGATCCGCCAGTACGAGCGGCTCTTCGCCATGGAAGAACAGCGGCTGAGCTTTTCCGCGGGGGCCCTGCGAGAGATAGTCCGCATCGCCCGCCACCGCAAGACCGGTGCCCGCGCCCTGCGGGGCATCGTCGAATCTTCGCTGATGAACGCGATGTACGAGCTGCCCGGCCGTAAGGACGTGCAGGAAGTCCAGGTCACGCCGGCCACCATCCGGGGCGAACGCCGCCCGCGGATCAAGCGGCGGAAACGCTCGGCCAAGTTGCGTCCCGCTCCCCAGCGGGAGGCGGCGGGCAAGCGGGCCGCCGGTGAAGACCGGAAACGCAAACGCGCCTGAGAAACAAGCTCAGGCGGGACCGCCGGAATGTGTCACTCCAGCTCCGCCGTGACGCGGTAGAAGCGGAGGGATTCGGCGCAGGTCGCCGTCCAACTGGTCCCGTCGAACTCGCCGCTCAGATCCTCGGTGAAACTTCCCCAGGCCAAGTCCGAGGAATAAATCCTGTAGAACAACGCTCCCGGGACAGGATTCCAATCAAGAGCGACGCTGTCGTTCTCCATTGAAATCGATACCTGGATGGAAGTGCCGGGACCAGCCCAGCCCGCGATCCGGCACCACAGCCACCAGGCCGCATAGGCCTTCCGATTACCGTTCAGCGGCTGGGTATGCGCGGCGGAGCAATCGAACCAGTCGACGCCTTCCACGTGAGAATCCTGCCATTCGATCGCCCAGTTCCCCAGGTAATTCAATTGGTTGTCGTAGTAATTGCAGTTGTCGTTGACGAATTCGTAGTAGGTCCCGTCAGGATCGTAGCTCTCGATGTCGGCGAAATCATAGAGGATCTTCTCGTTGGCGAGACAGTAGTCGCGAATCTGCTGGTTGTTCTGCGTCAAGGTTTCATTGGCCCAGATGTCCCTGTGTCCGGTCATGTACACGAAATGGACGTCCGGATATTCCGCTTCCAGGGAAGTCATCTCGTCGAGATAGATCTGGATGCCCTCGGGCGTGTTGTCGGAAACTCCGCCGCACCAGGACCAGATGACCACGTTGATGTCGCCGCTATAGGGATCATTGTCCAGGTAGTCGCGGGTGGCATCCGCCCACTGCGTGTCGCCGTTGTGCCCGAGATCCCCCGGGCGAAAGTAATCGTGCAGGTCGATGCATTCGAAACTGCCCGGCTCCCAGTAATAGCCCCAGCAGTAGATGTCCCCTTTCCAGCCCACCAGGTTCTCGTCCTGCACGGCGAGCGCCGACATCCCCTCCGTAAGCTGGCTGCCATGGGATGTATGCCCGTAGGCGATGTGCAGGGCGTTTCTCGCCTGCAGAACGGCCCATTCCGGAATGGGCTCGAGGAAGGCGCAGTTATGATCGATGATGATCGACTCGCCATGGCAGACGGCCGGAAGCGATAATGCTATGATTCCATAGGTCAGCAAGGTGTACGGCTTCAATTTCAGCCTATGCATGCGCTTTCTCATGAATCCCTCCCGTTGGATGTCGACAGTGCTTTCTCCAAAGCTGCGGGCAGTAGTGTATAGATCGCGAATTTCAGCTTACAGTACAAATTGAACGCGATCTCGGTGATTGTCGAGACCAGCCAAGGAAAGGCGGGCATTGTCAGCTTCAGAATGTTATGATTCCTGGACCCCTCAGTTGTTAAGTCCGGTTCAGCAACCAAGTGGAGTACCCCTGCATGCGCATCCTGTTGATCGTCTTGTTGCTTGTCGTCGGGGCAGGGCATTGCCCGGCCGCGCCCGTTTCCGAAAGCCTCGCTCGTCAAGCGGCCTCCGACTGGCTTGCCGCTTACGCTTCCGATCCTTCCCAGCAGAGAACCATCGTCGACCGGCAGTCGCTGGAAATAGAGGGGGCCGCAGCGATCTGGATCTACAGCTTCCGGCCCGCGGGCTTCGTAATCCTGGCCGCCGACGACCGGGTGCCGCCCGTCCTGGGCTACGCGGACGACGCGCAGGCTCCCGCCGGGATCACCCATCCCCCACTGCTGGCGCACCTGGAAAGCTGCCTGGAACAGATCCGCTGGGTGCTGGAAACCGGCGAGGCTCACCCGGCGGCCCGCGAGGAATGGGATCGCCTGCTGGACGGAAGCTTCCCGGGGCCCTCGCGCGACCGGGAGGTCCTGCCCCTGATCGACTGCACCTGGAACCAGGGCTGGCCCTACAACATGTACTGCCCGGAAGACGGGGACGGCCCGGGCGGGCATGTCTGGGCGGGTTGCGTGGCCACGGCCATGGCCCAGGCGATGAAGTACTGGGAGAGTCCCGTCCAGGGCCAGGGTTCGCACAGCTACACGCTCCCGCTTTACGGCCAGTTGTCGGCGGACTTCGGCGCCACCACCTACAACTGGCCTGGGATGCCCGACGCCAGCGGCAACTCCGACGTGGCGCTGCTGATGTATCACTGCGGCGTGGCGGTGAACATGCAGTACTCGCCCTGGGGTTCGGGCGCCTACGTGGGCTACGGCAGCCAGAGCGCGCTGCACGCCTTCGAGACCTACTTCCGCTATCCCTCCATGTGCGAGTTCTACGAGCGCAACGGCTACGACGACGAAGAGTGGCACCAGCTCCTGCGGGACGATCTCGATCTGGGGCGGCCGATCGTCTACCGCGGGCAGGGCGGCGGAGGCGGGCACGCCTTCAACATCGACGGCTACCAGGACAACGACTACTACCACCTGAACTGGGGCTGGTCCGGCTACTACAACGGGTATTTCACCCTGGACAACCTGGCGCCCGGGGGCTCGGATTTCTCGAGCCTGCAGGGCGGCATTCTGCACCTGGAATCCAATACGCCCCCCACCGTGGAGATCCCCGACCAGACCGTCTACGCGGGCCAGCCCTTCGAGGCGATCCACCTGGACGACCACGTGAGCGACGTCCAGGACGATCCCGATGAACTGGTCTGGTGGACCGAGTGGGACATGGACCTGGACGTGGACATCGACTACGTCACCCGTATCGCCACCGTCGAGTATCCCGAGGGCTGGCTGGGCTCTGAGACTGTTCTGTTCCAGGCCATCGACCTGGACGGGGACTGGGACGGCGATGAGGTCACTTTCACGGTGATGGAGGGCGCCCCGCCGGCGCCGGCGGCGGTGGACGACCTGCACATCGAATCCCTGGCCGACAGCTTCCGCCTGAGCTGGAGCGCTCCCGAGACCGACGAGTACGGCGGGACTCCGGTCTACATCTCCGGCTACGCGATCCACGCCTCCGAGGATCCCTGGTACGCTCCCGGACCGGGAACCCTGCTGGAGACCGTACAGGACACGAGCTACGTGCATGAGCCCGACCTGCTGGTGATCCGCCGGCTCGCTTACCGGGTGGTGGCGCTGGGCTTGCAGTAGGGAGGAACGGCATGAATGTCGGAACCTCTGTTCCGGCCGCCCTGGTCCTGCTGCTGGCCTGTAGCCTCGCCCGGGCGGATCTGGCGCGCGACGCCGCCAAGGCTGCGCCGAAAGAAGGCGGCGAGTTGATCCTGGAAACGGCCATCCAGGTGGAGCGGGACGGCGGGGACAGGACGCTGGCGCTCGAGTCGGCCCTGCAGTACACGCCCGAGTTCTTCCCGCGCCTGAGCCTGCTGCTGGAACCCGTGCTGCGCGAGTGGAGCCTTCCGGGGGATGGCGCTCCGACCGTCATGGGCCTGGGGGACACGGAGTTCAGCTTGAACATGCTGCTCCTGCCCGCCCGGGGAATCCGCCCGGCGCTTTTGCTGGGCGGCAAGGTCAAGCTGCCCACCGCCGCCAGCCCCGACCTGGGAACCGGCGAATCGGACTTCTCGGCGCTGCTGGTGATCGGCAACGAGTTCGATGACCTGGACCTCAACCTGGAGCTCGAGTACGTTTCCGTCGGCCTCGAGGACCCTCCTCCCGCGGAAGAGGGCGGGGGCGCCGGTGGTGGCGCTGCGGAAGCGGAGGAAGCCGAGCGCTGGGAAATACTGCACGATGTCTGGACCTACACCCTGGCCCTCGATCTCAGCCTTGGAGAAAACCTCAGTCTGTTCCTCGAATCCTTCGGTAACACCCGCCTCTCGAACCTCGAGGGGGGCAGTCAGGCTCTCGCCGCAGGATTCGAACTGGACGTGGATCTCTGGGACCGCCTCAACCTGTTCGTGCAGGGAGGCCTGGACACGAACGGCCTCTTCGCCCCGAAGGCCGGTTTCGAGCTGGTTTGGTAGACACTCCCGTATCGAGCTTCCCCTGAATGTGTCTAATCCCCGGGTGATTCTCTCGAAAGCTTACCAGAGTGCCGAAGCCACGAAATACTCGCCGGGAATCCACCTATATCTTGAAAATCGTAAAGCGTCTCATCAGGATTTCAAGGCATGAACGCGGGCGCTCGAGTCCCGGATTGCTTGACTCTGGCCCAGGCAGAGACTATCTTCGTAGTCTTGCGAATTTTCAGGAGCTGGACTGTGAAGACCTACACCGTCAAACCCGGTGACATCGAGCGCAAGTGGTTCGTCGTGGACGCCGCCGGCCAGATTCTGGGCCGGCTGACTTCGAACATCGCCCAGGTGCTGCGCGGCAAGCACAAGCCCATCTACAGCCCGCACCTCGATACTGGCGACTTCGTCATCGTGATCAACGCGGGGCAGGTCCGTCTCACGGGCAACAAGACCGAGCAGAAAACCTACTTCCGCCACACCGGCTACACCGGCGGGGCCCGCACTACCACCTTCAAGATGGAAATGGATCGGAATCCGGCCTTCGTCATCGAGCATGCCGTCAAGGGCATGCTGCCTCACAACAGCCTGGGCCGCCGGATGATCAAGAAGTTGAAAGTCTATGCCGGAAGCGAACATCCGCACGCCGCGCAGCAGCCCGAAGAGTTGAGGTTCTAGATGGTCACCAAGAGCGTCAAGTCCTTTTATGCCACCGGTCGCCGCAAGACTTCCGTGGCCCGCGTCTGGATCGAACCGGGCAAGGGCGAGGTAAAGGTCAACGGGAAGGACCTGCTGGGGCACTTCAAGCGCGAGACCTTGAAAATGGTGGTGGAGCAGCCGCTGGTGACCGTGGACATGCTGGGCCGCCTGGACATCCGGGCTTCGGTAAGCGGCGGCGGGCTGACCGGACAGGCCGGTGCGCTGCGACTGGGCTTGAGCCGGGCGATGGTAGAGATGGACGAGAGCCTGCGCCCTACGCTGCGCAAGTCGGGGTTTCTCACGCGGGACTCCCGGATGGTCGAGCGGAAAAAGTACGGACAGCCGGGCGCCCGCAAGCGCTTCCAGTTCAGCAAGCGCTGATGCGCTCTCAGGTGCCTTCCGAGTTTTTCCAGGCTGTCGAAACCGGCAGCCTTCTTTTCGAGAGGATGCGCGGCCGTCGAGGAGCGGTCCTCGACTCCCCGCCGGCGATTTTCGTCGACGCATCGATGTAAACGCACACGCCTGGATCCCGAGGGTGGTGTCTCAGCGGACTTACTGTCGCGGGGATTCCCGAGGGGCTGGAAGGGCGTGGAGGTATAACCAAGTCAGGAGTCTTCATGCCCCACGTGACCATTCAGCAGTTGCTGCTGGCCGGCGCCCACTTCGGGCACCTCACCCGTCGCTGGAACCCCAAAATGAAACCCTACATCTTCATGGAGAAGAACGGAGTCCATGTCTTCGACCTGAAGAAAACCACCGTGCTGATCGAGGAGGCCACCAACCGGATCGGCAAGATCGTGGCCGATGGCGGCGACGTGCTCTTCGTAGGCACCAAAGAGCAGGCCCGCTCCGTGATGGTGGAGGAGGCGGAACGCTGCAGTATGCACTACGTCAACAACCGTTGGCTGGGCGGCATGCTGACCAACTTCCGCACCATCCGTAACTCCGTGCGCACGCTGGAGCAGCTCGAGGCCAAGGCTACCGACGGAACCTACGAGCGCATCTCGAAGAAGGAGATCCTGTCCATCAGCCGCGCCAAGGAGAAACTGGTGAAGACCCTGGGCGGGGTGCGCAACATGAAGCGGCTGCCCGCGGCCGTCTACGTCGTGGACACCATCCGCGAGGACATCGCCGTCAACGAGGCGCGCAAGCTGGGCATACCGGTCTTCGCGATTTGTGATACGAATTCCGACCCGGACCTGGTGGACTTCGTGATACCCGCCAACGACGACGCCTTCAAGTCCATCGCCGTGATCACGAAGAGCATCGCCGATGCCGTGGACGAAGCGCGGATGCTGCGCAAGGACGGCTTCGGCGTCGAGGGCGAGCAGGCCGCACCCGAAGCTGAGGAGAAGCCGGCTCCGCGCCGACGGCGCCGCCGCAGCGAAGCCAAGGTGGCCAGACCCACCGATTCGGGCAAGCCCAGAAGCCGGGGAGGCAAGAAGCAGGAAGCGGCGGAACAGCCCGCGAGTGAAAAGGCCGATAAGAAAAGCGCCGCTGCGACGGATGACAAGGCCGGAGCGGCCGAAGCCGCGGCGACCGAGAAGAAGTCTGAGGCGGAAGCTCAGGATGCGCCAGCCGGTGAAGGGAAGCAGTAGCGCGCGAACACTAGCTGAACCGGGAGATCGATCCACATGTCCATATCCGCTCAGGAAGTCATGAAACTGCGCAAGATGACCGGCGCAGGAATGATGGATTGTAAGAAGGCGCTCGAGGAAGCAGGCGGGGAAATCGAATCCGCGGTGGACTACCTGCGCAAGAAGGGTCTGAAGACGGCCGAGAAACGCGCCGGGCGCGAGGCCAAGGAAGGCCGGATCGTGACCCACCTGCAGGAAGACGGTCGGGGCGGTGCGATCCTGGAACTCAACGCGGAGACCGACTTCGTCGCCGGAACCGAGGATTTCCGGCGCTTCGCCGCCGACTGCGCCCGCCGGGTTTTCGAACACCGGCCCGCCGACGTGGAATCCCTGCTGGCGCTGCCCTCGGTGGCCGACGAGCAGGTCACGCTGAGGGACGCGTTAAGCGAGATGACGGCCAAGCTGGGCGAGAAGATGGGTGTCAGACGTTTCAGCTCCATGCATCTGCCGGATGACGCCCAAGGTCGCGTGCACTCATACATCCATCACGGCGACAAGCACGGCGTGCTGATCGCCGCCACCTGCGGCAGGCCGGAAACGGCGCAGGCCGACGAGTTCGGCGAGCTGATCAACGACCTGGCCCTGCAGATCGTGGCTTACACACCGCGCGCGGTGGACCGCGAAGGCCTGGACGAGGGCGACATCGAGCGCGAGCTGGAAATCTACCGCGAGCAGGCCCGCAACGAGGGCAAGCCCGAAAAGATCCTGGACAAGATCGCCCAGGGGAAGCTGAACAAGTTCTACTCGGAGGCGACCCTGATGGAGCAGTCCTTTGTCAAGGAAGAGAAGGTCAAGGTCCAGGAGCACGTGAACGCGATCGCCAAGAACCACGACGACCGGATCGTCGTCGAGGGCTTCGAAGCCTACGTGATCGGCGAATAAATTATGCAGCCCGCCCCTCCGGCGGGCATTTTACTGCCGTCGGTGTGTCACACGCGAGGCACCTCCGGCGCATCCCTGACGAGGCGGAACATGAGCGAAGCCATTTACCGCCGGATCCTGCTCAAGCTGTCGGGCGAGGCCCTGGCCGGCGACCGGGGCCACGGCATCGACCAGCAGACCCTGGAGTGGATCGCCGAGGAGGTCGGCAGCGTCCACGCGCTGGGCGTCCAGGTTGGCCTGGTGCTCGGCGGGGGCAACATCTTCCGCGGGCTTTCCGCGGCGGCCAACGGCATGGACCGCACCACCGCCGACTACATGGGCATGCTGGCCACGGTGATCAACGCCATGGCCATGCAGCAGGCCCTGGAGGCGGCCGGCATGCCCACCCGGATCCAGAGCGCGATGACCATCACGCGCTGCACGGAACCCTTCATCGTCCGGCGAGCCCTGCGCCACCTCGAAAAGGGCCGGCTGGTGATCTTCGCGGCCGGGACGGGCAATCCCTACTTCTCGACGGACACGGCCGCCGTGTTGCGCGCCAGCGAGATCAGGGCCGACGTGATCATCAAGGGCACCAAGGTGGACGGCGTCTACAGCGCCGATCCGATGATCGACGAGTCGGCGGAATTTTTCGAGAAATTGACCTACTTTGAAGTTCTATCGCGCCAGTTGCGCGTGATGGACAGCACCGCCGTCAGCCTCTGCATGGACAACGACATGCCCCTGCGCGTCTACAACATGAAACGGGCGGGGAACCTGAAACGGCTGATCCTGGGTGAACCGCTGGGCACGGTGATAATTGGGGAACAGGACGATGATCCGGGAGATCCTCGAGAAGACGACGCATCACATGGACCGCGCCATTGAGGAAGTGAAGAACAGCTTCGCCGCCGTGCGGGCCGGCAAGGCCACCACGTCCATCCTCGATCACGTGCGAGTGGAGTATTACGGTCAGCAGGTTCCGCTGAACCAGATTTCGAGCCTGTCCTGTCCCGAACCGCGGATGATCGTGGTTCAGCCCTGGGAGAAGAACATGCTCGGCCCCATCGAGAAGGCGATTCTCACGGCAGACCTGGGGCTCAATCCCTCAAACGACGGCGTGGTGGTCCGGGTGCCCCTGCCGGAGCTCAGCGAAGAACGGCGGCTGGAGCTGGTCAAGCAGGTGCACCGCCTGGCGGAGGAGGGCAAGGTGGCAGTGCGCAACGTGCGCCGCGACGCCAACGACCACTTGAAAAAGGCTCTCAAGGAGTCGGACATCTCCGAGGACGAGGAACGTCGCGCAATGAAAGACGTGCAGGAGCTGACCGACGAGCATACCAAGCAGATCGACGAACTGCTCAAGTCGAAGGAAACGGACATTATGGCCGTCTAGGCGGCCGCCCGGTTTCCTGACAACCGTTGCCGGCGGGAATTCCGCGGGAACCGTCCCAGTGCACTGATTCGCCCTGCGAGCCAGTGCACGCAGTTTTTCAGGGCCGTTGTATTACGGAGGATCGGGGATTGCAGGACGCGATCCGCAACTTCTGCATCATCGCCCACATCGACCACGGCAAGTCCACCATCGCGGACCGCCTGCTCGAGCTGACCGGCGCCGTATCGCCCAAGCAGATGCGCAAGCAGGTGCTGGACGACATGGAGCTCGAGCAGGAGCGCGGTATCACGATCAAGGCCCACCCCATCACGATGCGCTACGAGGCCCGGGACGGCCGGGCCTATTCGCTCAACCTGATCGACACGCCGGGCCACGTGGATTTCGCCTACGAGGTCAGCCGCAGCCTGGCGGCCTGCGAGGGCGCCCTGCTGGTGGTTGACGCCGCCCAGGGAGTCGAGGCGCAGACCCTGGCCAATCTCTATTCCGCGGTCTCCATGGACCTGGAGATAGTTCCCGTGGTCAACAAGATCGACCTGCCGGGGGCGCAGACGGAGCAGGTGATCCACCAGGTGATGGAACTGATCGGCTGCTCCGAGGAGGAGGTCATCCCGGTCAGCGCCAAGACGGGCCTGAACTGCGAAGCCCTCCTTGAAGCCGTTGTGACACGCATCCCCGCGCCCGTGGGGAACGCCGAGGCTCCCCTGCGTGCACTGGTCTTCGATTCGCTGTACGACAACTACCGGGGCACGGTGACCTACGTCAGGGTGACGGACGGCCGGATCTGCGGCGGCGACCGGGTGAAGTCGATGCATTCCGGCAACCTCTTCGAGATCGGCGAAGTGGGCGGGCTGGCGCTCAAGCGCGTACCGCGCGAATGCCTGAATACCGGCGAAGTCGGCTACGTGATCCTGGGCAGCAAGGAGGTCAAGGACGCCAAGGTCGGTGATACGCTGACCTTGCGGCGCGGCGGGGCGGAGACGCCCCTGGAAGGCTACGAGGAGGCCAAGCCGATGGTCTTCTCGGGACTCTACCCGATCAAGGCCGAGGACTACGAGGAACTGCGCGAGGCGCTCGCCAAGCTCTGCCTCAACGATTCGGCGCTGTTCTACGAGCCGGAGACCAGCCTGGCGCTGGGCTTCGGCTTCCGCTGCGGGTTCCTCGGCCTGCTGCACATGGAGATCATCCAGGAGCGCCTGGAGCGCGAATATGGCCTGGACATCATCACCACCATGCCCAACGTCGAGTACCAGGTGAAGCAGCCCGGCTCCGAGCAGGTGGAGGTGGACAATCCCGCCGAATTTCCGCGCAACGAGAAGCTGGAATACGTCAAGGAACCTTTCATCAGGTCCTCGATTATCACTCCCACGGAATACATCGGGAACATCATGAAGCTCTCGATGGAGCGGCGCGGCATCTTCGTTTCCACCGAGTACATCGATCCCACGCGGGCCACCCTGACCTACGAGTTTCCGCTCTCGGAGATCGTCTTCGATTTCTATGATCGGCTGAAAACGCTTACCCGGGGCTACGCGTCCTTCGACTACGAATTCGAAGAATTCCGCAAGAGCGACCTGCAGCGCCTGGACATCCTGATCAACGGCGAGGTGGTGGACAGCCTGTCCATGATCGTGCACAGGGACAAGGCCTGGGAATGGGGCAACAAGCTGTGTATCAAGCTCAAGGAGCTGATCCCGCGCCAGCTCTTCGAGGTCGCCATCCAGGGAGCCCTGGGCACCAAGGTGATTTCTCGGACAACGGTCAAGGCGCTGCGCAAGAACGTGACCGCCAAGTGTTACGGCGGCGACATCACGCGCAAGCGCAAGCTGCTCGAGAAGCAGAAGGAAGGCAAGAAACGGATGAAGCAGGTGGGAACGGTGGAGATTCCCCAGGAGGCTTTCCTGGCCATGTTGAAGATCGAACGATAGGAGAGGACGGATGAACTGGACCCTGTTGATCCTGGTGGCGGCACTCTTTTACCTCTTCCTGGATAATCCCCTGCAGCCGCCCGTCTACCGCAGGTGGCGTAATGAGCGCAAAGAGCGCCGGCGCCGGCGCGAACAGCAGAAACGCGCCCGGGACGGAGCCCTGCTCTACTGGGTGAAATTCATCGGCTCGCTGGCCGTCTTCCTGTTCTTCTTCCGCGCCATGGTGGCCGAGGCCTACCGCATTCCCACCGGGTCGATGGAGAAGACGCTGCTGGTGGGGGATTTCCTCTTGGTGAACAAGTTCGTCTACGGGGTGAAAACGCCGGACTGGATCGGGATTCCCTTCACGCGCTACGGTTTCGACGTGCCCCACCTTCAGTTGCCGGCCTTCGACGATCCCGGACCCGGGGATATCGTGGTCTTCAAGTACCCGGCCGATCCCGCCATCAACTACATCAAGCGCATCGTCGCGGGCCCGGGTCAGTCGCTGGAGATCCGCGACAAGGTCGTCTACGTGGACGGCGATGAGTTCGTGCCCTACCCGGGGCAGCAGTTCATGCAGCGCGCGATCCAGCCCTCCGGCTATTCCGATCCGCACATCTGGCCGCGCGGCAAGGGCTGGAACAAGGACAATTACGGTCCCGTCAAAGTGCCCGAGGACCAGTTCTTCATGATGGGCGACAACCGGGACAACAGCGCCGACAGCCGCTACTGGGGCTTTTTGCCGCGCGAGAACATCGTGGGTAAGGCCTGGATGATTTACTTTTCCTTCGACAAGCGAAAAATGAGCGAGGAGTTCTGGCAGGTGATCCGCTGGCAGCGGCTGTTGAACCTGATAAACTGATCACTATGCAATACAACGCCGTGTCCGCACGGCGTTTTCATTAGGGCTGGAGCCCGGGGAGGAAGCGCATGAGCAAAATCATCGGCAGGGGTTTGACCTTCGACGACGTATTGCTGGTTCCCGGCGAGTCGGCGGTGCTGCCGGCGCAGGTGGAACTGGAAACCCGCCTGACGCGCAGGATCCACCTGAAGATCCCGATCCTCAGCGCGGCCATGGATACGGTGACCGAGTCGGAGATGGCCATCGCCATGGCCCGGGAGGGCGGGGTGGGCATCATTCACAAGAACCTGGATCCCGGCGCCCAGGCGGCCGAGGTGGACCGGGTCAAGCGCTCGGAGTCGGGCATGATCCGCGATCCGGTTACACTCTCTTCCGACCGCAGCGTCCGCGAGGCGATGGGCGTGATGGCGAAGTATCACATCAGCGGCA
Organism: uncultured Bacteroidaceae bacterium; assembly: GCA_964568855.1. Taxonomy (GTDB): domain Bacteria; phylum CAIWAD01; class CAIWAD01; order CAIWAD01; family CAIWAD01; genus CAZMSD01. The sequence goes on along the minus strand of CAZMSD010000018.1, from coordinate 20,089 downwards.
TTCCCGTGGTGGACGAGGGCAAGCTGGTGGGGATCCTGACCAACCGCGACCTGCGCTTCCTCGAAGACCTGGAGCGCCCCATCGCGCAGGTGATGACGCACCGCGACCTGGTCTGCGCCCCCGAGGGAACCACGCTCGAGGAGGCCGAGCGGATTCTCCAGGAGCACAAGATCGAGAAACTGCTTGTGACACGGGAGAACGGAGAACTGGCCGGCCTGATCACGGTCAAGGACATCCAGAAGAAGAAGACCTACCCCCAGGCGGCCAAGGACGATCATGGCCGCCTGCTGGCGGGCGCGGCGGTGGGCGTCGGTCCCGAGAACCTCGCGCGCACGGAACTCCTGGTAGCGGCGGGCGTGGACGTGCTCTGCGTGGACACGGCCCACGGCCACAGCGCGGGCGTGTTGCAGATGGTCCGCGAGGTCAAGCGCAGCTACCCCGAAGTGGAGGTGGTCGCCGGCAACGTGGGCACCGCCGAAGCGGTCCGCGCGCTGGCCGAGTGCGGCGCCGACGCGGTCAAGGTGGGCATCGGCCCAGGGTCCATCTGCACCACGCGCGTGGTGGCGGGGGTCGGGGTGCCCCAGATCACGGCCGTCATGGACTGCGCCGCCGAGGCGCGCCTGCACGACCTGCCCCTGATCGCCGACGGAGGCGTCAAGTATAGCGGCGACCTGGCCAAGGCGATGGCCGCCGGGGCGGAATCGGTGATGCTTGGATCGCTGCTGGCCGGCTGCGAGGAAAGTCCGGGCGAGCTGGTGCTCTACGAGGGGCGCAGTTTCAAGGTCTACCGCGGCATGGGCAGCCTGGGGGCGATGAGGCGAGGCAGCAGCGACCGCTACTTCCAGGGCGGCGTCGGGGAAGCGGACAAGCTGGTGCCCGAGGGGATCGAGGGCCGGGTGGCCTTCAAGGGCGCCCTGGCCGGCGTGGTCTACCAGCTCGTGGGCGGGCTGCGTTCAGCCATGGGCTATTGCGGCTGCTCGCGCATCAACGATTTCCGCGAGCGTACGCGCTTCCTGGAAATCACACCCGCCGGCTTGAGGGAAAGCCACCCGCACGACGTGGTGGTGACCAAGGAAAGCCCCAACTACTGGACGAACTGATTCCGTCCGTCGGCTCCTAAGAGCCGGCAAGTTCGATCAGCGTGATCTCTCCCGGGTCGCCCAGGCGCAGGGGCGGACCCCAGTAGCCGGTGCCCCGGTTGACGTAGATCCAGGTTCCCTCGTGCAGGTGCAGGCCCTTGAGGTAGGCGTTGACGCCGGCCGCCGCGTAGTTCCAGGGAAAGAACTGCCCGCCGTGGGTGTGCCCCGAAAGCTGAAGGTCGAAGCCCGCCCGGGCGGCCCCGTGGATACTGTTGGGCTGGTGGGCCAGCAGGAGTCTGGTTGAAACCTCCGGCGCCCCCTCCAGGGCCTTTCGGGGATCGGAGGCGTGGGAAGGGATGAAGCGGCCCGCGTCGATGTCGGTGACGCCCGCCACCAGGAGCGCTGCGCCGTTGTGTGTCACAACCCGGTACTCGTTGTTCAGCACGGTGAAGCCCAGCCGCTCGATCACGGCGATCCAGCCCAGTACACCGCTGTAATACTCGTGGTTGCCGGTGACGAAAAACCTGCCCAGCGGCGCTTCCAGCAGCCTGAGCGCGTCGACCTCCCCCATCACGTGAGACACGCTTCCGTCCGCCAGGTCGCCGGTGAAGGCCACCAGGTCCGGCCGCAGGCCGTTGACTTCCTCCACCACTGACCGGACGAAGGCCTGCTTGACGGTCGGTCCCGCGTGGATGTCCGAGATCTGGGCGATGCGCAGCCCGGCCAGCTCCGGCGGAAGGCCCGCGATGGGCACCCGCACCCGGACCACTTCGGGAATCCGGCGGGCCTGCCGGAATCCGCGGGTCGCGAGCAGGGCCGCCAGGCCCGTCAGGCCCAGGGTGGAGGATTTAAACAGGAAATGCCGCCGGGCAAGCAGCTCGCTCGCCGGGGAGAAGCGCTGCCCGAGCGAATCCATGGCCAGCTGCAGTCCTTTGACCAGCAGCCAGGCTAGGTCCCGCAGGAGCAGCAGGGTGGCCGCCAGGGAAACGAAGCCCAGGCCGAGGTAACCCGCCCAGGCCAGGATCTCCGAGCAGCGCTCCCAGCGATTGAGGTTCCTGAGCAGGATCGAAACCGCGGGCGCCATTGCCAGCAGACCGGAGAGCAGCCACAGCGCCGCGGAGATTACGCCGCTCAGGCCCAGGTCCGCCACGAGCCTCGTGCTGATATACCCGTAGAAGGCCAGCAGTATACCGCTGACGATCAGCAGGAACAGCGCGAATCCCATTCCGACTCCATTCCATGCGCGTTGCGGTGTTATAATCCTACGAGCGCATGGCGTATATTACATCTTCCATCCGGACTCTGCTCAAACGGTGATTTCAGTAATGATTCCTGCAGTGGACACACGGCGAATCGATCACCGGGTTTGTGATCCGGAGGGGGAACCATTCAGCGGCAAGTTATGGAGAAGAAAATGAGAAAGAACGCAGCTTTGCTTTGCACGGGCCTGGTGTCCGTGATCCTGTTGTCTGTCCCGGTCCTGGCCGGGGAGGACGAGCGTTCCTGGAGCAACACGGCGGACCTGTCTCTGGTGGTCACGGGCGGCAACGCGCAGACCGAGAACCTGTCCCTTTCGGACAAGTACGTATACAAGTGGAGCAAGGTGGAGCTGTCGCTGACCGCCGCCGCCGTCCGCACGGAGACGACGAACCGCGTGCCGACAAACGAGAACGGTGTGTTACAGGTGATTGAGGCGACGGAAACCATGGCCGAGAGTTACGCCTTGGGATCCAAGGTGCGCGGTGACCTGTGGGGCGGCCTGCTCTGGTACGCCAACGCCGGCTGGGACAAGAACGAGCTCGCCGGCGTGGAGGGAAGGATCAGTTTCGGCGGCGGTCTGGGATTCACCTTCCTCGACGACGACACGCACAAGCTGGTGAGCGAGGCGGGCTTCGACTACACGAGCGAGTCGCTCGTGGGCGGGGTGGACCAGTCCTACGGCAGCGCCCGCGGCTTCCTGGGCTATGACCGCGTGCTCAGCGCCACCGCGACATTGAACGGCGAACTCGAGGTGTTACAGAACCTCGAAGAGACCGAAGACATGCGCATGAACTTCCTTGCGGGAGTGACCGCCAGTTTGACGGACAAGGTGGCCCTGAAGTTGAGTTACAAGATGATGTACGACGCGCAGCCCGTGACCCAGGTGATTTCCGCACCGCCGGCCGAGGACGTGGTCTTCGAGTACGACAAGACCGACACGGTGATCTCCACTTCGCTGGTGATCAATTTCTGAGTCGATTTGCCGGTCGCTGCCTGTGCTCAAACGAAGGCGGCGAACGGGTATAACCGGGAGTGAACCATGATTCCAGGTACCAATTTCAGCGTGGCGGAGCTGCTGCCCTTGGTTTCGATGTATGCCGTACGAGTGGCCGGCGTGCTGCTGTTTCTTATAGTGGCGCGAATCATTGCCGGCTGGCTGGGGCGTCTGCTGGCCAAGTCAATGGACAAGGCCGGTACGGATCCGACCATCTCCCGCTTCATGGCTGGAATGGTGCGAACCGTGATCATGATCATGGCGGTCGTCGCCTGCCTGGGGGTCTTCGGCGTGGAGACCACCAGCTTCGCCGCCCTGATCGCGGGCGCCGGACTGGCCATCGGCCTCGCTTTCCAGGGGACGCTGTCGAACTTCTCCGCGGGTGTGATGCTGCTGGTCTTCCGGCCCTTCAAGGCGGGTGATGTCGTTTCTGTGGCCGGTCAGACCGGTAAGGTCGAGGGGATCAGCCTGTTCACCACCACGATGGACACACCCGACAACCGCCGGATCATCCTGCCCAACGGTTCGATTTTCGGCTCCACCATCGAGAACATTACTCACCACGACCTTCGACGCGTATCGGTGGACGTGGGCGTGGACTACTCCGCGGATATCGATAAGACGCGCGAAGTCCTGATGCAGGCCATCGGAAAAGTGGAGCTGGGTCTGGCGGATCCCGCCCCGGCGGCGGTATTGACGGGCTTAGGCGCTTCGTCGGTGGACTGGCAGGTGCGCCTCTGGTGCCGCACCGGGGATTTCTTCACGGTGCTGGACGAGCTGACGCGAGTGGTGAAGATGTCGCTCGACGAAGCAGGGATCGGGATTCCCTACCCGCAGATGGACGTGCACCTGGACAAGCCCTGAGGCGCGTGACACAACGGCGACTTGCCACTCGGCCCAAGTTATGTATCACATCTCATGACTTCGATTCAATCGGAGACCGGAGGTCCGGACGGCGGCGACTGGTTCGACCGCCTGCCCAAGGTGGAGCTGCACGTGCACCTGGAGGGCTCGATTCCCCTCGACGCCCTGTGGAAGCTGGTGCGGAAGTATGGAGGCGATCCCGAGACGCCCGACCTGGCGGCCCTTGAGCGGCGCTTCACCTACCGCGACTTCCCGCATTTCATCGAATGCTGGATCTGGAAGAACGGCTTCCTGCGCGAGTACGAGGATTTCACCCTGATCGCGGAGGCCGCCGCGAGGAACTTCGCGCGGCAGAACATCCGCTACGTGGAGGCCTTCTATTCACCGCCGGACTTCATTCGCCACGGCCTTAAGACCGGGCGGCTGACCGAGGCGGTCCGACGCGGCCTGGACCGCGTGCCGGCGGTGGAAGTGGCCCTGGTGGCCGACCTGGTGCGCGATTTCGGGCCGGAGAGGGCCGCCGCGACCCTGGCCGAAGCGGCCGATCTGGGCGAGCTGGGCGTTATCGGGATTGGACTCGGCGGCTCGGAGCAGGAGTTTCCCCCGGCGCCCTTCGCCGGGGTGTTCCGGGAGGCGCGCGCGCGGGGCCTCAAGACCACGGTCCACGCCGGTGAGGCCCTGGGCGCCGGCAGCGTGCGGGACGCGGTCGAGCTGCTGCGGGCCGACCGGATCGGCCACGCCACGCGGGCGGAAGAGGATCCGGCCCTGGTGGAGCTGCTGGCCGAGCGCCGGATCCCACTGGAGCTCTGCCCGCTCTCCAATTGCTGCACGGGCGTGATACCCACGCTCGACCGGCACCCGGCGCGGCGCTATTTCGAGCGCGGCCTGCCGGTGACGGTGAACACCGACGACCCGGCCATGTTCGGTAACTCGCTGGCCGGCGAGTACCGCGCCCTCGTCTCGGAGCTGGGATTCAGCCGGGAGGACGTGAGACGGCTGGTGCTCAACGCCGTGGATTCCTGCTGGCTCGCGGACCGCGAAAAGCATGAACTGACCGAGGCCCTCCGCGGCGACCCGGCCTGGAGCGAGCATGACTGACATGTGAGATCCCGGTAACAAGCGGGATAGACGGCGATCCGCTAGTCCGCGACGCGCTCGATCTTCGCCCCCAGGGCGGCCAGCCGGCGGTCGATGGCCTCGTAGCCCCGGTCGATCTGGATCACGTTGTGGATCGTGGTCCGGCCCTCCGCCCGCAGCGCGGCGATCAGCAGGGCCATGCCCGCGCGAATGTCCGGGCTGTGCAGGGTCGTGCCGCGCAGTGCCCTGCCGCCGTTGACCAGCACCCGGTGCGGATCGCACTGCGTGATACGCGCCCCCATCGAGATCAGCGAATCCACCCAGTAGAGCCGGCTTTCGAACATCCACTCGTGGATCAGCGCCGAACCTCGCGCGCAACAGGCCAGCACCACGGCGATGGAGGACAGGTCCGCGGGGAAGCCCGGCCAGGGCGCGTCGTGGATCCGCGGGATCTCGCCGTAGCGGTCGTAGTCCACTTCCAGCGCCTGGTCCCCGGGTACCCGGATCAGGTCCCCGTCCTGCACGAAGCGCACGCCCAGGATGCGGTAGGCGCGCTCGACCATCCGGTAGTTTCCCGGCGTGGCGCCGCTGATGGCGATCTCGCTTTCCGTCGCCGCGGCCAGCGCGATCAGGCTGCCCACCTCGATGTGGTCCTCGCGGATGCGGTGCTCGACGCCCCGGAAACGCTCGAATCCGCCGCGCCCCTCGATTTCGATCCGGTTGGTGCCTGCTCCCTCGACGGCCACGCCCATGGCCTTGAGCATTGCCGCCAGGCGCTGCACGTGGGGCTCGCAGGCCGCGTTCTCGATCACAGTGTCGCCCCTGGCCGCGCAGGCCGCCATCAGCGCGTTCTCGGTGGCCATCACGCTGGCCTCCTCGAGGAACAGGCGCTTTCCGCGAAAGCCGTCCGGCGCCTTCAGACGCACCCGGTCCGGCAGCACCTCCGCCTCGGCGCCCAGGCTCTCGAGGATGTCCAGGTGAGTGTCGATGCGCCGCCTGCCGATGCGGTCGCCTCCGGGCCTGAGGATCACGACCTCCCCGCGCCGGGCGAGGATCGGCGCCGCCAGCAGCAGGGAGCCGCGGATCCGGCCCGCCAGCTCCTCGTCGGGCAGGATGCCGATTTCGCCTCCGGCATCGACGGTGACCTCGTGGCCTGCGGCATCGCTCTCGACCACTGCGCCCACGCTGCGCAACAGGTCGAGCATCACCTGGACGTCGATGATCCTGGGCAGGTTCCCGATCCTGCATTTCCCTGGGCACATCAGGGTCGCCGCCAGCACCGGCAGGGCCTCGTTCTTGTTCCCCTGCGGGACATAGGTTCCGCTCAATCCCCGGCTGTGTTCGATTCTGAGATACATGGCAGCCCCGGCTTTTTCTATGTTTGAAAGGTACGAAATGGCCGTCGGGCCCCGATCTCCGGAGAACGCCGCATGCCTGTCCCAGGAACCGTTCCGAGTAGACGACATCAGCACGCGCGGTCGATTATGCGCGGCTTGGTTCCGGCGATCCTGGCGGCCCTGCTCCTGCAGGTTCCCGCAGTTTACGGAGTGCGGGTCGAACTGGAGGCCCCGGACCGGCTGTCGATTCGCCACCGGGGGGAGCTGCAGGAGTCCGAGATCGATGGCATGCGGTTGATCGAGCTGCCCCCGGGACTTCATGCCGCGGCCTACCCGGTCGCCGGCAATCCGCACGGGGGTCTCCGCCGCCTGCGCGCGGAGGAACTCGGCGGGAATCTGCAATTAGCGGAGTGCGTCTGCGAGCCGCTCCGGCTGAGCCGCAACTACCGCCTGGAAAGCGAAGACGGCGAGACCTGGCCCGTGATCCCCGCGGGAATCTACGACGGCTTCCGGACGGAGCTGCCGCTGGGCGCGACGCGGGAAGAGGAAGGCTGGGTCTTCCGGCTCTTCGCGCCGCGCGCCGAGAGCGTCCGGCTGCATCTATACCGCTCGGGCGACGGTCCGGCTCTGCGACAGGCGGAGGCCGCGCCCGGCCCCGATCCCGGCGTCTGGGTGGTCCGCGAACCGGCCGCTCGCGCCGGGATGGCCTATACCTGGTCCGTCGAAGGCCCGCTGGGAGTGGCCGGCTGGACCGGCCACCACGCCGAGTTCTGCGATCCCTGGGCCGAGGCCGTGGCCAGCCGCAACGAATACCGGCACCCCGCCAGAGCCCTGCTGCTCGAAGAGGAATACAATTGGTCCAGTGCCGGCTGGCAAGTCCCGGATCCCGCCGAGTGGGTGATCTACGAGGCGCACCTGCGGGACATGACGGCCCACGCCTCCAGCGGGGCGCGTCTGCCGGGCAGCTATCCCGGCTTCTGGGATCCCCGGGCGCGCGGCGGTTTGAACCACCTGCTGGACCTCGGCGTCAACGCGGTCGAATTCCTGCCCCTGCACGATTTCGGCAACATCGAGATCGACTACCGCAACCCTGAACTCTCGATCCTCAATACCTGGAACTCCTACGAGCGCAACCACTGGGGCTACATGACCAGCTACTTCTTCGCGCCGGAGTCGTATTACGCATCCGGCGGGAGCATGCGGCGCGGCATCTGGAGCGGCGTGGACGGCCGCCAGGTGGGGGAAATGAAGGAGCTGGTGGACCGCTGCCACCTCGCCGGCGTCGCGGTGATTCTGGACGTGGTCTACAACCACGTGTCACAATACGACGACAACTGCTTCAAGGCTCTCGACCCCTGCTACTGGTTCCGCCTGGACGACGCCGGCAGCTACACCAGCGGCTCGGGCTGCGGCAACGACTTCCACACCGCCAGGCCGATGGCGCGGAGACTGATCCTGGAGTCCCTGCGCCACTGGGTCGAGGAGTATCACGTGGACGGTTTCCGTTTCGACCTGGGAGCCATGCTGGACGACGAGACCCTGCGACGCATCCACGAGCTGCTTTCTCCCGGGGGGCTGTTTCCCGACCGCGCCGTGTTCCACACGGCAGAGCCCTGGGGCGGCGGGGAATACGAGCCGCGGCTCTTCGCAGAGTTAGGCTGGGCCTGGTGGAACGACGTCTACCGCGTGGACTTGCGGGGCCGCAACCCCGGGGAGGGCCTGGGTTTTCTCTTCGGGCGGATGCACCCGGAGAGCAGCCTCGAGCGCCTGTCCGCGGGAGTGCGCGGCGGAGTGACGCGGGCCGGAGGCTTCAACGACGACGCGCTGCAGTCCGTGAACTACGCGAGCAGCCACGACGACCACTGCCTGGGCGATTGGATCCGCCTGGGGCTGGGAATCTGCGGCGAGGACCGGCTGGTCGAGGATCCCCGGGAATTCCAGGTTCTGGGACCTCGGGAACTGCGGATCCACGGCCTGGCGGCGATCCACCTGCTCACCAGCGCCGGCGTTCCCATGCTGCACCAGGGCCAGGAGCTGGGACGCTCCAAGATCATCGCGGCAGGCAATCCCCACGAGGAACGGCGCGGAATGATCGACCACAACAGCTACGAGAAGGACAATACCACCAACTACCTGGATTTCCGGCTGCTGGAGTGCAACGGAGAGCTGGCGGAGTTCTACGGCGCGCTGATCCGCTTCAGGAGGAATCATCCCGAGCTGGCGCGGGGAGAGCGTCGCGACCTGGCCGCCCCCGAGGAGGACTTCCTGGCCTGGATCCTGGCTGGGGGCGGGGTGGCCGCGGCGCTGAACAGCTCGCCCGATCGCGGGCGGGAACTCGTCCTGCCGGGCGACCTGGAACTGCGCTTCGCCAGCGGCGAGCACCGCTTGTACGACGCGCGCGGCGAGCTGCTGAACGAGGGCTCCTCCTTCTTCGCCGGGAGCGTCGGGTCGGGGCAAGCGACCCGGCTGCGCCTCGAACTGGGCCCCCGCAGCGCGGCGGTTCTCGCGCGAGTCGCCGGGTCGGAAACCGGGGAGGGAGCGAGATGATGACGCCCGCGGAAGCCGTGGACCACTTCGAGCAGGCGGCCCTGGCCTGGGATGAATGCGAGTACCTGGATCAGCCGGGAGACGCGGAGCACATCCTGCGTCTGCTGAAGATCCTGCCCGGCGAGACCGGTCTCGACCTGGCCTGCGGTTGCGGGCAACTCACTGTCCGGCTGGGGGAAGGGAACTGCAGGATCCTGGCCGCGGACCTCTGCGACCGGATGCTCAAGCTGACCGCGCGCCGAGTCGTGGAAGCCCGGCTGAACAACATCGTGATCACGGTGCAGGACGCGCATCGCCTGGAATTCGCCGACGGACTGTTCCACTGGGCGGTCTGCCGATTCGGGTTCCGCTACTTCAACGAACCGGGTCTCGTCCTGGATGAGTTGTCGCGCGTGATAAAGCCGGGCGGGCGGCTGTACGTCAGCGACTGGTCCAGCCCCGCGGAGCCGCTGAACGAGCTGCTGAAGTCACTCGACGGGGCGCACTGCGGGATCTACGACGAAGCCTGGTGGGAGGGCGAGCTGGCCGATCGCTGTTTCGAAATCCGGCAGGCGCGCATGCGCGCCGACCGCCTGGATCCGGTGGTCTGGGGCGGACTGGCCGGGTTGACGCCCGGGGCGGCCGGCCGCCGGTTCAGCAAGCACAAGCGGGACCTCGAGCGCGCCGGCTGCCGCGTGATGGAACTGGACGGCCGGCCGGTGGTCATAGCCGAGCGGGTGGACATCCTCGCGGAGCGGGTCGAGGACTAGGCCCTGATGGATCGCCCGCTAGACCACGACCGTTACCGGCGGCTGGTGAGCGAACACGGGCCGGCCCGGCTGGACTGGCACGCGCTGGGATCCGTGGAGGACCGGCGTATCACATTCGCCGTGCACCTGGCCGAGACCGGCGGCCTGCCGGTCTTCGTGAGACACCGCGACCGGAGCACCTGGGAGCTGCCCGGGGGCCGGCGCGAACCGGGCGAGCGAATCGAGGAAACGGGATCGCGCGAGCTCCGCGAGGAATGCGGCGCGGTGGACCCGGAGTCCCGGCCGATCGGCCTGTATTCGGTACTCCTGGCGGGCCGGCGGACCTGGGGCCTGCTGCTGCACAGCCGCTTCGAGCAGATGCGCGGACCCGCCCGCCACCTGGAGATCGCCGAGGCCCGGGCTCTGCTTCGTCTGGACCTGCCCCTCAGCTATCCCGAAATCCAGGGGCTGATCCTGCTGAAACACCGGGATCTGTTTCCCCGTTTCCTGGGTATCGACGCCGCGATCCTGTCCACCATCCCTGACGGCGACTTGCGCTGATACCCGCCCAGGCGCTTCACGCGGGAACGTAAGAGCGGCGCCCGCGTAGCAGGAGGACCCCGGAGCTTCCCCTTCAGATGCTACCTTTTTCCGGGGTTCTGGAGCTGACGCATGAACCGGAACTCGGGCCCCAGGGAACGGCTGCTGCTCGGCGGGCCTGAAGCGCTGAGCCTGAGCGACCTCGTGGCGATCCTGCTGGGAAGCGGAACGCGCAGCGAATCCGTCTTCGACATCAGCCGGCGGATCGCGGAGGAATACGGCGTCCTCAGCATCGCTTCCTGCCGCAGCGTGGCCGAGGTAATGAGCACCTACCGCGTGGGCAAGGTGCGGGCCAGCCAGCTGGTGGCGGCCCTGGAACTGGGCCGGCGGCTCTATGACCGGGGCAGCAGCGAATACCCCGTGCTGCGCAATCCCCGCGACGTAGCGCGCTGCCTGGAGTCCATGGCCCGGCTGGAGCGGGAACAGTTCCGCTGCCTCTACCTGAACACCGTGAACCGCCTGATCAAGGAGGAGGTGATCAGCGTCGGCAGCCTGAACGCCAGCCTGGTGCATCCTCGCGAAGTGTTCCATTTCGCGATCCACTACCGGGCGGCGTCCATCATCCTGGCGCACAACCACCCCTCGGGGAGTCTAGAACCCTCCGGCGAGGACCTCAGCCTGACCCGGCAGTTACTCGCTGTATCCGGGGTGATGGGCATCGCCATCCTCGATCACCTGATCGTGGGCAGCGAGGGCTGGTTCAGCTTCAAGGAACACGGCCTGCTCGATGCCGGTCCCGCCCCCTGAGGTCGCCTCGCTCGACGGGCGCGACGTCGATTCGCCGAAGGAAAGGACAGAGCGACCGTGTACATCGATTCGCACGCCCATCTCGACGGACCCGAGTACGACGCCGACCGCGACGAAGTGCTCTGTCGCGCCAGGGCGGCGGGCCTGGAGTGCGTGATACAGGTCGGCTACAGCCGACTGACCATCGACCGCGGCATGGAGCTCTTTGCCGAGGAGCCGATGGTGCGATTCACCACGGGCGTGCATCCGCACGAGGCGGGGGACTTCGACGAGGAACTGCTGTCCTACGTGGAGGAGGCTTCCGGCCGGCCGCGGGTGGTGGCCATCGGCGAGACGGGCCTGGATTTCTTCCGCGACTACGCTCCCCGCGAGGCCCAGCACCGGACTTTCCGCGAGATGGTGCGGCTGGCCAGGCGCCGCCGCCTGCCGCTTGTGGTTCATTCCCGCGCGGCGCGCGAGGAGACGCTGCGCGTGCTCGAGGAGGAGGGCGCCGCCGACGTGGGAGGCGTGATGCACTGCTACGCCTACGATCTGGCGACGGCCCGGCGCCTGCGGGAGCTGAATTTCCTGGTGAGTTTTCCCTGTTTCGTGACATACCCGAAGCGCAACCAGCACGAGGTGATCGACGGACTGCAGGTCGAGCAGATCCTGCTGGAAACCGACGCTCCCTACATGCCGCCGCAGCGCATCCGCGGGCGGCGCAACGAGCCGGCCAACGTGACGGAGGTGGCCGAGGCGGTCGCCTCACTCAAGGGGCTGAGCGTCTCCGACGTGGCGCGTATCACGACGCGCAACGCCAGGGTGCTCTTCGGCCTCGAGCTCGACGAGCGCAGGGTCTTTGCCTACCCGATTCGCGACAGCCTGTACTTGAACATCACCAACCGCTGCACCGCCGACTGCACCTTCTGCAGCCGGCTCAGCCATCCCGTGGTCAAGGGCCACAACCTGGCGATGCGCCGGGAGCAGGAACCCGGGCCGGCGGAGATGGTCCAGGCGATAGAGACGCAGGGAGGCGTCGGTGCCTGGGAGGAGTTCGTCTTCTGCGGCTACGGCGAGCCGATGATGCGCATGGAACTGCTGCTCGACGTCGCGCGCTGGATCAAGGAGCGCGGCGGGAAGGTGCGCGTCAACACCAACGGCCACGCCGACCTGTGGAACAAGCGTTCCGTCGCTCCGGAGCTGGCCGGACTGGTGGACGTGATCTCCATTTCGCTGAACACCTCCGACCCCGCCGAATACGTCCGGATCGTCCGCCCGGCCTGGGGTCTGAAGACTTACCAGGCCATGCTCGACTTCGCGCTCGAGGCGGCGAAACATGTGCCGGAAGTGGTCTTCACCGTGGTGGACGACGACGAGATCGACGTCGAGGCCTGCCGGAGCCTGGCCCGGGAATACGGCGCCGCGCTGCGCGTGAGACAACTTCACGAGACGGGCTGATGGCGGGGCCGCGCCCGAAAAAATCGCTGGGCCAGAATTTCCTCAGCGATCCCTGGTGGGTGCAGCGGGTCGTGCAGGCCCTGCGACTGGCGCGGACCGACCAGGTGCTCGAGATCGGGCCGGGAAAGGGCGTTCTCACCAGGGAGCTGCTGAAGAACGCCGGGCACCTGCTGGCCGTCGAGATCGACGGGCGGATGGTGGAGCACCTGAAACGCGAATTCGCCGGAGTCCCCAACCTCGAGCTGGTGCACGGGGACTTCCTCGAGTACAACCTGTCGGCGCGGCTTGCCGGGCGCGAGGTGCGCATCCTGGGCAATCTTCCCTATCATGTCACCAGCGCGATCCTGCTGCGCGTGCTGGACGAGATCCGGCGCTTCCAGAGGGATCCGGCTAGCGCGGCGCGGGTGACCGATTTCAGCGTCATGATCCAGAAGGAAGTGGGCGAGCGGATCCTTGCCGGGCCGGGAAGCCGGATCTACGGCGTGCTCTCGGTCTTCGTGCGCGTGCTCTGCGATTGCGAACTGCTGCTCGAGGTTCCCCCGGAGGCTTTTCAGCCCAGGCCCAAGGTGCGCAGCGTCGTGCTGGGCCTGAGGGCCCTCGATCGGCCGCGCCACCGGATCGAGGACTGGAACCTGTTTCGCCGGGTGGTCCGGGGGAGTTTCAACCAGCGCAGAAAGATGCTGCGCAGATCGCTGCAGGGGATTCCGGGCCTGCCCCCGCTCGAGGAGCTGCGGGGTTTGCCGACCGGCTTCCTGGAGCGCCGCCCGGAAGAACTGGACGCCGGCGAGTTCGCCGACCTGGCGAAGCGCTTCGGCGACTGCATGGGGAGTGAAGGGCTTTGAGCGAAGGCGAACAGCGGAGCGGGCGCGAACTTGAGCGCATGGCCGTCGAGGGAGGCACGGAGGAACTCCGCGCCTACTTCGCGGAGAGTCATCCGGCGGACATCGCCGAGTTGATGAACAAGGTGGATCACGAAGCCGCCGCCGCCCTGTTCACCGCCCTCGAAGCCGAGTTGCGGGCCGAAGTGTTGCCCGAGCTGGACGATTCCCTGCGCGATCACATCCTGAGCGGCCTGGACAGTTCCGAGCTGGCCCCGATGATCGGGGAGATGGAATCCGACGACGCCGCGGACGTGGTCCAGGAACTCAAGGAGCTGGACGAGGAAGCCGCGCAGGATGTGCTCGAGCACCTCGAGGACGACCTGCGGGCGGACGTGGTCAGCCTGCTCGAGTATCCGGAGGACACCGCGGGCGGAGTGATGGCCCGCGAATACGTGGCCGTGCTGCACGGCCTGTGCGTGGACGCGGCCATCCGGGAAGTCCGCCGCCTGGTGACCGAGCGCGAGGTGGAGGACATCTATGCCGTCTACGTGGTCGACGAGCGCGGGCGGCTGGAGGGCTACATCAGCCTGCAGGGCATTCTCCTGGCCGATCGCGACCGGACGGTGGACGAGATCATGGACCGGGACGTGGTCTCCGTGCCCGCCGCGCTGGACCAGGAGGAGCTGGCCGCGACGGCCCGCAAGTACGACCTGGCCTCGATTCCCGTGGTGGACGATGAAGGCGTCCTGCTGGGCCGTGTCACAATGGACGACGTGTACGACATCACCGACGAGGAGGCGGCCGAGGACCTCGCGCACCTGGCGGGAACCGAGGAGGAGGTGCTGGAGACCTCCAGCCTGGTGATCGCCCGCGAGCGCCTGCCTTGGCTGATGGTGGGCCTGGCCGGCGGAATCCTCAGCGCCCTGCTGATGAGCCTTTTCGAGGCGGACCTGCGCCTGGTGCTCCAGGCGAGTTTCTTCATCCCGGTAGTGATGGGGATGGGCGGCAACGTGGGAATCCAGTCCAGCACCATCGTGGTCCGCGGCCTGGCCACCGGCGAGTTGGCCGTGGACGATCTCTGGCGCCGCAGCTGGAAGGAGACCAAGGTCAGCCTGCTGGTGGGCCTCGTCTGCAGCACGCTGATGCTGACGACGGTCTGGTTGTGGATGAACGAGCCGCGTAATGCTCTCGTGATCGCCGGGGCTCTCGCGTCCGTGATCGTCCAGGCTTCCGTGATCGGCGCTTCCGTGCCCCTGGTGCTCCGGCGAATGGGCGTGGATCCCGCCATCGCCACGGGACCTTTCATCACCACTTCCAACGATATCCTGGGACTCGGCGTCTACCTGCTGCTGGTCAGCAAACTGATGGTCTGAGGCCCTGGACGGTCAACCTGTGTTCCAATACGGGTTCAGCCGATAAAGGCAGATGGTCGATCGCAAAAGCCCGGCTCTAGTGCTGCGCCGGATCCCCTATGGCGAAACGAGCCTCGTGCTCCACGTCTTCAGCCGGGACAGCGGGAAGTTGAGCCTGCTCGCGCGGGGCGTCAGGAAGCGGGGATCGCGGCTCGATCCGGTGCTGCAGACGGCCCAGCTGATAGAGGTCGTCTACCTGGAGAAGGAATCGCGCGATCTGCAGCTGCTCAAGGACGCCGACTTGCGGAACGACTTCCGCGGCCTGCGCCGGGACTACTCCCGCCTGCTGGCGGCTGCCGGAATCTGCGAAACCCTCGAACGCAGCCAGTGGGCGGATCATCCCGACGAGAAGCTCTTCGACGCGGCCGTGGAAATGCTGGGCCTGACCGCCGGCGATTGTCCCCATCCGGCCAACCACGTATATTGGTTCCTTTTATTCACGCTGGCCCGGTCGGGATATTACCTCGACCTCGCCCGCTGCGCCGACTGCGGAAAGGGCACAACCGAATTCGCCTCGCGCTCCGGCGTCTGCCTGAATTTACGCGGAGGGGCCCTGATCTGCCCGGACTGCCATCACGGCAGCGAGACCGAGGTAGTCGGCGCGCGGCTGCTCAGGGTGTTGCATTTCCTGGGCCGCGCCGATCCCGCCGAGGTCGGCCGGCGCGAGATAACGCGTGATACGAGAATTGCGCTGGGCGATTTCCTCGACCGGTTATTTTCCGTCCACGTGGAACACTGGCGGTCGCTGAACAGCCTGGAAGAGCTGTCGAGATTGTGATACGGACACCATTAGCGGGAAACGAAATGGCGAAGAAACAGATGGACGTGATGGACAAGCTGGTGGGGCTCTGCAAGCGCAGGGGTTTCATCTTCCAGTCCAGCGAGATCTACGGCGGCCTGGCTTCCTGCTGGGATTACGGACCGCTGGGCGTGGAGCTGAAGAATAACCTCCAGCAGGCCTGGTGGACCGAGATGACCCGGCGTCACGAGAACATAGTAGGGCTTGATGCATCGATCCTGATGCACCCGAATGTCTGGAAGGCCTCGGGCCACGTGGACGGCTTCGTCGATCCCCTGGTGGACTGCAGGGAGTGCCGGACCCGCTTCAAGGCGGATCAACTTGAGGATCCCGCCGCGGGATGTCCCGAGTGCGGGGGCGAGCTGACGGAACCGCGCCTGTTCAACCTGATGTTCAAGACCCACATCGGCGCGGTGGAAGGGGACGCCTCGCTGATCTACATCCGTCCGGAAACCGCCCAGGGAATCTTCGTCGACTACCTGAGCGTGCAGTCCGCCGCCCGTCTGCAGGTGCCCTTCGGGATCGCCCAGGTGGGCAAGGCCTTCCGCAACGAGATCAAGCCGGGTAATTTCATCTTCAGAACCTGCGAGTTCGAGCAGATGGAGATGCAGTTCTTCGTCAAGCCCGGGACCGACGCCGAGTGGATGGCGCAGTGGAAGGAAAGGCGTCTGAGCTATTATAAATCGCTTGGAGTTCGCGAAGAAAACCTTCGCTTAAGCGAGCACGGGCCCGATGAACTGGCGCACTATGCCGCCGAGGCATGGGACGTCCAGTACAGGTTTCCCTTCGGCTGGCAGGAAGTGGAGGGGATCCACAACCGCACCGACTTCGATCTCGCGGCTCACCAGCGCCTGAGCGGCAAGAACATGGAGTACATCGATTCGGGGCGCGGCGAACGCTTCGTGCCCTACATCATCGAATCTTCATCCGGACTGAACCGCACCATGCTGATGTTCCTGTGCGACGCATACCGCGAGGACGAGGTGGGCGGCGAGCCGCGAACCCTGCTGGCGCTTCCCGCGCGCGTGGCCCCCGTCAAGGTGGCGGTGCTGCCGCTGGTGAAGAAGGACGGGATCGCGGAAATCGCGCGCGGGCTCTTCGAGGACCTGCAGGGGCGCTGGAACGCATTCTACGACCAGGGCGGCGCCATCGGACGGCGCTACCGCCGCATGGACGAGGTCGGCACGCCCTTCTGTGTTACGGTGGATTACCAGTCGAAGGAAGACCGGACGGTGACCATCCGGGACCGCGACAGCACGGAGCAGATCCGGGTGAATATGGATCAGCTGAGGACCTGGCTCTTCGAGCGCCTGGAAATCTGATTCACATATTCGAAAGACCAGCGTTCGCGAAACCGCAGAAATTCCGGGCATCTACCATCTTAGTGTAGGTCTAACTGTGTGATGTATTAGTTTGTTAACGAGGGCGCAGAGCCGGAACTTCGCGGCGATTCACGGTCCCCGGTCCCTCCGTGGACATCTGCAGGCAAGACGGGCTACCTCGAGCCAACATTCAGCACCAGCCTTTTCCTGTTGACTCTCAGCCGAAAACACGACATATTTATTTCATAACAAGTTTGTTCCATCCTATGAATTCCTGTTTAGGGCACAGCTTCTCTCATTCAAATCGTTGGAGATCGCTGGGGCTGACAGGCATTACGTTGGGAGAACATCATGTCGGATGAAGCCATTTTTAAAAACATTCCCCAGTTCACGGTCCTGCGCTTCGCGCGCTACCTGAACTTTCTTGTTACCCTGCCCGAGGTCGTCGAAGAAATCTCTTCATCGGAAATGGCCGGGATCATCGGTATCAAGCCAACGCAGTTGCGCCAGGACTTC
The DNA here is from genome assembly GCA_964568855.1 of uncultured Bacteroidaceae bacterium. Lineage (GTDB taxonomy): Bacteria > CAIWAD01 > CAIWAD01 > CAIWAD01 > CAIWAD01 > CAZMSD01. The sequence continues at coordinate 2,549 of CAZMSD010000018.1, read as the reverse complement.
TTCACGCTGGGAGGATTCGGTCGCCAGGGCAAGAAGTACAACGTGAAGTTCCTGATTCACCGCCTGAGTGAGGTCCTGGCTCTGCAGCAGACGCAGGGCATGGTGCTGGCGGGGGCCGGGCATCTGGGACAGGCGCTGGCGAACTACCAGGGCTTCGAGCGCTTCGGTCTCATGCTGAGGGGGATTTTCGACGTCAATCCCAAGCTGGTGGGCCTGAAGATCCGTGGAATCGAGATCCAGGACATGGATCAGCTCGTGAACTACATCCGCGAGGAGAGCATCCAGATCGGCGTCATCTGCACACCTCACCAGGCGGCTCAGGTCGTCTGCGACCAGATGGCGGCAGCGGGAGTCCGGGCGATCTGGAATTTCAGTCCTGAGAACGTGGTAGTACCGGATGGAGTGGTGGTCCAGAACGAGAACCTCTCCGTGGGCATCATGAATCTCAGCTACCGGTTGAATCACGAACTGACCTGAGAAAGCCAAGGAACAAGTATCAGGAAGCCCCCGGTACGGCCTCGGAAGGCCATACCGGGGGCTTGAATTTTACGCATGGCGGTGCAAGGACGCTCAGCGTTATCCGCGCAGGATCGCGGCTACTTGACCAGCATCATCTTGAGCACCCTGCGGCCCATGGAACTGTTCATCACGGCGATGTAGACACCGCTGGCCTTGTCGCCGCCTTCGAAGAGCACCTGGTGCCTGCCTGCCTGCCGGGACCCGGAAGCCAGCACGGCCACCTGCTGTCCCAGTATGCTGAAGATCCTCAAGTCGATGTCCATTTCCTCGGGCAGGCTGAATTGTATCACCGTGCTCGGGTTGAAAGGATTCGGAAAGGCGCCGCAGAGTTCGTAGTCAACCGGCAGCGGATCCACTTCCACCTCGATGGTTCCGAGGTCCGTGCTGCTTCCATCGCCGGACAGTTCCTGCAGCATGTACTGGTGCAGCCCGGCCCCTGGAACGCCGTCCACGTATTCGTAGTCGTGGCCGAGGTGATCGCCGGCGGCCGGGATGTAGCCTTCCAGCTCGAATCCGTCGCGCCACAGGCGGAAACCCACCAGGTTCGATTCCTGGGCGGTGCTCCAGGTAATCAGGACCTGCTCGCCCGCAGTCTGCACGCCGTTGAAGTCGAGCAGTTCCACGGCCACCTGTTGCTCCTGCTCCTGTTCGCAGTTGCCCGCCTCGAGAGTGATTTCATGTGTGGGCGTACTGGCCAGGACGGTCTGTCCGCTGTTCACCTCGAAGGGATCGGTGATCACTATGCCGCAGATGACATGCAGGTTGCTCATCCCGTCCAGCAGCTTGATCCTGAAGAGGCCGGGCTCCACCGATGACAGAGTCCCGCGGTGCGAACCTCCCTGGTAGAGCCGGGCGGTCGATCCGGTGCCCGTCAGATCGCGGAAGTAGATCCAGGGAGCGTTCATCAGCACGTCGGTGCCGGCGCTGCTGTCGGGGTCGACCGTTTCGCTGTAGACGCTGATGTAGTTCTTGCGGACCCGTGCGCGGACCTCGGCCCCGGGTACCACGTCGTGGTGGACCTGCAGCGCCGGTGAATCAAAACTGAAGTTGGCCCGGTGCGAGCCGCCCTGGTAGAGCTGCACCGACTGCAGGGACAGCGAATCGCATTCGACAGTGTTGAAGTCGACGCGGAAGTCGACCAGCTGCATCAGGGCGTCGGTGCCGGTGCTGCTGTCGGGATCGACGGTTTCGGTGTAGGCGCTGATGTAGTCCTTGCGCACGCGGGCGCGGACGGTTGCGCCGGGCACCACGTCGTGGTGATACATGCCCATGCCGTCGGGCGCGGCGAAGTTGGCGCGGTGCGAGCTGCCCTGGTAGAGCGAGAGTCCGTGGTTGACGTTGCAGAGGCTGTCGCCCTGGTAGTCGCTGGTGCGCACGTCGACGCGGAAGTCCACCAGGGAAATTTCCTCGCCCAGCGGCTGGTTGGACGAGTTGATGTAGTGGCGCCTGAGCACCACGTGCGTCAGCTCGATTCCCTCTTCGAATTCGAAGATTCCGTCGCCCGCGAAGTTGGCGTTTCCACGATGGGAAGCGCCGTTGTAGCCCTTGACCTGCAGGCCCGCTTCGCTTTCGAGAGGCGTTCCATCGGAGTACAGAACGCGTACCTGGTAATCCTCGAGCGCGTACGCCAGGCTCGCAGCAAGCAGGGTGAGCACCGCCACCGGCACGGATCGAATGAGCCAGCCGGAACGGATGATTGAATTACGAAACGTCTTGGCCAGGTTCATCTTGCACCTACCTTTTGATCTCACATCTCAGACGGTGAAGATGGCGCAAGGACCGTGCCTGGATATAAACGAAGTAAAAACAACTCACTAACGAGACGCCCTCAGAACCATAACGCGCGAGAGCAACGGACATGGTTCAATTGAACAATCTCGGGCTCGCCTGTACGCCGCCCGGGATCGAGGAAATTCCGTGGCTCCGGAATCAACGAGCCTCCGCGATCGGTCCGCGCTTTCTACATTGTGCCCTTGTCCACTGATATAGAGTGACCTTTCTCAAGCCCGTGTTCCGGGTTTCTCATTTCC
>CAZMSD010000017.1:72266-73794 GCA_964568855.1 uncultured Bacteroidaceae bacterium | reverse complement strand
GCACGAGACCCTCGCCGACATTCGGATCCGCATCGGCACGCTCCTCAAGGCCGAGACGGTTTCCTTCCTCCTCGGCGCCGGAGCCTCGGTGGATTGCGGCGGGCAGCTCATCGGATCGGTTCCACTCGCCGTCGAGCGGGCTCTCCAGGGTGAGGGAATCTCGGGCCAGACGCGGCCGCGGGTTCGCCGCTGGCTCAGGGTGTTCTACCTCGCCGTGCGCCGTGCCGGTGACGCCATCGATGTCCCCATGGAGCGGGACGCCATCCTCGCGCGACGCAAGGACCTTGCTGACGGGAAGGCCAAACCGCTCCCCGCCAACTTCGAGCAGGTGCTGACGATCTTGCACCGGTGGCGATCGGCGCTTCCCGAGAGCGGCGGCCGGCTGCGCCTTGACGGAGCCCCATCCGTCGACGTGGACGCCAGGGACCTCGATGACTGCCTCGCGCAGGCAACGCGCGCACTTGCCTGCTCCTGCGATCTGCCCGCGGCGGACAAGGCCGAGGGTTTCGCGACCTTCAAGACCCTGCTCCGCAAGCTGCTGACGCGGCCGCTCAACCTCAAGCGCGTGAACCTTTTCACGCTCAACTACGACACACTGGTCGAGCAGGCCTCCGATGCCGAGGGCGTGGTCTTGCTGGGCGGCTTCGTCGGTACCCAGCGCCGCATCTTCCGGCCCGAGAGCTACGAGCAGGACCTCTACTTTCCCGCCGAGACCACCGAGGGCCGTGTCCATCGCTTCGATCGGGTCCTGCACCTCTACAAGCTCCACGGGTCGATCACCTGGACGGGCGATGCGCCCACCATGGACAACCCCTACGGCGTGACCTCGACCGCCTTCGACCCGGACGGCACGGACCTACTGCTGATCTACCCCACTCCGGCGAAGTACGGTGAGACGCTCGGCATGCCCTACTCCGAGCTGTTCCGGCGCTTCGCGGCCACGCTTGTGCGGCCCCAGTCGGTGCTCTTCGCGATCGGCTACGGCTTCGGCGACGAGCACGTGAACGCCATCATCCGCCAGGCGCTCGCCGTGCCGAGCTTCACGCTGGTTGTGGTCGATCCAAGCCCGAGAAGCGTCTTCGTGGCGAAGCTGCGGGAGCAATCGGACAGCCGTGTCTGGATCGTAGAGGGCCCGGCGCTCGGCAAGCTCACGGGATTCGTCGAACATGTCCTTCCGGACCTGCGCGACGAGGAGATCCGCAAGAAGGTGCTCGAAACGCATCGGGCCCTGGACACCCGACGCAAAGCGGAGGATGGCGCACCCGATGGCGACTGACTTCGAGATCGGCCGCGTCGTAGCCGTCGATACGGCCCAGGTCAGCATCGAGCTGAACCGCGACCTCAAGGGGATGAGCCGGAGCACCTATGAGGGCCCCCAGGAGGTCGGACGGATCAACTCCTACGTGATCATTCCGGTCGGGGCCCGGCGCCTGGTCGCGATGGTCACCCGCGTGGTTCTGGTGGAAGAGGCCGAGATGAAGGCCGACCGCACCATGGTGGCCCTCCCGGCGGCGCGGCGCCTGATGAA
>CAZMSD010000017.1:0-72166 GCA_964568855.1 uncultured Bacteroidaceae bacterium | reverse complement strand
AGATGAAGGCCGACCGCACCATGGTGGCCCTCCCGGCGGCGCGGCGCCTGATGAAGGCGACCCTCATCGGCACGATCGACGGGGACTCCTTCCGCCAAGGCGTGTCGCTGTTTCCCGTCCTCGACAGCCCGGTCCACCTGGCGGCGCGCGCCGACCTCGATGCGATCTTCGGGCCTATCGGGAGTAGCGAGAGCACACCCTCCGATCCGAAGAAACCGGGCTTCTGCATCCCCGTCGGCGAGTCGGCCGTCGTGCAGGGACGTCCCATCCGGATCGACCCGGACGCCTTCTTCGGCAAGCACGCGGCCATTCTCGGTAGCACGGGTTCGGGGAAGTCCTGCACCATCGCGAGCCTGCTCCAGTCGATCCTCGAGCAGCCGGCGGCGGAGCGCACGACCTGCGTCATCCTCGATACCAACGGTGAGTATCGAGCGGCCTTCCAGAAGAAGAAGGACGATGGCACGTGGGAGGATGCCGGCAAGGGGCGCTGCCTCTACATTCCGTCCGACGCTGGGAAGAAAAGCGAGCGGCTGGTGATCCCCTACTGGTTCATGGACGCCGAGGACTTCGTGCGGCTCTTCCAGGCATCCAAGGGTGTGCAGCGACCCGTGCTTCTGGAGACGCTCCGTCTTGCGCGCAACGACACCGGACAAGGGTCGCCCCTGGCCATCCTGCGAGAGGAGCTGGTCCACGAGCTCAATCGCATCTGGTCCCTGTCGGGGAAGGACGAGAAGACGTCGAAGGACGTGCGGGATTTGGCGGCTGGGTTGAAGACCCGCATCGGGCAAGACGATCTGACACAGGCGTGGGACGAGGCGCAGCAGCAACTCGGACTAAGCAGGAACGACGTCGAGACCGCTCTCGATACGGTTGTAACCACGGCCGGGCAGCATATCGACAATGGCACTTACCCGAAGGTTCTCCCGGCCGATGCACGCAAGACGATCCGCGACGCCATCGAACCGATCTACGAGAAGCTCACCGGGGGCCATCTCGGCGAAGCTACCGGCACCACCGGTAGGTCCGCGGACGCCCCGTCGTTCTTCGACAAGCTCAAGTTCCGCTCGCGGCACATCGAGCAGGTCCTCCGTCGGGAGGAATCGGGCGGCGCACGGGCGCGTGACTTCTCCGGGACGATGCTGCTCCGGATCGATCGCCTGCTCGCGGATCGGCGCTTTGACTTCCTCTTCGGGCCCGTTGGCGAACACCTCCCCGACGCCGCGCACGTGCTTGCCGCGTTCCTGCGCGATGTCCTCGGGATCGGAGCGGCCCCGAACGGCAGCGTGGAGTACTCGAACGAGGAGGCCGCCTCCAGGGACCAGCTTCCCTTCTACTACCGCCAGCGAGGCGGCGCGAAGACATCGGACGTCGTCATCCTCGACCTGAGCCTGCTAGCGTCCGAGGTCCTGGAGAACGTCACCGCCCTGATCGGCCGGCTGATCCTCGAGTTCCTCCAGCGGCTCGGCGAGCATGGGGGAGAAGAGGCCCGCGGCTCGCTCCCGGTCGTCCTCGTCCTGGAGGAGGCCCAGAACTACATCCAGCAGCCGCGGTTCGCCGAGGAGGAGTCGATCGCCCGCGTCGTGTTCGAGCGGATCGCGCGCGAGGGACGCAAGTACGGCTTGAGCCTGGTGGTCGCGTCCCAGCGTCCGAGCGAGCTCTCGAAGACGGTGCTCTCGCAGTGCAGCAGCTTCATCGTCCACCGGCTCCAGAACCCGGAGGACCTGCGCTACTTCAAGGAGATCGTGCCCGGGATCTACGGGCCGATGCTCGATCAGATCCCCGCCCTCGCCCCGCAGACGGCCCTGGTTCTCGGCGAGTGCGTTCCCGCACCCGCGCTCGTGAAGATCCGGGAGGCGCGGCCAGTCCCGAGGAGCCGGGATCCCCGTTTCTACGAGTACTGGACACGGGAGAAGGCGCCCGACGTTGCCGTCGAGGCCGTCTGCACGAATTGGGAGGGCGGCAGTGATGCGGATGCGCCTCCGAACGATACTGACGCCCAAGCTGCCACACCGGAGGTTGATGCATGACCCTCACCGCCCTCCACATCGCCAACTTCAAGGCCTTTGGCACAACCCAGCGCATCCCCCTGCGCCCGATCACCCTGGTCTTCGGCGCGAACAGCGCGGGGAAGTCGAGCCTGATCCACGCGCTGGCGTTGGCCCACCACGCGGTGGAGACGGGCGAGCTCGACACGCAACGGACCCAGATCGGCGGCGAAGCGATCGACCTGGGAGGGTTCCGCCAGTACGTCCATCGCCGGGAGCGCGAGCGGCAGGTGGACCTGGCGTTCGAGATCGACCCCGGGCGGCTCTCCGGGCGCGTGGCTCAGCTCCTGAGCTCGGCGACCGACGTGGTCGTCGAGCTGGCCATCGGCGCGGGCTTCGCGAGCGACCAGCGGACGCTCTTCAGGGATTTCGAGCGCGAGATCGACCGGGAGGGCGGCGTCCGTATCGAGCGATTTGCCCTGGAGGTGGACCGCACGCCGCTCCTTGCCATGAGCGCGCGGCCGGGCGGCCTGCTGCATCTCGACCGGCTGGAGCACCAGCACCCAGTCTTCCGGGAGCTCCTGCGCGGAATCCTGATGCTCGCCACCACCACCGAAGCCGTTCGCGAGGAGGACCTTGCCGAGCTGGGCCCGGTACTGGACGCGCTCGTTCCGGGGATCCGAGCCCGCTGCGGTGGTCTCGTCCCCAGGATCGAGGACGAAGCGGAGAGCGCGGAGCGGGAAGCGCCGGAGGGCTTCCTGCCGGTGAGCCGCGGACGGCGCCAGGAGGATCTCGCCCGGGCGGCGCGGCTCTTTCTCCCCGCCGCGCTGCGCGACCTGGTCGGCGGGCTTGCCACGGCGGTCGAGCACGAAACGCGCCGCTTGCGCGATCTCGGCCCGCTCCGATCCTATCCCCCGCGCCATCTGGCCTTCGCCCAGCACCACGATCCCAATTGGTTCGCCGGCGGCGGTCATGCGTGGGACGTGGTCCGCACGCGCGAGGACATTCGCCGTCGGGTGAACGGCTGGCTCTCGGCGACCCCGCCCGGCTCAAGTCGCCCTACGAGCTGGTTCTCCGCGAGCTACTGCCCGCCGTCGCGGTATCGAACGAGCTGCCGCCCAACATCTCCAAGGCCCTGCATGACCTCGCGGCCGCGATGCTCGCGAAGCTGCACGGAGAGGAGCAGCCGGACCTGATGACCTTGGCGGGAGAGGTGGCCGGCCAGATCGCCGATCTCGACCCGGAGGAGGCGAGCGACACGCTCCCCGAGATCGAGGACCTCGTTGCGGCGGCCACCGATGTCGACGGGCTGGCCGAGCGATGGGCCGAGCAGCTCGTCGAGGCACGCTCCGAGGCGATCCAGGATCTCGTGCTGATCGACAAGCGCACCGGCACGCCGGTGAGCCACCGTGACGTCGGCATCGGCGTGAGCCAGGTGCTGCCGGTCCTCGTCTCGGCCTACGCCTTCCGCGAGCAGCTCGTCGCCATCGAGCAGCCGGAGATCCACCTGCACCCGGCGCTGCAGGCCGAGCTCGGCGACGTGCTGCTTGATGCGGCCTTAACCGATGCCGCCAATACGCTGCTAATCGAGACCCATAGCGAGCACTTGCTGCTCCGCATCATGCGGCGCATGCGCGAGACCTTCGAGGGTAAGGTGCCCGACGGCGTTCCCGAAGTGCGCCCCGAGCACGTGATGGTGCTCTTCGTCGAGCCAGACGGATCGAGGAGCATCGTCCGCGAGATGCCGCTCAACGAGCGAGGCGAGCTAATCAAAGCCTGGCCCGGCGGTTTCTTCGAAGAGGGCCTGCGGGAGGTCTTCTGATGGCGCTCCTCGCCGACTACGCCATCACGCCGGACGTCTTCGATATGACCTCCTACGATCACCCTGCTACCTGCGACTCCGAGCTGCGCCGGCTCAAGGAAATTCTGCTGAGCGAAGGGCTGGTCCGCGATCTCCGTTCAGGGGAAAGGCTCCGCGCCTTCGCAGGTGACTACCGGGCGTGGCACCGGCGGGGTAGGGAGCTTCTGAAAAAGCTGGCCTCGCAGAACCGGCTTGTTCCATTCGAGATGACTCGTGGTGAATCCCCGGCTGATGATCAGGGGTGGAGCAGGGAGGTACTCGGCACCCATCGCGTCGTTCCCTACACTGGCGGCGTCATTACCACTGGGTCGGTCAAGGCTGCGTTCGAGAACGAGCCGCTCGTCGCCCGTATCGATCGCCTGGAGAATGCTGACTGGTGGAAGGCGCGTAGCCCATCTGTCCGCCTCGCGCGCAGCCTGGACGAGTACCGGGAGCACCTCGAAATCGTGCTCCGCTGCGCTAACTCCCTGATGTTCATCGACCCGCACCTCGACCTCGCAATACCGCGGTATCGGAACGTCGTGGAACTGGTCAAGGCCGCCGGTGGGCGTGCTCCTGTGCCGGCCATCGAGATTCACCGAGTGTGTTACGACGGCTCCGGACCAAGCCGTCGCTTCCCTATGCACAATGACCAGGAGTATTTTGAACGCAGCTTCCGCAACGCTCTGGAAGAATCGGTCCGTGCCGCTGGACTCAGCGTGGTAGCATTCATCTGGGACGACTTCCACGACCGCTATCTTATATTGAATCTTATCGGCATCTCGCTTCCCAACGGCTTCGATACCACCACGGACCCAAGGAGCGTCACGCGGTGGACGCGACTCGGCAGAAACGATCGCGACGACGTCCAGCGCGAATTCGATCCTGCATCTAGGCGCCACGAACTGCGGCACCGATTCGTCATAGAATGAGTGGAAGCTAATTGGACAGCGGTGGCGGTGCGTCAGTACCGCTCGGGTGCGTCATTATGGCGTGGGCGCCAGGTTTACTGACAAGAAGCTGTCGATCGCATTCAACACACGTAGGTTATCGACTACTCGTTATCAGGTTTACGAAAGTCCTTTGCGCATGGATGATGGTGCGATTTCCCAGCTCACTTATTCTCAGCCGCTCAGAGCTTCCGGGAATCCCAGTAACCTGGACCCTCCGTATCGCGGCGGTCAGTGATAACTTTCCTCCCTTCGCTACACTCGGCACCCCGACAACCACTTCCAGGGATTGATCTCCTGAACTCTGCACGCCGTATTCCTCCCCTCCGTCCAATAATGAGTTCCGATGATCTTGATGTCTCAGGTATATTGGCACAGGAGACTTGGCGTAGGCAGATGTATGAGCACCCCAGTCCAAACAAAAGACGAAATCATTGCCCGATTACACGGTGCCAGGTTGGAGCTTGCCGCGCTCGGCGTAGTCGGCACCGGTTTGTTCGGTTCATTTGTCGCCGGAAAGCAGACCGCAGCAAGCGACGTTGACCTGCTGGTGGATTTCGCACCGACTCAACACTCCTTCGATAATTTCATGGAGCTGTCGTTCCTCCTGGAGAACCTTTTGGGCCGTACGGTTGAACTGGTCACAACAGCAGCCTTAAGTCCCCATATCGGACCACACATCCTAAAGGAGGTGGAGCGTGTCACTGTCGCCGCGTGAATGGGTTTGTTGTCTGGGACGTGGCGGCAAACAAGCTGGGCCCCCTCCGAGTCAGCTTTCAAAACTTACTCGACCTGACGGAAGGCTCCCAACAAGATGATCCATGCGATTCCAACTAACTGCGCAGAGACGGCCGTCACTTGAGCCCCCATTTCCTCGCTGATGCGCAATGAGCTGGTGACACAATTCTGCAACCCATCGCCCTCTGTGTCACACTTAACACCGCGAGAGTAATACATCGGATGGTCCAATGATCTTCAACTCCCTGCTCAAGGGAAACATCGTGGTGGAGGAGCTGCGCAGCGAGCTGCTGGAAGGCAACTTCCTCGGCGATCCCGCGCTGCGCCGCGTGCCGGTCTACCTGCCGCCTGACTATCACCTGCGCAGCCGCCGCTACCCGGCCGTCTACGCGCTGAGCGGGCTCTTCGGCAGCAGCGAGAGCTGGCTCGGCTTCCGCGCCTTCGACGAGAACCTGATCCAGCTCGCGGATCGCCTGATCGGCGAGGGCACCCTGCAACCATTCGTGATGGTCTTTCCGGAATGCATCACCAGCTACGGCGGTAGCCAGTACGTCGACTCACCGGGCACGGGCAGGTACATGTCCCACGTCTGCGACGAGCTGGTGCCCCACATGGAGCAGTACTACAACCTGCTCTCCGGGCGCGGTTCGCGGGCCGTGGCGGGTAAATCCTCGGGCGGCTTCGGCGCACTGCGCATGGCCATGGCCAGGCCGGACCTGTTCGGTCACGCCGCGGCCTGCGCCGCCGACATGCACTTCGACATGAGCTGCCGCCCGGAGATCGCGCGCTTTCCCTTCTGCCTCGAACGCGCAGGCGGCCTTGAAGCATTTCTGAAGGCGCTGCCGCGCTTGCGCAAACTGGATCCCGACACCGCCAACGTGCTCAACATCATCGCCCTGTCCTCGTGCTACTCGCCGGCGCCCGAGACGGAGCTCGGCTTCGAGCTGCCCGTGGATCGGGCCAGCGGGCTGTTGAAGGAAGTGGTTTTCGGCCGCTGGCTGGCCCAGGATCCGGTCCGGAGGATCGCCGGGGACTGGCCCGGAAACATGCTGGCGGCCCTTGGCGAAGGCTCGACCGATGAAGGCGGACGGATGGCCGCCGAGACGGCCAACCGCGAGTCGAAGGCCCTGGGCTCGCTGGACACGCTCTACCTCGAGGCCGGAACACGCGACGAGTATCACGCCGACCTGGGTGCCCGGGCCTTCGTCCACAACTGCCGCGAGCGCGGAATCGACGTGATCCACGAGGAGTTCGACGGCGGGCACTTCGGCACCACCTGGCGCTGGGAGCCGATGCTCAAGCTGCTGCTGGAGCACATGGACCGGGAGGAGTGAAGGCATGGAAACGCCGGTTGGAACACAGGGGGCCGTTCCCGCACGCTGGTGGGCCCCGGTCGGGGACGATAAGGCCCTGTGCGAATTGTGCCCGCGCTACTGCCGGATCGGCCCGGGGCAGCGCGGTTACTGCTACATCCGCCGCAACGCGGGCGGGCGTCTGTACACCGAGGGCTACGGCTTCGGCATCGGTTTCGCGGTGGACCCCATCGAGAAGAAACCACTGTATCACGTGTTGCCGGGCTGCGGGATCCTCTCCTTCGGGACCGCCGGCTGCAACATGGGCTGCCGCTTCTGCCAGAACTGGACCATGAGCACCGCCCGCCGCACCCGCGAGGGCTCTGGTCGCGCTGCGCCCGCGGACGTGGTCCGCACGGCCGAGAGCAAGGGCTGCCGGGCCATCGCCTTCACCTACAACGAACCCACAATCTTCGGCGAATACGTGGTGGACGTGTCCGAGGCCGCACGCGAGGCGGGGCTGCTGACGGTGATGGTGACCAACGGCTACATCTCGCCGATCCCCGCGGCGGAGATCTACCGCCTCATCGACGCGGCCAACGTGGACCTTAAGGCCTTCAGCGATGACTTCTACCGCCGCCTGACCCGCAGTTCGCTGAAGCCGGTGCTGGACTTCCTGAGCTGGCTGCGCCGCGATACTGACGTCTGGATCGAGTTGACCAACCTGGTGATACCGGGCGAGAACGACGACCCCGCCGCGATCCGGGAGATGTGCCGCTGGATCGCCGGGGAGCTGGGCGAGGAGACGCCCCTGCACCTGACCGCCTTCCACCCCGACTTCCGGATGCTCGAAACGCCCCGCACCCCGCACGAGACGCTGCTCACCGCGGCGGAGACCGCCGCGGAATGCGGACTGCGTTACGTTTACCTGGGGAACGTGGCCGACGCCGAACACGGCCGGACGATCTGCCCGGATTGTAATACACCGGTTGTCGAGCGCAGCTACATGGGATTGAAGCGGCAGACCCTGGCGGGGGACGGGGCCTGTCCCGAATGCGGCAGGATCATTCCGGGCATCTGGGGTCGCATGCCGGCGGCGTGAATAAGCCCTGGCGCTTTGGACGACGGAGTAACCGGACATCAGAACACTTGTTGTTTGTGTTCACTCAGCTTTGTACACTGCACCGCACAGCAAATTCAAGGATGAGTCGTGAAGAAATCGGAGTTCAAGCTGTCCGCCGCCATCCTTGTATCGTTGGCGCTGTGGGCCTTCACGGGAAGTCCAGTGTTCGCGCAATCCGTTCTGGTGCCTGCCGGTTCCGTCTGGAAGTACCTCGACGACGGCTCGAATCAGGGAATCCTGTGGCGCGGCACGGGATTCGACGACAGCGCCTGGAGCGGAGGCCCCGCTCAACTGGGATACGGCGACGGCGATGAAGCCACGGTTGTGAGCTACGGGCCGGATCCCAACAACAGGTACGTCACCACCTATTTCCGGCATTCCTTCGACGTGGCCGATCCCTCGCAGTTCAACTTCCTGCAGCTGAGACTACTCCGCGACGATGGGGCCGTGCTCTACCTGAACGGCACGGAGATCCAGCGGTCGAACATGCCGGCGGGTACAATCAGCTACGTCACCCTTGCTTCATCCACCGTGAGTGGCGCTGCGGAGGACGCATTCAATGAGTATTACGTTGATTCGTCGGACCTTGTTTCAGGCATTAATGTGATCGCGGTGGAAGTCCATCAACGACGTGTCACAAGTTCCGACATCAGTTTCGATCTCGAGGTCTTCGGCCTGGAGGAGCTGCTTCATCCCGTCCGCAAGGCTCCCTACCTGATCTATCCGGACGATAATTCGAAGATGCAGATCGTCTGGCAGCTTTACACTTCGGATACGTGTCACATCGAGTGGGGCTTCAGGTCGCCGGTCGAACTCGGAAACGAAAACACCTTCGAGTTCGGCGATGACAGTCAATTCAGCTACGACCTCGGAAGCGAGGTGTCTTTCGAGTACGGCGATGACCACCAACACAGTTACACCATCGCGGATCTACCTCCTGCCACGACCTGCTATTACCGGGTAGTTGCGGAGAATGACGTTTTCACCGGTTCCTTCCGCACGGCGCCTCCCCGCGGGGAAAGCGAAATTGGATTCTTCGCATACGGTGATACACGCAGCAATCCCGCCATTCATGACCAGGTTGCCGGCGCGATCACATCCGCATATGCGGCAGATCCCGAGCTGAAGTCGTTGCTTATCTCCGTGGGAGATCTCGTCGCCGACGGGGACGAGGAAGGCGACTGGGACACCGAGTTCTTCGCCCCCTCATACACCAATATCCAGACCATGCTCGCCGCTTTGCCCTACCAGGCATGCCGGGGCAATCACGAGGACTCCGGAGTGGTGTTCACCAAGTACTTCCCATATCCTCACGAAAGCCCCTGCTACTGGTCCTTCGACTATGGCCCGGCTCATTTCACGGTGATCGATCAGTATGTCAGCTACTCACCCGGTTCCGCGCAGCATACCTGGATCGTGAATGATCTCTCCACGACTAGGAAGCCCTGGCGATTCCTTGTCTTCCATGAGCCAGGATGGTCGGCCGGCGGTGGACATGGCAACAACACGGCCGTGCAGAATTACATCCAGCGTTGTGCGTCAAACATGGCGTATCGATCGTGTTTACCGGGCATAATCACTACTACGCTCGCGCCGAAGTGGGACAGCATTCAGCACATCACCACCGGCGGTGGCGGGGCGCCGCTGCACACTCCCAACCTTGCTTATCCGTATATCGTCACAGCCGCGAGTGAGCGCCATTTCTGCGCAGTCAAGATCGATGGCGAGGTCCTTTCTTTCGTCGCCATCTCAGTCAGCGGTGATACACTCGACCAATTCCTCTTGAACAGTCCCGTCAACGATATCGAAGCGACGGTTGGTGAAACCGCCTCTAACGCAATCGAGTTGAACGACGCTTTTCCCAACCCGTTCAATTCCGCCACCACGGTCACATTCTCCCTGCCCAGTGCATCGCGCATAGAATTGGGCATCTTCAACCTGATCGGACAGCGCGTCTGCATCTTGGTCGATGCCGACCTGGCCGCCGGGCAACACCGATTTATTTGGAATGGGACCGACGACGCGGGTCGATCCGTGAGTTCCGGAAAGTACATCTGCAGGTTGCGATCAGACAATCAAGTGCTGAGCAGGGAATTGGTGTTGATCAAATGAGGAAGCCCGTCAGGAGTGCGGCAGGATCATTCCGGGGATCTGGGGCCGCATGCCGGCGGCGTGATACACTGTTGTATCAGCATGCACATGTGTCGACCGGTCAACGGCCAAGAACGATGTCAACACCCTGTAACACTCGCGAGAATAGAGCGGGAGTGAGTTTTCCCGTTCGTTGATCGAGATCCGCTTTGTCGATTGTGATGACTTGGGAGACATTTGCGACCGAGTCCTTGGGAAGCCCGGTCATCGTCGAATCCAGATACACATTGCCCGGAGCCGATGCCCATTTGAGATTGCTGGTCAAGGGAATGCAGACGACGGAGGCAATGCGACTGCGGTTGAGATGATCGCCCTGGATGATGATCACAGGGCGGCGAAAGCCCGGAGCGGACCCTCTCGGATCGGCAAGGTCGGCCCACCAGATTTCGCCTTGCTGCAGTTCTACCATTCGGATTGCTCTAGGACTTTCATTGCCGCACGTCTCACGAACGGTTCTTCCTGCATACCGATCTGTTCTAAGGCCTGGTTCATGGCGTCCGTGACCTCGTCGGGTACATGTCTGCTCAGATATTCAACCATGGCCTCGGCGTACAATTGGCTGCGCGATTTGCTGGTACGTTTTGCATGCCGCTCGGCCGCCTGGTAGACTGCATCGGGAATGGAAATGGCTGTTTTCATACCAAAAGTATAACACGCGCGATGTGTCTTGTCAATGCAAATAAGCACCGTTCAGACACAATCCTCACAAGCGTTGAAGTCCTTTGACAGAGGTAGTGTAGCCCAAGATCAGTTGTCGATGTTCTCGCCCCAGCGGGGCCGTGAGACGACTTTGCCAAACAGCTTGTGATACTCCTTCGCCGAGCGTTTCCAGCTGAAATCCTGCTTCATGCCGTTGCGCTGAATCTTGCGCCAGCTCCGCGGTTTGCCCCAGGCCTTGAGCGCGATGTCCACCGTGTTGAGCAGCGCCTCGGCGTTGTACTCCGTGAAGGTGAAGCCCGTGGCGGCCTCCGGCTTGTCCATGAAAGGTAGCACCGTGTCACGCAGGCCGCCGGTCCAGTGCACCACGGGCACGGTGCCGTAGAGCATGCTGTACATCTGGCTCAGGCCGCAGGGCTCGTAGCGGCTGGGCATCAGGAACATGTCCGCGCCGGCGAAGATCTGGTGCGCCAGCGCCTCGGAATAGCCGATCTTCACGCCCAGGCGGTCGGGATGGCGTTCGGCCACGTCCGTCAGAAAGTTCTCGAACTGTTTCTCCCCGGTGCCCAGGATGAACATTCTGAGATTGCGGGCCAGCAGCCGGTCGATGCAGCCGGCCAGGATGTTGAGGCCCTTCTGATCCGTCAGACGGCTGACCATGCCGATCACGGGACAGCCCTCCGGAATCGAGACCCTGTATTGCATGGAAAGCGCGTTGCGGTTCTCGCGCTTGCGGTTCAGGCGCTGCAGCGAGTACTGCACATCGATCAGTGGATCACGAGCGGGATTCCAGAGTGCCGCGTCCACGCCGTTGATGATTCCCGAAAGGTGCTCGCTGCGCTGTCTGAGCACGCCGTCCAGCCCGTGGCCGTACTCCGGCGTGGTGATCTGCGAGGCGTAGTTGGGCGAGACCGTGACGATGTGATCGGCGAAACTCAATCCCGCCTTCAGGCAGTTCAGCTTGTCGTAATACTCGAATGGGCTCAAGGCGAACATCAACTCTTCAGGGAGGCCGATGCGCGCGATGGAGGATGGCGGAAACAGGCCCTGGTATCCGAGGTTGTGCAGGCTGAGCACGGTGCGCACTTCCTTCAGCAGCTGGTCCTCCTTGAGCTGCGTGCGCAGCAGCGCGGGAAGCAGGGCCGTCTGCCAGTCCGCCACCACCAGCAGGTCGGGCACGATCTCCGCCTGGCGCAGCAGCTCGAGCACCGCCAGCTGGAAGAAGAACCAGCGCCTGTCGTCGTCTTCGTAGGGCTCGCCCGTGGCGGGATCGGTGTAGATCCCGGGGCGCCCGAAGTATTCCTCGTTCTCGATGAACAGCGCGCGGCAGGCGCTGTCGGGGTAGCCGGCCTCGAAAATCCGGGTGGGGAAGACATCGCCGTCGAAGGGAACCTCCACCGTGGTGAGCGGCGCTAGCTCCCCGCTTTCCCGCTCGACGGACTGGTAGAGCGGCAGAATGCTGACCACCTCGTCGCCCAGCTCGCGCAGGGCGGGCGGCAGCGATCCCATCACGTCTCCCAGGCCGCCGGTCTTGATCCAGGGAAGCGCCTCCGCGGTCACGAAGACGACTCGCAGCACCCTGCGGCGGTCAGGGCTCATTCGTCCACCTTGGCTTTCCTGAGCACTGCGGCGGCGGCTTCCGGCGGGGTCTGGTTGATGTAGAAACCGGTGCCCCATTCGAAGCCGGCGGTCTGCGTCAGGCGCGGCAGGATCTCCACGTGCCAGTGCCAGTCGTACTGGATGGTGTCCCAGTAGTTGGCCCGGCGCCGGCTGTGCTCCGTGTTGGGAGCGGTGTGGAAGAGGAAGTTGAAGGGCGGATCATTCAGGCTGATGCGCAGCTTTCTCAGGACGGCATGCATGGTCCGCGCCAGGTCGCTTACCATTTCGTCGTCGGCCAGTGCGAAGTCGTGGTGGTGCACCCGCGGCAGCACCATCACCTCGTAGGGGAATCTTGAAGCGTAGGGGCAGATGGCCACGAAGTGATCGGTCAGGTGGACCACGCGCAGGCCGTCCTCCATTTCCTGGGCCATCACGTCGCAGAACAGGCAGCGCTCCTTGAGCACGAAGTGCTCGCGCGCCGACTGGAGTTCGTCTGAAACCGTCAGCGGCGTCACCGGCGTGGCGATGATCTGGGTATGCGGGTGCGCGATGGTGGCGCCCGCCTGCAGCCCGTAGTTCTTGAAGATCAGGATGTACTTGAAGCGCGGGTCCTTCTTCAGGTCCTGCAAGCGCGTGCGGTAGGCCCTGAAGATCCGGTCCATCTGCTCGGGGCCCATCTCGGCCATGTGCAGCATGTGCTTGGGGCTCTCGATCAGCACCTCGTGGGCGCCGATACCGTTCATCACGTCGTACAGCCCGACGCCGCGCCGCTCGTGCTGGCCTTCGATCATCAGGGCCGGAAACTTGTTGGGCACCACCCGCAGGTCCCAGCCCGGCGTGTTGGGTTCGCTGCCGTTGCGCGCCGCCAGGATCTCAGGCGGGGTCGAGTGCTCCATCCCCTCGCAGAAAGGACAGACCGGGTTTCGCGGAAACTCGAGCTCGCCCTGGAAATCCAGCGGTCGGTAGGCCCGCTCCAGGGCGATGATCACCCAGCGCCGCTGAATAGGATCGTGACGCAGCTCCGGCATGTGCCCCCCGTTATCTCAGTTTCGCCCCTTGCTGGCCAAGAAGCAGTCGACGCGCCAGACACAGTCCATCTGGTCGCACTCGCCCGCCGATGCGCTCGCGAAGCAGTCGAAGTTACCCTCTTCGCGTTGTATGGTTCGAATCAGTTCCGTCTTGGTGGTGGTTCTCCTGGCCCTGATGCCCATTTCCCGCGCCAGGTTGCGCACTTGATTGAATCTCATTCCAGCTCCGTTATAATCCAAAGTTTGCGCGGCCAAAGTAGCATTTCCAGGGGACTCGCCGGGAGTACGCGGGACGAATCCCATTGCGCGTTGACACTGCTTCAGCCTATTGATAGATTCCAACGTTCTGTAAGCTTTCCTGGAGGAAATACCGGAATGAAGATCACAGCTCAAGCCCATGATGACATCCAGGTCTTGACTTTGAAAGGCAACCTGCTGGGTGGACCCGACGCGGACGCCTTCTACAATCTCGTCAAGCAGCACCTCGACCAGGGCACGCAGAAGTTCGTCCTGGATCTATCCGGCGTCAAGCTGATGAACTCCTCGGGACTGGGGATTCTCATCAAGGCGCTCAAGCCGGTCCGTGAGGCGGGTGGCGATTTTCACCTGGCGAGTATCACGGAAAAGATCGACTCGCTGTTCATGATTACCAAGCTCTACCAGGTGTTCAAGAGTTTCGATACCGTGGAGCAGGCTATTCAGGAATTCTGAATGGCCGGCGATCGCCAGGACCCGCAGAGGGATCTGGTTCAGGATCTCCGTCGGCATCTCGATCTCCTGCAGGATCTTCGCGACAACATTTCCGGGGGCCGCACCGATGCCCGCTTTCTGAGCGGGCTCGAGGGCGCCGTGGAAAGTCTCCGGGAAATCAGCGCCGGCCTCAACCGCCTGGAACAGGCCGAAAAGGAGCGCCGGGAAAACCGCCTGCTGCGCGAAATCGGCCTCAGGCTCGGCCGCGACCTGGACGTGGAATCGCTGTCGCACCTGATCATGGACACGCTGGGCGAGCTGATTTCCTTCGAGGCGGCGGGACTCTACTTCATCAATCCCAGGAATGCGCGGATCCGCTGGGAAACCCTGCGCGGCTACGACACCGACAAGCTGCACCTGGTGCGGCGGAAGCTGGACCGGGGCATCATGGGCTGGGTCAGCCGTCACCTGAAACCGGTGATCGTGCCCGAGGTGGAGCGCGATCCGCGCTATTTCAACGCCCGCAGCCGCACCTGCAGCGAACTGGTGGTGCCCGTGCTGCACGAGGGCCGGCTGATCGGTTTTTTCAACCTGGAATCGGACCGGCCGGACAATTTCGGGCAGCAGGACCTGTCGCTGGTGGAAGTGCTGGCCAGCCAGGTGGCCCAGGCGGTGGAACACGCCATGTTCCGCGAAGAACGGCAGCACCGGAGGCGAGTGGAGGCGGAACTCCGGGTCGCCCGCAGCATCCAGACCAGCCTGCTGCCGCGGGAACCGATCAGGCTGCCGGACGTGCAGATCGCCGGCGTCAACCATTCCTCCGAGGCCATCGGCGGCGACTACTACGATCATTTTCCCATCTCGGAGGACCGGATCGGGCTGGTGGTGGCGGACGTGGCGGGCAAGGGGATTCCGGCCAGCCTGATCATGGCCAGTTTTCGCACCGGGCTGCGCCTGCTGGTGGGCGAGGAAAGCGGCATCGCCGGGATCCTGGACCGGTTGAACAACTACCTGGAGGGGGTGACCGAGGCCGAGACCTTCGTCACCGCCTGCTACGGAGTGTATCACCGCGGCACGGGGGAGTTCGAGTACGTGAACGCCGGCCACAATCCGCCCATGCTGCTGCACGCGGCCGAGGGCCTGGTGGAGCCGCTCGAGGCGGGCGGCCTGGTGCTGGGAGGCTTCCCGGATTCCATGTACGAGCTGGGCCGGGTGTCACTCATGGAGGGCGATTCGCTGCTGTTCTACACCGACGGGCTGAACGAATCGTGCGATTCCGCCGGGGAGGAGTACGGGGTGGCTCGAATCGGCGAGAGTCTCCTGCGCCACCGGGAGCAGCCGCCGGCGGAGATGATCGACGCACTGCTGGCGGACCTGGTGAATCACATGGGGGAGCGCCGGCCCCCGCAGCACTACGACGACGACCTGACCATGATGGTTCTCCGGCGCTGCGCGACAGGTTGATCCCCGCGACTTCCGCAGGCGCGAGCGCACTGTAACACAAGCGAGGTGGACGATGAGCCTGGCGGTCTATCCGGGGACTTTCGATCCCTTTACCCTCGGGCACCTGGACATCGTGCGCCGGGCGCGGCAGATCTTCGACGAGGTGGTGGTCCTGCTGGCGGTCAATCCCGGCAAGGAGACCCTGTTTCCGCTCGAGCGGCGCCGCGACCTGGTGCTTGAAAGCGTCTCCGAGCTGTCGGGCGTCCGCGTCGATGTGCACGACGGGCTGCTGGTGGAATACGCCCGCAGCGTCGGGGCGGGCGCCCTGGTGCGGGGCTTGCGGGCCATAAGCGATTTCGAGTTCGAGTTCCAGATGGCGCTGGTCAACCGCAGGATGGCGCCCGAGCTGGAGGCGGTATTCCTGATGCCCAGCCAGGCCTGGAGCTTTCTCAATTCCAGCATCGTGCGCGAGCTCTGGCAATTCGGCGGCGACTTCAGCGCCTTCGTGCCGGAGCCGGTGGCGCGGGCGATGGAGGAACTCGGGGGGACTGGTGATACAGGAAAGTAAAACGCCGCTGCATTCCCGGAATCCTGTGACACGCGACGAACGGATTCGCTGATGGGCCTGCTCGAGGAAGTCAGGCAGCGGGCCGCAGGGGCCCGCCGGCACGTGGTCCTGCCCGAGGGCCGCGATCCGCGCACGGTTCGCGCCGCCGGGTATCTCAGGGAAAACGACCTCTGCCGCGTGACGCTGCTGGGCAAGCGCTCCGCGGTGGAGGAAGCGGCTGCGGAGGCCGGACTCGCGCTGAAGAACCGCGAAATCGTCGATCCCGCCGATTCGGAATGGGGCGACGAATTCGGCCGGGAGCTCTACCAGCTGCGCAAGGCCAGGGGCATCTCGCCTTCCGAGGCCGCGGAATTGGCCCGCAGCGAACTCTACTTCGCGGCCTTCATGATCCGCTCGGGTCGCTGCGACGCGAGCGTGGGCGGGGCCTGCAACACTACGGGAGACGTGATACGCGCAGGGCTGCACGTACTGGGCATGGCCCCGGGCATGGAGGTCGTCTCCTCCTCGTTCCTGATCCTGCTGCCGGACGGGCGGCCTTTCACTTTCGGCGACTGCGCCATCGTGCCGGATCCGGACCCGCGACAGCTGGCCTCCATCGCCGCGGCTTCCGCGGCCACCCACGCCGCGCTGACCGGGCTGGATCCGCGGGTCGCCCTGCTCAGCTTCTCGACCCTGGGCAGCGCCGAGCATCCCAAGGCGGAAGCCGTGCGCGAGGCGCTGCGGATCCTGCGGAAAACGGCCCCGGAGCTGGCCGTGGAGGGCGAGCTGCAGCTCGACGCCGCCATCGTGCCGGAGGTGTCCCGGCTGAAATCCCCGGGCAGCCGGGTGGCCGGCGAGGCCAACGTGCTGATCTTCCCTGACCTGAACTCCGGCAACATCGGCTACAAGCTGGCCCAGCGCCTCGGGGGAGCCGAGGCCATCGGCCCGCTCGTCCAGGGTCTGGCCGCTCCCTTCATGGACCTCTCGCGCGGCTGCCACTGGATGGATATCGTGAATGTGGCCTCGATCGCTTGCGTTATGGTGAGGTAACGAGCTGTGCGCCCCAAGCGATCGAGCGCCATAGCCTCCGTGTTGGCTGATTAACCGAATAGGCTACCGAGGCAATTGCGCGCTATCTGCCTGCGTAATACACCCATTCCTTCTGAATCAGAACTTCCCCGGCTTCGAAATTTACCGCTCGCATTGTCCACCGATTAATCTGGCCAAGACCAGTAAGTGTTCCCGCTTCACGATTTGCGTATCTTACACAAACTGTCGAACTGCAATGCTTGAGAGGCCGGCTGAGTCATGCAGGAAGCCAACCCGATCCTAAATAATCCCTACCAAGAACCGACGAGTCATTACGCCACGGATCAAGACGGAGCCCTGGATTATGCGCGCATCGTAGCCGGTCGCAGGGTTTTCGTTCCGGAGATCCGCACGGTTCCGCTCAGACAGAGCGGTCAAACCAGTGCTTTTGAAATCAATGACTTGCGTGAGGAGTACGCCGACCATATCGTAAACATGATGCGCCGCGAAGTAGGATCATGGCGCGAAGCCCGGTGGCCACAGACGACGCGTGTCACGCGCGAATTGCTGCGGTACTGGTTCGATAATCCTGACCGCGCGCCCACCCAGCAATTGTTCTTCGCTCAGCGTGAAGCCTTGGAGTCGGCGATCTGGCTGAATGAAGTAGCGGATTCTACAAACGCCGGTCAGCATCTGCTGAATCTCCTTGCGGAATGCTGGAAAGAAACAGCCGGTCTGCCCAGGATCGCATTCAAAATGGCCACCGGAACCGGGAAGACCGTGGTGATGGCCGCGCTGATTCTGTATAACTTCTTCAACCGGCGGGAGTATCGCAACGACACACGATTCGCGGATAATTTCCTGGTCATCGCACCGGGTATCACAATCCGCGATCGGCTGGGCGTGCTCAAGGCGGACACCTTGCGCACGCGTTCCACCGATGCACGCGACTACTATCGCGAACGCAGTCTAGTGTCGCCCCACTGGGAGGAAAGTCTGCGAGAGTTGAATTCCCGCATTGTGATCACCAATTACCATCAATTTTTGTCCAAGACCCTGCAGGGTAACAAGCGCAGCCCCTTCGATGGCAAGCGCGGTATCGACGGAAAGAAGCGCGAGGCGCGCGAGGACTATGCGCAGGTTCTGAAGCGTGTGACAGGCGCCTTCCGTCCGGGATCCCGTCTGCTGGTGTTGAATGACGAAGCTCATCACTGCTATCTACCGCGGGAAGACGGGCAGGTCGCCGAGGGCGAGGACACCCGTGAAGAGAACAAGCGCGCCGCCGTCTGGTTCAAAGGGGTGCAGGAGCTGCACAAACGCTTCAAGGTGCGCTGGATCCACGATCTGAGTGCCACACCCTACTACTTGACGGGCTCGGGCTACACGCCCTACAGCCTCTTCGGCTGGGCAGTCAGCGACTTCGGTCTGATCGAGGCCATTGAATCCGGCCTGGTGAAGATTCCCTATCTGCCTGAACGCGATGACACGCAGCAGCTCGATGATCCAGTGCTGAAGAACTTGTACGAGCACATCAAGGACGATCTGCCAAGAAAGGGACGACGCCGGCAGCGAGCAGATGCGAAAGAGAGAGGCAAGACTTTCGAGGATGAGGCGCCGCGACTGCCCGAGACGCTGAAGATCGCCTTGCAGCAATTCTATCGCCACTACAAAGAGGAATATGAGCGTCTGCGGGATCTGTTCGACAGTCCGCCGGTTTTCATTGTCGTGTGTAACAACACAACTGTCTCGCGAGACGTGTTTCGCTACCTGGCCGGCTACGAGCGGATGCTGCCCGATGGTGAGATACGAACCGTCGCCGGCCAGCTTCCCCTGTTTTCCAACTTCGATCCTTCAACAGGAAAAGCGAAACGCAAAGCGCCTACGCTGCTGATCGACAGTGACGCACTGGAGCAGCTGGATCAGGTCAGTACCGAGTTCCGCAAGGTGTTCGCACCTGAAATCGAGCGCTTCAAGGAGGACTATGCCCGCCTTCATGGAGCAGGCGCCGCAGAAAACCTGACAGATACAGAGCTACTTCGCGAGGTGGTCAATACGGTGGGAAAGCCCGGAACCCTGGGCGAGCACATTCGGTGCGTGGTTTCCGTCTCCATGCTGACAGAGGGCTGGGATGCCAATACGGTGACACACATTGTCGGTATACGCGCGTTTGGATCGCAGCTTCTGTGCGAACAGATCGCCGGCAGGGCCCTGCGGCGCAAGCATTACGTGCTACAAGGCTACGACAGGAAAGGTCGATTCACGGAGGACCGCCGGCGGATCCATTCCTATCGCTATCCCCCGGAGTACGCTCACATCATCGGCGTTCCGTTCAAGTTGTTCAGAGGTGGAAAAACCACACCGGCAGCGCCACAGGAACTGCATTTGGTCAGGGCTTTGCCGGAGAGACAGGAACGCTGCGAGATTCGCTTCCCCAACTTGGTCGGCTATCGCATCGACCAGCCGCGATCGCCGATCCAGGCCGATTTCAGCGAGATCGACCCTTTCGAGATCGGACCGGACATCCCCACGGTGACCAGGATGTGTACAGCAGTTACGGCGGATGAGACCGTACTCTCGGCCGACGAGATGCGAGAACTCCGCCATCAGCAGGTGATCTACCGTATCACGCAGCAGTTGCTTGCCCGCCAGTTCCGCGATGGAGACAACAACGTGGAATTCGCCCGATTCGCCCAGGCCAGGGATGTTGTAGAGGAGTGGTATCACACCCGTGTGGTGTGTCACGGCGATTGCTTCAAGCAACTGCTGTGGCACTTCGATCCCGAGCGCTACATCGGCGGCATCGAACGCGCGATCCAGACGGCGGCAAATCCCGATTCGCGCATCCTTCCCGTGTTACGGATGAACAACACCGAAGGCAGCACTAACCACGTGCGGGGCCAGACCAGCCGTCCCGTCTTGGAAACCACGCACAGCCACGTGAACTACGTTGTTGCCGATACGAAGAGCTGGGAGCAGATCGCGGCGAAGTCCCTGGAGGAGCTTGCCGAAGAGGGACGAATCCTGTCCTACGTGAAGAATGCCTTTCTCGGCTTCGCCGTTCCCTATGTGCACGAGGACGAGGATCGCCTCTACTTCCCCGATTTCCTGATACGTTTGCCCGCGGATAACGGCGTGGAACGGACTCTTATCCTTGAAGTGACCGGTATGAACAAGGACAAGGAAGCCAAGCGCTGGTACGTGGAACACCGCTGGCTGCCGGCCGTGAACGCCGCCGCCGAGCGTCACGGCTGGGGGCGCTGGGAGTTCCTCGAAGTGGCCGGGGAGATCAAGGATATCAAGAACCAACTGCGCTCGGTGATCCAGCGCCTTGAGTCTGAAGAGAGGGGCGCGGAATGCTGATCGGGGAACTGCATCGACTGCTCACCGAACCGGAAGGCGAACGTCTCGAGTTCAAGAAAGCGCAGAACCGCTTCAGCTTCAGCGAATTGGTCAAGTACTGCTGCGCGATCGCCAATGAAGGCGGCGGGTCGGTTGTTCTCGGTGTTTCCGACCGCCGTCCACGGCAGGTGGTAGGAACACGCGCCTTTACTGAACCGGGAAGAACCGCAGCAGGAATCTTTCAGCAGCTGCACCACCCGGTTGGCGCAGCGGAGATGCAACACACTAACGGTCGGGTTCTGGTATTCACTGTACCGGCGCGACCTCGAGGGGTTGCCCTCGAAGTGGGTGGCGTGGCCTGGATGAGGACCGGAGACAGCCTGATTCAGATGGATCATGCCAGGAAGAAGACGATCTACGAAGAGCTGAGCACGGATTTCTCTGCCGAGATGTGCGTGACTGCAGCCGTTGAAGACCTTGCCCCTGAGGCCATTGACATCCTTCGAAGTCGATGGCGTGATCGCACACTGAATCAAGAGCTACTGCATAAACCTGTCATGCAGTTCTTGGTTGATGCCGAGCTTGTGATCGATGGGCGACCAACTTGGGCTGCCTTGATCCTGCTGGGGAAAGAATTAGCCCTGAGGCGCGAATTACCTCAAGCCGAGTTGAAGTACGAGTACCGGAGTACCGAAATTGCGGGTCCGGCTCAGCAGCGAATCGAGTTCCGCGCCGGTTATTTCTTGTACCTGGACCGCCTTTGGGACTTGATCAACCAGCGAAACAGCGGTCAACACTTCCAGGAAGGTTTATTCTTGCGAGAGATCAGCACATTCGATGAACGGAGCGTTCGTGAGGCGATCAATAATGCGGTGAGTCATCGTGATTACACAAGGCAAGGATCGGTCTTCGTTCGCCAGTATGATAGACGGCTGATCGTTGAAAGTCCGGGTGGTTTTCCAGAAGGGATCACGCCGGAGAACATCCTCTGGCGACACTATCCGAGGAACAGGAGAATTGCTGAGACCTTGGAACGCGCGGGTCTGGTTGAGCGGTCGGGACAAGGGGCGAATCTGATGTTCGAGCAGGCAATCCGTCAGGGCAAGGCCTTGCCTGAATACTCCTACTCGGACGAGTACCAGGTCACCCTCAATCTGCAGGGATTGGTTCAGGATCCCGACTTCCTGCGCTTCCTTGAACATGTCGGTGAGCAGACCCTGCTGACGTTTTCCACGCAGGATTTCCTTCTGCTGGATCGGATTCGCCGCTCGGAGAAAGTGGATCCTGATCAACGCCCGCGTCTAAACGAGCTTCGAAATGCGGGGATCCTGGAACGCATCGGTCACGGACGAGGATCAAGATTCATTCTGGCGACGGAATACTATAGGCGGACAGGCCGACTGGGAGAAAGAACACGACGTCGAGGATTGGATCGAAGAACGAAGATGGAGTTCCTGGTGCGTCATGTGTCCGACCGGGGCTCCGCCGGTGCCCCTTTTCGTGAATTTCAGCAAGTCCTGCCGGACTGCACGGAAGGAGAGCTGAAGTCGCTTCTTCGATCTCTTCGCGAGGACCGCCGCCTGTGCGTCGTTGGCAGGGGGCCGGCTGCGCGATGGCATCTCGCGGAAACCCTCGACGAACATGGAAGAGATCATTGATCTTATTTCTCGTGAAAGAATGGGATAAGGTTTTAATAAACAGGCAGATAATTCCAGCGAATGATCGGATCATGATCTAATATGCGGAAATCGGTAACGTGCAATTCTGATGTATGAATTGGGCTTTTAGCGATCGCAACAGGCAGTGATTCAAGAAGTTCCATGCGTGCATTCGAGGTGCAAAGCCGGACCGGATTTCCGATTTGTGCAACAGGCTGTTGCACATTCAGCTGGAATGGACCGAAGATGAGCGAAGGCGAGCGATGAGCGTCAAGTCCATACGTCACAAGAAAAACAAGCGCAGCCACATTCCCAGCAGGGAAGAGGCAGGCAGCGAGGCGGCCAGTCCCGCTGTGCGCAAGGGACCGGAGCGGGCCGAGTTTCCACTGAACCCGGTGGTGCACCGGGGGCAGGACCCCGAGCTCTTCTGGCTGGGCAAACACGGAGCCGAGGACGAGGAAGAGCGCCTGCAGGTCGATCTGCGCTCGCTCTACCGCCACGCGCACATCGCTCCCGAGACCCTGATCGAGGGGCTTTACCGCCGGGCGGAGGGCCGCGAGACCCAGGAGGACCTGCTGGACGAGCTCTTCGGCCACGCCCTCGAGCGGGACGAGCTGGAGAAAGTCAGCGACTACTACCGTCACCAGGACGGCTGGACCAACCGCATGATCCTGGGCGACAGCTTGATGGTGATGACTTCGCTGCTTCAGCGCGAAGGCATGGCCGGGCAGGTGCAGTGTATCTACATCGACCCGCCTTACGGCATCAAGTACGGCAGCAACTGGCAGATGCGCATCGGCAACCGCACGGTGCGGGATGGCGACGACCGCGACCTGACCGGGGAGCCGGAACAGATCAAGGCCTACCGCGACACCTGGGAGCTGGGCATCCACAGCTACCTGAGCTACCTGCGCGACCGGCTGCTGGTGTCGAAGGAACTGCTGACGGAGTCGGGATCCTGCTTCGTGCAGATCTCGGACGAGAACGTGCACCTGGTGCGCTGTCTGATGGACGAAGTTTTCGGGAGTGAGAATTTCATCGGGCAGATCGTGTTCAGGAAGACAACTACGAAAGCCGGTGACCTACTCCCCTCTACGAATGATTTCCTTCTATGGTACTGCAGAGACAATGCGACAGTGAAGCATCGAAGCCTGTTCTGGCCAAGATCAGGCACGCAATGGGTGAACTACGACTATGTGTCGACACCCGATGGCGAGTTCAGAAAAATGACACCTTCAGAGAAGGCGGATACGACTCAGTTGCCAGAAGGCGCGAAGGTGTATCGAAGATCACCACTGACTTCTACATCAAGAAGCGCATCAACTTCAATGACGGTTGAATTCGAGGGTCAGAAATTCACACCTGGGCCCGGTGGTTGGAAGACAAATACTGCAGGATTTGAGCGGTTGAAGCAACAGGATAGGCTTGAATCATATGGAAAGACCCTAAGCTATCGTAGGTATGTTGATGACTTTCCATTCTTTCCTATCTCAGATACTTGGACAGACACAGCTTCCGGCGGATACGGAGATGACAAGCTGTACACTGTTCAAACTACGAGAAAGGTGATCCAGCGCTGTATCCTGTACAAACCCGAGGAAGAGCAGAGCCACGACGTGCGCCAGGGATTCGTCTACGAGCAGATTCCACACATCAAGCTAGAGACTATTGCTCACGATGACTCTCCGGAGCAGATAACCCTCTACGACAAGCCCTACGAAGACAGGAAGAAACTCCGCGTTTCCGGCCCCTTTACCGTCGAGACCCTGCAGAGCTTCGACCCGGTTCCGCCCGAGGAACTGGACGAGCAGCGCCAAACAGGTGAGCTGGCCGACTTCGAAGAGCTGATCTTCGAATACCTGCGTCACTCGGGGGTCAAGAACGGGCTCAAGGGCGAGACTGCGGTCTTTACCCGGGTCGACCGGCTGCACGACGCCAACCTGCACGCCGAGGGCTTCTACCCCTCCGCCGACGGCGAACGTAAGGCCTATCTGCACATCGGGCCCAAGTTCGGCAGCGTCAGCCGTCGGGCTGTCAACGAAGCGGTCAAGGCCTGCCGCGCCCGCGGCGACGCCGACTGGCTGATCGTGCTGGGTTTTCATTTCGAAAGCGGCATCGAGAGCGGCAGCGTGACCACCAGCGCGGGCACCTTCGAGGTGACACGCACCCGCATGCACGACGACCTGATCCAGGAGGGCCTGCTCAAGCGCGACAAGAAGGCGGCCGCTTTCGTCACCATCGGCGAACCCGATATCGGCCTGTGTGACACGGATCCCGCCGATGATGGTTCCTCACAGGTCCTAGTGGAGATCCGTGGTCTCGACCTCTACGACCCCATCGCCGACGAGGTCAAGCCCCGCGACGTGCACGAGATCGCCTACTGGATGGTGGACTCGGATTACGACGGCAGCAACTTCGTGGCTCGCCAAATCTTCTTCTGCGGCGGCGACAAGAAGGAATACGACAAGTGGCGCAAAGGACTTGAGCGTCTGGCCGCAGACTCCGCCCGCAAACGCGCCGAGAAGACTCTGCGTATCGAAATCGACGAGGACGCTTTCGACCGACTGTACGGTCATGTATCACATCCGATTCCGGTTGGAGAGGGGCGGAGAATCGCCGTCAGAGTAATCAGCCAGTTCGGCGAGGAAAGCACGAAGGTGCTGCAGCTGGAGGGATCAGGATCCTGATCATGTGCTTTCTCCCCGGCCCGGCGCCGTCAGCCCGGCCGGCAATAGGGCTGGAGGCGCCGGGTCGATCAGCTGCCTGTGCCCTGCCAGGGATAAGGATCGTCCGAAACGGATATGTCAGGCGACGGTTTTCGGCTCGTAACACATTCCATCAACCAGATCTTGGAGTTCACATGGCGGGACATCTGGCACTCAGGTCGGCCAACCCGGCGCTCAGGGCCGACACCTTCGCCCGGGTAAGGGCCGGCGCGGGCGAAGGCGCCATGACCATCGGCGGAACAGTGAACAAGACCGCCCTGGGGCTGCTGATCCTGATGATCACGGCCTCCTGGACCTGGAACAACGCCGGCCCGGGCATGACGGGTCTGGTCCTGCTGGGCGTCTTCGGGGGCCTGGTCGTGGCCGTGGTAACCGTGTTCAAGAAGACCTGGGCGCCCATAACCACGCCGCTGTACGCCGCGCTGGAGGGACTGGCCCTGGGCGGAATCTCGCTGGGCTTCGAGCAGCGCTACCCGGGCATCGTCAGCCAGGCGGTCTTTCTGACCTTCGGAACTCTGGGAGCGCTGCTGCTCGCCTACCGTTCCGGGCTGATCAAGGCCACGGAGAATTTCAAGCTGGGCATTGCGGCGGCCACCGGCGGCATCTTCATCCTGTACATGCTGAGTTTCGTCCTGGGATTCTTCGGCGTGTCCATCCCGCTGATTCACTCGAGCGGCACCTGGGGCATCCTCTTCAGCGTCTTCGTGGTGGTCATCGCCGCGTTGAACCTGGTACTCGACTTCGACTTCATCGAGGAGGGCGCCGAACGCGGGGCGCCGAAATACATGGAATGGTATGGGGCTTTCGGATTACTGGTGACGCTGGTGTGGTTGTACCTGGAAATCCTACGCTTGCTGGCAAAGCTGCAGCGACGCGGTTGAGTGCATTTACATCGCGATTATCAGTGATGGTTAGTAAGGTTGTAAGGAAACCTAGAAGTTAGAAGGAACGAGAATGATGAAAATCAAGACATTTTTGTTCGGTATTTACACATTATTGATTTCTATGCACTCTGTTTTTGCAAAGGATAACATGGTCAATTGGCAAACACGTATCGATGAAGGAGAGCAGGCTATCGCCCTTATTGACGAGGAGATGAAGTCCATTCAGCAGAACTATCGACAAGTTCAAACAGAATTGGATTCTGCTGAACTGGATAAAATCAGTAAACAGAATACGCTTGAAAAGGCAAGAGACGCCTACAATCGAGGTTCAAGCAATGTCGATATCATCGCACCAGAGGATTTGGTTGACTTGCTGAAATCATACCAAGCAGCCGATAGTGATTATCGTTTGGCAGATGACATTGCTGTGCAACTTGAAAGCCGACATGAATCGATCGAGAACGAGATTGAACGATTAAATCGAAATAGAGATGAAGCGAATATTGAGATCCTAGAGGCAAAAGCGACCATGTTCAATGCGGAGATGTTGAAGCCAATCTGGGCGGAAGGTCATGGTGAATCAATTCTTGACGAGAATAAAAGCATAAACGAATGCAAGCGACTTGCGCTGGAATATGCAAAGAGAGATGCGATGGAGAAAGGCGGGAAGTCAATAATTGAATCTGTAACGCAGGTAGAAGAATTCATGCTAGTTAAAGATGCAATTAAAACAACAGCAACTGTAGAAATCATTGAACAGGACTACGATGACAGTTATGGTGAGGCGCTAAGAGTTGATCAAGGTGACGTAATCAAGTTCGTTGCTAAGGTTCGGTTGAAGTTGCGAAGCGTTGACGTATATAATCCTTATTCTGCACGAGTTAGTGAACTGCGGAATTCGGCAGATGAAGTCAGCTCTCATCCGTCTTCATCATCTGAGCATGAATCGAGAGTGTTGTTTGTTGATGATTTCAGCAAGAATGAAATTGTCGGTTGGAAAAACATTAATGATAAAGTACAAATCTACAATGGTGCACTGCTTGCTTCTCATGGAAGCTGGCTCGTTAATGGTGATCCTGAATGGGACAATTATATGGTGCTAGTAGATGTTAACGCTCTAAGCAAGTCAGGAAACAATGTGAATGGAGGAATCATATTTCGGACATGTGGAAGAGGCAATTATCGATTTGAGATTCTGCCACATAGAAATGAGGTTATCCTCGGTAAGTGGGATGGTAAATGGCATGATATTGTAAAAACCAATCGTAGAATTGAATATAACAATTGGTATCGTCTATCGGTAAGTGCAATTGGCAATAACATTAAATGTTACATTGACAATGAAATCATATTCAATGTCATAAATAATGATTTTCCACATGGATACATTGTTTTACAAGCTTATGAAGGAAACATCTTGTATGACAATGTGAGAGTGGAGAAGCGCTGATCAACTGCCATATCAAATGAAAAAGCCGGACGACTCGCGTTGTCCGGCTTTCGCTTGTATCTCGCAGGACCGGTCCTGCCGGCCATTTCGTTTAGAGAATGCTGACGAACAGCAACAGCAACAGGAAGAACAGCGGGCTGGAAAACCAAAGATCCGTATGCAGCCCGAGCATCTTCCTTTGTTTCAGTGCACGCAGAGTGTCGACCAAGCTGATCTTCCGCATCGGACCTCCGGGGTTCAGGTTCAGGGCTAAAGCCGACGACCGTTCGCGGCCGATAGCTTCAGGGGGCAATGCCTTCTATTGCAGCAAACCGTGTACCAGTTGCCGGCCGAGTCGTGGTTGTAGCGAACTGCTTGCCTATCATCGAGATACGTCCGCAGGATGCCTTCGCGTACGGAATAATGCTGATATCTAAGAGCGCAACATCGGTCGCTCTGTTCAATATCTGAGCAGAGCTTCTCAGGTTCGTGCGTTCCCGTGGTAGCTGCGCATCAACCGGGGCAGATGGCGCTCGAGCCAGGCCTCGGATTCCGCGAAACCCGGCCAGTTCCTCTCGCGGCGTCGAAACTCGGCGTGGTGAAAGCAGATCCGGCTGGATCGCCGGTGCGCCCCGAGCACGGCGTGCAGCAGTTCGTGATGCAGCAGGCTGTCAAGCACCACAGCGGGCACTTCACCGGCCCTGAAAGCGCCGTGGATTGCGATCAGATCCCGTTCCGGCAGGTAGCGTCCGAGGGTGCGGCGTCCCCTGCTGTGCATCCAGCGCACACTCGGCAGTCTCGTGCGCGCCAGTGTGGGAAAAGCTCGGCGGGCCACCTCGCCCAGCTGCGCCGTCAGCTGCGGGTCCTCCGGCGGCAAGTCAGGTACGGCTGCTGGAGCGAAGCCGGGCCGCTTCCCGGTGACCCAGGTTCGCTGAAAGGCCTTGAAACGTCTTCGCCAATCCTCGGGAACGGCCTGCTTCCGCACTCGATGCAGGAGGATGCGGCCCAGGAGCAGCGCCATCTCGGGATCGCGGTCCAGGATCGACTCGGCCACGGAGAAGGACCAGCAGACGGCCGGACGACTCAGCAGGCGCAGGCTGCCCAGGGTGCTGAGGTTGGGCCGGCAGCGCACCTGCACCGGCAGGGCTAGGGAAGGGGCAGCCTTAGGAGAGCGACCGACTCGAGGGATGCGCTTCTTCCTTGGAGAGGTGTCCAGGATCGGAGGCCGCTCGAGGTGTTTCCTCGCCAGAACGCGGTCCTCGCGGCTGAGCAGGCTTTCCAGCCGGCGGCAGCGTTCCCGGCGGATCTCCTCCGGAGACTGGTGACCGAAATCGAGCTCGAGCTGCAGCTTGCGCCCCCCATCCATGCTTGCTAATCTAATACCTGCGGGCAGATCGAGACCATGGGCCCGGAACGCACCGGGTCCCAGAGAAAGGACTTGGAATGAGTATCACGCGGGAAGGCGTCTTCGAATTGCTCAAGGCGGTGAAGTACCCGGGGATGAACCGCGACCTGGTTTCCTTGGGCATGGTGAAGGACGTCGAGATACGCGACGACGGCGTGTACGTCTTCCTGGAAGTGAGTTCCAGCGATCCTCAGCTGCCGCAGCAACTGGACCTGGCGGTGCGGGAGAGCCTCAATGATGCCGTGCCCGGCAAACTGGAGGTCCTGACGAGGCTGGTTCGCGACGAATCGGCCGAGGCTCAACCCGCGCATGGACAGGCCGGCGATCCGAACCAGCTGCCCAAGCTCCTGACCGAGGCGAAGCATGTGATCGCTGTGGCTTCGGGCAAGGGGGGCGTGGGGAAGTCGGCCGTGGCTTCCAATCTCGCCGTGGCCCTGGCGAAAACGGGAGACCGGGTCGGCCTGCTGGACGCGGACATCTACGGTCCCTCCGTGCAGCTGGTGATGGGTGAGAATCGCCGCCCGCTGGTGCGCGACAACAAGATCCTGCCCATCGAGAACTTCGGCGTATCCATGATTTCCATCGGCTACCTGATCGAAGAGGACAGCGCAATGATCTGGCGCGGTCCCATGGTCATGCAGGCCCTGACCCAGCTCATGCAGGACGTGGAATGGCCGGAGCTGGATACGCTCGTGGTGGACCTGCCACCGGGAACCGGCGACGCCCAGCTCACGCTCGCTCAGCGCGTCCAGCTTGCCGGGGTCGTGGTGGTGACCACCCCGCAGGAGATGGCCCTGATCGACGCCCGCAAGGCTGTAACCATGTTCCGCAAGGTGAACGCGCCGATCCTGGGTATCGTGGAGAACATGAGCTACTTCATCTGCGACGGCTGCCAGGCCAGGCATTATCTCTTCGGACAGGGAGGCGGAGCAAGGGAAGCCGAGCGCCAGGGTGTTCCGCTGCTGGCGGAGCTGCCATTGGATCCGCGAATCCGTGAAAGCGGCGACCTGGGCCGGCCCATCGTGCTCGAAGAGTCTGTCTACGCCGGGATCTACCAGCAAATGATCGACAAGATCCGTGGACAATTGTCTGGACAATGAGGGCATTGCGGTCCGGCCGCCGGGAATTATACCCCTCCGCTCACCGTGGTTCCGCACCTTCGCGTCCCAACTTATTGTTTTTCCACAGCCAGAAATCCGGGGCCGACTTGTTCCCGGCTGGCATTCGATTTGCATGAAGCGCTTTGCTTGACAGCCCAGAAGGCCATTCCTAACTTCTTTTTCTGCACTGCACAAAAGGAGGAATCATGATTCGTTCGGTGCGTCTCGGCCTGTCCCTCTGCCTGCTTGCCGGTTTTGCTCAGGCGGAGGAGTCGTCGTTCCTGCAGGGATTCTCGCTGCGACTGCACGGCGGGATCAACAACATGACCTCCTTCGACGATCTGAATCGAGCCATCCACGATCTGAACCACTACTTCGGCCGCTACGGAACCTGGGTCGAGGACGCTCAGGGAGGCAGCGATTTCAACTGGGCGCCCAACCTGCAGGTGCCCGACCTGGTCAACCGCAGCGACCTGGGTATCACGCTGGAAAAGGACCTGTTGACGTGGCCGCACAGCCGGCTGGTGGTGGGTCTGGAGTACATGGAAGGCTCGAGCGGCGCCTCGAACATCTGGGAATTCGACGTCAGCGTGGGCAATATCGAGGGCGTGCTCTGGGATTCCGAGAACCTTTCGGTCAGCACCAGCCTGCTGACGGCGCGCTACAGCCTGAAGGACCTCCACCTGCCGCTGCACGGGCACATCGGCCTGGGCCTGGGAATGGGCAGGCTCGATGCCACGGGCCGTTTCAGCTACGGCCAGACTGTGTTCGTTGATACCGATCCCGAGTACGGCGAGCTGGCGCCCTTCATGGACATCGACGCCTCCCACGATGGAACGGCTCCCGCCGGCCGCCTGTTCGTGGGGCTGGAGCACGAGCGCGGGCCGATGGTCCTGACCCTGGACCTGGGCTACAACTGGCTCGATTTCGGCGAGCTGGACGGCAGCACCACCCTCAGGGTGCGCAATCCCGAGGGCGAGATGGAAGAGCGGGAGGTCATCAACGTGCCCGATACGCGCCACGACCTGGCGCCCGTTGTGTCCGCCACCTTCATTCATTTGCGCACTGAAGCCATCTACGAGATCTGGGGTATCCCCTTCGACGACAGGATCGACGGCGCGCTCAATTCGATCGGCGTGGATCCCTCGGCGATCAACTACGACCTGTCCGGCGGCTTCGTCCGCCTCAGCCTGGGATATCGCTTCTAGGCGCTGTTCTGATCGGATCCGGCGGCGGACGTCCGGCCGGATTCAACAAAGACGTGTCACACGGGGGCTTCGCCCCCGTTTTTTCGTGGGGTGTGTCACATGCCGAAGTTGTTCCTGATCGACCTGATGTCGCTCTTCTTCAAGTCGCACATGGCCATGGAACGCCGTCACTTGACCACGGGAGACGGCCTGGTGATCAGCGGAGTCAACGGCGTGCTGCGCACGATGCTGCGGATCATCCGCCGGGAGGAGCCGGCTGGGATCGTCGTCGCCAGCGATACCGGCGCGCCGACCTTCCGGCACGAGATCTACCCCGAGTACAAGGCG
The DNA here is from genome assembly GCA_964568855.1 of uncultured Bacteroidaceae bacterium. Taxonomy (GTDB): domain Bacteria; phylum CAIWAD01; class CAIWAD01; order CAIWAD01; family CAIWAD01; genus CAZMSD01. The sequence goes on along the minus strand of CAZMSD010000017.1, from coordinate 41,018 downwards.
CACCGCCCGCCCATGCCCGAGGAGATGGCGGCGCAGATCCCGATCCTCTACGAGCTGCTGGAGCTGGCGGGCCTGCCCGTTCACCGGCGGGAGGGCCTGGAGGCGGACGACATCTTGGCCACCTTCGCCCTGCGCGCCAGGAACGAGGGCTGGGAGTGCTACATCGTGACCTCGGACAAGGACCTGATGCAGATCGTGGGCGACGGTGTCTTCATCTACAACACCAAACGCGGCGGGGAGCTGGACCTGGTGGGCGACGGGGGCGTCCGCGAGAAGTTCGGCGTGGACCCGGAGCAGGTGGTGGACGTGCTGGCGCTGATGGGCGACAGCTCGGACAACGTGCCCGGAGTTCCCCGCGTGGGCTTGAAAACGGCGGGCGACCTGGTATCACGCTTCGGAGACCTCGACGGCGTGTACGCCAACCTCGAAGAACTGGGCAAGAAGGCGGTGCGGCGCCACCTGGAGGAGAACCGGGAGCTGGCCTATCTCTCGAAGCGGCTGGTGACCATCGACCGGGACGTGCCGCTGGATTTCCGTCCCGGGGAGGCCGGGCTTCCCGATTGGGGCGCCCGCCCGCTGGTCAAGCGCCTCGAGGAGCTGGATTTCCGGACCATCCTGCGCGACCTGGCGACCTGGGGCCTGTTGGGAGAGGGCGCCGAGTACTCGGCCGCGCCGGAGCAGGGCGCCAAAGTGGAACGCGTGTATCACGGGATTCGCGACCGGGAACAATTCGAGGCCTTCGTGAAGGACCTGTTCCAGGCGACCGACCCCGAGGGGAATTGCCCGGTCTGCTCCTTCGACCTGGAAACCACCGGCCTGGATCCCCTGGCCTGCCGGATCGTCGGCTGCTCCTTCAGCTGGAAGGACGGTGAAGCCTGGTACGTCCCGGGGCGCTTCCCCGGCGCTGCCGAATCCGGGACCGGCGATCTCTTCCCGGAGGAAGCGGAGCAGGAAGATTTTCGCGGGGCGATCGCCGCCGAGGGCGACCTGGCACTGGTCCTCGGGGCGCTGAAACCCTGGTACGAAGACCCGCGACGGCCGAAGACGGGCCAGAACTGCAAGTACGACATCAACGTCCTGTCGCAATACGGGATCGGGGTGCATGGCGTGGTTTTCGACACCATGCTGGCGAGCTACGCGCTGCGCCCCTCGGGCCGGCAACACAACCTGGACGCGCTGGCTCTCGAGTACCTGGGTGAGGTGAAGATCCCCACCACCAGCTTGATCGGCACTGGTCGCAAGCAGATCAGCATGGCCGAGGTGCCCTTCGAGCGGGTCGCCGAGTACGCCTGCGAGGACGCGGACGTGACGCGCCGGCTGATGCCGATGCTCAAAAAAGATCTGGATCAAGCCGGGCTGTTGCGCCTCCTCGAAGAGATCGACCTGCCCGTGATGGCGGTGCTCTGCCGGATGGAGCAGCGGGGAGTGGCGGTGGACTGCTCCCTGCTGGAGAAACTGTCCGGAGAGCTGCAGGCCCGGCTGGACCTGCTCGAATCGGACATCCACCAGCTCGCGGGGGAGGAATTCAACCTCAACTCGCCCAAGCAGTTGTCTCACATTCTCTACGAGAAGCTCAAGCTGAAACCGGGCAAGAGAACCCAGAGCGGCTACTCGACGGACGTGCGCGAACTGGAGCGGCTCGCCCGCACCGAACCGCTGCCCAGGTTCCTGCTGGATTACCGGCAACTCGCCAAGCTCAAGGGGACCTACGCCGACGCCCTGCCCCGGCTGGTCAATCCTCGCACCGGGCGCATTCACAGCAACTTCAACCAGACCATCGCCGCCACGGGGCGGCTGAGCAGCACGGATCCCAACCTGCAGAACATCCCGGTGCGCAGCGACTGGGGGCGGCGCATCCGCGAGGCCTTCGTCGCCGGCGGACCGCGGCAGGTGCTGATCGACGCGGACTACTCGCAGATCGAGCTGCGACTGCTGGCTCACATCTCCGGCGACGAGTCTCTCAGCGCCGCCTTCCGCGAAGGCGAGGACATTCACTCCCGCACGGCCGCGGCCATTTTCGGACAGGCGCCGGAGGATGTGACACAGGAGATGCGGCGGCAGGCCAAGGTGGTCAATTTCGGTGTGATCTACGGGATGGGGGCCTACGCCCTGGCCGGAAACCTTGAGATCGGCATTTCGGAGGCGCGGCGGTTCATCGACGAGTACTTCGTGCTCTACAGCGGGGTGAAGCAATACGTGGAACGGACCGTCGAGAGCGCCCGCGAAAAGGGCTGGGTAGGAAACATCTTCGGCCGCCGCCGCTACCTGCCGGACATCAACAGCGATAACCGCGTCCTGCGCGAGAACACCGAGCGCATCGCGGTCAACACGCCGATCCAGGGCAGCGCGGCGGACCTGATCAAGGCGGCCATGATCAACCTCGACAAGCGCATGGCATCCGACCTGCCCGACCTGAAGATGATTTCGCAGGTGCACGACGAATTGATTTTCGAGGCTCCGGAAAACCGCGCCGGGGAATACGCCGCGCTGATCGCCCGCGAGATGGAGCAGGCCGTGGAACTGAGCGTGCCGCTGGTGGCGGACGTGGGCTGGGGTCCCAACTGGCGTGATGCGAAGTAAAAAGCCCCGGACGGCGATCGCCCGGGGCCCCAACCACAGGGAGGAAACATTCCAAACGGTTGATCTCGATCAGTTGATCGCGATCTTCCGCGGCAGCGCCTGCTCGCCCTTCTGCAGTTCGATCTTCAGCACGCCGCGATCCATGGCGGCCGAGATCCTGCTCGAATCGATTTCATCCGACAGGCGGTAGCGGCGCTCGAAATTGCCGAAGAGCCGGTTGCCGTGCTGCACCTCTTCGCCTTCGCCCAGGGCGGGTCGATTGCGGGCGCCCTTGACCACCAGCTCTTCCTTCTCCATGAAGATCTCCAGGTCTTCCTTGTCCATGCCGGGCAGGTCCAGCAGGATATCCCAGCCGTTCTCCTTTTCCACCAGTTCGGAGCGGATCAGGCCGCTGAAATGATTGCAGTCGCAATCCTCGTAGGCGCGGAAGACTCTGCGGGCGTGGGCCAGTTCGCGGCTCAGCGCGGCGGGGACCATTGCGTTGACAAACATCGTACTTTCCTTTCCTTTATCGTCTTGCATATCCTGTCAGGTTTCAGGCCTTGCGCGCTTCTGCCAGCGTCCCCCGGCCTCTGCGCCATTCTTTGGCAATGCTCGTGCCAGAAATTGAAGTTGTTGTTTTTAAAGACCTGAACGAAGTCAGTGATCGGAGAATGGCCGGTCGGCCTGACAGCCACTGCCAGGAACGCCGGAGAACCGGACATCCTGACAGCAACTGACAGGCGCCTGGCAGTAGCCGGGAGGATACGGACGCTGCCCTGCGCGTGGAGCACCTTCGAAGATCGGCGCCGCGACATATCCCGCCGCGGACTCGGAATAGCAGTTGAGGGACGCGGAGCAGGTACTTCCGGGCGGATCAAATTGACCTGGAGAACATCGGGATGGAATCATAGATTGATGGCACCCTCGACTCAACCATATCCAGATTCAGTTGAACATGCCTGCGCGGTTCCCTCATTCGCGCCGGCGGCCGGGCCAGTTGGCGAAACGAAAGGCGCCGGGAATCTTTGTAACACAGGAACGTATCCGTTCATTCCGGTCTTCCGCGTCACGCTCCGCCGCGTGCGCGCTGGACCGGCCGCCTGGGGGAGCAATTCCACTCGCCGGGCGGCGGTAAGGGATAACCAGGGAAGGAGTAATCATGCTTCGCAGGATCACTGCGCTTACGGCCGTCCTGGCGGTCATTTGTGTCACATGGTCGCCGGCCGCGGTACGCCGGGCCGTGACGGATGACGGCGACAGCCTGCTGGTGGTGGAGGAAAACTGGGGCCTGGCCTACTGCGACCGGTGGTTCCGTCCCCTGTTGCCCGCCCCCCTTGAACCGGATCACCAGGACTGGCACTGGGACAGGCTGGGCGCGCAGCCGGTGGATTACGATCCCCGGGACCTGCAGTACGCCGCCAGGGACAGCAGCGGCGCCATCGTCCGCTCGGGGATCCAGTTTCCCGACCCTGAGCCGCCGGAGAACGGCGACCTGCTGTACGAAATACTGGAGCAGGGCAGGGAGAGCTTCGGCTATCAGCCCAACCAGGTGGCTCCGTTCTACGGCGAGGTGCGGGTCGCCTACATCCCGGTCCGGCTGTACGCGCAGCTTGGTGATACGATCTACTGGGACGATCCGGATTTTTTCATCCACCCCTATGATCCTTGGGGGCGCAGCATCGATTTCGATCAGTTCTACCAGCTGCTGTTCTCCGCGGAGTGGCAGCCCGGATCATCCTCGGCCTACGGGAAAGAGCTGGGCTATTCGCTGCCGCAGCTCTGGGGCATGAACCAGGACGAGCCGGTTTCCGAGTGCCTGCCGGATACGGCGCGCTGCTCCTGGTACGGCGAGTACCCGGGCTGGGCAGCGGGGCCGGATGGCCAGCCCTGGCACCTGAACATCTTCGACGTCTCGGACATGCTGACTCTTGTGCTTGACCTGGAAGCCCAGGGCCTCGACCTGGAGGGCCGGGACCCGCACCATCCCGTGATTTTTCTGTTTTCCGGAAATCACTTCACGCCCGAGATCGTGGCCTGGCCCCACGCGGGCATGGCCTTCGCCAACGTCTGGGCCTCGGACGACGGTTTTCCGGTAGGCGACGCGCTGGACCAGGTGGGTGTCGGCTACCTGCAGCACCTGCTGCTGCAGATCACGGCCCAGCTGCGCCAGACCTTCATCCAGCTGGGCTATTCGGAAGGCTCCTACTGCTGGGACCTGATGGGCATGGGCTACCGGGGCTACGCCAACCACGGCGACCCGCCGCTCGCGCAGCAGGAGATCCACTGGCCGGCCCTGATCGGCGGCGCCGACCGCCTGCGCCTGGACTGGGCGCAGCAGGCCGTCGATTTGAGCGTGCCGGGAGACTACCTCCTGGACGGCGGGAAGGTGTATTACACGAGGAATCCGGGCGACTACGACGAATTTCTGGCGTTCCATTCCTGGGACGGGACGCCGGACGCGCCGATGCAGCACCACGAGCCCAGTCTTGAAGTCGGGGGAACCGGCCTGGTCTTCCACAGCCACGGCGCCTATCGCTCGTGGTGGTCGGGACTGGAATACGTGCCCGAGATCATCCGCTCCGAGTACGTGTCTCAGGGCCAGGGGGGCTGGCCCTGGAACGAGGATTACGCTCCGTTTCCCAGTCCGGGCAACTCCGAGCTCGATTTCAGCGAGTGGGCTTCACCGGCCGCGCAGGTTCCCTTCGGCTGGACGGCCGGTTTCAGCGTGGAACCGCAGACCCAGAGCACGCTGTTGCACTGGGATCATGCGCCGGCCGTCGCCGTGGAAGTGATCGCCCAGGACGGGATCTGGCAGCGCGAAGTTCCCCTGGGTTTCGCGTCGTCCCTGCCCACCCCCTTGTACAACCTGGGACTGCCGATTTACGCCGCGGAAGTGCGCAGCGAGGACGACCGGGGCTGGATCGACCAGGATTTCAGCATCTCACTTGAAGGAGAGTACGGGCAGAACGAGAGCATCGACGTCTCCATACCGCCAGGATCGCTGCAGCTGCCGGCGCACCAGGACGCCCTGGGTCTCGTGTGGGAGCTGGACGTCGAGTTCGAAGCGCTGGATCCGGCGGCCCCCGCGTTCGTGATACCCACCAACGATCCGATCATCGGCATGCGGCCCTTCGGTGTCACGGTTCCCGATGTCCTGCCCGGGGATCCCTCGGCCTCGGATGCGGGCTACCTGGCCGTGGCCCGGGACTCGGAGATCCGCGTGTTCAGCGACGACCTGACCTTACAGTGGACCCTGAGCGCCGGGGGATCCGTGAGACAGCTGCTGATCGCCAACGTGGCGGGCAACGACGCCTCGGAGCCCGAGCTGGTGGTCCTGACGGACACGCGGGTGCTGGTCTTCAGCCTTAGCCAGCACCAGGATCCGGCGCTGCTGCCGGGTTGGCCTGCCAATGGATCGGCGCTGGGGCCCTGCATGGTGTTCCAGGATTCCGGAATCAGCGAGCACGGCATCATCTGCTACGTGGACGGCGAGTCCCTGGTTCTGCGCCGCGGCGACGGCACGTTCGTCGAAGAGCGCATGAGCCTGCCCATTCCCTCCGCCTCCGTTCCCGTCGACCTGCTGGCCTACGCGGGAGGAGACGAACTCGGCCCGCGCTTCGCGGTGACCGGAGGCTCGACGAACGAGCAGACGCTATCACTGTTTGACGCCACTGGAGCGACCCTGCTGCAGATCGACGACGCCGAGTTCGAGGGCCGCATGATCGACATGGCGCAGCTGCTGACGGGGGATTTCCTGCACAATGGATTCTACGACCTGGTGATGATTGCCAACGTGGAACCGGTCGCTCTTGGAGAACCGGACGAGCAATGGCTGATGGTGGGCACCTGGTCGGCTACGGGCCAGGCCTGGGGCCATTCCTGGGTCGAAATCGGCCCGGCGGCGATGATCGGCACAGGTCCGGAAGCCATGGCTCCCCTGTTTCCCGATTCGCCTTGGGAGCCCGTCCGCCTGGCCTTCAACGTCTGGAGCCTGGATTCTCAGGCGGAAGACGATTCCTCCCATGTCTTCATTCTTGAGCTGTCGAACGTGAACTGGGCGGAGAATACGCTGCAGATAGACATCCCTGGCGGCATGCAGCGGCGTCACCTGTTGACGGGCGACCTGGACGACGACGGCCTGCAGGACATCCTGCCGCTGGCCAGGGGGAGGGGCGTGGAATTCCTGCGGGGAACCGATCCCTCATTCGGCCCCTGGTCGGACGGCTATCTGGTCCATAACAGTGCGGCTACGGACTGGCCGCTGCCGCTGATGATTTCCGGCGAACTGCACCTGGGCCTGCTGGAAAACGGAGAACTGGTCTTCTACAATACTGAGTCCACCAACTGGCCGGTCTGGTCCAGCGAAATGGGTCCGGGCAATTCCGGCCAGGTCGGTCACCTGGCGAACCCGGGGCTGTTGCCCCCGCAGATCTCGATCAGCCTGCAGAACGGCGATCCCATGCTGACCTTCGAACCGCATCCGCCCTGCACGGCCGCCGTGATCTACCGCAGTGCGGAACCCTACGGAGAATTCGAAGCGGTCGACGAAGTCCCCTGGGACGGGTCCTGGCCGCTGCAATGGATCGACCATTGGATTCCGGAGGATGTGGCGCGCTACTTCTACCGCGCGACCGTCGTCGTCGACTTCGAGGGTCCCGACGGGGCGATTTTCCACTAGGAAAAAGGAGAGATGGGCTGCTTCAGGCGGGCGGTTAGGGCCTAATCGATCTCGGTCAGCTCGTCGAGAATGAAATCCTGCGGATCGGTGTGACGCCCGTTGACGCGGACCTCGTAGTGCAGGTGGGACGAGGTCGAGCGGCCGGTGGAGCCCACGTCGCCGATTCGCTGTCCGCGTGAGACGTTCTGGCCGGGTCGGACCCGAATCGTCGAAAGGTGGCCGTAGAGCGTGACGATACCGTTGCCGTGATCCAGCTTGATCACCCGGCCGAAACCGCTGACGCGGCCGGTCTGTGTCACGCGCCCGTCCGCCGGGGCGTAGACGGCCGTTCCCTTGGGGGCCTGGAAGTCCAGGCCCTTGTGCGTCCGGCGCCTGCCGGTGAAGGGATCGGCGCGCTTGCCGTAGCCCGAGCTGATGAAACCTTCGTTAACGGGACGAATGGTCGGGATGTGAGACAGCTCGTCGATGCGCAGTTCGATTTCGCCGCGCACGTCCTGCATCGAGGAAGCCAGGAAGGAGATTTCCCGTTCCAGTTTGTCGATCAGGCCGAGATCCAGGTCCTCGTAGCGCAGCGGCCAGGGTTCGAAGAGCGTTCCGCCGACCTCCATTTCCCGCACTTCGTCGGGAATGGGGTCCATGTTGGCCAGCTGGCGCAGCTCCCGATCGCTCTGCTGCAGGCTGTCGACCTTCAGGGCCAGCAGGTTCATTCTCGCTTCGGCTGTTTGCAGTAGTCGCTGCAGCTGCAGGTTTTCGTGGAGCACCTGGTCCCGCTGGATATCCGTGTAGAAGCGGAAGGCCGTCGCCAGCAACAGCAGCATGCCCAGCAGGCGCGCGGACAGGACCAGGAGGGTCTTCAGCGCGGTCTTCCAGCCGGTCGGGGCGGAAGGTTCATGCCGGGGCGCTCCGGCCTCCGGCTGCTGGAACAGATCGCTTTGCAGTTCGGTCAATCCAACCTCGTTCTACGCTCGATAATCCGGAATATTAACAAATCCGGACGGCCGCGCAAGGGCCCGATCATCCCTGATCGACCCGGTTTCATGCTGCCATGTGTTTCGCCCAACGCAAACTCGAAGCATGTGAATCCGTCCATTAGTTGCATGTTGAAGCCCGTGATTCTAAATTGCGCGTTTGCTAAAAATCGACTTCACCGAACTCGAGGGAAGTTCATTTTCGATGGAACAACACAACAATAAGCTGCGCTGGATCATTCTGCTCGCTCTGTTCGTCGTAGCCGTCTGGAAGGTCTACCCCACCATTCGCATGGCTTCGATGGGCGAGGACGAGCTCAAAACAATGGATCCCACCGCTCAGGTCGAGTTGCGCAAGAAGACCATCAAGCAGGGACTGGACCTGCAGGGCGGCATGCACATGGTGCTCGAAGTGGACCTGGTGGAACTGGTCAGAAACCTGGCTCGCAACCCGGACAGCCGCTTCGACGAGCGGATCGACCAGCTGGAAAGCCGCCTGACCGCGCTGTCGGATTTCTGGAGCATTTTCCAGGAGGAGTTCCAGGACATTCTGCTCAGCGAATACTACGGCGAGCGGCGCCAGAGAAACGAGCAGATCATCTCCACCCTGAAGCAGCAATCCCTGGATGCTATCGACAATTCCCTGGTGATTCTGCGCAACCGCGTGGACGGTTCGGGACTTCAGGAGCCTTCGATCACCAAGCAGGGCCAACGCAGAATCGTGGTCGAGCTGGCCGGAGTGAACGACCCGGAGGCGGCCCGCAGGATGATCGGCAAGACCGCCCTCCTTGAGTTCAAGCTGGTGGAAGAGGCCGCCAAGACCAACACGGTGCTCGAAGACATCAACAACCTGCTCAAGGGCGAGACCCTCGCGGAATCCGATACCCTCGCCGGGGACGTGGAGGCCGGAGAGGCTCCCGAGCTGGATGCTGCCGCTGAAACCGCCGAGGCGGTCGCTGAGAATGCAACTGCGGAGGATGACTTGGGCGACAGCGCTGGAGAAGAAGAGAGCGCCGCCGCTGATTCGGATACTTCCGACCTGGCGGAAGCCGATTTCGACCCCCTGGCGGAGAGCGGCGAGGAGGGCATTACCGATGACGCCCTTGAAAGCAACCCGCTTTACTCGCTGCTGACGATCCAGCAAGGGCGCAGCAGTCTCCTGGTTAGCGTGGAGAATCGGGCCGAACTGCGGGAGATTCTCGCCCGCGACGAGGTGCGGGAACTGGTGCCTCCCGGCTCGGAATTCCTGCTGGGCCGCCTGGAGGAATACGGCGACCAGTCCTTCTCCGAGTTCTTCATGGTGCGCAAGGACGCCGAGCTGACGGGCAAGGTCCTGCAGAACGCGGGCGTCAACATCGACCAGGGCTACACGTCTGGACGCGCAGGCGCCTCCATCGTCGAGCTCACCATGAACCGCGAGGGCGCCCGGAAATTCGCCCGAATCACCGGGGACAACGTGGACCGCCGCCTGGCCATCGTGCTCGACGACAAGGTCTACATGGCGCCCAACATCCGCAGCAAGATCCCCAACGGCCGGGCGATCATCGAGGGTCTGGACAGCATCGAGGAAGCCAAGGAACTGGCCAACCTGCTCAAGCACGGCGCGCTGCCCTCGACGGTGAAGCCCGTGGAAGAGCGCACGGTCGGTCCGAGCCTGGGGCGTGAGAGCGTCAACAAGGGGGCCTTCTCGGCCACGCTGGGATTCAGCCTGGTGATTCTCTTCATGCTGGTGTACTACAAGAGATCCGGCCTCTTTTCGATCGTGGCACTGCTGCTAAACATGCTGATCATTCTGGCTGTGCTGGCCGGGTTCAGCGCCACCCTCACCCTGCCGGGCATCGCCGGGATCGTGCTGACCATCGGTATGGCCGTGGACGCGAACGTGCTGATCTTCGAACGCATCCGCGAGGAGCTGCGCGTCGGCAAGTCTGTGCGCGCGGCGGTGGATTCCGGCTACAGCAGGGCCTTCCGGACGATCGTGGACGCCAACGTGACTACGCTGATCGCCGGCGTCGTGCTGTACCAGTTCGGTTCGGGCCCCATCCGCGGCTTCGCCCTGACCCTGATGATCGGCATCGCCGCCAGCATGTATACCGCGATCGTCGTAACCCGGCTGTTCTACGACTCGTTCACCGATTACGATAAGGCCACCAAGCTGAGCATCTGAAGCAGGTGTAACACATGCGCATCATTCGTGATACCAATATCGACTTCGCGGGCAAGCGGTTCATCGCGCTCGCGGTTTCCGGGCTGGTGCTGGTCATCGGCATCGCCTCGTTCTTCTTCGCGGGATTCGCCACCAGCATCGACTTCACGGGCGGCACCGAGCTGCAGTACCGCTTCCAGCAGCCGGTCACCGAAGGCGAGCTGCGGGATGCTTTGGCCGGCGCCGGCCTCAGCGCTGAGGTGACCACCCTCAGCGGCGACGGCGAGCATCCCGAGTGGATGATCAAGCTTCAGGAGACCGGCGGCGAGAGCGAGAACGAAGTGGTCTCGGCCGTATTCGCTCAGCAGTTTCCGGACAACCCCGCCGAACCGAGGATGATGCACAAGATCGGCCCGCGCGTGGGCGAAGAGCTGAAGTGGGACGCCACCTGGTCCATCCTCTGGGCCATGTTCTTCATCGTGGTCTACATCACCATCCGCTTCGAGTTCATGTACGCAATCGGGGCACTGCTGGCGCTGGTGCACGACGTGCTGATCACCTTGGGCATCTTCTCGCTGTTCCAGATCGAGATCAGCCTGCCGATCATCGCGGCGCTGCTGACCATCGTTGGCTATTCGCTCAACGATACGATCGTGGTCTACGACCGGATCCGCGAGAACGTGAAGAAACTGAGCGGCCATGGCTTCATCGACATCATCAACAGCAGCATCAATCAGACCTTGAGCAGGACCCTGCTGACCTCGATGACCACCCTCGTGGTGGTGATGGTGCTCTTCGTCTTCGGCGGAGACACGCTGCACAACATGGTCTTCGCGTTGATGCTGGGCGTGTTGATCGGAACCTATTCCTCGGTTTTCGTGGCCTCGCCGGTGCTCATCGCCTGGCACGAGAGGCAGGTCGCCAAGGCCGGGAAGTAACCCGGGACGCGGACTCCAAGGGAGCCCCTACCTGGATCGCCGCGCCACAGCCGCGGCGGCGCGGACCGCTAAGGCCCAGGCCAAGAATTCCTGAAGCGGTGCACCACGGATCGACGTGATCCGGCACCGGACTTTCCATTCGGGGAGACACATGCCCGTTTCAATTCTTGTGGGTGCCCAGTGGGGCGACGAGGGCAAGGGAAAACTCGTCGACGCCCTGGCGCCCGATCTGCGCGCCGTGGTGCGTTTCCAAGGCGGCCCGAACGCCGGGCACACGGTGATTCACGAGGGACGCCGGCTGATCCTGCACCAGGTGCCCGCGGGAATCCTGCACGCCGGAATCCAGTGCATCATCGCTCCCGGCGTGCTTCTCGATCCCTGGAGGTTGGCGGAGGAGCTGGATGGGCTGCGCGGAATGGGATGCGACGTCACTCGGCTGGCCGTCTCGCCCGCCTGCCACGTGATCATGCCCTGGCACCGGCGGATCGATGAGGCCGAGGAAGAGCTGAACCGGCGGGCCATCGGCACCACCCTGCGGGGGATCGGGCCCTGCGCCTCGGATAAGGCGGCGCGGCTGGGGCTGCGCCTGGGCGCCGCAATGGATCGGGACAGGTTCCGGTCCTACCTGGAAACCGCACTGCCGAGCGCGAACGCGCGATTGAAGGCGCTCGGTGTCGAGCCGGTTGAGGCCGAACAGGCGCTTCGCGATCGTGACCGCATCGCGGAGGAATTGCGTCCCCACGTGCAGGACGTCCAGCCCTTGATCGCGCGCTTCGTCGAGTGCGAGGAGCGCGTATTGATGGAAGGCGCCCAGGGGACGCTGCTGGACCTGGACTGGGGAACCTATCCCTATGTCACTTCCAGCAGCCCGGTGGCCGGCGGTGCCTGTACGGGCGGGGGAGTTCCGGTGACCGCGGTGGACCAGGTGATCGGCGTTTTCAAGGCCTATAACACAAGAGTCGGCCTGGGGCCCTTCCCCACCGAGTTCCAGGACGAGGAATTCGCGAACCGCTTCCGCAGGAAGGCCGGAGAATTCGGCGCCACCACCGGACGGCCGCGGCGCTGCGGTTGGTTCGACCTGGTGGCCGCGCGCTACGCCTGCCGGGTCAACGGTTTCACGGAAGCGGCCTTGACGAAGCTGGACGTGCTTGACGGGCTCGAGCGGATCCAGATCTGCTGCGCCTATCGCATCGACGGACGCGAAGTGGAGCGGATGCCCGAGGACCTGCAGTTGCTGGAAGGCGCCGTCGAGCCCGTCTACGAGGATCTTCCCGGCTGGGAGGCGGACACCGTAAACTGCAGGAAATGGCTCGAGCTGCCTGTTGAAGCGCAGCGCTACGTCAATTTCCTCGAGGAATCCATCGGCGTTCGCGTGGCCTGGATCTCCCTCGGTCCCGAGCGGGAACAGCTGCTGCGTCTTGGGGGAGGTTTGTCAAATGGCCGGTAGAACTCGCAGCGCCCGCATGGCGGGAAGCTGGTATCCCGCCGGCGGCGAAGACCTGCGCCGGGACGTGGACGGGATGCTGGAAAGGGCGCGCGTGAAGCTTCCATCCGCCGAAAGCCTGGTGACCCGGAGAACGGAAGCCGCGGCGCTGGTGGTGCCGCACGCCGGTTACATCTACTCGGGCCTGGTGGCCGCACGGGCCTACGCCTCGCTGGGCGACTGGCGCCCGCGACGGGTGATCGTCGTGGCGCCCTCGCACCACGAGTGTTTCAATTCCGCCTGCGTCTGGGATCCGGGCAACGGCGGGAATGGAGAGCCCCGCTGGGAGACACCTCTGGGCGGGATTCCCGTGGACGCGGAATTCTGTCGGCGTCTGATCGACGCTTCCGACTCGATCAACGGCGGAATGGACGGCCACCGGGAGGAGCACAGCCTGGAACTCCAGATTCCTTTCCTCCAGCGGCAGCTGGGGGATTTCGAGCTGGTGCCCGTGGCCATGGGCGCACAGGATTCGACGCTGATCGGCGAACTGGGCCAGGCGCTCAGCGATCTGCGGGACGAGGTTCCTACCTTGCTCGTGGCTTCCACCGATCTCTCGCACTTCCACCGGCTGAAGGAGGCCGAGAAGCTGGACGCGCGGGTCCTGGACTACCTGCGCGCCATGGATCACGAGGGCCTGGAGCGCTCGCTGAGCGAAGGGAGCTGCGAGGCCTGCGGAGGAGGGCCGGCGTCCGTGATCCTGCGCTGGGCGAAAGCCGTGATGCGCAACCCCGGCTGCCGGGTGCTGGATTACCGCACCAGCGCGGACAAGACCGGTGACACATGGAACGTGGTGGGTTACACGGCGGCGATCGTCGCGGAGGGTCTCTGAGTTCTCGCAGAGATCCGGAGCGGGCCGCGGAGGGCCGCTTCGCCCTCGTGGGCGCGGGCGCCGCGGGCAGGGCGGTGGGTATTTTCCTGGCGAAATCCGGGCTCGAAGCGGCCTGGATCGCGGATCCCGCCCTGGCCGGGCAGTCCTTCCTGGGTCTCACCCTGCGCGGGGATGCCGGCGCCTTGAGTGACGTCGATCTGCTGGTGCTGGCGGTCCCCGACGAGAAGATCGCCGCGACGGCTCGCGAGCTTTGTGCCACGGCGCCCACCACTGAAATCCCGGCGCTCCCGGATTCCGAGATCCCGGCCGGCGCGCGGGCTTCGAATCGGCCCGTGGCGGTGCACCTGGGAGCGGCCACCCCCGTCGCCGCGCTGGATCCCTTGAAGGAACTGGGCTTCGAGACCGGGCTGCTGCACCCGATGATGAGTTTTCCTTGCGCGGCCGGGCGACTCGATCAGGTCTCCGAGGCGGAGGCTCACCTGCCCTTCTGGGGCGTCGCGGGTACGCCGGCGGCACGCGAGTACCTTGCCCGCCTGCTGTCCGGAAAGGGTCTCTCCTGGATCGAGCTGGAAGAGGACCAGCAGCTCCCCTACCATGTCTGCGGCGTCCTGGCCTCCAATTTCCTGCCTGCGCTCCTTCAGGCCGCATCCGGGCTCTGGCCCGGCTCCGACGAAGGCACGATGCTAGAGGCGCTGGCGCCGATCATGCGGCGCACACTGGAGAACGCGACCTCACGCGGCATCCGCGACTCGTTGAGCGGCCCTTTGCACCGCGGAGATGCGGGCACGGTTCACCGGCACCTGGACTGGCTGGAGGCGCAGGATCCGCGAGCAGCCCGTCTCTACCGCCTTTGTTGCGAGCTTCTGCTCGAGCTGCTGGGGGAACAAACACCCGCTTCTCCGGATTCATCGCTGGATGCCTGGATCCGCAGGCACGAGGCACCCGACGAAGAAAAGGATGGAAATGAATAGGAAAATTCTCTGGGCCGACGACGAAATCGAGCTGCTGCGCCCGCATATCCTGATTCTCGAGAAGCAGGGCTACAAGGTGACTCCCGTGACCAACGGCGACGACGCCATCGAGAAGGCCAGCTCGGAACATTTCGACCTGATCCTGCTCGATGAGATGATGCCCGGTAAAACGGGCCTGGACACGCTGGTGGCGATCAAGGCGCACGATGCCACAGTTCCCTGCGTCATGATCACCAAGAGCGAAGAAGAATCCCTGATGGACCAGGCCATCGGCCAGCAGATCGACGATTACCTGACCAAGCCTGTCAATCCCAGCCAGATTATCGCCGCCTGCAAGCGGATCATCGATCGGCGCAGCCTGCAGCGCAGAAGGCTGAGCGAGGACTACATGCAGGGACTGGCTGAAATTGGCAGTAAACTGGCCCTCGGCGCGGGCTGGGAGGATTTCCAGCGGATCCACCAGGACATCTGCGCCTGGGAGATGGAACTGGACGCGAACCCGGAACTCGGTTTCGGCCAGACGCTGGTTGACCAGAAGCGCGAATGCAACCGCGAATTCGGCCGGCTGGCGGCCCGCGAATACGCGGACTGGATCTCCACGGGGGAACAGGGCCCGACCATGAGCCCGGGGGTGGTGAGGCGCCATGTGCTCCCCCTGCTGCGCGAGAAAACCCGAACACTGTTCTGTGTGATCGACTGCATGCGCATGGACCACTGGATGGTGCTCGAGCAGGTTCTCAAGGACCTGTTTCGGATCCGCCGCGAAGTTCAGTTTTCCATCCTGCCCACGGCGACGCCCTATTCCCGCAACGCAATATTCGCCGGCATGTATCCGGCGGACATCGAGAAGGCGCATCCCGAGATGTGGAGCCGCAACATGGAGGACGAGGGCAACACCAACCGGCACGAGCGGCAGTTCCTCGACCACCAGCTGAGACTCAACGGAATTGAGTTCAAGCCGGGGCACAAGTACATCAAGGTCATCGACCTCGAGGAGGCGCTGGACACCCACCGCAAGGTGGAGAACCTCTTCAACCACGAATTCGTCTCGATGGTCTGGAACTTCGTGGATATCCTGGCCCACAGCCGCAACCAGAACGACATCGTGCGCGAGATGGTACCCGACGAGGCCGCCTATCGCAGCGTGGTTTCCAGCTGGTTCAAGCACAGCCCGCTCTATCAGATTCTGCAGGCATTCCGGGAGCGCGGGTACACCATCGTGATCACCAGCGACCACGGTTCGGTGCGGGTTCAGCGGGGAGCCCGGATCTACAGCGAACGCGACGCCACCCGGGGCGTGCGCTTCAAGCTCGGGCGCAACCTGAGGCTGGAAGACGAGCGCACGGGGATGCTCATCGACAGGCTGGATTCCTGGCGCCTGCCCCCGGGTGCGCGAAGCCATACCATGGCCTTCGCCACCGAGGACCACATGTTTCTCTACGGCAACAACTTCAACCACTACCTCAATCACTACACGGACAGCTTCCAGCACGGGGGTATCTCCATGGAAGAGATGATTCTGCCCGTGGCCGTTCTCACGCCGCGCTGAGCGCGGGAAAACTAAAGGGCTGGGAGAACCGCGTGATCCGGATTCCCGAGTGCGCCTGGGGGGAGGAGCTGCTGCTCGAAGGGGTGGAGCGGACCCGTCTGCTGGGGCGTGAGCTGGCCTGCCACCTGTGCGCGGGCGACGTGCTGCTGCTGGCGGGCGAACTCGGAACGGGCAAGACCAGCCTGGTCCAGGGCCTGGCCGAGGGACTGGAAATCGCCGGGCGCGTAACGAGCCCCACCTTCGCCATCTGCAACCGCTATTCCGGACGCCTCGAGCTGCACCACTATGATCTATATCGAATCGAGTCCCCGGAGCAGCTTGCCGGTCTGGGTTTCGAGGAGAGCCTGGAATCGGGCGCGGTCCTGGCGGTGGAGTGGCCGCTGCTCTGCCTGCCGCTGCTGCGCGACGATGCGCTGGCCGCCGTGCTGCGACACCACGGGAAGGCCAGAGCCATCCGCCTGGGGCAATGGCCGCCGGACCGTATCACGCGGGAACTTAGGGCCCAAGTCAGCGCCGGCGCAGGATGTGATACAAGTTCTCCAGCCGGCCGTCGAGAGGATTCCCCGGCGGCACCCGCCTGAGCGAATAATCGTAGACGCCCACCAGGTCGAATCCGCAGTCGCCGGAGATCCGCTCGAAGTCACCGGCGTACCACAAACGCGTCAAGTGCCGGGTCGTGTATCGCGCCGGCCCGCTCCCCCCGTGTCTCACATCAAGAATGCAGCGCTCGTGCGAGAGGCCTTCCGCGGGAGCTTCCCTGGTCTCCCAGCAGACGTCGATCTCCAGACTGCCCCGGGTGGCCTGCCAGCGGTAGGTGCGCGGATTGTGCCGCGGGGGCATGGCGTAGCTGAAATCTACGACGTAGACGGATCCCGGACGAAGCATCGCCGCCGTGCGGCGCAGGTGGAGGGCCACATCCTCGTCGGAGATCAGGTAGCGGAAGGAATTGATCGAGTTGAAAGCGCCGTCGAAGCCCTCTTCGACGCGGAAGTCCCGCATGTCGGCGAGGTGCAGGTCGACGCGCGATTCGCAGGCCGCCTTGCGCACCCTGTTGCGGGCGAACTTCAGCATCGCCCGGTTGACGTCGTATCCCGTGATCTTCAGATCCATCCGAACCAGGGGCACCAGGTTGCGGCCCGTGCCGCAGGCCGGTTCCAGCACGCGGCGGGGGTCCCGGTCGCCGAAGCGGTTCATGCACTCGATGTAGAAAGCGAGTTCGCGCCCCAGGTCCCAGTCGTAGGCGATGTCGTAGAGCTCGGCCAGGTCGTAGAGTTCGGATCCGCTTCTCCCGGCGGGCGAGGTTCCGGAAGTATGAGCGACTGGATTCATGGCGGGGGCGGTCGGGCAGGAATCGCGCGGGCGACTCCCCGCGGCTTCAGGAATTGTGCGGGCAGCTCTCGCAGGCGGAGGCGGCGGGGGCGCTGCCGCTCTTTTCGGCGGCGGGGCAGGATTCCGCTGCGCGGTCGTTTTTCCCGCCGCGCTTGTAATCGGTCTCATAGAAACCGGAGCCCTTGAAGATCATGCCCGCCCCGAGCGAGATTCGTCGACGCAGGCCCGGCGTATCACAGGCAGGGCAATGGACCAGCGGGTCGGCGGTCATGGACTGAAACTCTTCCAGGTCGTGTCCGCAGTTCTCGCAACGGTATTCGTAGGTCGGCACGGACGACTCCTTTCCTGAAGATCAACCCGCCGGCTGGGCGTCCGCGCATTCGCTTGCGCACCGGCGGACTTCGAACCTGAAAGCTTAGTAATTCCTGCTTACATATTGGAGTTCAGGCGTTACGCCGGCCCTCGTAGAAGATGTGCGAAGCCAGTCCGTGAGCCAGCCCGCGGCTGCACACGCGGCACCAGCTGCGACCCGAGGCCTGGAGCACCGCGCGGGCGATCTGCAGGAATTCAAGGATACTGTCGCCGCGCTGGTCCACCATGGGGATCATGTTGCGTTCTTCGACACTCAATTCGGACAGCAGCTCTTCCATCTCCTGCAGGTCGGCGAGACCTAGCCGGCAACTGTCGAGCAGCTCAACGTCGTGAAAGGTCAGTCCAAGATGCAGCGCGGCCAACAGCCAGCCGCCCTCCCCGGTGAGCAGGAAAGCGCCTTCCTGGTCGGCCGGGCCGGCGATCCCGGGGAAGGCTTCCCGGGGAGACACCTGCTCGAAATCGGGCAGCCGGCTGGATCCCAGCTCGAACGAACTCAAGGTCGGAACGTGACCGGGCTCTTCACAGGCGAAAAGCGTCCGCCAGTGACCCAGGCTGACGCAGCTCAGGGTATGCCGCCGGTGCACTCCGCGCACGCCGCGCAGGATCCACAGAGCCTCGTCCTTGCGGTCCATGACTCGAAAGCGCCGGTTGAACTGCGCCTGGAAATCCGCGATCAGGCCGTCCTTCTCAGGGTGCTCGGGATCCGTCAGCAGGCTGGCGCTGATGGCCAGCTGGATCTCGTCGGTCAACTCCGCGAAGTGCGACATCGCTTCGGCCGTCTGAGTCAGCGTGCTGAGCAGCAGATCAGGGATCATTCTGCCCCTGTGCAGCAGGCTGAGGTCCACGCCGTTGCGAATCAGCTGCTCGTGCAGCACGTGCAGTTCCTCGGTCCAGCGCGCGGGTTTCTGCGGCTCCCTGCGCTCTTCCTCGCCGGCCTGCTCCTTTCCCTGGTGGGAATTGGCCCGGAGCAGTTCTGCGCGCCGGTCGATTTTCCGGCCTTGGGGCGCCTCGTTGGAGGCAAGCAGGATGTGCGTTCCGCCTTCGGCGATGTGCACGACCAGGGCTCTCATGGTTTTCCCGTTCAGACTGAGACTTCGTTGTGACGGATGAATCTGAAAGCCGCCCACTCGCCGCAAAGGCGGCGGTCGGGCTGCTCGAGTTCCCATTCCTCGGCCAGGCGGATCATCGCGGGCTCTTCTTCGGCGAGGATTCCCGAAACCAGGATCGAGCCGCCCGAGCGGGTGCAGCGCAACAGGTCCGCGAAGAACTCCTCGATCACCGACCGCTGGATGTTCGCCAGCACGTGGTGAAACTCGTACTCCGGCCCGAGCATCCGCGGTGTGGCCCGCCGGAAGAAGCTGTTCCGCCGGAATCCGTTGGAGCGGGCGTTCAGTCGGGCCGCTGCCACAGCATCGGGGTCCACGTCGACGCCCATGGCGAATTCCGCTCCCAGCATCAGGGCCGCGATGGCGAGGATGCCCGACCCGCAGCCCGCGTCCAGCACCGTCCCCTGCGCAAGGTCGTCAATTTCCTCCAGCCACTCCAGCAGCAAGCGGGTCGATTCATGGCTGCCGGTCCCGAAGGCGTTGCCCGGATCGATCCTCAGCACCCGGCGCTCGCCTGCTAGGGGATCTTCGATCCAACTCGGACAGATGCAGAGGCGCCGGCCCACCATTCGGGGCTTCCAGGCCTCCTTCCATTTCGCGTTCCAGTCCCGGTCCTCCACCTGCTCGACGGACAGGCGCAGGTTCAGGGTACGCGCGGGATCGAGCTCCTTCAACGAAGAGGCGTAGCTCTTCAGGGCGGCGCGCAGCGCTCCGGGATCGTGGTCCGGGTCGAACCAGGCCACCGGTCCCTCCGCGGACTCTTCCGTCCCGGAAGCCCCCAGCTCGAAGGACCGGTTGAGCAGCGCCTCGCGCGCCCATTCCTCCACCTGGATCACGATTCGCGTGGCCATGAAGCGTCGGGTCCTCCTTCGTCTTGCGCCGCTCAACGCCTGTTGCGAAGGTACTCCAGCATGACCTCCCCGACGATCTGCAGCGATCGGGGAGCGCAGGTCGCCGGCGTGTCCCGCGTCGTGTGCCATTCCGGGAAGTCGAAATCGATGATGTCGATCGCCGGAATGCCCGCGGCGAGCAGCGGCACGTGGTCGTCGGTGATCGCGGCGCCGATCTCGTCGACGAATACGTCCTGGTGGCCCAGCAGTTCGGCGGTTTCCCAGACCTCCCGGCAGAGCTCCGGCGCGGCCCGCCAGCTGATGGCCTCGATGGGCAGCCGCAGGTCGGCGTCTCCCACCATGTCCAGCAGAATGGCCGCCCGCGGAGCCGGTCTCGGAAGATTGGCCGCGAAATGACGCGATCCGAGCAGGTACTCCTCCAGGTGGCCCTGACGGCCGAAGTCCTCGCCGTCGAAGAGCACGATGTCTACTCCCCGGGCCAGCGGCTCGGCGGAGATGATCCGCGCCAGCTCCAGCAGCACGGCCACGGCGCTGGCGGCGTCGTTGGCGCCCGGCACCGGGAGGCGGCGCAGCGCGGTGTCGGGATCGGCGTCGCAGAAGGGCCTGCAGTCCCAGTGCGCCGCCAGCAGGATGCGATTCCCGCGGTGGGGATCGAAACGGCAGACGATGTTGAACATCCGCAGACCCGTGCGACACAGCGTGGTGTCGGCCTGGGCCAGGGGGTGCCCTGGAGCCGGATGGTGGACGAAGGACTGGGTGTACACCTCGTCACCGACCCCGCGCAGGTGTTCGACGAGCCAGTCGAGGCTGCGGCGGTGCTCCGCGCTGCCGGGCACCCGCGGTCCGATGGCGCAGAACTCCTCCAGCAGGGCGTAGGCCCGCTCTCCCGAAAACTCGGCCACCGGGCGGGCGCCGGGAGCGTACCAGGAACACGCGAGCAGCAGGCAGAACAGCCGCGTCCTAAGCGGAACACTCCCGAGGGGGCGAGCGTGCTTTCCCCGGGGTCGATTTCCGCGTGTTACATGTCGTTCGTTCATTTGAGAGAATCCTAGCGGCTGCGGATCTGGATCGTGCAGTGCACGCCGAAGTCGGTGTAGCTGATCCGGTCGTTGGCCGCGCCCGACCTGCGGACTCCGTATTCCCAGACCAGGCCGCCGGTCACGTTCCGCGAGAACTTGAAGTCCGCGTTGAGGCTCAGGCGCCAGTCCCGCGGCGTGAGCGGGGTGTTCCAGACCAGGGTCTGCTCGCCTTCATCCTGCTGTTCCGTGATCGAATTCACCTCGGTGGTGGTCGAGTTGGAATAGTTCAGTCTGAGGGTGGTGTCGTTCTCGAAACGCTTGCGGATCCAGGGGATCCGGAAACCCTTGCGCAGGGTCTTGCTGGCCGAGAAGCTCCATTCCCGGCGCACGCTGTAGCTCACGCTGCGGCCCTCGAAATCGGGATCCTGCACACTCAGGTTGCGGCGGACGTTGTAGTTGATCTGCCCGCTCCAGCCCTTCTCCAGCGAATAGTCGACGCCTACCAGGGGCGCGAAGCTCTTGGTCAGGCTGAGACTGCGACGGTACATCCCCTGCTCCGATGCGCCGCGCGCATAGCCGGTTTCCAGCCGCCCGGAGTAGTCGTGGCTGAGACCCGCCTGCTTGACCAGCTTGCCTACGATGGGCAGCTCCTCCAGACCGGGGATGGAGAAGCGGTAATCCGGCAGGGGCAGCAGCCTGGGATTGCCCCCCACTCCGTCTCCCTCGCCGAAGCTGCCCTTGCCCAGCAGAGATTCGTTGTCGAAGACGTACCAGCCCGTTTCCGCTTCGCTGCGGCTGGCCTCGCGCCGGTTGGTGAAGCTCTGGCTGAAATTGTAATCGTAGCGCAGGGTGACCGGCACGTCGGGGACCAGCTTCAGCTTCGTGTTCAGGGAGTAATCGTAGCCGAAGTTTCGCGTGGTGGTGAACTGGTAGTTGGAAATCCGCAGGGTGTCCATGCCCGGGTCGTTGCTCAGCGCGAGCTGGTAGGCCAGCCCGGCGTGGCGCTCCCAGATCCCCGTCCAGGGGAAGACCGCCGCGCCCGGGTCGGTGTGCGTGCCTGTGCGGTTGAAGGTGATCCCGAGGTCCTCCAGTCCTGAGAACAAGAGGCCCGCCCTGAGGCGGACTCCTCGAAACAAGCTGCCCAGCGCCCGGAAGGGACCACGGCGCGATTCTTCCGGAGCGGCCGCCGTGTCGGCCGGCGCCTCCTCCGCGCCCTCGGCGAGGATCGAGTCCGGCGGCTGCGCCTCCGGCACCTCGGGGACGGCGAGCGTCGTGTCCACGAAGGCCGTATCACGGAAGACGGAAGCCGCCTGCTCCAGCGCCGCGGCCAGGCTGTCGGAAAGGGCTGCGTCCGGACCCTCGGCATCCGTTGTATCACCTGGCGCGGCTTCCGCGGGGAGTTCCTGAGGCGGAATCTCGCGCTTCCTCGCCGGCGGCTGGTCAAGCGCCTCAGGGAGCGATCCTTCCACGGGTCCCGGCGGGGTATCGAGCGCTCCCGGTTCGAGGGGCGGCACGGGCTCCCCGGTCGGCCCCGCATCCTCGCGATCCCCGTCACCCCCCGCGTCCCGGTCCTCCTTCTGCGCGTCGCGCTGCTCGCGCTCCCGGCGGCGGCGTTCCCTGCGCTCCTCGCGTTCGGCCTTGCGCTCGGCGGCCCGATCAGCGAGCTCCGTCCTGGCTTCCGAGAGTTCCGTGTCGCTCAAGAACAGCAGGGCCTGCAGCATGTCTCCGGTGCGCAGTTTAAGGTCGGCCCGGAAACGCCCGTCGTTGCTCAGGGACACGCCCTTGCCGGGCGCCGCGAGATCCCGCTGCCAGGTATAGCGCGTGTTGTAGGTGAAGTCGGTGTTCAGCCAGCCCACCAGCCGGGGCTTGAAAGTGAAATCGGCGGACTGCGTGACGGAGTAGTCGCCGTCGTGGAAGCCAGCCTTCTGCAGGCGCCAGAGCTCCAGGCGCTCGAGGAACTCGGCGTAGTTCAGGCTGTCCTCGGCGGATCCCTGCGGGCCGCGCTGCGGGTCCTCGGCCTGCCGCCTGTCGAAAAGCAGGTTGTTGCTGTAGTTCCGCCCGAAGGAGGCGCTGAAGATGGTGTGCGGCTGAAAACTCGTGCGCCAGTTCCTCGACAGGGAATACACCTGCGTGTGCAACTCGGTGCCGTTGCGATCCAGCTTGTCCTTCAATTCGCGCGTGGCCTGGCCGCCGAAGCTGAGGTTCTTGGGAAAGTATGCCAGCTCGAAGTCGGCCGCTCGGCCCACGATCGGCCAGTTCGCCAGCAGCCCGAAGGGCCGCAGCTTATGCTCCCAGGTGAAGGTGCTGTTGTAGTTTCCGGTGAATTTCTGTTTCACCAGGGTGTCTCCGGCCACGGTCTTGCTGCGTCCCGTCAGCTCAGAGATGCTGTAGTCGAGAGAACTGCGGTCCACGAGATTCCTGGCCAGCCAGTGCTTCGAATCGCGTTTTTTCAGCGAGAGGGTGGCGCCCCTGCTGTGTGACACGGTCTCCACCCATTCCGGGTGGTCCTTGCGGTCGACCTCCTGGTCGTCGTTGGGGTAATACTTGGGCAGGTTGAAGTTCCTTCCGACATCGGCGGACAGGTTGGCCTGCACGCCCCAGGCGGGAGGAAACAGCCGGCCCAGGTCCGTGCGCCCCGAGAACGAGAAGTTGCGCTTGAATTCCTGCCTGCCGCTGTGCTGCGTCCGCTGCTTGACGTTGTGATACTCGGCGTCCACCTGTTCGAAGCCCGCGTTGAGGCTCAGGACATCCGAGAATGCGGCGCCCAGCTGGGTGCGGAAGGCCCTGCCGATCTCCTTCTTGACGTCGGAGACGCGCAGCTCGTTGAACCAGACCTGCGTCGCCGCGGGCTGGCTTCCGTGGTTCTTCAGACCCAGCAGGAGGGCGCGCACCTGGTTGATGGACGGATTGCCCTCTACGCGGACCTGGCCGCCGTCCGAGAGCAGGATCGGCTTGCCCGGTTCCTCCTGCTCGCGGCGGGCGCCGGCGAAGGCTTCGATTCCCGTGATCTCCTCGAGGATGATGCGCACGTTGTTTTCGCTCGCCCAGCCACCCCGGATGAACTTGGAGTACTCGTAGAAATCGCTTTCCGTGGACTGGATGCGGAAGAGCATCTCGATCTTGTCCGCGCCGTACTGCTGGTTGAAGAAGACGCTGTCGACCACGTCGCGCTCGAAGGCCCCGCCGTGGATGAACATCTTCAGCTCGCGGTATTCCGTGAAACTGGCTGGAGAGGCGAACTGCTTCCGCGACCAGGCCGTGGAGCCGAAAGGCAGGTCCTCCAGCTCGATCACCAGGCTCTGCTCGCGGGACTTGATGCCGGTGATGAAGTCCTTCTGCCCCTCGACCCCTGGCGGGCTGTAGTAGTTGTCCGGATTGTCGAAGTTGTTGAGCACGCTGATCTCGTGATACGAAGTGTCGCTGTTGGCGATGATCGCCTCGCGCCACTCGTTGCCGACGATGTTGAACTCGGCCAGCTCAAAGTCCAGGGGCCCGTCGAAACCCGTGAACCAGAGGCGCACGCCGTTGACCACCGAGAGCTGCGGGTTGCCCACCTCGATCCGCGCGTCGTCCTTGAGCGGGATGCGCACGAAGATCCAGTCCGTCCGGTCGCTGGTGAAGACGTAGCGCGAATACTCGGGGTCGGCGGGATTCAGCGGGATCCTGAACGAGAAATAATCGTTGCTGAGATCGATGGTCCGGTTGCCGTTGCGATCCTCCGTGTCCGGATAGAGCTGGTCTGCGTCCTCCTCGTTGCCTTCCCAGCCGTGTGAGTTGTCGATCGGCTGGTCGCCGGATTCGACGCGCACCCAGTTGTCCCAGGACCAGGGCTCGAAACCGTCCTTGGCGCTGTTGCCGTTGATATCCCAGAAGTCGAAAGCGTTGCCGATGTCGAAACCGTAGGCCTCGCCGAACTCTTCCACCATTTCTTCCTCACTGCCGCTCCAGCCGAAGAGCTCGTCCGGCAGGGGCCAGGGCGGATCGGCTCCCACCCTCAGGTCCAGGCCCACGTCCTCGCTGGACTGCAGGGTGCCGTCGTTGTTGGCGTCTTCCGTGTCCAGTTGCTGATTGGGAATGGTGTCTTCGGAAATCACGCCCAGGTCGATGTGCAGGTACCCCGTCAGATCCCCCAGCGGGTGGAGGGTCAGCTCGAGGAACTTCTTCTCGGAGAGATCGCCGTAGGCTCCGCGGAAGTCGTGATACGCACCGGCCCAGCTGCGCGCGCGCATGGTCGGCTCGCCCACCAGGTTCGTGTCGCTGCCGCTCTCCGTCTGGCTGGCCAGCAGGAAGGGCTGGAACTGCATCCGGAAGATGCGGATGTCGTTCTGCGCCCCCTCCTTCGAGCTCTCCTCGTAATCTGGCCAGATGGTGCGTGCGGGCACCCGGTCGCGGGGATTGTACCAGCCCATCCGGCCGGGGTAGCCGAGCACCTCGCCCTCGGGCTGCGACGAGAGGAACCACTGCGTGTGCCCCAGGGGAATCGGGATCTCCTGCTTGGATGATTCGAAATCATCCACGTAGGCCACGCCGTTGTCGTCCCCGGTGGCCGGGTTGTTGGCCGGATTGGGGTCGGGCAGCACAACCGCGTACTCGGTCTGGACGTCGATCTTCGAGGGCTCGTCCGCCTCGATGAAGGGCAGCGCGTCCATCATGTCGGTCATCAGTTTGGGCTTGAAGTGGAACTCGCCGTTCAGGTCGAGGACCACGTTCTTGATGGGTTCGTTGCCCAGGCGGATCTTCCGCTCGGCCGTCTCTTCGTTGAAGTAGATGGCCGCCGCGCCCAGCTTGCTGTTTTCCCACAGGGCCAGGTCGGCGGTCACTCCCGCGAAGGTCTTTTTTCGAAGCTGGAAGAGCTGCGGCGTTTCGTAAGTGACGACGATGTTCTGATCAGGCCGGGTATACGCGGTGTTGATGATGTTGATGATGCCCGCCAGTTCGTCCAACTGGTAATCGGTGCCTTCAATCAGTGGGCGTCCGTTGGCCGTCACCTTGACGTTGGTCACGTTCCAGCCGAGGTGGATCACGTCGGCGCCCATCCGGGCTTCCGACTCGATGCTGAACAGGGAATTCTTCTCGAGCCAGAGGATGTCGTCCCGGCCGCGCAGGTCGTAGAGGGTGTCCATTTCCGCGGCCCCGCCGAAGGGCACGAAGTCGTTGGGCCCCGCCTGGCCCTGGCCCACGTTCGGCGCCAGGTAGTAGCCCGTGTAGGATACCGTCTGCCCCGTCTGGGGATCGGTCAGCGTTGCGGTGGAGTCGGGGTGAGACTGCATTACCGCGCCGTCGGGGCGATCGCCGAAGGGGTATGGACTGGGAAACCAGAGTTCGCCCGTGCGGGGATCCAGCCACTGGGCGTCCACTTTCTGGTCGCTGCCGGGACTGCTCTGCGCGTTGTTGCGCACGTCGAGGTGGAAAATGGAGAGGTAGTTGACGCCGTCCTGGGCCGTGCGCCCGGTGGATCCCGAGACGTTCTCGACGATCTCAAGGCCGAATTCGTTGGGGTCCACGTCGATGTTGGCGGCCAGGTAGACGTTCTTGAGCATCAGGTCCCAGTAGGGCTGGGTGGTATGGCCGAAATTCTCCGGAACCAGCACCACCGCCGAATCGCCGTCCTGGGCGGCCATGTTACCCGTGAAAATACCCCTGCCCGTCTGCTGGGTCCAGCTTGCGAAGTAATCCGGCCGGTCCACCTCGTATGCCATGGCGATGAACTCGTTGTCCCTGACCGGCCGCATCAGGCGAACGGTTCCCAGGTCCGGATCCAGCCAGAACTCCTGGGATTCCCCCTCGATCCAGCTGATCCGGCGAACCTCGTAGGGTTGCTCGTGGAATTCGGCCTCCAGCTGGGGACTGAACAGGAAGACTCCGGGAGGGCTGGCGGTACGGTCCGTTTCGAAGACATAGAGGTCGAAACTGATGATCCGCGGCCCGAGCAGATGATCCATGTTCTGATCGTAGATCCGGTACTGGTGCCGGTAATACTCGTTGACGAAGAAGATCTTGGGCACCCATTCTCCCGGTCCAAGCTCGATGCTGCTGGTGGAGGACCCGCCCTCGAAGGTCTGCTGCTTGGATTCGTTCTTCTCGCTGGATGCGACACCTGTCAGGCGCAGCGGCCCAAAGCGCGTGACCATCTTCAGGCCGAAGAGTCCGCTGCTGCGATCGGAGAACTGCACGTACTTCGTGCTGGGCAGCGACAGGGCGATGTTGCCGGCTTCGATCTTCTCGATGATCTCTTCCGCCTCGCCGGTGTAGGTGATGGACAGGTTGTTCTCGAAGTCGAAGCTGCGTTCCGTATCCTGGTCGATGTGGACGTCCACCTTCTCGCCGATCTTGCCCACCACCTGGAATTGCTGGGTCTGTTCCAGGCGGAAATCGTTGCGGTTGTCGTTCATCACGCTGGCGGACTCGGATTCGCGCTTTTCCGTGTGGTAGGTGCCGCTCAGGTTGATGTTGCCCGTCACGTTGAGCCCGATGCGGCCGCTGCCGAAAATGCGCCGGAATGTCTGGCTCTTCACCTTGAAGGGGATGTCGATTTCGATGTGGCCGTCCCCGCCTCCGTGACGGCTCCCGACCGAAGCCACCAGGGCTTCGCGCAGCGCCTTGGGATTGGCGCGGCTGAGCCTGTATTCGAGATAGCTTTCCCGGTCCAGCACGCGAGTGGCCAGGACGCTGCCGTCCGCGTGCTCGATCTGGAAGACCAGGCTGGATTCGGTGGTGTCGATGACCACGGAGAGGAGACTTTCCCGAGGTCCGGAGCCCAGGCGGAATTCGGGATTCGACCAGGCGGCGAGCTCGCCGAACAGCGGATCCGTGCGCAGCTCACCGGTGGGACCCTGGAAGGTGCAATGCGAGTCCAGGTCCTCTGAACCGAGGACCCCGCCGGTGGTCAGCAGCCAGCCGACGAGGAATATCAGCCGGATCAGCAGCAGGAAGCCGGGCAGGGACTGTCGCCTTTTCGGATGCAAGTAGTGCTCTGAGCTCGTTCTAATTCGGGGGTCCAGGATGGGATAGAGCGAACTCATCCACCAGGCGCGATCATCGCCCGCCTGCGACCTCTGTCTGCACATGAAAGAAAAAAGGGATCTGGTTCCGCCGCCAGCTGTGGGTCGATAGACCTCCTGCGCTTCAAATTCCGTAATCACACAATGTAGTATGGACCAGAAAGTATATCGACAGACCCTGCAGGTGATTCTAGCTTCCAGGATAGACCGTTCAAGAGCAATATCCGGGCGGCCCCGGCGTTGTTCCTGGGTGTTCAAGTCATGTCTTCAGAAAAGACCGTGGAGGAAAGCATGAGAATTCAAGTGATCGCCCTCGCCGTTCTGATGGCCGCCGTCGCCACTCAGGTCCAGGCTCGTTCCACCTCTGTTGCAGCGCGGTTGATGCGCGATCCGCGCCTGGCCCTGACGGAAGAGCAGCGCCTGGAGATTCGCGGTCTGCTGGAGACCGCGGAGATTCGACGCGTGGAATCGCGAGCGGAGTTGGAAAAGCAGGAAATCGGCCTGAGACGGCTGGTGCGCGGGGAATGCAGCACCCGCGACCTTGAACGGAAGGTGGACCAGCTGAGTCGGGCCCGCGCCGATCTGCTCAAACAGGAACTGGTCCTGAGCATGGAAATCAGGCAGCTGCTCGATGATCGGCAGAAGCGGATCTTCGACCGGCACAAGCACCGGCTGAGAGCCGCGAGACCACAGGGACTTCGCGAGCGGGCCAGGGGACCCGGACACTGCGACGCACGCCGCCCGGGGGCATTTCGTCCACCGCCCCCGGCCCGTCACCCACCGCGGCCTCCGCGGCCCGTGGAACGGCACCTGCGCAGGCACCACGGCTACTGTTATTAAGTGCCTGACGGACGCGGCTCAGGCGAAGAATTCTTCCAGTACCTGGCGGTTGCCGCTGGAGCCCGTGCGCCGGAAGATCCGGCGAAGATCTTCTTCGAAGTTCCGATTGAAGTGTCGAAGTCGATCCAGGTTCCACAACTCGCGTTCGAACTTCAGCATGCATTCGATTTCGCAGGCGTGCAGCAGCTCCGATTCCGCGGGTTTCGGTTCGCCGGGCTGGACTCCTTCCCAGGTCGCTTCTGCCCAGCGGAGAATCTCCCGACGGCGGTCGGCGGGAAACTCCTCGTCGGTTACAAGCCTCTCGGCAAGGCCCAGTCGCGGCCTGAATTCGACCACCGGAAGCTGCCGCCGCCTCTCGATTTCGGGCCTTGTCTCTTGTGCTTCGCCCTGCGGACGCGGCAGCAGGTTCAGATCCTCCTCCTCGCCGGATAGGGATAAGCTCCGGATGCCGCATTCCTCCAGGCTCTGCATGAGATGCGGATCGGCCCGGTTGATGAGCGCTCCCGGCGCCGCCAGCAGCGCGGGCAGACCCGCCGGAGAGCTCATCTGTTCGCTGAGGGATTTCAGCAAGTCAAGTACGGCCGGCATTGATTCGGGATCCGCCCGCCCGGGCAGGCGAAGGCTTGCAGTCGTCTCGCGCCCGGTACTCTGTTTCCGCATGAAGGAAAGCAGGCCCAGCAGCGCATCGATCCGGGCGGGCCACGGTGGACCTGCGGAGCGCTCCCCGGCGAGCAGGAATTCTATGTTGCGGAATCCGGCGGCCAGCGACAATTCGATGGCATCCTCGAGACCTTCCAGCTCCGGGGCGCTCGACACCTGCTCCGCCGCCTTGAAGCCGATGGTGGATCGCAGGAAGACCGGACCCCTCCATGCCTCCCGCAGGGCGGCGGCGAGGATCAGGGCCGAGAACTCCCAGAGACTCTGCCCGCTGCGGGGCTTCTCGAAGACGATTCCCGCCGTCTCCTCGGCGAGAGCGGCGCGAAAAACACAGCGAGCCAGGTCGTAGCAGGGTCCACCGAGTCGGATCACGGTCAGTGCTTGCCCCTGGAACTTGCCGCCCCAGAGATGTTCATGCAGGCCCTTCAACGAACGGCTACGAATTCCGAGCTGCCGGGCGGCGCTGCGGACCACCCGCCGCAGGTGGGTCCGGATGGTGGGATTCTCGTTGAACACGGCGTTCCGCGCCAGCGCGTCCATGATGCCGCTGCAGAGCTCCGGGGGTCTCAGGACTTCAAGGACCTGGTCCGCGTTCAGGCGAAAGCGGCTCTCCAGGGCCTCGTGCATTTCTTCCAGTGATCTGAACATGTTGCTTTCCGGTTGTGGCCCGACTGTCGTTCAACTGGCTTCCCAGAGGAACAGGTCCTGCTGGTCCGTGCCCTCGGCTACCAGGACCTCGCCCTCCAGGCTGATCAGGACGTTGAATTCGCTGCGCACGCCGAAGTCGTCGAAATACAGGCCGGGCTCGATGGAGAAGAGTGTTCCGGGAATCAGGCGGCGCAGCTCCCTGGTTTCCAGGTTGTCCAGGTTGGCGCCGCCGCCGTGGTCCTCCTCGCCGATGCTGTGTCCTGTACGATGAATGAAGTGCTCGCCCAGGCCGGCACCCTCGATGATCCCCCGCGCGCAGTCGTCCGCCTCCCAGCCGCAGACCGGATCTCCCGCGGCGTATCGTTCACTGATCAGTCGCCAGCTCGCGCGGCGCGCGTCCCGCACAAGCTGCCAGGCCCTTTGAATCGGCGGGGGCGCCTCCCGGCCGGTGTAGCCCATCCAGGTCTGGTCGGCGTAGACCGCTCCCTCTGTCTCGCACTTGGCCCAGAGGTCGACCAGCAGGACCTGGCCGGGCGTGATGAGGTCCTCCGGACCTCCCGGCGCGTAATGCGGATTTCCCGAGTGCGCGCCACCGGCCACGATGGGCGGGTGGGCCGTGCGCAGGCCCGCGCTCGCGAAACGGTCGAGGATGAAGCGCCGGATCTCGGTCTCACGCACGGTTTCGCCGGCCCGCAGCCGGCGCTCAACCTCGTGGAAGACCTCCCGGGCTGTATCACGGCAGACCGCCGCCGCTTCCAGGTGGCTGATCACCTGGTCGCGCGTGAGACGGGCCTGGAAGGCCTGCACCAGGTCCGCGCTGGAGGCGATGCGCACCCCGCAGTCGCGGACCAGCTCGAGCGTTCCACCGTCCACCAGCGAGACTGTCGGAATGGCGCAGCGGGGACTGTATTCCATGGCGATCTCGGCGGAGCCGCGGAGCAGCTCGTCCAGGCTCGATTCCAGGCTGCGGTAACTCAGGTAGAAGCGCTCCTCGCCGGGCAGTCCGTCCAGGGACGCCGGCTCGATGCGGTGCAGCAGCTTGACCGGCGCGCCCTCCCGCGGGATCCAGTAAAAGCAGCGCCGGGTGCGCAACACGTCGCGGGGGAGCCCCAGGATCTCAACGGCCGTCGGATTCTGCCCGCGTAAGAGGTAGAGCAGCCAGCCGTCCAGCGCCTGATAACGAAGCTGTTCCTGGATCTCGGCGATGTCGAAGCGCATGTGATACCCGTAGTGGAGTTGCACGGCCCGCCGTGGTGTCGATAGCGCGCGAGGACTCCATCGCATCTATCATTGTAAATTTCTGGCGGTCAAGGAAAGGGAAGGCGCATGGACGCGATTTATCTGGACCACAACGCATCGAGCCCGCTGCCCAAAGAGGTGATACAGGCCATGCTGCCCTGGCTGGAAGGGGGAACGGGCAATCCCACCAGCGGCCACGCTTTCGGCGTTCGTTGCCGGGACGCCGTCGAGCGGGCGCGCCGGGAAACGGCGCGGCTGCTGGGTTGCCACCCCATCGAACTCTATTTCACCGGCGGGGGAACCGAATCCAATAACATGGTGATCCAGGGTCTGGCCCGGCGCTTCGGCCGGGGGCACATCGTCACCAGCGCCATCGAGCATCCGGCGGTGCTCGAAGTGTGCCGCCACCTGCAGGGCCTGGGCTTCGAGCTGACGATGCTGCCGGTGGACGGGGAGGGGCGTCTCGATCCCGCGGACGCCACGGCCGCCCTTCGCGACGAAACCTTCCTGGTGACCGTGATGCTGGCCAACAACGAGGTGGGCACCCTGCAGCCGCTGCGCGAGATCGCCGCTGCCGCCCGTGAACGGGACATCCTCGTGCACACGGACGCAGCCCAGGCGGTGGGCAAATGCCCGGTCAAGGTGGACGAACTGGGCGTCGACCTGCTGACCGTGGCCGGGCACAAGCTGAACGCCCCCAAGGGCGTGGGCGCGCTGTACGTGCGCAGCGGCGTCGAGCTGCCGCCGCTGATGTTCGGGGCGGGGCATGAACGCGGCCTGCGGCCCGGAACGGAGAATGTGCTCGAGATCGTCGGCCTGGGTGCCGCCTCCCGCCGCTTCGAGGAGCAGGGCGACTCCATCCGTGAGACCTATCGCAAGCTGCGCGACCGTTTCGAGGACAACCTGCTCCGGTCCATCAAAGGAGTTCGCTTCAACGGTCCGCGCGAGAACCGCCTGGTCAACACGGCCAGCGTGTCCTTCGAAGGCGTCCGCGTGGACGATTTGCTGGGCCGCTGTCCGGGCGTGGCGGCTTCCGCGGGGGCGGCCTGCCACGCGGACCAGGCGCTGCCTTCGCACGTACTCGAGGCGATGGGCTTCGATCTTAAGAGAATGCTCTCGACGGTGCGGTTTTCGGTGGGGCACGGCAACACGCCTGAGGAGATGGACCGGGCCGTGGATGCCCTTGCTCAGGCGGTCGGCGAGATTCGCGGTCAGTAGTCGCTAATGTTTCCTCGCAGGCGTTCGAGCACCGGTCCCGGCGCCGCTTCGAAGGCTCTGCCGGTGATCGCCTCGTAGGCTTCGATGTACCTGCGCGCCGCTTCGATGCGTACGTCGTCCGGGATCCGCGGAACTTCGCCTTCCCCGGTGAAGCCGCGCTCGGCCAGCCAGCCGCGGATGTAATCCTTGTCGATCCTGCGCTGCTCCTCTCCCCGCTCGAAGCGGTCCCGGTAGTCGTCCGCGTACCAGAAGCGGCTCGAATCGGGAGTGTGGATCTCGTCCATCAGCACCAGCTCGTCGCCGCTCAGGCCGAACTCGTACTTGGTGTCCACCAGGATGACTCCCTGGCGACCGGCTGTCTCCGTGCCGCGACGGAACAGGGCCAGGCCGACCTGCTGCAGTCGGTCCATCAGGTCGCGTGATACGATGCCGCGCTCGACGATCTCAGCGGGGGAGACGCTTTCATCGTGCCCGCCGAGTTCGGCCTTGGTGGAAGGGGTCACGATCGGGGCCGCGAAGCGCTGGTCCTTGCTCATGCCTTCCGGCAGCCGGTTGCCGCAGAACTCCCGCTCGCCGCGCGCGTAGTGGGTCCAGGCGCTGGTGCTGGACATTCCTGTGAGATATCCCCGGACGACCAACTCGACCATGATCGGTTCCAGGTCCCGCACAACCACCGCGTTGGGATCGGGCTGTGATACCAGGTGATTGGGAACGATGTCGCCGGTGTGCTCGAACCAGAAGATGGCGAGCTGGTTGAGTACCTGGCCCTTGAAGGGGATGGTGGTCAGCACGCGGTCGAAAGCGCTCACGCGGTCGGTGGTCACGATCAGCCGCCGGCCTTCGCGGGACCAGGCTTCGCGCACCTTGCCTCGCTGCGGCACGCCAGGCAGATCGAGTCGCGCCTCGTCCAGCGTGTATTCAAGCTGCGCGCGCAGGGTTTCCTTGTCGATCATGCAGCGGCTCTCGTTAGTTGGCTGCCGCGGCGGTCGATGTGTGACACCGGGCGACGTGGTCCAAACTCAGAATTCGCAGTTACCGGGCGTTCTCGGGAACGGTATCACGTCCCTGATGTTCTCCATCCCGGTGATGTACATGATGGTCCGCTCGAAACCCAGGCCGAAGCCGGAGTGCGGCGCGGTGCCGAAGCGCCGGCTCTCGAGGTACCACCAGTAGTTCTCTACGGGCAGGCCCATTTCGCGGATGCGCTCCCTGAGGAGATCGTGCCGCTCCTCCCGCTGGCTTCCGCCGATGATCTCGCCCACGCCCGCCACCAGCAGGTCCATCGCGGCCACGGTCCGCCCGTCGTCGTTCTGCCGCATGTAGAAGGCCTTGGCTTCCTTTGGATAGTCCACGATGAACAGCGGCTTGCCCACGTGCTTTTCCGTCAGCCAGCGCTCGTGCTCCGTCTGCAGCTCGGCGCCCCAGCGGACCGGGAACTCGAAGCGCTCGCCGGAAGCCTGGAGGATCCTGGTCGCCTCGTCGTAGGACATGGACTCGAACTCGCTCGCCGCCACGTGTTCCAGCCGCTCCCGCAGACCCTTGCGGATCCAGCGGTCGAAGAAGTCCACGTCCTCGCCGCAGTTGTCGAGCACGTCGCGGATGATGTAGCGGATGAAATCCTGGGCCAGCCGGCAGTCGTCCGCCAGGTCGTAGAAGGCCATTTCCGGTTCGATCATCCAGAACTCGCTGGCGTGGCGCGTGGTGTTCGAATTCTCGGCGCGGAAGGTGGGACCGAAGGTGTAGATCAAGCCCAGGGCCAGCGCGAACATCTCCCCTGTCAACTGGCCGCTGACCGTCAGGTTCGTCGAGCGGCCGAAGAAGTCGCGCGAGAAATCCACCCGGCCGTCATCCCCGGTCGGCGGCGACAGGGGATCCAGGCAGGTGACGCGGAACATTTCCCCGGCGCCTTCGCAGTCGCTGCCGGTGATGATCGGGGTGTGTATCCAGACGAAGCCGCGTTCGTTGAAGAAGCGGTGCACCGCATAAGACACGCGGTTGCGGACGCGGAAGACGGCGCCGAAAGTATTCGTGCGGGCCCTCAGGTGGGCAATGCCGCGCAGGAACTCGAAACTGTGCCGTTTCTTCTGCAGCGGGTACTCGGTGTCGCAGGCGCCGACGATGCGGATCTCCTCCGCCTGGATCTCCACGGTCTGGCCACGGCCCTGGCTTTTCACCAGCGACCCGCCGATCTCCACGCAGGACCCGGTGAGCAGGCGGCTGACCTCCGCATGGTTGTCGATGCTCTCGGCGCCGTAGACCACTTGAATGCCGGCCAGGCAGGAGCCGTCGTTGAGTTCGATGAAGCTGACCGACTTGCCGGACCGGTTGGTACGGATCCAGCCCTGTGTTACAACCCGGCTGCCGACCAGGTCGGCAGCCTTAAGCAGGCGCTGAATGCGGTACGTTGCGCTCATCTTGATCTTCCTCGCAGTAGTCCGGCGTCCGGCGAACGAAAAATGTAGCATGCGGGCTCCGGATCCTGAAGGTCCACTAGCGGCGGATCTCGACTAGGGCCTGTTCACACTCTCGCGTACGTTGCGCAACACCGCATGGCGCGATTTCAGGCGCAACCCGAAGGGCCGGGACCCTTTTTCCGCAATCCTGCGTTGCCGTTCACTTGTGTAGACAAACTACACGGCGTTCACGGCGCGAACGCCGTTCTTACGGCGCCTTGGCCTGCAAAAAAATGGCCTCCGGCGCGGCGCACGAGAGAGTGGGAACAGGCCCTAATCCGGACGATATGAACGATTTCGGCCCAGGGCAACCGGCGGCGAGCGCGGGAGGTTCCGGCCCTCTGCATGCCGAAGGTGCTGTTTTTCCAGCGGTATACTCAGCCTGCACATTCTGGCATGCCAGGTGCAGGGGTAGCCGTCGACCTTGCAGACGCACGCTGGCACGGAGTGAGGTTGTGAATACGCGTTTGTGTGGTTTCT
Organism: uncultured Bacteroidaceae bacterium; assembly: GCA_964568855.1. Lineage (GTDB taxonomy): Bacteria > CAIWAD01 > CAIWAD01 > CAIWAD01 > CAIWAD01 > CAZMSD01. Next base: position 5,678 of record CAZMSD010000017.1, on the reverse strand, counting down.
CCTGATAAGGCTCAATTTCGGGTAAGGGTCCTCTGCGAAGGACCCTTTTTATACTCAACGGGTGATTAGCAGTCCGCAGGGGCTCAACCGGCGTTTTCATCCACCTCCGAACAGCATACATTGCATGCAGCGGCGCCTTGGGATCGATCACGGCCGGGCGGCCGCACCGTTTCAACTCGGGCCTAAGTATCACAGGTGATCGGATGCGCAATACCGGAATCTTCCTGCTGTTCTTCGTCCTGCTGGGTTCGGATGGAGCTCTGTGCCACGACGGCCGGACTCCAGTGCTGACCCTGGACTTGGGCGCGACCCTGGCTCTCGATGCCGCGGACCTTGGCCTGGGCGAGGATCTCGTGGGCGTGGAAATCAAGCGCCGGCCGGCGGAACTCCGCTGTGAAATCGACCGTGACCGTCGATCGCTGCGGATCACCGCCTGGACTCCGCTGCCCTGGGGCGTCCTTGAAACCGGCGCGGGCGACATCTTCTGCCGGACTTCGGCCAAACGACCTGTGCGCTTCGAGTATCGTGATACGCCCGGCAGGCGGGATGTGCGGCTCTTCGGTTCCTTCAACAGCTGGAACCGCGAATCGCACGCCTTCATCGAGAAGGCGCCCGGCGTGTACGAGATCGAGGTGCTGATGGATCCGGGCGATCACGAATATCTGATCAAGGCGGGAGAATCGGAGCTGCGAGATCCGTCGAATCCCGATTCTGTGGGCAATGGATTCGGCGGATGGAATTCACTGCTGAGGATTTCCCCTCCGGGCGGCGATCGGCCGCTGCTCCTGCGCCTTGGCCGGGAGGGCGCGCGGGTCCGTTTCCTGCTGCGCCGCTTCGAGGAGGGGCGGTCTGTGCCGCAGAAGGTCCGGGTTCCGGAAGATGTGGACGTGATGGCCCTGCAGGGCAACCGGAGGATCGCCGATGAATTCCTGGGCTGGTCGGGTGATACTCTGACCGTGCACATGCCCCGTCCCCTCGAGGGAGCGGACGCCGGGATTCCGGCACCCGGCGGTCCCGCGGACCTGTTGAGGGTCTGTGCCGTCGTCGGTGGACATCCCACTCCGCTGCAGACCGTATTCCTCGACGAGGCCTTCCGCTGGGAAGACGCCGTTTTCTACGCCCTGATGCCGGACCGCTTCCGGAACGGAGATCCTGCAAACGACCGCCCTGTGATCCATCCCGAGCTCGAGGACCAGGCCAACTGGCGGGGCGGGGACCTGGCGGGGATCCTGCAGGCGATGGAGGAGGGCTACTTAGACAGCCTGGGAATCAACGCCGTCTGGATCTACCCGCTCAACCGCAGCACCGACAAGGCCTGGCGCGAATACCCCGAACCACACCGCTGGTACACCGGGTATCATGGATACTGGCCCGTGGAATCGAGGGAACTGGATCCGCGTTTCGGCACGGAGGACCAGTTCCGGCGACTGGTGGAAGCAGCGCACGCCCGCGGGATCCGGGTGATCCTCGACCTGGTGGTCAACCACGTGCACCGCGAGCACCCCTGGGTCCGCGAGCATCCGGACTGGTTCACCGAGCTGGAGCTGCCCGACGGCAGCCTGAACCTCAGGCGCTGGGATTCGCACCGGTTGACCACCTGGTTCGAGCCCTACATGCCGGATGTGGACTACAGCGGATCGGACGCCGCCCTCGAGGAGGCCACCGACGACGCGCTGTGGTGGATCCGTCGCTTCGACCTGGACGGCTTTCGACACGATGCGGTCAAGCACGTGCCGCGTCGTTTCTGGAAGCGACTGACGGAGAAACTCAGGGAAGGACCTGCGGCGGAAAGATCCCTGTACCAGATCGGCGAGACCTTCGGCAGCGACGAGCTGATCGCCTCCTATGTCGGCCCCGGGGTCCTGGACGCCCAGTTCAACTTCAATCTCTTCCATCCCGTGCGCCGGCTGTTCCTGGACGAGGGCGCCCCCTTCGGCCGGTTGGGCTTGCTGCTGGAGCGCAACCTCGAGTATTACGGCCGCAATCATCTGATGGGCAACCTGATGGACAGCCACGACAAGGCGCGGTACATGGCCTTCGCGGACGGCGACCTGGTGCTCGACGTGGACAACACGGCCGAACGGGCCTGGCGGGACGCGCCCGCGGTCTCTTCCAGCAGCTCGTATGACGCGGTGGAGCTGTATTTGTGCTACATGCTGACCATTCCCGGGATTCCGTTCCTGTATTACGGAGACGAGATCGGAATGACGGGAGCGGGTGATCCGGACAACCGCCGGATGATGCGCTTCGGCCCGCAGTTGACGGCGGATGAAGGGAAGCTCCTGCGTCGCGTGAGGGAGCTGGTCGGAATGCGCAGGGAGCGGCCCGAGTTGCGCCGGGGCGATTTCCTGCTGCTGCACGAGGGCGAGGACACCGTGGCCTGGCTCCGCTCGGCCGAAGACGGCGCGGGCAAGCTGTCGCGCAGCCTGGTTGCGCTGAACCGCGGACGCTCACCCAGAAGCGTCAAGGTGCGCGATCCGCTGAGCGGCAGGATTCTGAGCATGGACGTGCCGCCCCGGGGATGGCGCATCATGCATCCCTGAGAAGTCTGCCTGTGCACGGTTGAAGGTCCGGTGGTTTACAGTGTGCTCAACCCGCCATGCCCGGCATGGAACATGCAGTGCAGGTGTTACAGGTACCGTTCCCTGACCAAAGCGGACAGCAGATCGCAGGTGGCCTGGAGGGCCTTCTCATGGGTCCGCTCCACCCCGTGCGAGGCGTTGATTCCGGGACCCACGAGACCCACGCGTAGTTCCCAGCCTGCGCTCAGGGCGGTAGTTCCATCGCTGCGGTAGTAGGGGAACACATCCACTTTGTGGGCGATTTCGTGCTTCCGCGCCAGCTCGACCAGCTCCTTGCGCAGCCGGTAGTCGTAGGGACCGCCGGAATCCTTGGCGCAGATGCTTACGTGATACTCATCTCCGCCGGTGTCGCCGCCGACGACGCCCATATCGACGGCCAGCAACTCCGTCAAGCTCGAGGGCAGGCCGGCCGCGGCGCCGTGGCCGACTTCCTCGAAATTCGAGAAGAAGAAGGCCACCGGCAATTCGGACAGGCGCTCCCTCAAGCTCTCGCAGATGTGGATCAGGCAGGCGCTGCCCGCCTTGTCGTCCAGAAACCGCGAGCGGACGAATCCGCTGTCCGTGTGCTCGAAGCGCGGGTCGAAAAGGATCACGTCGCCGATCTCGACACCCAGGTCGCGCAGGTGCTCCACGGATTCGGCCTCCACGTCCAGGCGCACGTGCATGTTGGACAGACTGCGCTTCGTCTCCCCGATCTTGGGATTGACATGGGCCGCCGGATTGTCCAGCAGCAGGGTGCCGCGATGTCGATCGCCGGAATGTGTCACAAGAGTCAGATACTCCCCCTCGAAGGAATTCAGGGGCCAGCTGCCCAGCCTGGCGATGCGCAGTCGGCCCGAATCCAGGAGCCCGGAGACCATGGCGCCCAGCGTGTCCACGTGCGCAGCCAGGGCGAGTTCGGGCGACTCGTGGTTGCAGGCGATCAGGGCGCCCTTGTTGGTAGTGCGGCAGGTTATCCCGGCGGCGGTGAGACGCTTCTCCACGTGCGAGATCACCTCCTCCGTGTAGCCGGAGGGGCTGCCGATGGAAACCAGTTCTTCGATTATCCTGCTGACCGCGTGCATCGCTTGCTCCGCCTGATGGTATGTTCCGCAACCGCAAAGTACGTTTTTCGGGCAGCATGGAGCGCGCCGGCCGGGGCTGAGGCCGCGAATGCCGGACCGCTACCGATGTGATTCAATCGATCCGGAAGAATGCGACGTAAGCGATACAGGATCAACGACCTGGTCACAAGCCTTGACGACGAGCGCTCGCCGCGGGAGCTGCTTGCGCGAACGCTCTCCGTGCCGCAGGAGGAACTGGGCCGGGTCCGCGTGATACGCCGCTCGCTCGACGCGCGCAGGAAACCACGCCTGCGGGTCGTCTGGTCGCTGGTCTTCGAACTCGATCCGGGCCAGTTGCCCGCGGGGATCCGGGGAATCGGTGAATACAGCGCGCCTGAGAAACCGCGACTGCCGGAGCTGCCTGCGCCGCGCGAGCGGCCGGTCGTCGTCGGCGCGGGACCGGCGGGCCTGTTCGCAGCGCTCGGACTTGTGGTACAGGGCTACCGGCCCCTGGTGCTGGAGCGGGGCGCGCGGATCGCGGAGCGCAACGCGGATGTGCTGCGAAGCTGGAAAACCGGCACCTTGGATCCCGAATCCAACGTGCAGTTCGGCGAGGGCGGGGCGGGGACGTTTTCCGACGGAAAGCTCACCAGCCGGAGCGTCAACTGGTTCACGCGGTTCGTTCACCGGTACCTGGTCCACTGCGGCGCGCTCGAGGAAGTGACCTACAGCCACCTTCCGCACGTGGGCACCAACGGCGTTCGACGGTTGACGACGCGGATGCGCAGGGAGCTGCGGGGCGCGGGCGCCGAGTTCCGGTTCCTGACCAGAGTTGAAGACTTCGAGTTCGATGCGCAGGGCCTCGCGGCGCTGCGCCTGGCGGGAGGGGAGCGACTCCCGGCCGATGTCGCCGTGCTGGCTCTCGGGCACAGCGCTCGTGACACATTGTCTACGCTGCTGAGGCGCGGTGTGGAGATCGGGACGAAGCCCTTCGCGATGGGCCTGCGGATCGAGCATCCGCGCGAGTTCATCGATGTGTCACAATACGGCGTGAGTTGCGCGACCGCCGGGACGGGCGCCGCGAGTTACCGGCTCAGCACGGGCACGGAGGGTTCGGGCGGCGTGTACTCGTTCTGCATGTGCCCCGGCGGAATGGTGATCATGGCCGCGAGCGAGCCGGGCAGGCTCTGCGTCAACGGGATGAGTTTCTCATCGCGGCGAATGCGCTGGTCGAACGCCGCCCTCGTTGTGGGCCTGAGCGCCCGGGAAATCGAGCGTCTGGCCGCCGAGACCGTGCCGGCGGATCCCGGACCTCCGGGTGTTGCGATTCAGCGATGGATCGAGTCGCTGGCCTTCCGCGCCGGGGGCGGATCCTATGCCGCACCGGCCCAGCGGGCGGAGGATTTCATGTCCGGCAAGCGCGGCGGCGACCTGCCGCGCAGTTCGTACCTGCCCCATCTGAACCACACGGCACTGAAGGAATATCTGCCCGCCTGGTTGACCGAGCCTTTGAAGCAGGCGTTGAGGATCTTCGACCGGCGGATACCCGGATTCGTGGGGGAGGGCCTGCTGATTTCGCCGGAGAGCCGCACTTCGTCTCCGGTGCGGATTCTGCGCGATCCTGAATTTCGAAGGTCTCTCAGCCACCCCGGACTGTATCCCGTGGGGGAAGGCGCCGGCTACGCGGGCGGCATAGTCAGCTCCGCGGCGGACGGATTGCGCACCGGACTGAGCTTCGCCTCGCGGGGGAAGTCCACCCTGGATTGGCTGCTCGAACTGGACCTGTTCTGACTGACGGCGGGGAGTTTGATACGCCGCCACTCCGCGGTACAGCTCACTGTGCTGAAGAGAGCAGACCGCGCGGCCGATAGGAGAATCACTGAAAATCCGTGGATAAAGCATTCCCGACTTGACTTTGGGAAGTTCGAGAAATACCTTCATTGCCTTTGCCGAACTTTATGGTTCAGCGACTCGCTGGATCGAGCGCGGTTCGGCGGAGAATTCTGTTCTTTGAAACACAGAGGGTGACAGGTCACGTCAAAATCCTTGACCG
>CAZMSD010000016.1:12140-77559 GCA_964568855.1 uncultured Bacteroidaceae bacterium | reverse complement strand
TATCACGCAATCGGCCACCTCGGAGAAACCGTCCCGCGATCCGCGCCGTGGACCTACCCACGCCGCCGCCTGCGCCCGACCCGGCGCTGGACACCCTGCGCTGGAAAGAGATCATGCAGAGTCCCGTGCCGCCGCGCGGATTGCTTGAGCGGTGATACTCAGGGCAGGCTATTCGGGTAATTCGTTAAGGGATCCTTCGTGATACAGGGAATCCGTTCCTGCTACACGTATCCTAGGACAGCACTTTTCTAGTACCCGCTCAGATCCGGTCCCGCCGCCGTCACTTCCGGCGGGCAGTCCGCGGCGAACTTCCTGAAGTTCTCCACGTAGAGCGAGCCCAGCTGGCGGTACTTCATGCGGTAGGCTTCCTTCTCCGGCCAGCTCTCCTCGGGCCTCAGCACGTGCTCGGGCACCTTGGGGCAGCTCAGCGGAACCTCGAACTTGAAGAGCGGATCCTCGCGGAATTCGACCTGCCGCAACTGACCGTCCAGCACCGCGTCCAGCAGGTTGCGCGTGTGACGGATGCTGATGCGCTTGCCCACGCCGAAGGCCCCGCCCACCCATCCGGTGTTGACCAGCCAGCAGTCCGCCCGGTGATGCAGGATCTTGCGCTTCAGCAGGTCGGCGTAGAAAGAGGGCTTGTGCACCATGAAGGGCGCGCCGAAGCAGGCGCTGAAGGTGATCTCGGGCTCCTTGCCCATGTCGATCTCGGTCCCGCTGACCTTGGCCGTGTAGCCCGAGATGAAGTGATACAAGGCCTGGTCGGGCGTCAACCTGGCGATGGGCGGCATCACGCCCGAGGCGTCGCAGGTGAGCATGATGATGTTCCTGGGATGCCCGGCCATCTTCTCCGGCACGGCGTTGTCGATGTACTCCAGCGGGTAGGAGGCCCGGGTGTTCTCCGTCCGCGAATCGTCGTCCAGGTCCAGGTTGCGTGTCACGGGGTCGAAGATCACGTTCTCGAGAATCGTGCCGAACTTGCGGGTGCAGGCGTAGATCTCCGGCTCCGCCTCGGCAGAGAGGTTGATCACCTTGGCGTAGCAGCCGTTCTCGAAGTTGAAGATGCCCTCGTCGCTCCAGCCGTGCTCGTCGTCGCCGATCAGGTGGCGCCGCGGGTCGGCCGAGAGCGTGGTCTTGCCCGTGCCGGAGAGGCCGAAAAAGAGGGCCGAGTTGCCGTCGTCGCCCACGTTGGCCGAGCAGTGCATGGTCATCACGCCTTCCAGCGGCAACAGGTAGTTGAGCACGGTGAAGACGCTCTTCTTGATCTCGCCGCCGTAGCCGCTGCCGCCGATCAGGGCCAGCTTGTGCTCGAAGCTGAGCAGGATGAAGGTCCCGGTGCGCGTGGTGTCCAGCTCGGGCAGGCCCTTGAAGGAGGGAATGCTGATGATCGTGAACTCCGGCACGTGGCGGCGGTACTCGTCCGCGCTGGCCAGCGGGATCAGCATGTTCCGCGCGAAGAGGCTGTGCCAGGCGTACTCGGTGACGATCCGCACGGGCAGCCGGAAGTTGGGATCGGCGCCGCCCCAGCAGTCCTGCACGAAGAGGTCGCGCTCCTGCAGGAAGGCCTGCAGCCGGTTGAGCACCGAGGCGAACTGCTCCTCGGAGAAGGGCCGGTTGTACTGGCCCCACCAGACCCTGTCCTCCGACTCGGCCTCGCGCACCACGAACTTGTCGTTGGCGGCCCGGGCCGTGTGGAAGCCCGTGTTGACCACGAAGGGACCCATGTGACTCACGTGGCCCTCGCGGCGGAACAATCCTTCCTCATAAAGCGCGGGCGTGCTGAGGTTCCAGTAGACGCGGCCCAGGTTGACCAGCCCGTGGTTCTTGAGCCCGTAGTCGCTCTTCAGGTTCCTGGCCGTGGCGTGGGCCGGCGACTTTATATCCAGGTAGTTGATCATCGATCTTTCCCGTCCGTGTATTACATCCAGTCGCGGACCATCTTGCGGTCGGCGATGTAGATCTCGTTGGGCGATTCGGGATCCAGGGCCCACTTGATCCGGGCGATCCCCTCCATGATGTCCTTGACCGAGCCGCAGGTGCTCAGCCGCAGGTGCCCCTCCATGCCGAACTCCACCCCGGGCACGGTCACCACCATCACCTTCTCCAGCAGGAGTTTCGACAACTTGGCCGAGTCCTTCATGTAGGCGCTGAAGTCGGGCAGGCAGTAGAAGGTGCCCTTGGGCGGGCGGAGTCTCACGCCGTTGAAGGCCTCGATCTCCAGGCGCATCACCTCGGCGTTGTTCTGCAGCGTGAGACGCAGGCTCTCCACCACGCTCTGGATGCCGTTCAAGGCTCCCGCGGCGCCCGCCTGGGCCAGGGCGGAAGGACAGGATGCGGTCTGGGCCTGCACGTTGACCATGGCCTCGCAGACCTTCCTCGGCGCCACCGTCCAGCCGATGCGGAAGCCCGTCATGCCGTAGAGCTTGGAGACCCCGTTGATCACGATCAGCTTGGAGTCCTCGAGATCCTTCCCGGCGTACCTGTAGGCCGGCGTCCAGCGCACCCCGTCGAAGATCAGGCGGTGGTAGATGTCGTCCATGATCAGGTAGATGCTCTTCTTCTCGCAGTACTCGACGATCTCGCCGATGAAGTCCTCCGAGTAGACCTCGCCCGAGGGGTTGTTGGGGCTGTTGAGGATGATGGCCTTGGTGTAGGAAGTCACCGCCCGCGTGAGGTCCTCCATCCGCGGGTGGAAGGTGCCGTCCTCCGGAGCCACGGTGATCGGCGCGGCGTAGACGATCTTGACCAGCTCGGGGTAGCTCACCCAGTAGGGCGCGTTGACGATCACCTCGTCCTGGGGATTGAGAATCGTGGTCAGCAGCACGGCCAGCGACTGCTTGGCCCCGCTGGAGGCGATCACGTTCTCGGGCGCCACCACCTTGCCGTAGTTCTCCTCCATGTAGCGGATGACGGCCTTCTTCAGGCCCGGCGTTCCGTCCACGGCCGTGTATCTCACCTCGGCGCCCGTGAGCTTGGCCGCCGCGGCGCGGATCGCGTCGATGGGGGTCTTGCCCTTGGGCTCGCCGGCGCCCAGGTGTATCACGGGTTGGCCCTGCTCCTTCATGATGCGGGCCGTCTCGTTGAGTGCCAGCGTGGGTGATACGGCGACCTGCTGCGCCAGTTGACTGATGCTCATCTCTTCTTCCTTCGCTCTCGCTCCCGAAAGTAGGTCAGGCGCCCCGGGAGCCCGCCGGTGCAGGCTCATGGACGCCCTGTTAAAGCTGTGACAGAAGATACTGGAATCTCTCGTTCAGTGAAAAACCATTGTAAGAAATCGGCGTGGTTTTCAGGACACGGTTCATTCGATGACTCAGGTCAACCCGATTGACCTCGGCCACCGATCGATTTTCATGCGGTCTGATTCCATCCCGATCCTATTGTGACAATATTGGCTCGCTGTCCAGTTTCCGGCGGGCTCTGTCCACATTCCGCCGTCGAGAAACCAAAAATTGAACCATTCAGCTTTGAAGCTGCTGCCGACAAACTGGAACATATTTTGCACAAAGCACGCTGAAGCAAAATCAGAATCTCTCAATAGCAAAGTCACACGGCGTCCTCACGGCAGGCATGGATTCTCCGTCACGGCCGATTCCTCGCCCCCCGCTCCGTCTGCGGCGCCCTCACAGCGGAAAGGTTTGGACCATGGGTACAGCCAGCCTCCTGTTTCTCCTCTCCATGACCATCGGCGCTACTGCGGCTCAAGGCGCCCCTCATGGAACCGGCGCGGAGCCGGGCGCACGAGACGCGGACCTGGTGGTCACTCCGACTTCCTTCGACGTTGAACTCGAAGCCGGGACGAACACTACGGAACTGCTCAACCTCGACAACACCGGCGGCACGGACGATGCCACCTTCCTGATTACCCTGGAGGAGCTGACGCGGGTCTCCCTCGATGATCTGCAGGGAATCGTCCGGGAAAGCCGCCGTGGTCTTCCTCCGCCGGTCGCCGGTGGTGTCTTGCTGGATCCTCCGGCCAGGCAGACTCCCTACAGCGAACCTGTTACGCTCCATCCGGATCGTAATGAGCGAACCGCCAGCGTGCTGATCATCGGGGACGGGGGAACCGAAGTCACCCTGCAGAACATCCTGCTGAACGAAGGCTACTCGGTCACCATCGTGGCCGACGACTGGTACTACGACGGCACCAACCCCGCGCCCGACGAATACTCCGCCGTGGTGCTGGTGGATGGACCCACCTTCGGCAACGAGATGCCCGAAACCGGACAGACCGCCCTGGTGAACTACGTGGCGGACGGCGGGGGGCTGATCGTCAGCGAGTGGATCACCTGGGAAACCAGCATGGGCCGCTACCAGGTTCTGGAAACCATCCTGCCCGTGCCCTACGGGGGTACTGCCTCCGGAACGGAAACCTACGACGTGATCCTGGCCCACCCGGTCACCGAAGGCGTGGGCAGCGGGTTCACCGTAACGGGCGGCTTCGGATACAATACAGCGGCAGTCGGCCAGGCGGTGGTCTCAGGAACCCAGTGCGGCGACGCTGTGACGGTCTGGGACACGGGCGCCGGCCGCATCGTGCAATTCGCCAACGCGGGAAACTGGGACGGCAACGATCCCTACAGCGTGCCCGAGATGGAGCTGCTCTTCCTTAATTCCGTGGCCTGGGTTGAACAGGGCCTGTCCTGGCTCGAGCTCAGCCAGACCGAGGGCACGGTTCCCGCAGGCACCGCGATCGATCTGGACGCCTATTTCGACGCCACCGAGCTCTATGCCGGTTCGTACTCGGCGCAGATGACCGTGGAGAGCAACGGCCTGGTCGATCCGCTGGTGATTCCCACGGACCTGACCGTGACCGGCGAACCCGACATCGCCGCGGATCCCGCCGCCCTGGACTTTCCGCCCACCTACATCGGTGAAAGCGAATTCCTGGATATCCTGATCAGCAACGAGGGCACCGATCTGCTCAGCGTCAGCGATATCACCGCCACGGTGGACGATTTCAGCGCCGATCCCCCGGTCTTCGACCTGCCGCCGGGTGAGAGCCAGACGGTCACCGTGGAATTCAATCCGCAGACCGTGGGCCCCTACAGCGGCGACTTGAACATCAGCAGCAACGACCCCGACGAGGATCCCCTCATCGTACCCCTCACGGGAGAGGGGGTGGATCCGCCGGTGATCGGCCTTGATCCCGATTCCTTCTACGAATCTCTGGACGCGGGTGACGACATGGTCCAGCCGCTGACCATCGACAACTACGCCGGCGGCTCGGACCTGGAGTACATGCTGGACGTGGAATTCACCGGCGGGCGCTCGGGCGCGGGCGGCGTGAATCCCATGGCCGAACGCAACCGCCGCATCCACGTGGAGCGAGCCAAGGGCGAGGCCGAAATACGGCCCGGACACTCCCCGACCCGCGACTGGGGCGGTCCCGACATGTTCGGCTACTGGTGGATCGACAGCGACGAGCCCGGGGGACCGGCCTACGACTGGTTCGATATTTCCGGGGTGGGCCAGGACATCGGCCTCTTCGGCGACGACAACGCCACCGAAATCACGCTGCCCTTCGAGTTTCCGTTCTACGAGAACGCCTATGACTACGTCATCGTCAGCACCAACGGCTTTCTGACCTTCAACTGGGACGATCCCTGGGCCACCTTCGGCGACCCGATCCCCGATCCCAACACGCCCAACGACCTCATCGCCCCCTTCTGGACGGACCTCTACCTGGGCTATGAGCGTCAGGGCGCCGTCTACTCGTATCACGACTTGGAGAACGAGCGCTTCATCATCCAGTACGACGACATCCCCCACCTGGATTGGGGCGGCTCGCACACCTTCCAGGCGATCCTGTACCAGGACGGGCGGATCCTCTTCCAGTACGACTACCTGGAGGACGTCTACGCCACAGTGGGCATCGAGAACGCCGACGGCAGCGACGGTCTGGAAGTGGTCTTCGAAGCTCCCTACCTCCACGACGGGCTGGCGGTGCTTATCGGCACCCAGGTCAGCTGGCTCAGCGTCGATCCCGAGGAAGGCGTCATCGCCGCGGGCGAGGACGAGGCGGTGGACGTCACCTTCGACGCCGCTGAACTGGTGGATGGAACCTACGAAGCCGACATCCTGGTCCAGTCCAACGATCCCGCGAATCCCGAACTCGTGGTGCACGCGGTCCTCGACGTGGACGGCACTCCGGACGTGGCTGCGTCGCCCGAGGCGCTGGACTTCGGCGAGGTGTTCGTGACTTACACGGAGGACATCTGGCTCAGCATCGACAACGACGGCACGGCCGATCTCAGCGTCTCGGGACTCTCGATCGATCTGCCCGAATTCGACGTTGACGACGACGAGGCCTTCGTGCTGGGGCCGGGAGAAAGCGAATACCGCCTGGTCTTCTTTACTCCCGGCGCGCTGGGCGAGTACAACGGCACGCTGACCATCCACAGCGACGATCCGGACACTCCCGCGCTGGATGTGCCGCTAACGGGAACAGGCGTCGATCCGCCGGTGGTCGACGTGGATCCCATGTCCATGTCGGAGACCCTGAACAGCGGCGAGAGCTCCTCTCAGCCGCTGACCATCGGCAACTACGCCGGGGGCAGCGACCTGGACTTCGAGATCGACGTAGTCCCGGTCGCCAGCCCGCAGCTTCCCGGCGCGGACCGCTCGCTGATTGCCATCCACATGGATCCATCGCAGATCCCTGCGAACCACCCGCGGCCCAAGCTTCCCGCCCGCGACCTGCCCGCTCCCCAGAACCGGGACCAGGGAGATATCCTTGACGATTGGAATCTCAGCGAGTACGTCTATGGAATGGTCTGGGTCGAGGGCGAACTCTACGTCCTTTATGAAGGCTACATGGGTATCCAACTCGGCCGGGTCGACTTCGAGACGGAGAGCATAGAGTACATGTTCGAGTTCTTCGACTGGGCCGAAGGCCTGACCTGGGACGGCGAGTATTTCTGGATCGGCTTCTGGGGCATGGTGGCCGGCTACGACATGGACGGCAACATGGTGGGCAGCTTCGGTCTGCCCTACTGGGGCTACCCGAAGCTCGCCTGGGACGGCCAATACCTGATCGTCAGCGGCGAGGCCGACGGTCCCGAGCGCGACGTCAACCTCGCCCGCATGGACTTCGAGGGCACCGTGGTGGAAGAGTACTACTACGAAAACGCGATTTCCAACATGTGCTGGGTACCCGAGCATTTCGACGGCCCCCTGTGGGTCTTCGAACCGGACGACTACCTGTTCAAGCGTCTCCTGCTGGATGCCGGAACGGCGACGGTGGTGGAGGAATTCAGCGCCGAGTACGAGTGGATGGAAGTCTCCGCCATTGCCCATGACGGCACCGATATCTGGGCCGTCGAGTACTGGGGCCCGCTCTACCAGTTGGACGACGGGCTGATGGAAATCCAGATGTTCTGGGTCGACCCGGAAATCGGAACCGTTCCCGGCGGCTCCTCCACGGTGGTGGACGTCCATTTCGACGCTCCCGCGGAGCTGGAGGGCTTCTTCTATGCCAACCTGGAGATCACCTGCAACGACCCCGTGGATCCGCAGGTGACCGTGCCGCTGGAGCTGCACATCATCGGCGTGCCGGACATCGCCGTCGACCAGGACAGCCTGGAGTTCGGGCTGCAATACGCTGGCGGAGTGACGGACCTGCCGCTGTGGGTGGCCAACGAAGGCACGGACATCCTGAGTGTCACGGACATCAGCGCAACTCTGCCCGAGTACTACGCCGACCCGGCGGTCTTCGACCTGATGCCGGGCGAGGCCCAGGAGGTGACGGTGAGCTTCGCGCCCACCACGCCCGGGGACTACGAAGACCTGCTGAGCATCCTGTCGAACGATCCCGACGAACCGGAAGTTCAGGTCGTCCTGACGGGCAGTGCGCAGCTTGCTCCGGAGATCGAGGTCTATCCCGGCAGTCTCAGTGAAGAGCTGGCCTCGGGCCAGACCTCCACGCAGGTCCTGACCGTGGACAACACGGCCGGTGAGAACGACCTGGATTACGTGGTCAGCGTTGACTACGTCTCCGGTCCGCTGGCCGCGCGGGACGAGGGCCTACCCCTGCGCAGGCAGGCGCCCCCCTTCGACGGCGGAAAGAATGAAGTCGATCCCCGGCCGGGCGAGCCTCCGACCCGGGGCGAGGGCGGCCCCGATCTCTTCGGCTACAGCTGGATCGATTCCGACGAGGCAGGCGGACCGGCTTACAACTGGTTCGAAATCGCCGGTATCGGCGTCGATCTCAACGTGTACGGTGACGACTCGTACACGCAGGTGGCGCTGCCTTTCACCTTCCCGTTCTACGGAGTGGACCAGACCGAGATGAGCGTCGGCTCCAACGGCTACCTGACTTTCGGCACAGATCCTTACGATTACACCAACGATCCCATTCCCAGCGGCACCGATCCCAACGACTTCATCGCGCCCTTCTGGGACGACCTGCATCCGCGTGAGACTGGCGTGCTCTACGGCTACCACGACACGGAACTCAACCGCTACGTGGTGCAGTGGGATGACTTCCAGCGCTACAGCGGCGCGGGCCATTACACCTTCCAGGCGATCCTCCACCCCAACGGGAAGATCGTCTACCAGTACCAGTCGATGACGCAGAACCTGACCAGCTGCACCATCGGCATAGAGAACGCCGACGCCAGCGACGGCCTGCAGGTGGTCTACAACAGCGAGTACGTGCACGACGGCCTGGCCGTCCGCATCTCGACGGCGCCCACCTGGCTGGTGGTGACACCTGAGGCCGGAATCCTGCTGCCGGGCGAGACGCAGGATCTCGAAGTGCTGTTCGACGCCACCGACCTGATCGACGGCGATTACGAGGCGGAGATCCACGTGGACAGCAACGATCCGGACGAACCCCGTGTTACGGTTCCGGCATCGCTGCACGTGGAGGGCTTCCCGCTGATCACCGTCTCCGCGGAGTTGCTCGACTTCGGTACCGTCTACACGGGCACGACGGTCGAGCTGCCGCTGCTGGTGAACAACGAGGGCACCGACGATCTCGACGTGACCGAGATCGCCGTTCTCCCGACGGAATTCGGCGCGGACCCGACCGTGTTCACCGTGGCGCCGGGAGGCAGCCAGGAGGTGACGGTCAGTTTCGGACCGCTGGCGGAAGGCCCCTTTGCCGGCGAGCTGGTGATCACCAGCAACGACGAAGAAACCGGGCCGGTTACGGTCGCGCTGCAGGGCGAAGGCGTCGATCCGCCGGCGATGGTGGTCACACCCGGCTTCTTCGAAGAAAGCCTGATGGGCGGGTACTCGTCCGAGCAGCTGCTGGTGATCGACAACGGCGCCGGCGGCAGCGTGCTGGACTACACCCTGGATCTGCAGATCCAGGACGCACGGATCCGCTGGGCCGGCGAGGGCGCGCGACGCGACCTGCGCGACGGCGAATGGATCACCCTGGAGCAGGGCGCGGGCAGCGTTCCCGCCGGGGATGCCGACACGGTGACGGTCTACTTCGACGCGCCGCTCGAACTGGTGGGCGACTTCTTCGCCACCTTGAGCGTCCTGGGCAACGACCCCTTCAACCCGCAAGAGGACCTGCCCGTGCACCTCGAGATCATCGGGGTGCCCAATATCGTGATCCAGCCCGCCGAACTCGATTTCGGCCTGGTCTTCATGGGCTACGACAGCACGCTTCCCCTGAACATCTCCAACAACGGCAGCGTGACACTCAGCGTCACGGACATCTCGGCGGTACTGCCGGATTACGACGCGGTTCCCAACAGCCTCGACCTGGGGCCCGGTGAAGACCAGAACATCCTGGTGACCTTCACGCCCCAGGCGATCGGCGACCGCAGCGACGCGCTCTCGATCAGCAGCAACGATCCGGAGGATCCGCTGCTGGAGATCCCGCTTAGCGGCGCCGGCGACATCGCGCCCGAGATCGCCCTCTCGCCCGACTCGCTCTTCCAGGAGCTGCTCTCCGGCCAGACCGCTACGCAGTCCATGACCGTGGACAACAGCGCGGGCGGCAGCGATCTCGAATTCACGGTCTCGACCCAGGCGATCGACGTGTTGCACGCGGTATGGGAGGACACTCCCGAGCGGAAGCGCGTGCGTGACACGTCGCTGGACGAACTCGCCGCCGACCTGGGCAAGAACGACCTTGATCCGCGGCCCGGCGAGCCGCCCTCGCGCGCCTCCGGCGGGCCGGACGTCTTCGGCCATCGCTGGATGGACAGCAACGAGCCCGGCGGCCCGGCCTACCAGTGGTTCGAGATCTCCGGAGTCGGGACCGACCTGGGCATCTCGTTTGACGACACCTACGCCGACCTGGTGCTGCCCTTCGTTTTCTCCTTCTACGGCGAGGACAAGACCTCGGTCCGGATTTCCTCCAATGGCTACCTGACCTTCGGTACAGTCGGAACCGACTACAGCAATGATCCGATTCCTTCGTCCAGCTATCCCAACGACGTCATCGCGCCGTTCTGGGACGACCTGCACCCGCGGGGCACGGGCCACGTGTACGCGTATTACGACGATGAGCGCCAGCGCATGATCGTGCAGTACTCCGCGATGCAGCGGTATTCCGGCACCGGCATGTACACCTTCCAGGCGCAGCTCTACGAAGACGACCGCATCTACTTCCTGTATCATTCAATGACCGGGATGCTCAGCAGCGCTTCCATCGGCATCGAGAACCAGAACGGCTCGGACGGCCTGCAGGTTGTGTACAACAGCGAGTACGTGCAAAGCGGGCTGGCAGTGCTGATCTCCAGCACGGCCACCTGGCTGCAGGTGAATCCCGCCTACGGCGTCGTGGGACCGGGCGAGACCCTCGACCTGGACGTGGAATTCAGCGCGGTGGGCCTGCTCGAGTTCCTGGGCGCCGCCAGCATCGACGTGCACAGCAACGACCCGGACGAGCCGACGGCCAGCATCTACGCCCGGCTCGAGGTGACGGCCGATTCCAGCCTGCTGCCCGGCGCGGCCAGCAATCCCTTCCCGCCGGACGGCGAGGTCCAGGTGGATCCGCATCCTCTGCTGTCCTGGTATCCGGGAGAGAACGCCGGCACGTATCACGTCTACTTCTGGGCGGACGGCGATCCCGTGCCGGGAACTCCGGCGACCATCACGGACGACATCTCCTACCAGGCCCCCGTCCTGGACTTTGGCCAGGAATACCACTGGCGCGTGGACACGCACAACGTCTACGGGAGCACCGAGGGGCCGGTCTGGACCTTCACCGTGCGCACCCAGCCCGACCTGGTGGTCAGCCAGGTGGACGTGCCCGCCCAGGTGTGGACGGAGCAGGAGTACGAGGTGAGCTGGATCGTCACCAACGACGGTCTGGGTGGAACCACCGCGCCCACCTGGTATGACCGCATCTACCGCTCGACGGAGCCTGTTTTCGACTGGGGATCGGTGACCAGCCTGGGTTACGTCACCAACGTGAGTTACCTGGGTCCTGGAGAGAGCTACTCCAACTCGGCCACTTTCACCTGGCCGCAGGGCCTTACGGGAGACTTCTACATCTACGTGGTCGCCGATGTATTCGGCAGCCAGACTGAAAGCGACGAGGGCAACAACACGACGCGCTGCGACGACGCGATCGAGATCCTGCTGACGCCTCCCGCCGACCTGATCGTGAGCGACCTCAGCGGTCCCAACAACGCCTTCTCCGGCGACCAAATCACCCTCGACTGGGAGGTGACCAACGACGGAGAGGGTCCCACCGACGTCGCATTCTGGTATGACGCGGTCTACTTCGCTCCCGACTCGGTGGATAACGTCCTGGAAGCCACCTACATGGGCCGGCTGGCGCACAGCGGCGTTCTGGATCCTGACAGCTCCTACGCCGCCTCCATGAGCGTGACCATTCCCATCGAAGCCGAGGGGGACAATCATTTCTTCCTGGTGACCGACTACGACCTGCGCGTCTACGAGCACGCCTGGGACAGCAACAACACGCTGATCGGCGCGCCCATCAACGTCATTGTATCACCGCCTGCGGATCTGGCGGTCACGACTGTGGACCACCCGATCCTCGCCGCTCCGCGCCAGAGCCTGACCGTGGACTGGACGGTGATCAACCAGGGTTTCCAGGCCACCAACGCGAGCTACTGGCAGGACCGGGTGTACTACTCGACCGACGAGCTGCTGGACGAGAGCGACGTGAATCTCGGCACACTCGGCCGGAGCGGAGTTCTCGATCCGGGATCGACCTACGATCGCTCGTTGACGGTCCAGTTGCCGGACAACATCGAAGGCCCGGCCTACCTGCTGGTGATGACCGACCACGACGACCGCGTCTTCGAGCACATCTACGAGGACAACAACGTGACGGCGGGGCCGGCGATCACGCTCCAGTATCCGGATCTGCTGCCCTCGCTGTTCAGCGCCGCGGACACCGCCTGGTCGGGCCAGCAAACGGCGCTGGAATGGACCATCGAGAACGCGGGCGCGGGCGACGCCACCAACGAGTACTGGTGGGACCGCGTCTACCTGAGCGACGCACCGGACTTCGACCCCGAGAGCGCCGACCTGCTGGGTTCGGTCCAGCGCACCAGCGACCTGGGTTCCGGCAACACATACACGGTGAACGCCGCCTTCGAACTGCCGGAGGGCCTGGAAGGCGACTACTACCTCTTCGTGTTCACCGACGAGGGCGACCGGATCTTCGAGCTGACGGCGGAGGACAACAACGTCTCCGCGGCGGTGGCGCTGTACATCCAGCTCAGCCCCTGGCCGGACCTGACGCCGTCGGTCGTGGACGTGTTGAACGCCGGGGCGCTGCAGGCCGGAGGATCACTGGAGCTGCTCTACACCGTGGACAACGCGGGCGCGGGTGATGTTGCCGAGGGTGCCTGGAAGGACTATGTCTACCTTTCCACCTCGCCCGCCCTGGACCCGCAGCAGGCGACCTTGCTGACCGCGCACGTCCAGGATGGACCGCTGGCCGCCGGCGAGAGCTACCAGGGCTACCATCTCCTGCCGCTGCATGCACACCTGCAGGGTGGCACGTATTACATCCATCTGCAGACCGACGCGGAAGGGCAGGTCTACGAGCACACGGACGAGGACAACAATGTCGAATCCAGCGCCGCGCTGACGATCGATCCCTATCCGCCCGCCGATCTCGAGCTGTCGCTGGTCGAGCTGCCCGCCACAGGTGGTTCGGGCCAGCCGGCGGACGTCTCCTGGACGGTGACCAACATCGGCGAGGCCGCAACGCTGCAGACGTCCTGGTGGGACGTGGCCTACCTGTCGGAAGACCAGGCGCTCGACCTGGGAAGCGACTTCTACATCGGGCAGTACAGCCACACAGGGGCGCTCGATCCTGACTCAAGCTACGCCAGGACGACGCAGATCACGCTGCCGGACGGCATCTCGGGCGACTACTACCTGATCGTCCGCAGCGATTACTTCCAGCAGGTGGACGATGTCGACCGCGAGAACAACACCACGGCCAGCACGGCCATCGCCATCGAGCTGACTCCACCGTCCGATCTGGACGTGGCCGACTACCAGGCGCCCGCCGAGGGCAACTCGGGCCAGCCGGTCGAGGTGCACTGGACCGTCGAGAACATCGGGCCCGGTGATACGCAGTCTGGCGAGTGGTACGAGGCGGTCTATCTCTCGCAGAACATCTCGCTGGACCAGACGGACATCCGGCTGGCCAACATCCTGCACGAGGGCGACCTGCTCTCCGGCGAATCGTACAGCGATTCCGCCGACGTCACCCTCCCCATCTGGGTTGCCGGCAACTACTATCTGATCTTCAGCACCGACAACTCCGACATGGTCTACGAGTACGACGCGGAGGACAACAACACCGACGTTCAACTGATCACGATCACTCAGCCTCCGCCCTCCGACCTGATCGTGAGCGGCATCGCGCCGCCTGCGGAGGCCAGTCCGGGCCAGCCCGCGACGGTCTCCTGGACGCTCACCAACCAGGGCGACAACCCGGCCCAGGGCCAGCTCAGCGACGCCGTCTACTTCTCGCTGGACGAGACCTGGGATATCGACGACCCGCTGCTGGGCATCAGCACGCGCACCATCGACATCGCGCCCGGGGCGATGGAGGTCTTCACGAGCGAGATCGACGTGAGCCGTTCGATGCGCGAGAACGAGGACGGAGAGGTCGACGAGGACCTGCCCGGCCTGACGCCCGGCGACTACCACGTGATCGTGCGCACCGACCTGCGCAACAACATCTTCGAGAGCGAAGAGGACAACAACCGCACGGCCTCCGTCGAGCTGGTGGACGTGGACATGCAGTCCCTGACCCTGGGGGTCCCCGAGCCCGCGGACCTGTATCACGGCGGCAGGATGTACTACAAAGTCGACGTGCCCGCCGGCGAGACGCTGCGCCTGAGCGTCGCCGGGGATTCGCCCTCGGCGAGTTCCGAGCTCTACGCCGCCTTCGAATACGTGCCGACAAGAGCCAGTTTCGATTACCTTTCGACCACGCCGTACGAACTCGAGCAGACGATCATAGTGCCGGAGACGGAGGCCGGGTCCTATTACATCTTCCTCTACGGCAACAATGTGCCGGCGGAACCGGCGGCTGTGACGCTGCTGGCCGAGCTGGTCCAGTTCAGCATCACTTCGATCACGCCCGACCGCGGCGGGGACCTGGGCCAGGTCACACTCACCGTATTCGGAGCACGCTTCGAAGAAGGCGCGGAAGTGCGAATCCTGAACGAGGACCGCGTGGACGAGGCCCCGCTGCTGGAAAGCACTTTCGTCGACGCCTCGGAGATCCAGGCGACCTTCGACATGACCGGATTGCCGCTGGGCATGTACGACGTGGTGGTGGTCAACCCGGACGACAGCGAAACCCGCCTGGAGGACGGTTTCACGCTTGAACCGGGCACCGGACCCAGCGCCAGCTTCGGCTACACGCGGCCCGGTTCCATCCGGCGCGGCGGCAGCGGCATGTACACCATCGCCCTGGCCAACACTTCCAACAACGACCTGCCTTTCCTCTGCGCGACCATCGCCATTCCGGCGGACCAGCAATACGAGATCACCACGAACGACCTGTTGCTGAACAGCCAGTTCCTGCCGGATTCGTTGAGTGAAGTCACACAGATCACCGATCATTTCGACGACCAGGGATGGCGCGTGATCCCGCTGGTGGCCAAGAACGTGCCGGTGGGCGGAGCCCTGGACGTGCAGATGCGCGTCTGGGCAGTCCCGGGCAGCGAGTTCCCGCTGAAGATCACCGTGGACGGCTACAGCCGCGACGAGTTCATCGCCAACCAGCTGATCTATCTCGAGCTGGTGCGGCTGGCGGTCCTGGCGGACGAAAGCGGCATGCTGGATCCCGAGTTCGTGGACCTGGCCGAGTTCCCGGAAGAATTCATCGCGGACATGCTGCAGATCTACGTGGACCTGGGCGTGCTGACCGCGGATGACATCGCGGACGTCGACGCGGCCTGGATCAACGACGCGGTGGCACAGGTGGCGCTGCTGGACATCGATCCGCAGGACTTCGTGGACCTGCGCGACCTGACCACCTGCCAGACCGTGCTCAACTGGGTCGAGCTGGGCGGACGTATCGCCATCATCGGCATCGGCATCGCCACCGGGGCGCTGCTGGCCCCCGTGACCTTCGGCGCCTCGGCGGTGCTGGCCGTGGTGGCCGGTTTCGGGCTGGGCTGGAACATCGGCAGCATCATCGCCGGCGAGCCGGGTCTGCTGGCGCGCCTGTTCTGCGATCCGACACCCGTGGTGGCCTCGCGCGATCCGAACGACATCGTCGGACCGGTGGGTTACGGCGACGAGAACTGGATCGCCGCCGACCGGACGCTGGGCTACACGATCCGCTTCGAGAACGATCCCGAGGAGGCCACGGCCCCGGCGCAGGTGGTGAGTATCACGCACGACCTGGATCCGGACCTCGACCTGACCTCCTTCGAACTGGGCAGCTTCGGCTTCGGCGACTTTGTCTTCGACGTGCCCGACGACCGCGCTTTCTACACCACGCGGCTCGACGTGCAGGATTCGCTGGATCTCTACGTGGACCTGACCGCCGGCCTGGACGTGGCGGAGAACAGGGCCTTCTGGATCTTCGAGTCCATCGACCCGGAGACGGGCGAGATCCCGCTGGATCCGCTGAGCGGCTTCCTGGCGATCAACGACTCCCTGGGGCACGGCGAAGGCTTCGTGACCTACACCATCCACCCGCGGTCCGACGTGGAGACCGGCGACGTGGTGGACGCGGTGGCCCAGATCATCTTCGACGACAACGAGGCCATCGATACGCCTGAGATCTTCAACACCCTGGACGCCGTGGAGCCGACCTCGAGCGTGGCGGAGCTGCCCGCCGTGCAGGACACGCTGGCCATAGAGCTGAGCTGGTCCGGCGAGGACGATCCCGGCGGATCCGGATTGAGTCACTACACCATCTACGCCGCCATCGACGCCGGTCCTTTCGAGATCCTGCACGACGAGCTGGCGGACACTTCGACCGTGGTCTTCGGGACCTTCGGTCACACGTATCACTTCTTCAGCATCGCCCACGACTTCGCGGGCAACACTGAGCAGATGAAAACCGAGGCGGAGGCCTCGGTGCACCTGGCCAGCAGCGCCCTGGCGCTGGCCCTGCCGGAGAGCTTCGAGTTCGAGGAGGACGGATCGCTGCCGCATGACTTCACTCCCTACGTGGAGAACGGCGATCCCGAGACCCTGATGCTCGACGTCGAGGGCAACGCCAACGTGCTGGTGGACATCGACGGCATGGACGTCATTTTCAGCGCCGTCGAGAACTGGCACGGCAGCGAAATGCTGGTCTTCTCCATCGACGACGGTCTCGGCCGCACCACGGCCAGCGACACGACGCAGGTCACCGTGACGCCGGTGAACGACGCCCCGCACGTGGCGGCGGCGCTGGACACCCTGAGCATCGCCGAGGACGGTTCGAGTTGCGAGATCGACCTGGACGAGGTCTTTGGCGACGTGGACGGCGACGACCTGGATTACGACGTGGAAGGCCAGGAGCACCTGCTGGTGGAGATCGACGGCAGCGTGGTCTGCATCACGCCCGAGGCGGACTGGTTCGGCGAGGAGACCCTGGTCTTCACCGCCGACGACGGGCAGACCATGCTCAGCATCGCCGCCGCGCCGCGGAAGTCCGGCGATCGCAGGATCGCCTCCGGCAGCGGCAGGAGCAAGACGGCCGTTTCCGGATCGCGCAAGCTGCGTTTCGGCGGCGACGAGTTCGTCGTCGAGATCGACACTCCGGTCGCTGCGGAGGACGGATCGCGTAATACAACCTCGGAGGACCTGCTGGTGATCGTCGAGTCGGTGAACGACGCTCCCGAGATCGAGCTGCCCGAGAGCTTCACCTTCGAGGAGGACGGTTCGCTGCTCGCGGACTTCAACGTCTACGTGGACGATCTCGATTCCTACGACCTGCAGCTCAGCGCCCAGGGACAGGCCAACGTGACCGTTGACATCGCGGGCCTGGAGGTCACCTTCGGCGCGCCGGCCGACTGGCACGGCAGCGAGGAAGTGATCTTCACCGTGGACGACCTGGAAGGCCGGGCCATCGCCAGCGACACCACCCAGGTGACCGTCACGCCGGTCAACGATCCGCCCTACGTGGCCCTGACGCCCGATCCCATTACGATGGAAGAGGACGGCCAGGCCGCGGAGCTGGACCTGAACCTGGTCTTCGACGACGTGGACGGAGACGAGCTCGAGTTCGACGTGGAAGGGGACCTGAACCTGCTGGTGAGCATCTTCGAGGGCCTGGCCACGATCACGCCGCCGGCGGACTGGTTCGGCGAGGAGACCCTGACCTTCTCGGCGGACGACGGCCACGACCTGGTGCTGCTCAGTTTCGCACCGCAGCCGCGTGTGCCGCGGAAGGTTTCCGGAAGGATCATGCCGGATCCCGGCACCATCGCCGTGAGCACCGGAGACCCGACCGGGAACCGCCAGCTCAGGAGCGTTGTGACGCGGACCGGATTTTCCCGCTGGGACGAGTCGACTGCCGAGGGGCGCACAGCATCGATCGGGAACTCGGGCGACATCTCGTCCGCGGGGCTCGATCGCGTGGCCGGCGGATCCATGATACGCGGTCCGGAGAGAGCCGGCGTGCTGTACGACGGACGCGATACGGCCACAGTGGACGTGCCGGTCACCGTGACCGCGGTGAACGACGCCCCCGTGGTGGTGCTCGAACTGGACAGCCTGGAGATCGAGGAAGGCGGATTCGACGCCGGCATCGATCTCAACACGGTCTTCGACGACGTGGACGACGCGACACTTGAATTCAGCGTCGAGGGCGACGAACACCTGCAGGTGGAGATCGACGACGGCCTGGTGACCATCACCGCCCCGCTGGGCTGGAGCGGCGTGGAGACCCTGCTCTTCACCGCCGACGACGGCCACGGCGGACTGTCAAGCCTGCTGCTGCCCGGCGGAAACCGCGCACCGGCGAAAGCCGTGGCGAACAAGGGCGGCTCTTCCGTTGACGACGACAACCAGCGGCTGACGGCCAGCGAGGACCTGGTGGTACTTGTCACGCCGCTGATCCCCGTGGAGGGCGAGGAACTGCCGGCGGTCTTCTCGCTGCGGCAGAACTACCCGAATCCCTTCAACCCGCGGACGATGATCGAGTTCACGCTGCCCGAGACGGCCCCGGCGAAGCTGAGTCTCTACGACATGCGGGGCCGGCTGGCGACGGTGCTGTACAACGGACTGGCGGCGCGGGGCCTGAACACCGTGCTTGTGGACGGCTCCGGGATGGCTTCCGGCGTCTACATCTACCGCCTGGAAAGCGAGGGCGAGACGGCGGTCCGCAAACTGCTGCTGGTGAAGTAATCAATGGGCACCGGCCGGTGATACCGTGCCGGATTGATAAACAAAGGGCAAACCATAGCCCCCGGGGACTGCGGTCTCCGGGGGCTCTTTCTACCACAATCGGATCGTCACTCTTCCGGAGACCAGACCACTTCCAGAGCTTCCCCGGTCAGAAGCACCATGAACTCGTCGAGCATGCAGGCGTCAACGACTCCACCGGCGTGGATGGCGCTGCGGCTCAGCTCAACGACGTTTTCGTGATCGCTGATGTCGAACAGGCTCACGTAGTGATGCCATGCACCGCTCTCGTATTCCATTCCTGCGGCGAACAGTCGAGTCGAATCAGGGACTCCGATTGCGTAATAGCTTGCGGAGTAGGGCTGTGTCGAGTAGAGTAATTGAGCACCACCTGAAAGCGAAAGCTCGTAGATCCTAAGTACACCGCAGGCGCAGAAAAGCAGGTCATCCCTGACTTCAACATCCACCCTTGGTACGCCGGCATAACTGAGACCAAGTCCGCCAATTCGTACCGGGAAGAGAGGATCGGAGATGTCGAAAACAGCGGCTGATGCGCCCATCATGGTTTCCGCTCCCGCGTGAACCAGAAAGTCTCCGTCCAGCGCCATGTCCGAAGCGGTTCCTGAAAATCCCAGGCAATCCACGCAACGCGCTGCTTCCAGCGAATCGTCCGCTTGTGTTACATCGAACACGACAAGGTCACTGTAAGTCGAAGCAAATACGTACGAACCCGATACAGCGATCTCCTGGACGGAAACGCTGTCCACGCTCAGCAGTTCAGGCGATCTATAATCCGTCGCATCGTAGACTTTGAACCAGTCGGCGACGTAAAGATTAGGCAGATCGAGCTGGACGTCTCCATCGTAGATCATCGATGGAAAACTGCCGATCCGCCGCGGATCCGTCACGTTCGACAGGTCGAACACATCCACGGAAGCCATGCGAATGCCCACATAGGCGATCCTTCCCTGAGCCGTAAGGCTGGTTCCCCAGCCATCGAACCGGATGCCCCCGACGAACGCGGGCAAGCCGTCCGCCAGCATGACCTGGATCGTATCCGATTCCAGGGCCCTGGAATCGTAGACGCGAACCGTGAAGACCACGAACTCGATGAACTCAGCGGTGGAATCCGGTGCTTGCCAGGTAATGGACTCTGCGTTCTGAGGGCCGATGAAGGTTCCCAGGCTGTCGGCATCCCACTCGATGGTGAGCAGGTCCGGATCCGGGTCGCTGATCACGACCTGCAGATTCAAGGTATCACCGGGCAGAACCACAACCTTATCCGCGGTCAGTTCCAGGATCTCCGGCGGGGCATACAGTGCGTAATGTGGATTCTCGCTGCAGCTGATTAAGAGCGCGACAGTTAGTATCACGGCCGTGCGTATCACTTGGCGCATGTTCCAACTCGCCTTTAGTCCAACACTAAGACGCTCCACTGGAGTCCCGTTTACTCGCACTCAACTCTCGCGACAATCCAGTGTAAAGCAGACAGGCAGGACGCTCCCGGTTCGATTACTTCACCAGCAGCATCCTGCGCGCTTCCCGCCGCCCGCCGGCTTCCAGGCTGTAGAGGTAGACTCCCGAGGCCAGTCCCTGCGCCATGAAAACCCGCGTGTGATTTCCCGCGGGGAGGAGTCCCTCGTGTAATACGGCTACTCGCCTTCCGAGCAGGTCGTACACCGCAAGCTTGACCGTCGCCGGGCGGTGCAGCACGAAGTCGATGCGCGTTTCGGGATTGAATGGGTTGGGGACATTGGGTTCCAGCTCGCAGATCCCCGGCTGCGCGGGATCGGGCCGTGTTACGCCGGTGACGTCCAGCACCTCTCCCGTCTCGATGTCGATCAGGATCAGCAGCTCCTCTTCCCATTCGTGCTCGGGATTCCAGCCGAAGAAGCGCGCCGTCCAGAAAACCGCGTCGGGATCCTCAGGATACAGCCACCACAGGTTCCCGCCGATCAGCGACCGTTCCCAGACGTCCACCTCTTCCATGTAATCGCCGCCGCCGTTCTCAATGGCGATGGTCAGGGCTTCGTCGCTGTCGATGAAGGGTTCGGGAATCGCTCCTCGTTCCTCCGGGAAGTCGGAGAATTCCGAAGTGTCGGCCTCGAACATCAGGGGCCCCACGATGACGGTGGTGTAGAATTCGCCTCCTGGGGAAAAGAATTCGTAATACCAGCCCATGGCCCTGCCGTCGTCCTCCAGCCAGTCGTCCGCGCTGAGCGTGAGCACCAGCTCCTGGTCGCCGGCGTAGGAGTCGGCCACGTTCCAGGCTTCCTGCAGCATCTCGCGGGCGGTAATGGGCTCCATGGCGATGAGGAACAGGTCGATACCGCTTAGATCGTCGCCGACCACCGCGATCGAATCAGGCTCGCCATTCTGGTCAGGATCGTAGAACCCGACCAGGTCTCCATCTTCTGGATCAATCACCCCGTCCAAGTCCACATCCTGGGCCCCGATCGGGTAATACACACCGTCCCGCACGAAGGGCATCACGTACTCGCCGCCGGCATCCGGGACGATAGCGCCCATGAGAATTTCCGCATTCTCATCGCTGAAGGGCGGGATGTCAAAGAGCCCCACCATGGCGTAGATGGGATCCCCTTCCTCCACGGCGACCGTCCCGGTGACCTGGTGTTGGCCCATGACGCCTGCCGTTGAATACCGCACGACCCAGGGTTCGTCCAGGTACTGGCCGCCCCCGGCGTAGATGGCCCACGTGTAATCCGCGTCTTCCTGGTGTGATACGTCGAAATTGACCGTCTGCAGGTCGGGACTGACACTCCATCCCCCGATCTCGAAGCTCTCGCAGGGTTCGCTTATGGTCAATGCAATGGGGTACTCGGCCTCGTCGTCGCAATAGCCCTCGTAACGCGCCGACGTGTCCAGCGGTGCATTGAATGTAAAACTGACCAGGGTCTCAAGGTTCACTTCCGCTTCCCCGTCGGCAGGACTTGAGGAAGTGTTCAAGAATTGAGCGAATCCAGGTGTTGTGGCGAGCAGCAGGACCAATATGCTCAATGTGCGGCGAGACAGCTGCAGGACTGTGTGAGAAGACATGGCGACCTCCGTTCTTTGGCAAGCAGGGCCTGTCCGGGAACGGTCTCCAAATTAGGTTTTCCGAGCTGATCCTGCCCGCTGATCCGCTCTCGAGAACCGATCTCCGGAATGCGCCACGGCGTGCCGGCGGATGGCGCACACATGCAAAACCGGCGCGACTCGCGAGCCGCGCCGGTCTGATTTCCGTCCGTTCCGGTTATGTCTTACAGGTGTCGGCACTCCATCGCCAGGCCGCGCCGATGTATCACTCGGCAGCGGCGGTCACCTGGTAGAACCTGACCGTGCCCGGCAAGGGGCAGCCTGGCAGGGAATAGAACAAGTAAGGCGTCTCTTCGATCAGCACGTAGGGACCTTCCTGAGCTTCGGCCTCATAAACCTTGTAGGTGCCGGCCCCCGGCACGGCCTCCCAACTGATGTAGGGAATGCAGCTCACAACCGTGGCCGCGATCACCGGCGGGTCGAGACTGGCGACTCCCACGGTGAGTGTCACGGGCACGTCCGTCACCGTGTGCTCGGGATCGTTGCTGTAAACCGTGATCGTACCCGTGTACTCGCCCTCAACAAGCTCCGTAGCATCGAAACTCACCGTCAAAGGCTCCGTCTGACCCTGAGAAAGCGTACCCGTGGCGGGGCTCACCTCAAGCCAAAGCTCCTCAACGGCAAACTCGATCGCCAGACCGTTCGCCAGGTAGCTCGAGTTGTACACCACCTGCAAGCCGTCAGTGCCCAACGAGTTCTCGATCCCCACCGTGCTGCTCGTCCCCGTGTCCACAGTCTGGTACTGGTAAACGATCCGACCGTCGGCGTACAAAATCACCTCGAAGGTCTCGGGACCCCCGCCGCTGTAGTGAGGTACTCCGTCCCACTGAACAATGAAGCGTCCGTTCAGCTCGTCAGACCAGTACCAGATCGTACCGCCGTCGTTCGGATTCAGATCATCCCAGAAGGGAGCGATCATGTTGTTGGGCTCCGAGCTCCCAGGTATCGGGTCGTTGGTGTAGTTCGTCGCGCTGGAAGTGAAGCTCAAAAAGCCGTTGGTGCAGATCCGCACCTGCGTGTAGTTGTTGCCGTAGTAGCTCATCGTGAAGCCCAGGTCGAAGGGACCCAGGCTCGCGTCGTCGCCGCCGCCCGCGTCGCCGCCCACGCCGCTCAGCTCAACCCAGTCGTAGACCGGGCCGCCCGGTTCGTTGCTGTCCATCCAGCTGTAGCCGAAGCCGTCGGGGCCGCCTGCATCACGCACACTCTGCCCGGGCCGGGGATCCTCCTCGCCCTTGGCCAATTTCAGCGGCGGATGGATTTCGGCCAGCGGGTTGTCCGTGCTCACCTGCACGCTCCAGCTCAGCTCGCCTTCGCCCACGTTGCCCAGGGTCAGGGTAGTCTCGCCCGTGCCGCCCGGCTCCACCGTCGCTTCGATGCTCGTCGGGTCCACGGTCAGCGAAGGCGTCGGAGGCAGACCCACCGCCGGGAAGACGATGTAATCCACCCAGCCGCAGTCGCTGCCGTCACTCACCGAGTAATCCTTGTCGTAGGTCCAGGTGAAGGTGTGGGTGCCGGCGGAAACGGCGTAACTAGCCTGGGTCCAGCCCACTTCGCCGGACCAGCCGCCCTGCTCGGCGCCGTCGATGTAGAAGTAGAGGAAGTCGTAGGTCGCTTCGGAGGAAACCTTGTAGTAGAAGGAGATGTCTCCGGCGGAGAGCACGTCCAGCGTCACCGAAAGGCTGCTGGCCTGGTAGTCGGCGACGTCGCCCGACTGCGCGCACCAGGCGCCTTCCCATGGACTGCCGCTGATCAGCCAGTCCGCGTCGCCGCCCATCTCCCAGGGGAAGCTGGCGAAGGAGGCGCTCTCGAAGTCCTCGAGCACCAGCCCCACCATGTAGACGAAATCGTCTTCCACCAGGTAGCCGCCGGCGTCCAGGTCGAAGGCGAAATCCACCGGGGTTCCGACGGGGGCGTCCGGTGATACATCCAGGGTGAAGTTCGCGTCGGCGCTGCCGCCCGCGGCGATCGGACCGATGGGATCGCTGCCGTCTGTGATGGTCACGTATCCGCTGGTGGAACCCAGCGTGGCCGTTCCTCCGGGCGACGCCGCGTGGCCGGCGTTGTCCACGGGCACGATCAACTCGACGCTCTCGCCGGGATCCAGCCGCCCGTTGCCGTTGCCGCCCGCGCTGTCGTCCACGATGGCGAGGCCGGCGCTG
Organism: uncultured Bacteroidaceae bacterium; assembly: GCA_964568855.1. Lineage (GTDB taxonomy): Bacteria > CAIWAD01 > CAIWAD01 > CAIWAD01 > CAIWAD01 > CAZMSD01. Next base: position 53,542 of record CAZMSD010000016.1, on the reverse strand, counting down.
AGATCGGGCGCGTCCACCACGAGATCCAGGTAGGAGAGCCAGGTGTCACGCGCCGTGCCGCTCACTTCCAGGTCGAAACGCAGCAGGTGCTGGTCGGGCAGCACCGTCGCCAGGTCCACCGCGTAGGCGTCCGTGACGGAAGCCGTTCCTCCCGTGGGAATGTCGCCGAAGCTTTCGCTGTCGTCGGTGATGGTCACGTAGGGATCGACGATGCTGAGCACGCCGCTGACGCCGACAGCGTCCGCTGCGCCGATGTTCTCGAGTGTCACGTCCAGACCGACGCTCTCCCCGTACTGCGCAGTCGCCGGCGAGTAGCCCTGCAGGGTGACGTAGGGCCCTTCGTTGGGCGTCACCGGAATCGAGACGATCACGGGTTCGCGGTTCTGACGCGTGATCACCAGGTCGGCGCTGCCGGCGACCGTAAAGGGATCGAACTCCAGCACGAGCAGGCCGCCGGCGTCCACCAGGGCCGCTGCGGCCAGCACGCCGTCCTGGCTCAGTCCGACGTAGGAATAGGGATCCGCGGTAATCGTGATCGAGTTCTGGCCCAGGAAGATCACATCCGGGTAGCTCACCGTGTTGGCCGAGGGCACGCTGAAATAGGTGCTCAGCGCCGGATCGCCCATCAGGGCGTAGATCTCCCAGTAGTAGTTGTTGCCGCCGCCGCCTTCCACGACCGCCAGGTTGCCGGCCATGATGATCGAGGCCTGCGTGGTGTACCACTCGGGGAAAGGTTCGCCGTGGTCGTGAAACATGCCGTCGTAGGCGCCGGGGCCGCTACCCTCGTAGGTGGGATTGACCACGATGGAGCCCGCGCCTACTCCCCACCAGTAGTCCTCGTCCCAGTAGGTATTGTTGGTTCCGCCGATGTAGCCGATGGCGCCCTTGTCCGCGGCGCGCAGCCAGGCTTCGCCGAAACAGGTTTCCACCTCGAACTTGTTGGTCAGGCAGCAGTTGCCCACCACCGTAGGATATTCGTGGTCGTTCTGCAGCCCGTTGATGTCGCTGATGGTGAAGCTGGGATCCGCCCAGGAGGTGGAGCTGCCGTGGGCTGTGTAGTTCGCGTAGCCCACGCCGTTGCTCACGTCGTCGATGATGTCCTGCGAATGGCTTCCCGACTCGGGGTACAGGTAAGTGTGAGACAGGATCCCGTGGGCCGGGTTGAAGTAGTACGTGGTGCCGTAATTGATCTGGCCGTTGGCCCAGACGGATCCATAGCTGCCGTCCATGCCGGCGATCATCACGGCCTCGCCCAGGAAGGAAGGATCGGGCATCTCGTAGCGCTCGTACTCCAGAGTCTTGTCGATCTGCGGCTGCAACTGGCCCGTGTCACGCGCCGAGAAACGGCCGTAGTAGATCTCGGGCAGGTAGTCGCCGCCGGTCATGGTCACGTAGTGCAGGTCGGTGATGTGGCTGCCGGTGTCGCCGCTGAAGGCGGGAACGAGGTTCTCGTCGCCCACGAATAGCACGAAGCTGGGCGCGGGACTCTCAGGCGTACCGTCGTTGTAGAGGTCCTCGATATACTGGCGGATCGAGGTTGTGGTGCTGCCCACGTCCGGATCGCCGATGTAACCCACGATGACCTCGAAACCCTTCTGGATCTTCCACTCGATGAAGGGTTCAAGCTGCATGGTGAACATGGGATCGGAGACGATTAGGTACTTCACGGGGTAGCTCGTGATGTCGTCCCGCAGCGGTTGATCGTCGTAGTTGACCAGCATGTTGCGGTAGGCGGCCTCGAAGTAGGGCGAGCGTGTATTCATCCGCAGCTCGCGGGTGGCTTCCAGGTCGGCGCCTGTGAATTCCACGCGGATCTCGAGGTCGTTGCGAACCAGCAGCCTGTGATCCACGGGATTGTAGGCCACCGGAACCAGGTCCAGGCGGAAGAGCCGCTGGCCGCGCAGGATTCCCAGCTCCTCAACTTCGACCACCGGCCGATCGCCGAATTCCTCCCGGAGGTACGAGGGCCCGTCGAAGGCGAAGGGAACGTCCTCGGGGGACTGGTCCTTGCGCAGCGAGGGCTGGGCGGGCAGCAAGGCGTACTCGAGACCAAGCTCGCGCAGGCTCAGCTCGCTGCTTTCGGCGGACACCAGCTCCGCGCTGACCTGAGCTCCCAGCGGCGCGGAAAAGATCTTGCGCAGCACGGGCAGACGGGGCTCGCCGAGTTCGGTGCTGTGGCTGAAACCGGGAACGAACAGGGCGCTGAAATCACCGTGCTCCGTCTCAAGTTCGGCGCCGTCTATGCGGCTGAACCCCAGGCTCAGGCGGAAGCCCTCATCGCTGCTTTCCAGCAGCCTGAGTCCGTCCTCGCGGACCGGCAGGTCGATGCCGGTGTCCGCCCAGCAGGTGGCCGCGGTACCGACGATCATCAGCGCCGCCAGGGTATGACGAAGATTCATCTGACACCTCGTTGTTCGATCCCTTGCCTGCAGCTCCCCTCGTTGGCGCGGGATCAGTTCACATTGCGGTGTCCCGGGGGGATGGGACAAGTGCTCGTTCTATTTCGTTCAATTCGTCGCCGTCACGTAGAAGAAGCGCCGGTTTCCCGCACAGGGCGTCTGCCAGCTGGTCTCCGTCACCGTGTCCTCAAACGAATAAGAAGCGTAGGCATCCGCCGAGGAATAGATCCTGTAGCCTGTTGCTCCGGCCACGGGCGACCAGCTCAGGGTCAGCGTCCCGCCGGCGCAGGTTGCCTGCAGGTCGCTCACCGGCTCCAGCGATGTGTCACCCACGGTGAGTGTCACGGGCACGTCCGTCACCGTGTGCTCGGGATCGTTGCTGTAAACCGTGATCGTACCCGTGTACTCGCCCTCCACAAGATCCGTCGCGTCCAGACTCACCGTCAAGGGTTCGGTCTGACCCTCGAAAAGCGTCCCCGACATGGGGCTCACTTCAAGCCACAACTCCTCCGTGGAAAACTCGATCGCCAGACCGTTCGCCAGGTAGGCGCTGTTGTAAACCACCTGCAGGCCGTCGGTGCCCGACGAGTTCTCGATCCCCACGGTGCTGCTCGTCCCCGTGTCCACAGTCTGGTACTGGTACACGATCCGACTGTCGGCGTACAATATCGCCTCGAAGGTCTCGGGACCGCCGCCGCTGTAGTGGGGAACGCCGTCCCACTGAACAATGAAACGGCCGTTCAGCACGTCCGACCAGTACCAGATCGTGCCCCCGTCGTTCGGATTCAGGTCGTCCCAGAAGGGAGCGATCATGTTGTTGGGCTCCGAACTCCCCGGTATCGGGTCGTTGGTGTAATTCGTCGCGCTGGAAGTGAAGCTCAAAAAGCCGTTGGTGCAGACCCGCACCTGGGTGTAGGTGTTGCCGTAGTAGCTCATCGTGAAGCCCAGGTCGAAGGGGCCCAGGCTCGAGTCGTCGCCGCCGCCCGCGTCGCCGCCCACGCCGCTCAGCTCAACCCAGTCGAAGACCGGGCCGCCCGGTTCGTTGCTGTCCATCCAGCTGTAGCCGAAGCTGTCGGGGCCGCCTGCATCACGCGCGCCCTGTCCCGGGCGGGGATCGACCTCGCCCTTGGCCAGCTTAAGCGGCGGGTGGATTTCGGCCAGCGGGTTGTCCGTGCTCACCTGCACGCTCCAGCTCAGCTCGCCTTCACCCACGTTGCCCAGGGTCAGGGTAGTCTCGCCCGTGCCGCCGGGTTCCACCGTCGCTTCGATGCTCGTCGGGTCCACGGTCAGCGAAGGTGTCGGAGGCAGACCCACCGCCGGGAAGATGATGTAATCCACCCAGCCGCAGTCGCTGCCGTCACTCACCGATCCGTCCTTCTCGTAAGCCCAGGCGAAGGTGTGGGTGCCGGCGGAGACGGCGTAAGACGCCAGCGTCCAGCCTACCTCGCCGGACCAGCCGCCCTGCGGCACTCCGTCGAGATAGAAGTAGAGGAAGTCGTATGTCGCCTCGGAGGACGCCTTGTAGAAGAACGAGAGGTCGCCCGGCGCGAGAACCTCGAGCGTCAGTGAAAGGCTGCTCGACTGGTTGTGGCCGACGTCGCCCGACTGCGCGCACCAGGCGCCTTCCCAGGGACTGCCGCTGATCAGCCAGTCCGCGTCACCCCCCATCTCCCAGGGGAAGACGGTGAAGGAGGCGCTCTCGAAGTCCTCGACGATCAGGCCCACGCTGAGTTCGAAGTCCACCTGCTGCGCGTAATCGCCGTCTCCGGTGAGCTGCAGCTGAAAGGCCACCAGCTCGCCCGCGGGCGTGCCCGCGTCCACGTCCAGGGCGAAGGTCCCAGTGATACTGGCATCGGGATTCACGTCGCCCAGGAAATCGCCGGCATCCGTGATCGTGATCCAGGGACTCGTGGAGCCCAGCAGGCCGTCCACGTTCAGGGCCGGCGCGTTGCCGTCGTTGCGCAGCGTGAGGTTCAACAGCGCGCTCTCCCCGGGATCCAGCCGCCCGTTGTCTCCATCCACCACTTCCACTTCCTCGAGAACCAGGTCCGGGGCGGGATCTATCGGCACCAGTGATACATTCACCACCGTGGCGGCCCCGTCGGCCACCGCGACGCCGCCGACCAGGGCCGTCTCGTAGCCATCCTTGCTCACTTCGAGGTCGTGGCTGCCGGGCAGGCAAAGGCGATGGTAGTCCCCCACGACCGAGGCGCTGCAGGTCACGAAGTCGCTGCTGCCGATGCGCACTTCCGCACCGGCCACGGGCAGGCCCGATTCCGAGTCCGTCACCACCCCGCGGATCCCCCGCAGGCAGTATTCCATGTAGGACAGCATGGACTCGCGGTTGTCGTCCCAGTAGTCCGGAAGCAGGGACTGGTCGGGCCAGAAGGTGTCGCTGAGCTCGATGGTGGTCTCCATGTCGCCCATCCAGACGTAGTTCCAGTCCTGCATGCCTCCGCTGATGGCGTACCAGTCGGCGCCGTTCGTGATACCCTGGGGAAAGGCGCCGTTGTACATGGGCAGGTTGTGGACCGAGTAGGCCAGCGAGAGGTCGATGAACAGGTCGTCGTCCAGGGTCGGCGAATAGGTGTTGCTGCCCTGCTCGTTGCCGTCGTAGGGATAGTTGACCACCAGGGCGCCGGTGTGGAAGTTGGCCGACATGATGAAATGATGCGCGTCCGTCCAGTTCATCACGGCCTGGGTCTCGGGCTCGCGGCCGGCCGGCGTGTTCACGGGATCGACGAACTGGTCCGGGAAATCGCGGTTCAGGTCCACGAAGTTGGCGTTGGTCCGCCGCCCGTCGTTGTTGCCGTCCGGATTCATCATGGGCAGGAAGTGCAGCTCTATGGTATCGACGATGTCGGTCAGCCGCGGATCCACGCCGTAATACATAATGAGATCGTCGATCAGGAAGAGCAGCATTTCCGTCCCCACCGGCTCGTTGCCGTGCATGGTGGAGACGTACTTGAATTCCGGCTCGTCCTCGTCCAGGTCCGGATTGTCGCTGATCTTGAGCACCCACAGCTCGCGGCCCTCCACCGACTGGCCGACGCTGTAGAGGCGGCAGACCGAGGGATAGGTGTCGGCGTAGTTCTGAAGCGTCGAGGTCAGCGAGTCGTAGCCGTGGTAATCCCGCTGGTCGCGAGGCAGTTCCTGCTGCCTGAGGAACATCTCGTAGGCGGTGTCGGGAAGCTCCACCGGGTCGAGGCCCAGGCGGTGGAGCTCTCGCAGATCATGGTCCGTGGCCCAGAGATCGATCTGCGGCCCGCCCGGCACGATCCAGTCCCGGGCCGCGCCCAGTCCTTTCACGTTGTCGATCAAGAAGCCGCGGTCCACCAGCAACTGTAAAGTTTCAGGCGTCGCCTGTTCAATCCTCAACAGCATGAGGTCTGGATGTGCTACTGCTACAGTGCTGATTAGCAGTGAAGCATAAATAAAGAGAACCAACTTACATTTCTGCATTGGCCTGATTTCTTTCGGATTTCTGCGAACGCAATGAGTGGTTGAGCCGTCAGAAGAGGCTATCGAATTAACATGGCAAATATTGTACCATTCGCCTTAACAGGCGCAGCCATGGCCTGAAATCGATCTGAGCATCGACAGTCCTACCTGGGGAAGGACTGCTTCCAGTCTCCGCAGGACGCGCTTATCCTCGTTCAGGAATCCCCGGCCTCCGGCTTCCGCGCGCGAACCACCAGTTCGCATCCCTCCTTATCGGGCATGCCGCCCTCGAATCCACCCTCGATTAGGAGGTCCACGAAACCGGCGGCGCCCAGGATGTCGCGCAAGTCGCCCGGATACAGGTAGGAGATTTCGAGTCTCTGAAGATGTGTGCTCTGCAGGCGTCCGTGATCGTCGACATGTTCGTAGCGCAGGAAGCACTTGATCTGCTGGTGAACCGTGTCGTAGCCGGCCGCCATGGATTGTACGATCCGCCCGCCCCGCGGATCTTCTGTTTCGCCGATCCAGCGCCAGAGGCCTTCGAAGGCGCCCGTGTTCCTGCTCATGTACTCCAGGGAAGGATGGAACACGTTGAGCGCCAGGCTTCCGCCGGGCAGCAGGTGCCTGTGACACAGCACCAGGCAGGCTAGCTGCTCCTTGCGCGTCCGGTTGTGCAGGAAGGCCCGGAAGGGAATCGTGATCAGACGGTACCGGTGTGGAAGCTCGAAATCGCGCATGTCTCCCTGGAAACAGCGGACTCGCTCGCGGTACTCCCCGGGCAGGCTTTCCACCTTGTTCCGCAGGGCGGCCAGCATTTCCTCGTTCTCCTCGAGCCCGTGGATCTCGATGCCGTCGCGCGCGATGGGCAGCAGTGTCCTGCCGGTGCCCGCTCCCAGTTCGAGCACCGGCCCGCCCAGGTCGCCGGCCAGCTTCCTGTACCACTCGATGTCGCCGAAACTTCCCGGGTGCAGGATGTCGTAGAGTTCCGGGTCGTAATCCCTGATCATCGCTAATCCTCCGGCGGTCGGCAGGTGAGTACCTTGGCGTCGAGCGGGGATTTCCGCTTAACCTGCGTAATACGTTGATCTATCCCGCGTGGCTGCCGGCGCGTCTCCGCGCCGCGGGATAATCGAGTGCGTCCGTCAATCCTGCGCGATCTCGCTGACAGTCCAGGAATCATCCAGCCATAGCCCGATGACCTCGCATTCTGCGTATCGTTCCCGCAGCATGCGAATGCAGGTCATGAGCTGCTTCCGCTGATCTTCGTCGGGAATCCTGTTTCCCGCGCAATCCGCGTGTGCCACGATCGCGATCGACCTGGAACGATGCGCGGCGATGGAGATCTCCACCCTGCGGAGAATCGAATCCGCGAGGGACGGTTCAGCGCCCGCTGCGAGGACGCCCACCGGTCCGGGCTCCGTAACCGTGTCCACGTGGTCCGCGTCAAATCGCTTTCGCAGGTAGTGGATCACGGGAAGCTGGACGCGCCCGTCCATGCAATTGATCGCCGTGCAGAATGACATGGCCGCTCCTGTTTGGGTTGCAGATCGATGACGCGCGCAGAGCTTATTCTCCGCCGACAGCCTGCCGCCCCGGCAGCTATGTAGGCGATCCCCTCATCCACGACGATGTCCCTGGCCATGCCCGCCGGGTGATCGTAGAAACAGGCTATGACGGGATCGGCCGGATCGCTCAGGTCGTAGAAGTACAGGACTCCATCATCGGAGCCCACGTAGGCGATCTCGCCTTCCGACTCAACGACTTTTGCGTATCCGTCCACCGGAAAGACACTTATCTCCTGCGGTGCGGCCGGGTCGGCGGTCCTGAAATTGCAGCCGGCGCCGTAATACAAAACGTCGCCTTCGATAAAGGCTGTCCGGCAGGCGCCGTCGGTTTGGGAAAGCAAGGTGCAGTTCTCGCTCTCCTGGGCCTGTGCGATGATCACGACGGCGAGGATGAGCTTCGACAGCAGCAGGAATCGGTTGGGATGTGAATATGCTCTTACCTTCATGACCAGGATTTACTCAAAACTGGTTGGGCCTAAACCCCGATGGACCGAATTACCTGAATCGAAGCCTGCTGAACGCTTTCCCCTCAGGCTTGTCGCAACACTCCCCGTCCAGTGTCACTTCAATAGTAGTATCCGTTCGCTGGCCAGAATCCCACGCTCGCTTTCCACGGAGACGATGTATACACCTCCGGGCCATTCGCCCGCGTGCAGCGGCAACCGGTGTCCGCCGGCGCCCAAGGTACCGAGCGCACGATCGAAGCGCCTTCTGCCCAGGAGGTCGTAGACGCGCAGGCGAACGGTGGCAGGCGCTGGAAGGACAATTTGCACGTTGGTGGCAGGATTGAAGGGATTCGGTGCCACGTCAAGGCGTGCGGCCTGTGGTCGATGCACAGTATCTGCCACCTCGGTCCATTCAAAGCCGTGCAGCGTACTCGCCCCTTCGCTGAGATTGACGATGAAGGCGATGTCCTCTAGGTCGATCAACGTTGCCGCGAAGCTGAGGCTGAGGTCTTCCTCCGTTCGCTCCAGGACTTCCATTGAGGTGGCACCGCCCACGAGGATGTGTTCTGCCACAATCGCCCCGAGTATGTCCTCGAAGGTCAGGCTGTCGGGAAGTTCGTCCGGAATGATCAAGCTGTCCAGTTCGTAGATGAAGAAGACCTGAACCTGGAGCAGCGGGTTTGCCACGGTCCCTTCCACGATCGGACCCTCGGCGGCATAGTACAGTCCGAAGAGATTGAAGCTGGTATCGGGAAGCGATTCGACGGCAAAATAGAGCAGCGACTCGTTGCCCGTGCTGTCCGGCGCGATGAAGCCGCCCACCCCTTCGTCGTTCAGCGGCTCCCAGTTGGTGGTGTCGACACCGCCCTCCACGTGGAAATCGCCGGAGAAAAAAGGAAAGGGGAATTGGGCGTATGTGAAATCGGTACTCCCCTGGTAGAAGAGCATGCCCTCCTGCGCAGATGAGAAACCGGCGAGACACAGGAGCAGGAGAGTGGCCGGCAGGCAAGCTGAAAAACAGGACCTGGGCATTGGTATCCTCCCCGGAGTTGACTAAAGGGCCTGGGCGGCAAAGCGGTGGAACCAACACGCTGCCGATCGAAGGCCCCGCCTGCGATTGTCTGAACGCACCTGCGGAAGGTAAGAAGCAACTCCAGCGGCGGCAAGCAGAAATAGGAACTGAAGCTGGTATTTGGCTGATGGCGCGGAGGATCTCCTCCGGTAGGCAATGCTTGCCCGGAACAGGTCGCTAAATCCCGCCGGCTCGTGGAACGCGGGTTTCGGCCCCGCCGCCTGGAGGAATCCTGCACTTCGCAAGTTCCGTATTTTCAACGTCATCACAAGGCAGCGCTTCGTATGCAGTTCTTCCATATTATTGAAGAGGCTCCGGCACGGCGTTTGCTTCTTCCCTTCTGGATAGTTAGCGGATGGAGGGAGTGAAGCAGGACCACCCCGTTGCCAATCATGGAGTCCACACTTCGAACAACTGCCGGCGGACCAGGGCCGTCTCCCCGTGGACGGGGCACAGGGTGCTCGCGATCGAAGTGCACCCGAAGGTCCCTGCGAAAGCCCGTATCACTGGGAGCTGGCAACTGGTGCCGGTCTCCCCGGAGGTTGATTCTCCCGGCGCTGTGCCTGCTCCTGGTTCTTACCTCGAGCATCATGGGACGCCAGCGCAGGCTCAACGACCCGCTCTTCCTGGGCGATTTCCAGTACCGCAAGGTGCAGTTCCAGGGCCAGGGCGGCCTCTTCGACATCCAGCCGGACACTTCCCGCATGGAAGCCGCCTTCGCCTTGAGCTACGGACTCGGCCGGCACCTGAGTTTCGATTTCGCGTTTCCCTTCTACAGCGAAAGCCGCGGCCAGTTCAGCAAGGCCGGCCAGGGGGATTTTCTCGCCGCACTCACCTGGCACGGCCGCTTGAAGAGATTCCCCTTCCTGCATCTCGGCCTGCGCGAAACCGTGGCCTTTCCTTCGGGCTTCCGCGAGGAGCTAGAGGGCTTCGAAAGCTACACGGCGGACCGGATTCACGGCGAGACACTGCTCCTGCTGGAGTTGACAGGCGGCGACCCGGAGGCGCCCCGTTTCCTGCTGGATCTGCACGGCGGCTTCCGCACGGACAACCACCGCGAGAACACCGTGTCGATCTGGGGTGCGGGCATCCGCTACAACCTGTGGAGAAACGTGGTCCAGGTCGAATCGGAGTTCGGCCAGGAAATGACCACGGCGGCCAAGCTTCCCAGCTACCAGTTCTACGCGGGGACCAGGTTTCGCCTGCCCTTCGGTTTCGCCCTGCGGCTGGGCGCCGAGCAGCGCCTCTTCGACGACCTGGACCGCTTCGGACTCTACGCCGGCTTAAGCTGGAGCCATCAGCCGCGGATTCCGGTTGAGATACGCCGGCGGCACCTGCGCGAATCGCTGCAACGGAAGCTCGAGCTGAAGAACCGCGTCCCCGGTTTCACGCTGGAACCGGGAGACTCTGGTTCTGCGGGCGAAGGAAGCGATCTTCCTTTCCTTCCGCTGAGCATCGCCATCCTGCCCTTCGCGGAAGAGGACGTCCATCCCATCGCTTCCCGACTGGAAGACTCCTGCAGGGATTTCTTCGAGCGCGACACCAGCCTCACCGTCCTCTCGCCGGACCTGGTTCTGGCAGCCCTGGAAAACCTGCGGATCGAACCGGGCACGATCCCCACGCCGCTCAGGGCGCAGGAAATCGGTCGCGCGCTCTCGGCGGACTACATTCTCTGTGGACGGATTCTGAGGAGCGCTCCCGGCCTGCGCCGCGGGCTCGATCTCTCTCCGCTGCTGGTCCGCAGCAGGATGATCAGTGAACTGCAGGCCATGGCCTACCTGATCGAAGTGCAGAACGCCCGCATCGATTTCAAGGGAGTGATCGAAAGCACCACGGACGGCGAGCACCAGCTCCTGCTGCTGCACGCGGATCGCGGGCACAACGAATTCATCGACCGCGCCCCCGAGCGCCAGCGACTATCGCAGCGCAACCTGGAATCCTGGACCCGCGCAGCAATGGACGAGCTGTTCTACGAATACAGCGTCCAATGGGTAGTTGAATGAAATATATTTCGCTTTACCGATCGGTACTGCTTTTAACTCTGGCGTTTATCTCCTGCGCCAGGCTGCCCTCTCAGCAGCAGAACCAGGCACCGGAAATCCTCTCGCTGCGCATCGACGGCGAAGTGGTCAACAGCCATTCCCAGGTGCTTCTGCTGGCGGAGGCCAGCGACCCGGAGGGCGACTCCCTGAGCGCCCAGTGGTCCTCTTCGCACGGGTTCTTCCTGTCCTCCTCGCTGGACAGCGCTCTCTGGCGCAGCCCGGACAGCTCCAGTCACGTGAGCATCTACTACTCGGTTTCCGATGATGCGGGCAACCTGGACGCGGACACGCTCAGGTTCTGGGTCTCCAATCGGCCGCCTCAGATCGAGAGCCTGTGGGCCTCGGAGGAAAACGTGCTCAACGGCAACACGATCAGTCTCTCAGCCGATGTGGTGGATCCCGATTCGCACCAGGTGGATCTCTTCTGGAGTACGCCCTTCGGCATCCTGCAGAGCCTGAGCGGCGACACCGTGCGCTGGACGGCCCCCGACTCCACGATGCGGGCCTGGGTGGCTGTTGATGCCGTGGATACCTACGGGGCGGAGAGTTCGGACACCCTGGAAGTCTCCGTGTACAGCGAGGTGGGCTGTGTCTGGATCATCAATACGGGCGGCGGCGAGGTGGTCAAGCTCTCGGCCATCGGAGACGAGTTGCTGCGCATCCCCGGTTTCAGCGATCCGCAGGACCTCGACATCGACCCGGAGAATCGCCGCCTGTGGGTCTGCGAGTCCACGCCGCCCGCGGTCCACGCCTACGACCTGGCCGGCAACCTGGAATTCAGCGTCAACGAATTCTTCTACAGGCCCACGCGCCTGAGTGCCTGGTTTCGCACGGGCAGCGTCTTCGTCATCGACGCCGACAGCTCCATGGTGCTCGAGCTGGGTTTCGGCGGCGACCGCCTTTACCGCAGCTTCAGGGGATTCAACCGCCCCAACGCGCTGGACGTCTTCCAGAGCACCGGCGAACTGTGGGTCTGCGACGAGGGGAACAACAACCTGTACCAGATCCACTCCGAGGTGGATGAGGATATTGCCTTCGTGGATTCCAGCGAATTCGTCACCCGCCGGGACGGCTATTCCTTCCCGGTGGACGTCTCCGTCGAGGACAGCACCGGCGCCTGCTGGCTCGTGGACAAGGAGGCCGGCTTCCTGGTGCGCTACGAAGCAGATGCGCTTGACAGCCTGGTGGTCTACGGCTTTCAGAATCCCGTGGCGGTTTCCGCCGCCTGGTCGGACGGACTTTGCTGGGTCCTGGACCGGGGACTGGATTCGCGGGCCGTGCGTCTCTTTTTCGACAACGAGCAGGCGGAACTGGGCGACCTGAGCTTCCCCAGGGACCTGGCCTTCAATCGCCTGGACTCACACTGCTGGGTTCTGGACAGCGAAAGGAACCGCGTGCTGCGCGTGGATCCGGACGGACAGGTCGTGGGTACATGGACCGATTTCAACTTCCCCGGTCGCATCGTGATCAACTCCGGCTACTGATCCCGGGACTCGGAGTCTTTCTATCTATTAGTTATTCATGCAATTAGGCCCCTGATTTCGTACACGGGGCCAGTGTCATATATTTCGCTGCCAGTGACTACTCTGCGGTATGAATAGCTACCGTGTGGTTTTAAAACGTTGCATTCCTTGTCGATAGATGCCTCTTCCGCAGTCTCATACACTCGCCGCACCTATCCCCTGAAAGAAGAAGCCGAGGATTTCCTCGGCCATTTCCGTGGCCGTTCGCAGCTCGCCGCTTTCGCGAAAGGCGTAGGTGTAGACGCTCAAGGTCTCCAGGAACAGCTGCGTGACCTTGACCGTGTCCACCGGGCGAAATTCCCTCAGCCGGATCCCGCGCTCGAGGATCTCCTCGATCCCCTCAACCAGCCGGTTGAACTGGTCCCGTACGCGCTGGTGATGGGCGTTGTCCACCTGCCGTTTCAGACGCTCACCGAACTGCCGCTGAATCAGGAAGTAGTCCATGTTCTTGCGATAATAGATCAGGAACATCACGCAGATGGTGCGGTACTGCTGGGCCGCGCTGCCAGCGGCCTGCAGGGCCTTGCTGACGATGGAATTCAGGTCCGCCAGACCTTCTTCCAGGATGCTGTAGAACAGGTGCTCCTTGTTCTGGAAATACTGGTAGAGGGTCGGCTTGGCGAATTCGGTCCGGCGTGCCACCTCGTCCAGGGTCGCGCCGTGAAAGCCCTGGGCGGCGAAGAGGTGTCGCGCCACGTCCATGATCTCCTTGCGGCGCTGTTCCCGCTCGCGCACCCTGCGACCCGGCGGTCGCAACAGATCCTGATCGGCCTCGGCCGCACCCGGATCCTGGAAGCCGACGGCCACCTGACGAAAGGTCTCCTGCTCGGTGGGGACACGTATCGACTCTTCCAACTTCCGAGAAGCTGCATCATCCGGTTGCGGAAGTTCCAGCGACCGATCGTGATCGGCGTCCTGATTCTGATCGATCTGTGACATGATTCACTCTGGTTTAATGGACGGCCGGCATTCTGCTTCTTTGGCTAAGATATTCGTTAACAAGGACTTTACCGTCAAGTAAAAAATGCTACCGCTTTTATTGAACCGGGCGGTTCGACAGCTTCACCGGGTGGTCGCAGGCGGGAGAAATCCGGGAGGATCCAGGAGTCTGTCGGACTTAGGGTCTCGGCTCGTGATCGGGCGGGCGGCGGTTCTTTTCCGGATCGATGCAGCGGATATGGGCCTGCGCCGCGTGAGGACCATCGTCCCGGCGGGCGCGCACGTGGAAGAATCCTCTGGTGTCCGCCTGGGAAACGGTGGTGAAGTATTCGGTCTCCAAGACGGTGGCAAGCAGGATCCAGGGCCCCCAGACTTCATTCGCGCTGTAGACATCATACGCCTGGGCGCCGGGGACCGATTCCCAGTCGAGTTGGATGATCATGCCGCCCAGGTAGAGGATCTGCAGCTGGACCGGATCCAGGCCGCCCCCGGCAAGGGAGCCTTCGATGCAGACGTCGTCCACGTACCAGTACCAGTCGAATTCATCGTGGTATTCGAACATGATCCGCACCAGGGACTGCCCGGCGGCCCAGGAACTGATGTCCGCTTCCTCGATGCCTTCCACCAGGATCTCCTCGGGCTCCTGGAAGGCGTGCCATTCCGCGAGCAGGAAAGGCCAGCTGAGTCCGCCGTCCGTCGAGCCGCGCACCCAGGCATCGGTCCAGGAAGTGCTCCAGCCCATGCGCAGGCGATGCCAGAAGCTCAGCTCCACGGTGGACTGGTCGCCGCAGTCGAAGACCGGGCTGATGAGCGCGGCGTGGTCCTCCTGTCCTGATTCGCTGAAGGAGATGTGGGCCGTGTTGCCCTGTCCCGGGTACTGGTCGATCTCCCAGGTGTTTCCGTCCGGTTCATAGACTTCCACGGTGAAATCGTCGAAGCCGCCTTCGAAATCCTGGCAGTAGCTCAGCGCCGCTGGTTCGAGAATGCTGAAGCTCCACGTGGGACTCAGGGACTCGTTGGCGTTTTCGCTGGCGTCCACCGCGCGGATCCGGTACTCGATCTCCGTGCCCAGCTCGGCCGGTCCCGGGATGTCGGCGCTGTACACGCTGGCCAGGGGCGTCATGGTCTCGATGTTCCAGGCGCCGCCGTCCATGCGGTATTCCAGGGCGGCGGAGGCCACGCCCGAGAGATCGCTGATGCTTGCCACCACGGTCCATGGACCCTCGGTGTCCTGGCTGTCGTTCAGGGGATCGTGCACGATGCAGGGAGGAAGGAGGTCCTCGCCCACCGGATAACCGTGTGGATTTGTGCTGAGCAGCAGGCTGATACCCACGCCGTCGAACTCGCTGGCGTGCTCGTCGTAGTCGCCGTCGTAGACGTACTGCAGGCCGATCTCGCCGTCCGCGTCCTCGAGACCCACTGTGCAGCTCTGGCGATCGCCCCCGCCGTAGATCACCAGCCACTGCGCGTCGCCGGTCATACTGGGATAGTATGCCGGATCGAGGAGCAGCACCTGGAAGCTGACCGCGCCTTCATTGTAGTAGTAGGGCACGGCGTTGAACTCCACCACCACCAGGCCCAGCTGGGGCTGGTGCTGGTAGTAGATCTGTCCTCCCGCGGCGGGATTCAGATCGTCCCAGTGTCCGTAGACGCAGCCGTTGGGCTCCTCCTCCGATGGAATCGGGCCGTTGGCGTAGGCGGACACGCCCGTGCCGCCGGGCCAGATGATGCCGTTGGAATTGACCGCGAGCGAATCGAAATCCTCGCCGTAGAAACTGAAAACAAAACCCGCGGGCAGGCTGCGCAGCTCGTCGTCGCCCATGTGCAGGGGAGTGCCGGTGCCCGCGATACTGTTCCACTCGAAGGGCACGCCGCCCTCGTCGTTGCTGTCGAAGATGTAGTAGCCGTAGAGGTCCGGGCCGCTGGGCAGGTGCCGGGGATCCACAGGCAGGTGGAAATCGAGCTGGGTGCTGGCGGCGAAGAAGAGGGTCTGCTGGTCCTCGCCCAGTCCCTCCGCCGTGGCCAGCAGCTCGTACTCGTAGCCCACCGGCAGGTCCAGCTCGTACTGGCCGAGACCGTCCGTGTAGACCGGGTCGATGGGCGCGTTGAGCACCCGCACTTCGGCGTCCGCCACGGGAAGCTGGTCGGGGTCCAGCACCTGGCCGTAGAGCAGTTCCAGCGGCGCCGGGTCGAGGGCCGCGTCGTGGACCAGGTTTCCGCCGGAGGGGATGTCAAGCTCCTCGCTGTGCGTGTAATACGCGAAAACGCTGTAGTCGATGGTCTGCGGTCCCGCCGGCAGGAACAGAGCGTAGGCGCCCCCGGCGTCCGTGGTGGTGCTCCGACCGCCCGGGCCGGTGACCAGGACGCCCTCGAGCAACTCGTCCGTGCTGGAATCGGACACGGTGCCGCTGAGGCTCCCGTAGCCGTTGATGGCCGCCGACACGGCCTCGTAGGCGTTGACCAGGCCCCAGCCGTAGACGTTGTCCTCCCCCGGATCACCCAGGTCCGTGGCCGTGTCCATCAGGATCTGCTTGATCATGGCCACGTCGATGTCGGGATCGGCGCTGCGCATCAGGGCGGCCACGCCGGCCACGTGAGGGCCGGCCATCGAGGTACCGTCGAGGTAGGTGTAACCGCCGTCGGCGTCGGCGCTGTAGATGTCCTCGCCGGGAGCCACCACTTCCGGCTTGACGGCGAACTCGCCGCCGCAGCCGGAGGGCCCGCGGCTGGAGAAGCCGCTGATGTCGTAAGGTTCGAAATGATGCGTGGAGCCCACGCTGAAACAGTTGGTGGACGAGGCGGCCCGGTCGGCCGGGCTGCGCAGCGAAGTGGACAGCGGGCCCTCGTTGCCCGCCGACCAGCAGAGCATCACGCCCGCGGCTTCGCAGGCGTCGATGGCCGTCCACCAGCGCGAATCGCAGTCGTAGTAGCCAGCGAAGCTCTCGTTCACGCCCCAGCTGTTCTGCACCACGTCGGGCACGTCGTCCAGGGTGCCGGGGTCGCCGTCGGGATCGGTGAACCATTCCAGGCTGGCCAGGATGTCGTTGTCGAACTCGCTGCCCGTGTCCTGGTTGACGGCGTTGGAGGCGATCCACTGCGCGGCGGGCGCCACCCCGATGGAATCGTTCTCCGCCAGCCCGGCGAGGGTGCCCATGACGTGCGTGCCGTGGCCGTGGCCGTCCTCGGGGAAGACGGTGCCGCCGCCCAGGCGGTCGAGCCAGCATTCGGCTGCCGGCGCCGTGAGTCCCCGCCAGTTGCCGGCGAGTGCTTCGTGGGCGCCGTTAACGCCCGTGTCCAGGCAGCCCACCAGCGCGCCGGCGCCGTCTACGCCGAGTTCGTACCAGCAGCGATCGGCCTGGATGGCCTGCAGGCCCGGCGTGATCCCGATGTCGTCGCGTGCGCCGCTGCGGGAAGGTTCTCCGGGAAAGTCCGGTTTGGGAGACGGGACTTCCATCGGCGCGATCAGTTCCACCACCAGGTTCGCTTCCGCCCGGTCCACCTCGGGCCGTCCGGCCAGCTCGCGGATTACCTCCAGCGGCGCGCGGACCACCAGCCCGTTCACCAGCCAGTGTGAAGTCCAGCCGGCGACCAGGCCTGCATCCTGCAGCGCCACGAGTTCCGCGCGCAACCCGGACTGGCTGGACTCGGCCACATCCCCCAGGACGCTCAGCACCTGTGAATGCCGCACGGCCCGGGTGGCGCGCTGCAGGCGCAACTCGCGATCCAGGGCAACAAGATCCACCTGCTCCTCGAGCGCCAGCAGCACGGTCAGGCTTTCCTGCTCCCTCATCTCCGCCGTCAGCCGCTCAAGGCCGGGCGAGAACACGCCGGCCAGGACCGAGGTCGCAACGAGATACAGAATTGGAAGAGCCTTGAGCAGTCTGTTCATGCTTTGCGTTGAGCCGGTGTTCGCGATTCGGCCGTTTTTGGACCCATTTCCGGGATGTTCAATATCCGACGTCTGTGGACCGTCACTCTCTCGGAATCCATCCCGGGAAATGAAAAATCATTGTCCCCCGTTCGCCATCCACAAGGATAGTTCTCCATCCTCCCTCGTGAATCGGCAAACTTAAGAGTCAAATGCAATGGACATGCCAGACGGGCGCGGCTGGAGGGTGAGGCCGGCGCGGATCGAGCGGCAAAAGCCATTGCTTTTTATGATGTTCCAATCGATGGAACCCCAGCGCCCATTCGCGCCGCAGGCGCTTTATCGACCCGCCCTGAAAATCGTGCGGACCCTGCGGGAGGCCGGCTTCGAGGCCTACATCGCCGGCGGGGCGGTGCGCGACTACCTGCTGGGCCGCCCGCAGTACGACCTGGACATCGCCACTTCCGCGTCGCCCGAAGCGATTCGCCGCCTGTTTCGCCGCACCATTCCCGTGGGAGAAAGCTTCGGCGTGATGATCGTGCGGGAACGCGGCATCAATTTCGAGGTGGCCACCTTCCGCAGCGAGCACGGTTACAGCGACGGGCGGCGACCGGACCAGGTGGAGTTCTGCGACGCCCGCAGCGACGTGAAGCGGCGCGACTTCACCGTCAACGGCATGTTCTGGGATCCTTTGAAGGAGGAAGTCCTGGACTGGGTAGGCGGCCGGGAAGACATCGGCGCCCGCCTGATCCGCACCATCGGCGATCCGGAAGAACGTTTCGACGAGGACCGTCTGCGCATGCTGCGGGCCCTGCGTTTCGCCGCCCAGCTGGAATTCGAGATCGAGGCGCGGACCCTGCAATCGATCCGCCGCTCCGCAGGGCTGCTGGACTCGGTCAGCATGGAGCGCGTTCGCGAGGAGCTGGACAGGATCTTCCGCGCGCCGCGGCCGGCCCGGGGACTGTGGCTGCTCGAAGATTCCGGCTTGCTGAAGGTGATCAGGGCGCGCGTGCTGCGCGAGGCCGACGGACTTCCCCGCGCCCAGCCGGCGCCCTCCGCGGAGGAACCGGAAGATTCCCTCCTGTGGCGTCTGGCCCGACACCTGGCGAGCAGCCGCGCCGGGGAGGTCCCTGCCGACGGGACCGTGGACTGGATCCCCGCCGACGCGCCGGAGCTCCTCTTCGCGGAAGCGGAAGAGGCGGCGGTCCCGGAGACCCGGTCCCCGGGAGAAGAATCGACGGAGGCCGTTCTCTACTGGCTGGCCTGGTTTCTCGACCTGGCAGGCCTGGACGGCGCTACGCTTCCTCGACTGGAGCCGAAGGACCTCGCCTCGTGCATCGAAGCCCTGGCCCCGGCGCTGCGCATGTCGGGAACCCGGGCACTGCGCCTGCGCGCGGGGGCCTATGTCCTCGGCCGGCTGCCGCGGACGCGGAAAATGCGCGTCGCCGACCAGAAACGGCTGCTCAGGCATCCTGGATTGGAGCAGGCCCGCCGCCTGGCGCCCTGCCTCTACCCGGAGGAGTGCGAGGAACTGGAGGCCTGGATCACTGCCCGCCTGGAGGAGTTCGACGATTCGCTCGTGATACAGCCCCTGCTGGACGGCCACCGCCTGATGGAGCTGGGCGTGGCGCCCGGCCCGCGACTCGGACAATTGCTTCACGAACTGGAATCGCAGCAGCTCGAGGGGAATATCGAAACAGTGAATCAGGCGAGGGAGTTCGTGCGAGCGGCACTGGCGCACGGCGCCCCTCCGGGACCGGACTCTGCGGCGGACATGGAGGAGGGCCGGGAATGAGAATGGCGCGCTGCTGAAGCGGTGGCCAGCAGTAGGCCTGGGCATCGACGAATCGACGTATCACGAAATGCTGAAAAGGACACCCGATGGACGAATCCCGAATTTCCGAGAAATCCCGCCTCGTCGCCGTGCTGCTGTGCTTCTTCTTCGGCGTCTTCGGCGCGCACAGGTTTTACGCTGAGAAGTACGGCACCGCGGTCCTGATGTTGATCACTATCGGCGGGTTGGGCATCTGGATGATGATCGACCTGATCATCATCCTCCTGGGCTCCTTCCGGGACGCCGACGGCCGTCGCATCTTCCTCTGGATGGAGCCCGGATCGGTATAGAGATCAGCGCAGCGCCACCACGTAGTAGAAGCGCTTCTCCAGCGGAAGCGGGGCGCTCCATGATTCCCCGTCGAAGGTTCCCGTAAGGTCCTCCATGAAACCGGCGTAGGGTTCATCCGAGGAATGGACCGCGTAGCCGGTCGCTCCGGGAACGGCATCCCAGAAAAGGAAGATCGACTCGGAATCGGTGGAGATCGTCACGTTCTCCGGCGGCAGGATCCCGTCCGCGATCTGGCCCAGGAAGTAGCCAGGGAGCAGGCTGTAGTGCTCGCTGGACGGCACGGCTGCAGACAGGAGGGTCCAGCAGAGAATCGATATGGAAACGATCATTCGTCTCATCTTGGATCCTCCTCACATCTTCATGATGAAGGCCAATTTGTAGTACATGGGCGTGTAGGAGACAGGACTCCCGTCGCCTGTTGCCCAGGTGTCGCCTACGTGGCTGTGCCCACCATTTTCATGGGTTGCGTCTGACTCATTGACCATATGGTCCGCGAAAGTCAAGCTGGTGGGAACGGCGCCGCGGATCCAGAAAGTGGCGTTGTCTACCCGATAGTGCTTGTCCATCAATGAGTGGATATGCCCCCTTCCTAAGGGATTCGTCTCGTAATGATGAGTGTGCGAGGGGAGATTCGATACTTCAAGCTGGATGAACTCGTCCCCTCCTGTCAAGCCGGGATCCTCGAGCGGAGCGGTTGCAAGGATGAACCGGTCAGCCAGGTACGGCGTACCGTTAGTGCCGTCACACAACTGCCAGCCCGACGGGATCGTCGCCAGCGTCCCGCTCCACATGATGATGGCCCCTCTCGGCACGCCGTCGTCGGCCTTGCTGGCGAAAGGAACGCTGCCGATGCGGCTCCGGGGAATCATCTCCCCATCTTCGTTCACCTCAACACCCAGCCAGACATCGGCGTGCTTCTGGAAGACGTCGGCCAGGGCCGTCTCCGTCCCGGGCGTGATGGTGCCGGAACCGATGAGCACGTTGAACAGGCCCTCGTTCACCGCCACGCTTTCCTGCAGGACGCTAAACTCCTGCCGGCGAGATGATGTGCCGGTCCGGTGTCCGGGATCTCGGTCACGGGAGCAACCGCAAGGTTTTCCAGCTGTTGTCCCGAGACGGCGCGGCTTCCGTGATTCTCCTTTCTTCCTCTGTCTGTTTGCCGTAGATTCGAGTGGCTCGCATCGGCAGGCTCTGCACGCAGTCGGAAAGCGCAATCAAGCACCTCCCCGCAGCCGGGTGTCACACATCGCGTTGCATGACGTGGCGGTTGCGCGCACCGAGAGCGGTGAATACTCCTTAACGACACAACAGGGGAACCGGATGTCTTGAGAGTTCTCGCGGTAAACAGCAGCCCCAGGAAAGGGAAAGGCAACACGGCCCTGGTGCTCAAGCCATTCCTGGACGGGATGCGTGGGACTGGAGCAGTAGTCGAGTTGTACTACACGCACGAACTGACGATCCATCCCTGCCAAAGCGAGTTCCACTGCTGGCTCAAGACACCGGGTAGATGTTTTCAGCAGGACGACATGCAGACGCTGCTTCCCAAGCTTGAAGCCGCGGACGTGATCGTGCTCGCCGGACCGGTCTACGTGGACGGCATGAGCGGCCCCCTGAAAAACCTGCTGGACCGCGCGATTCCGCTGGTGTCGCCCTGCTTCGAACTGCGCGACGGTCATTGCAGACATTCCCGTAGAGATGGTCGCCGGGACGTGCATCTCGCCCTGGTCGCCAACTGCGGCTTCTGGGAGATGGACAACTTCGATCCACTGCTCGTGCACATCAAGGCCGTGTGCAGGAACCTGAGCTGCCGCTTCGCCGGCGCGCTGCTGCGGCCCCACGGCCCAGCGCTGCGAAGCAGGCTGCGGAGCGACGAATCGGTGACCGAGATCCTCGACGCGGCCAGGGAAGCCGGGCGCCAGCTTGTTGAAGACGGCCAAATGGATCCCGGGACTCTCAAAATCGTCAGCCGGGCGCTGTTGTCGCGCGAGGAATACGTGCAGTCAGTCAACGAGGGGCTGCGCAAGCGTCTGGATTCCTCGACCGAAGGATCCACCGGTACGTGATGCAGCTGTGGCTGCGACCGACGACATCGACTGGGCGTATCGGACAAGAGAAACCATGCCAACCGGAGAGACGCATCTCATGTACGACAGTACAAGATCTCCCGCCAAGTCCCGCAGATGCTACAGAACGACTTCAACCGACGAATCAAGCAACATCTACACGAACAGCATAACCCGCTGTAATACGCGTCGTTCCGGAAGGCTGTTTCAGCTTCTCCTCCCGTCGCTGATTCTCAGCCTCGTTTGTTCAACTGTATCACACGCAGCCAACACAAACGTGACACTGCCCTCCGCCCTTGAATGGGGACGTTTCGACGATCGCGCCGCGGGCATCCGCTACTGCGGCCGCGCACTTGATACGCAGGAACTTCCGCGAGTCGAAGACCGGCCCGGACAACTGCGCGAACCGGCCGACTGGACCGGCGGCGGCTTCCGCGACCGCACGCGCGCCGACTCCCTACACGCCTACGACGCCCTGCAGTACGACGTGGGGCTGTACATCCGGCACGACGAGGGCACCCTGGAAGGAAGCGTGGTCATGCACTTCGCCGTCCTCGCGGACACCCTGGACGAACTGGATCTGCACCTGCGGGATTTCGACATCGGCACCGTGGAGGTGGACGGAATCGAGATGCCCCACGAGCGCGAGCAGGACCTGTTACTGGTGGATCTTGCTGGGCACGAACCGGCCGCGGGTGACACGTCCTTCCTGGAGATCGACTACTGGGGCGTGCCACCGACGGACAACGGCCTGGGCATGTTCATCAGCGGCAACATGGCCTACACCTCCTCCGACCCCTGGGGCACGCGCAACTGGATCGCGTGTTACGACGAACCCTTCGACAAGGCGCTCTGGAACCTCAGTGCTCGAGTGGACGATGCCTATTCGGTGCTGGCCAACGGCCTGCTGGATCACGTCGAGGGGCACGACGATGGAACGCACACCTGGCACTACGAACACGACTTCCCCATGAGCAGCTACCTGGTGAGCGTGGTGGCCGGCGACCTGGCTGTGCTCGAGGAATCCTGGCAGGACCTGGATTTCACCTGGATGGTCTATCCGTCTCACGTGGACGAGGCCCAGCTCTGCTTCTCGCGCGTGGGGCAGATGTTCGACTGCTTCACCGGCTACTGGGGGGATTACCCCTTCGAGACCTATTCCATGGGCGAAGCAGGAATCTACGGCGGCCTGGGCGCCATGGAGCACCAGACCTGCTCCACCATCGGCCACGCCATTGTCGCCGGCGGCCTGGCCTACGAGTCGGTGATCGCCCACGAACTGAGTCACATGTGGTGGGGCGACGCCCTGACGCCCGTTGATTTCCGCCACGTCTGGCTCAACGAAGGCTGGGCCACCTACGCCGAGGCCCTGTATTACCAGCACCTGGCCGGCGGCGACTGGCAGGCTTTTCTCGAGTACCTGGACGCGATCCAGCAGTATTACCTGAGCTGGGACATCGAATACCTGCCGATCTACGATCCCCCGCTGAGCCAGCTCTTCAACGTCAGCCAGTACGAGAAGGGGGCTTCCGTGATCCACATGCTGCGCTACCTGCTGGGGGACGCCCAGTTCGAGGCGGCGCAGTTGCAGTGGTACGAGGACTTCGCCTACGGCACGGTGGACACCTGGGACTACCAGACCGTGATGGAGGAAGCATCCGGCCTGGATCTCGAGTGGTTCTTCGAGCAGTGGATCTTCAGCGGGGGCTACCCCGAGTACGAAGTGCTGACCGAGTTCTCCGACGGACCGGACAGCTGCACCGTGCACCTCAGCGTCAACCAGAGCCACCAGGTGCTGGACGCGTTCGCTATGCCCGTCCCCCTGCGTGTCCTGAGCAGCGAAACGGTGCTCGAGACGGAAATCCTGGTGGACCAGCCCTCCGGCCACTGGAGCTGGGACCTGCCCGGCGCCTTCGAGGAGCTCGAGTTCAACCGGGACCGCTGGATCCTCTGCCGGCAGGAATCCGTGGATCCGCCCGGTCCCACCGACCTGCGGGTGGTCGCCTGGTCGGTGGACGATTCCGAGGGCGGCGACGGAAACGGCAACCTGGCCGCCGGGGAGAGCGGCGGTTTAGGCCTTGTATTACGCAACGAGGGCGGCTGGGCACGGAACCTGAGTGTCACCCCCTCCAGCCTGGATCCTCATCTCGAGCTCAGCGGCACCTGGCCCATCGTGGAAGAGGTATCCTGGATGGAAGAACTCGAGTTGCCTCTCGGCTACGTGCAGATCGAGGCGGACGCGGAAACTGAGCTGGGTTGGGCCGAGTTGCAGCTGGAAATCGGCTGCGAACCCTACGGAGACTGGACGCAGCCCTTCCGGATCCGCGTGGGCGATCCGGCGATCCTGCTGGTGAACGACGACCCGGAAACCGATTACAGTTCGTTTTTTAGGGCCGACCTGGACAGCCTGGGCGCCTTCCACGACCCGGCGAACGCGGCGGGCGGTCCGCCCTGGGAGCTGCTGGAGGACTACCGGCTGCTGATCTGGTTCACTGGAGACGCGGACAGCGCGGTGGACGCCGTGGACGCCGAATTCATCGAGGCCTTCAGGGCTGCCGGGGACGGCGTGCTGGTGACCGGCCAGGACGCCCTGGACGGCCTGTCGCCGGGCGATCTAGAGAACACGTATCACGTGCAGCTCTCGCAGGAGGACACCGGCGGTATCGCCGTGGAAGGGCTGGCGGGAACAGTATTCGAACCGCTCAGCGGGCTGCTGATCGGCTCGGGCGGCGCGGCAAACCAGGAGAGTCCTTCATCCTTCATTCCGATGGATGACTGCACGGCGCTGATGAATTACCAGAACTCGGACGAGGCGGCCGTGCTCCACGCGGAATTCGATGAGGGCGGCAATACGCTTATCTTCGGTTTCGGCATGGAGGCGCTGTCGGGGCTGGGCGGCACCAGCAGCCGGGAGGAGTTCTTCGACTACTGCCTCGGTCTGCTGGATCCTTTCTGGACCGGACTGTCTCCCGAAACTCCGGGTGATCCACGCTTCGGCGAACATGATATGACGCGGCCCCTGGACTTCGGTCTGCTCGATGTGTATCCCAATCCTTTCAATCCCGTGATCCGGATCCGCTTCGCACTGCCCCGGCCGGGCGATCTGCGCCTGGCTGTGTACGACGTCCTGGGACGTCGGACGGCCCTGCTATTGGAGGGTCCGCTGCACGCGGGAGTGCACGAGGTGGCCTGGCACGCCGAGTCGCTGGCCAGCGGCGTCTACATCCTGCGCCTGGAAGGATTGGGCCGGATGGATTGCCGGAAGCTGTTCCTGGTCAAGTGAGACACGGAGCGCCGCGCTTCCTCAACTTCGAGGAGTATAACTCGCCATAACGTCATCGATAGACTACCTGTGATCGATCGTTGCCGGCGAGAGGATCAACGAGATCTCGCTCCGGCGATGCGCGAAAATCACACAGCCTTGCAGGTATCGAAATGCGAATCTTCCCTCGACCCCCAGCAATCCTTCTGCTGCCGCTCTGTCTCGCACAGGCCGCCCTCGCCGTCTTCACCGACGTGACCGAGGAAGCCCTGGGCCTGCCGCCCGGACAGGTGCCCGGCGCGGTCACGGTGGCGCTGCCGGACATCAACGCCGACGGCTGGCCCGACCTCTACCTCAGTCCGTGGTACATCTACCTGAACGAAGGGGACGGCAGTTTCTCAACGCGTGACGCATCTGATATCTCCGGCGTGCTCAACTACTCCGGCGAGCATCGCGCCAGCTTCGCCGACGCGGACAACGACGGCGACATGGACATGGTGCTGGCCTCGCACAACATCACGGTGCCCGGCGCGGACCAGCACTGCTTCTACTTCGAGAACCAGGGCGCACCCGAGTTCCAGTTCGAGGGCGAGATCATCTGGACCTTCCTGGAATACGTGCGCGCCGGCCAGCCCGTGTTTCTGGACGGCGACGGGGACGGGGACTGCGAGATCTACGCGGCCATGTTCGGCAACTGGGATCCCTACGCCATCGGCACGGACCAGTACTTCGTCATGGACGACGAGGGCCAATGGCAGAACGAGGCGTCCACGTGGATCACGCAGTTGCAGCTGCCCCTCTACCGGCGTCCCACGCGGGGCTGCGTGGCCGCGGACTACGACAACGACTTCGACCTGGACATTTTCGTGCCCGCCTACGGCATTTCCTGGAACGAGTCCTGGCACAATATGCTCTGGCGCAACGACGGCCTGCTGGACCTCTGCGTGGCCAACATCCACGGCTGGGCGGCCCTGTATCACAACGATGGGGACGGCGGCTTCAGCAACGTCACCGAGGGCTCCGGCCTGCCCACCTACGGTCCGGAGAAACAGTGGCACGACGCGGCCTGGGCCGACCTGGACCTTTTGCTTACCCAGTGGTACGGCCACGAGGGTTTCGTGGACTACCTCTACCGCAACGACGCTCCGGAGAATCCGGGACACTTCAGCGAAGTGGCCGAGGAGCTGGGATTCGACACGGGCGGGAATTTCCGCGACCTGGCAGGCCAGGCCTTCGCGGATTACGACCGGGACGGCGATCTGGATTTCTTCTTCTATTCCGGCGCGAACAACGGCACCGCCGGCGTCTACGTCTACCGCAACGACCTGGACGAGCAAGGCCTGCAGAACCACTGGCTGGTGCTGGACCTGGCGGGCAACGGGACCACCTGCTCCCGCACCCCGGGCGGAACACAGGTGCAGGTCTTCTTCCGCGACGGATCCGCCGGCGGTGTGCGACAGGTGGAAACCACATCCTCGGACCAGTCGATGAACATGCACCCGGTGCACCTTGGACTTGGCGGCCGGGACGAGATCCAGGAGATCCGCGTGCGCTGGCTTGACGGCAGCGTGGAGTACTGGCGCGGCGGGGACCAGTTGAGAATGTTCTGCTGGTACTCGGCGGTGATGCCTATGGAGCGGATCTTGCCGCAGAGCTGGTAAACATGGGGGCTCAGGTGACCGTGATCCCGCCAGCGGACCTGGCAGCCCACTCCCTCGATCCGTATTGCGCGGTCATCATCGATATTCAAGATTGTATTGATCCTTTTGTCTACACGCAGCTCGACAATGCTGCGGGTAGCGTTGCCGCCTACGTGTCCGGCGGCGGCACCCTGTGGTTCAACGGGGGCGCTCAAATCTTCGACACGCCTGTGAACCTCCCCGGAGGCGCATATGCGATGCTCTGGAGTGTTGGATATACCTACAACAATTTACAGGTGGATCCCGGACATCCGATCGTGGCCGGTTTAGCGGATCCCATCGTCGGCAACTATGCCAACCACGAGACGCTCTTCGACCTGCCGGTCGGCGCGAATGTGATCCTTGTCAGTGAAAACCAGGACCCCACCGCCGCTGAATACGCCCATGACCTCGGCACCGTGCTGGCCACCTGTGTTCCGGCCGGTTTCTACTACCCCGGGCCGCACGACTGCTGGAGTCTGTGGCTGAACTCGGCCGCCTACATCCTTGATATCTGCGGTGTTGTGGTGGAAGCGGAAGAGCTCGCGTCCGGCTTCGAACTGGCACAAAACCATCCCAATCCCTTCAATCCCTCCACGTCGATCGACTTCAGTCTGACTAAGATGGGTCATGCCAGCCTGGTCATCTACAACCTGGCCGGCGAGCGCGTAGCCACTCTGGCGGATGGTTTAATGGAACGCGGCGAGCACAGCCTCAGCTTCGACGCCGGTGAACTGGCCAGCGGCATCTACGTCTACACGCTGCAGGCCGAAGACCGGGCCATCAGCAGGAAGATGACTTTGATCAAGTGATATGGAGCGGCCCTTGTCAAGCCCTCAGTGGCTTGCCTGAGGTCTCGCATATCTGGAATCCACGCCCCCGATGTGACGTGTCACACCGGGGGCCTTATTTTGGTGTGTGATACGTCGACGTTTGTCAAGCTGGTATCCGTGGATTGGCCGCTGCCTCGCCCGTGATTCACTTGACCAGCACCATTTTCCTGGTGCTCAGCAGGCCGGCGCACTCCAGCGTGTAGAAGTGGACCCCGGAACTCAGCGCGCCAGCATCGAAGGAGATGCTGTTGAGGCCGCGCTCAACCATTCCGTCCACAAGCGTGCTCACCACTTCGCCGGCCAGGTTGTAGACCTTCAGCGTGGCGTAGCCGGTCTCGGGAATGGTGAAGTCGATGGTGGTGGTCGGATTGAAGGGATTCGGGTAGTTCTGCCGCAGATCGAAGGTCAGCGGCAGATCTTCGGTATTGGCCGGGACGCCTGGGATCTCGTCATGAACTGCCCAAACAAGATCATCAAGGTAAATGCGGCCGTTTGTTCCGCCGAAGGCCCCGACTCCGATGTAGCCGCTACAGCCGAGAGGATCGACTTCTGTCCAGGGAATCACCATGTGTTGGGTGCAGTATCTGGAAGCCATCGTGGAATTCCGGTAACCATTGCCACGTCACAAGGTTGCCGGGGTCATCGTAAACCGAAACCTTGTTGTTACCAGTCTGCTGATCGGGTTCGATAATGAAAGCCAGGCCGGTGAAGTCCATGGGATCGGCCATCTCGCTCTCTCGCGGAGTGGATTCGTAGCGCCTCGATTAATTCCATGTGCACAGGATTGATTACGTCTACGATTTCCGGAGTGAGGGTCCAATTACTGAACATTTCGTAGGTAGGGCTTTCCGTGCAGAAGCACTCCTGCCATTCTTAATCAACATTCAGGGACTGCCACACCCAGCGGCCGGGATGGTACGGCAACCCCTCTTCTGTACCGTAATCCGGATCCATCATCGGATGGTCCACGAAGGTTGCCGTCGTTAAGAAGACCGCCATGACCAACTGAAATGCGAGCCCTTTCATCACTGAGCTCCCTCCGGCTTATCAACTTTCAGAATCCACTCATACGGTTTTACGTCTATGCAAAATAAGAGGCCCGGCTCCTGGCTGTCGGAACCGGGCAAGGTGTATATGGGTCGGGGATGAGAGCTTTTTGGTGGCGCCCGCAGGAGGAAGGACCGAAAGCCGGACCTCTGTCCCCGGAATACGCCGGGTTATGGGTCCCGCCGCCGAAACGGCGGGACCCGTCAGGCTTTACTTGACCAGCACCATCTTCTTGGTGCTCAGCAGACCGGCGCTTTCCAGCGTGTAGAAGTAGACACCGGTACTCAGGGCGCCCGCATCGAAGGAGATGCTGTTGAGGCCGCGCTCGACCATTCCGTCCACCAGGGTGTTCACCTCTTCGCCGGCCAGGTTGTAGACCTTGAGGGTGGCGTAGCCGGTCTCGGGAACGGTGAAGTCGATCGTGGTCGCCGGGTTGAACGGATTCGGATAGTTCTGCCCCAGATCGAAGGCCACCGGCACATCCTCGGCGTCGACCGTCTCCCAGGTGTCGTCCGTGATGGCCAGGCAGACGTCGTCGATGTACTGGTAGGCGCCTTCGCCGCCGAAGCCTCCGAAGCCGAAGTAACCGCAGTCGCCGATGGGCGTCACGGCCGTGATGGGAATGATTTCCACATCCGTCAGGTACTCGTAGATGCTCACCCGCACCGTACCGTCGTAGTAACGGACGCGCAGCAGATGGAAGTTGCTGTCGAAGACGGGCAGGTACTGCGAGGCAACCAGGTTTCCGGGCGCATCGTAGACCGAAATCGTGGTGAACTCGGTCATCGGGTCGCGCTCGATGATGAAGGCCAGGCCGGTGAAGTCCATGGGATTGTCCATCTCGTCCGTACGAGCCGCCGGGGTGATGTAGTAACCCAGAGCCTCGCCCGTGGACTGGCAGGCAAAGTAGAAGGACATGTCGATGACCCTCTGATCGTTGCCGTCCACCCAGCACTTCAGATTCGGATTCTGAATGTACGAGGATTCGTCAGTGGACAGGTCGTCCGTCATCCGCAACACGTCGAAAGCTTCGACGATCACGGGGACGAAGGGCCAGTTGCTGAACTCGTCGTAGGTGGGAGTGTCCGTGCAGAAGCACTCCTGCCACTCGAGGTCCGTATCAAGGGTCTGGCTTACCCAGTCGCCCGGATGATACGGAAAACCCACGTCATTCCCATAATCAGGATCCGCCATCGGATGATCTGCGAAAGCGATCGCCGCCATCGAGATCGACACAGTAAGCAGTGTAGCGAACCGTTTCATTGAAGAAGTCCCCCTTCGTTATGCACACCACCAGCGTACGGCCAGACGTTCGGTCATAGGCCAGAGTGTGCTAATGACACTTGCAGACGAAACTGTGAGTTGAGATAGGTGGGTTGATTGCTAATTCGGCCCTAATCTACGAGGGCCAAAGCAGAAGTGCAAGAGAAAAATGCGCTTTCTTAAAACTACACGAATCATTCCCAAAGCTGAAAATCGAGACTTAGTTCCAGGATCTCCGACTATAATTCGTCATCCTGCTCCGCGTCCCAGGTGGCCAGGATTCTGCGAGTGCGGAACCTCCGCGCCACCCAGCCCGCCACTAGCAGCAACACGATCAGGATCCAGATCCAGCTGCTCACATCCAGGAGAAAATAACTGCCGAAGTTCTTCTTCAGCCACTCCACCCATTCATCTTCGAAACGATAATATGCGCCGCCGCTCACCCGATCGAAGGCTTCGGCGAAATCCACGCCCCTCCCGACGTGGGTCAGAAGCTGAATCAGTGCCACGCGGCCATGGCGCTCCAGGAAGAAGCGCACTGCGCTTTCCGCTTCAGTGTAGGCAAGGTCCGCCCGCATGTCTCCGTAGCCATGGAGGCTTTCGAGCTCCCCGAGAGCGATCAGGCCGCCGCTGCTTAGCGCCTTGGAGAGCGACATCTTCGGCGAGGAACCGGTGGCCAGTCCGCGCGGCATTCCGGATTCCACCACCGCGATACCCTCGGAAAGCCAGACCGGAATCCAGTTTCCCCGGGTCAGGATCCCCGTTCCAAGGTGAGCCATTTCATGCCGGATGGTCTCCCCGGGGTCCCGGTCCACATTGCTCCAGCGGGGGCTTTTCATCACGATCAGGCGCCGCTCGCTGTTGGCGCAGGCCGCTCCCCAGTGAGGAAAGCCGGCGCCGGCGAGCTCCTGGAAATGGCGGGCGTCCCAGGCGATCACCACCCGGCTGTTGCGGAAGTCACGCAGACCCAGGTTCTCGGCGATGCGACGGCGGGCCGTCTCCAGCGCGGAAGCCGCGGTCATGGCGTATGCCTGGTCGGCGGGGTGATAATAAATGGAGAAGACGCCCATGCGCAGCGTCCGGTACTGCTCCCTGACCCGTTCCTCCAGGCTGGCGCCGGGCGCTTCCGCCATGCAGGCGTTAACCAGGATCCCCAGTATAAATGGCAGCAGCAGGAGCCGCGTATTATGGTAGTGCAAGCTGCGCCTCTTCACATCAGCCCCTGCGGATCCATGTCCACCACCAGCGAAAGCCGGCGGCTTTTCAACTTGGCATCGAAATGCGCCTGCAGGGCGCGCACCTTGCGGTGCAATAGTCTACCGGCGGGATCCGCTGATTTTAAGCTCTTCATTATCAAGTGGTAACGGTATTCCTGGCGTACCATGCGCACGGGCGCCGGGCCGGGATTCAACACCCGGAGGGGTTCCGCGTCGCGCTGCGCTTCTTTGAACATCGCCGTGCAGGCCGCGCGAACCTGTTCCTCGTTGGTGGATTTGAGCACAAGCCGGCAGATGCGGGCGAAAGGGGGATAGCCCAGCGAAGCCCGGACCGCCAGCTCGCCGTCCGCGAAGGCGGGGAAATCATGCGCCGCCGCGTGCACCAGGGCCGGATTCCCGGGATTGAAACTCTGCACGATCACCTCGCCGGGATGCTCGCCGCGACCCGCGCGCCCGGCCACCTGGCTCACCAGCTGAAAACCCCATTCCTGGGCGCGGAAGTCCTGCAGATTCAGTTCGGTGTCGGCGTTGATCACGCCCACCAGGGTCACGCACGAGAAATCCAGTCCCTTGGCCACGCTCTGGGTGCCCAGCAGGATACTGTAGCGACCCTGGTTGAAATCGTCCACCATCCGGATATAGGCGCTGCGGGCACCGGTGGTATCGCTGTCCATCCTCAGCACTTTCGCGTCGGGGAACATCTCGGCCAGTTCGTCCTCTACTTTCTGGGTGCCGGTGCCCAGGAAGACCAGCGGTCCGCCGGCACAGGCGGGACAGCGCTGCGGCGCTTCCTGGAGCATGCCGCAGAGATGACAATGACAGAGGCGATCGGCGCGGTGCCAGACCAGGGTGACGTCGCAATGACGGCAATGCAGGGCCTCGCCGCAGTCGGGACACTGCAGCCAGGTGGAATGTCCGCGTCGATTCTGCAGCAGGATGGCCTGGCGTCCCTGCTCGAGAGTCTCGATCAGGGCCTGGATCAACCGATCACCGAAGGCGCGCACGGTGCGGCCCTTGCCGCGCAGGCGTTCCAGGTTCTCGCGCATGTCCACGAGCGTCACCGCCGGCAGGGCCCGGCCGTGAATCCGGTGGGGCAGGTCGATGCGCTCGTAGCGACCCTCCACGCAGTTCTGCCAGGTCTCGAGCGAGGGCGTGGCGCTGCCCAGCACCACCGGGATGCCCAGTTGATGCGCCCTTAGCACGGCGGCGTCCCGTGCATTGTAGCGCGGCGCCGGATCGTACTGCTTGAAGGAATTCTCGTGCTCCTCGTCCACCACGATCAGTCCCAGCCGGGGAATCGGCGCGAAGATCGCCGAGCGGGCGCCGATCACCACGCGGATGCGGTCCTCGCGCAGCCCCTCCCAGACGGCGCGGCGCCCGGCCTGCCCGATCCGGCTGTGGATCACCGCCACCCGCGGTCCCAGGAAGGCCCGGAAACGCGCAACGATCTGGGGCGTCAGCGCGATTTCGGGCACCAGCACCAGCACGCCTCGTCCAAGCCGCAGCGCCCGGCGGGCCAGCTCCAGGTAGATCTGGGTCTTCCCGCTGCCCGCCACACCCCAGAGCAGGAAGGCGTGATACGCGGGCCCCTTCCCGCTCCGGGTTCTCGCCGCGCCCTTTCCGCGCGGCAGGAATTCCGCAACCCGCTCCACCGCCATCCGCTGATCCTCGCTGAGCACGATGCCCAGGACGGACGGATCGAGACCGTACTCGTCTTCCGGTGTGTCCGCCTCGAGCCGCTCTTCCACCAGGTCCTCGCCGAGGAGGCCCTGTATCACGCCCGCTCCGAAACCCAGCGCCGTGGCCTCGCCGCGCCCCAGCCGGCCGCCCGTCGCGGTGATCCGCTCCAGCAGCTCCGCCTGCCGGGGCGCCCGCCGGCGCTTGAGCTCCAGCAGGTTGCGCACCTCCCCTGCGCCGGGGGGCGCCGTCAAGGCCAGGATCCGCCGCGTGGGCCCGCGCCCCCTCAAACCGCGCAGCTCCTCGCGCTGGACCAGGAACCGCGCCCGCAGCAGCTCGTGCAGGTCGTGCCGCGTGGCACCCTGGAGGTGTCCCTCGACGTAGTCGCGGCTTACCGCACCGCGTTGCCGCACCAGCCGCAGGATACTCTCGCGCTGGGGCGTCATTCGCAGGGGGCTGCGCAGCGCGGGATCGGGCTGCTCCTCGAGCACGCTGCGGGGGCTGCCGCCAAGGCCCGGCGGCAGGGCGGCCTTGAGGACCTCCCCCAGGGAGCAGAGGTAGTACCGGGAGAGCCGCCGGCTGAACTCGATCAGTTCCGCGCTCAGCAGGGGGCGCTCGTCCAGCAGGTCGAGCAGCGGTCGCAGCCGCAGCACCTC
The DNA here is from genome assembly GCA_964568855.1 of uncultured Bacteroidaceae bacterium. Classification (GTDB taxonomy): domain Bacteria; phylum CAIWAD01; class CAIWAD01; order CAIWAD01; family CAIWAD01; genus CAZMSD01. The sequence goes on along the minus strand of CAZMSD010000016.1, from coordinate 20,425 downwards.
GTGAGCGCCGGAATCGCCCGCGGAGGGGGGTCCCACGGCGTAGCCCACCAGCCGGCGCCCGCCCAGCGGCACGAGCACGCGCGATCCCGGCTGCAGCGCCTCGCGTAATTCCTCCGGCACGAGGTAGCTCAGGCACCGGTCCATCGGAAGGGGCAGGGCCACTTCCACCACCTGGATTCCGGTTTCCATCGGTCCGCTAGTCCTCTACTCGCGACATCTCCTCCGCGTGGCGGCGCAGCAGGTATGCGCGCAGCCTCGGGTGCGCCTCCAGCCGGGGATCCCGCTCCACGAGGGAGAAGGCCGTATCGCGCGCCTGGACCAGCAGATCCAGGTCGCGGATGATGTCGGCGATCTTCAGTTCCGGCAGCCCGCTCTGGCGCGTGCCGAAGAAATCGCCGGTGCCCCGCATGCGCAGGTCCGTTTCCGCGATCTCGAACCCGTCGTTGCTGCTGGCCAGGGTCTCGAGCCGCTCGCGACCCTCTTCCGAAAGTCCCCGGCCGGCAAGCAGGATACAGTAGGACCTGGCGCTCCCGCGCCCCACTCGTCCCCGCAACTGGTGCAGCTGCGACAGGCCGAAGCGCTCCGCCTGCTCCACCACCATGATCGTGGCCCGGGGATTGTCCATGCCCACTTCGATTACCGTGGTGGAGATCAGTACCTGGATCTCGCCGCCGAAGAAGGCCTGCAGCACGCGGTCCTTCTCCTCGGCCTTCATGCGGCCGTGCAGCAGACCCAGCCGACAGCCGGCCAGCGGGCCCTGCTCCAGCTCTTCCCGGGCCTCTTCGGCGGCCCGCAGGTCCAGCTTCTCCGACTCTTCCACCAGTGGATACACCACGTAGGCCTGGGCGCCCAGCTCGAGGACCTGTTTCTTCAGGAAGGCGAAGACCTCGTCGCGCACGCCCTCGCGTCGCCAGACGGTCTTCACGGGCAGCCGGCCGGGAGGCAGCTCGTCCAGGACCGAGAGCTCCATGTCGCCGTAGGTCACGATGGCCAGGGTGCGGGGGATCGGCGTGGCCGTCATCACCAGCGTGTCCAGGTGCACGCCCTTGCGCCGCAGGTTGGCCCGCTGCATCACGCCGAAGCGGTGCTGCTCGTCGATCACCACCAGCCCCAGGCCGGCGAAACCCACGGCCTCCTGGAACAGCGCGTGGGTGCCCACCACGATCTGGGCCCAGCCCCCGGCGATTTCCTCCAGGGCCCGGCGCCGCGTCTCGCCCTTGCGCGAGCCCGTCAGCAGGGTCACGCGCAGGCCCAGCTTATCCGTGTAAGCGGTGATGCTGCGGAAGTGCTGCTCGGCCAGGATCTCCGTGGGCGCCATCAGGGCCGCCTGACAGCCGTTGGCCGCCGCGATCAGCATGGCGAAGAGGGCCACCAGGGTTTTTCCGCTTCCCACGTCGCCCTGCAGCAGCCGGTTCATGGGTCGCGGGCAGCGCATGTCTGCGTGGATCTCGCGCAATACGCGTTTCTGCGCTTCGGTCAATTCGAAGGGCAGCAGTTCCTTCAGGCGGCGGACATCCTCCCCGGTCCTGGTGAAACTCAGACCCTTGTCCTCGCGGTCCCGGGCGGTCTTGCGGAAAGCCAGCATCAGCTCCAGCAGGAACAACTCCTGGAACTTGAGGCGGCGGCGCGCCCGCTCCACGTCCTCCATGCTGCGTCCCAGGTGAACATCCCGCAGCGCCCGGGCCAGGGAGACCAGGTGGTGCCGTTCCAGCACTTCCCCGGGCAGGAACTCGTCGGGTTCCACCACCCAGCGTTTGTACAGGTTGCCCAGGATCCGCGAGATGGCCCGGCTGTCCAGCCAGGCCTTGCGCAACTCCTCGGTGCCGGGGTAGATGGGAACGATCTGTCCGCGGTAGCTGAAAGCCGTGGAATCCGCGTCGTCCTCCCCGCCGTCAGGCGCAGCGGGCGGCGTTTCCAGCTCCTCGGGATCCAGGTTGAGTTTCTCAACCGCGGGATGCTGCATCTGCCAGCCCCTGTAGAAACCGGGCTTGGCGCTGGCGGCGATGACCTCGCCCTTGCGGATGAAATTGCGAATCCAGGGGACGCGGCGAAACCAGACCAGTCCCAGCATGCCGCTTCCGTCATACAGCTGGGCCTCGAAGCGGGCTTTCCGGCGATAGCCCTTCACGCCCGCCTCGATCACCCGGCCCACCACGGTAATCTCGCCCGTCTCCTGCCGGATCTCCGCCACGGGGGTCACGCTGGTGCGGTCCAGGTAACGGCGCGGATAGTATTCCAGCAAGTCCCGCACGCAATTCAGGCCGTGGGCGGCCAGGACCTCGGCCTTCTTCGGACCTACTCCCTTGATGTAGGTCAGCTCCTGGTCGAGCACGCTCTCCCCCCTTTGAGCCCTTCCAGGAGGGGACTCCCCGGAATTCTGAGCCGCCGTTCGTGCAGTTTTCGCCACTTGGTGGATTTTCCTCTTGCAAATCACCCCAGGCTGCGGTACAATTCGCAAAGCTGCATCGGCGGTGGGGGTCGCCGGGCAGTTCCTCTCTTAAGGTGGTTATCGCGCAGAAAACAAAACATCCTCCGGCGAGACCGGAGACAGCGGGGTTGAATGGGTTACGAAGAAGACTTCATCCGAATTCTCGGAATCAGACGGATCATGCAGATCAGGAGCGAGGTGGGAACGTTGCTGGAACAGGTGCTGAAGAACGCCGAGTACTACTCTCGCCGCGGTTCCCTGGTCCGCAGCTCCAATACCCGGCAGGTAGCCAGGGAACTGGTTTGAGTGCCTGATCACACGGCTGAATGACGGTTCGGCCTTCGCACCCGGACCGATTCTGTCTGCCCAACCGAATCAATTCGAAGCATGCGCGGAAGCGCTGCGGTATCTCACTGAGTGCGCAGGCGCAAGCTGAAGCTCCGCTCACTGCCGGCCTCGAGTTCCACCGGAATCTCGATCCGCCGGGCGTCCAGTTTCTCCCAGGGCAGATCGCAGTGCAGCACCCGCCAGTCGCCCCAGACGTGCTCGCGGACCTGGATCCGCGCGGCTTGATCCTGCTTGCGGTTTCTGACCTTGTACTCGACTTCGAGGTCGCGGGTCTTGCCGCTGCGCCGCTCGTCGATCACCGTGCGTTCCACCACCAGGTCGAAAGCCTGCCCCACGTTCAGCTCGACCTTCTCGTCTACCGGGGTGTGCTCGATGCGGTCCTCGCCGATCAGCTGGCGCCGCTGGCCCGAATCCAGCTTGTACAGCCTGAACTTGCCCGCCGGCAGGGGCTTGTCCGGCCCGCGGCCCTCGCTGTTGACGAATTCCAAACGCACCTGCACGCCCCGGCTGCCGCGGTTGGATTCGTAGACGTAGAGCTTTTCCAGGGCCACCTGGACCGGATCGAAGAGCGCCACCTGCTTGTCCTGCTGGTCCTTCAGCTCCACCGGCCGCCCCAGCGTGTACAGGTGATACTCGAAGAAGCCCTCTTCCTCGAAGCCCGCTCCGTCCGCCGCCAGCGCCATTTCCGGCATGCCGCGCTTGTAGCGCCTTGAGGGCTCGGGCGCCCGGTGCAGCTCGCCGGCCACGAGCTGCAGCCCCGCGTCCTTCCAGGTGATTCCCGTGCGGTTGCTGAGCTGGACCCAGGCGGCCAGCTCCATGGCCGTGTCCTCTTCGTTCAGCAGGCAGACGTATTCAGCCTGCCAGCCCATGCCCTTCGTTACATAGCTGATGGAGATTTCGCGCCCGCCGGAACGCCCCGCGTCGAGCAGCCAGCGCAGGGCCGGCTTCAGGCGCAATCCCTCGGGAAGCTCGGGGTAGCGCACCGAGCGCAGCCCGGCGGGCTTGAGGCTGACGATGCCCTCGCCGGTGTCGAGGACCATCTCGTTTTCCGCGGACAAGAGGCGCCCGCGCAGGACTTCGCCCTCCTCGAGCACCACGTCCAGTTCGCGGCCCAGGTAGCGGCGCATCAGGGCGCGCGCGTCCACCAGGTCGTACTCGTAGTTCTGCTCGAGCATGCGCACGCCTTCGCAGCCGAAGAGCACCGAGGATGGCTCGATCTGCTGGCTGACTCCGTCGAAGAGCATCTCCTGCACCCCGCGCTCGAACTCCATCCGGCGGGTTTCGGTCACCAGGCCGAAGCCGTCGCTGTACACGGTGATCGAGGATGCCGCGGGAAGCTGCGCCGGCAGCACGATCGCCAGCAGCAGGATGGCTTTGTGATACATGATTCGCATGCCGCCCTCCATTGCTTGAAAGAGCCGGAAATTCAACGGGTTTCGTCGGGCTTGAAATCGAGGGAGGCCGAGTTGATGCAGTAGCGCAGGCCCGTGGGTTGCGGGCCGTCCTCGAATACGTGGCCCAGGTGTGCTCCACAATTGGAGCAGGTGATCTCGGTGCGCAGACGGCCCAGGCTGCGGTCTTCGCGCTCGCTCAGGTCCTCGGTCGCGATCGGCTCGTAGAAGCTGGGCCAGCCGGATCCCGAATCGTACTTGGCCGTCGAATCGAAGAGTTCGGCTCCGCAGCAGACGCAGGCGTAGGCGCCCTTCTCCCGGTGCCTGTAATACTCGCCGCTTCCCGGAGCCTCGGTTCCGCACATGCGGGTCACCCGGAACTGTTCGGGCGTCAGGCGGGAACGCCACTCTTCTTCGCTTCGTTTCCCGGTGCTCATCCTCTCATCCTCCGTTGTCGCCGATGCGACCGTTTCCGCGGCTCCCGGTTTCACGCCGTGGCCGGTACCCGTATCACAGGAAACGAAAACGGCCCCGGCCATCAGGAGCGCCGACCAGCCCGCGCGGAGCGCCCGCTGAAGCAGCGGGCTCGCTAATCGACGCGAAGCCCCGGACGCGGGCGGAATATTTCGTTTTTGTGTCACGGGGTATCGCCATAGCTCCCCGGTGAAACGCGGATCCGTCCGGGAGTGTTCCCGGCGGCTTCCCGGCGATGCGAGGGACAGCGGAAGGTTCGCGTCCCTATTCCTCGAGCAGCCCGAGGTTCCGTTCGAGCTTCTCGAGCGCCAGCTCCGCGGCAGAGAGCTTCTCTCTTTCCCGGGCCACCACGTCTTCAGGGGCGCGGTTGATGAAGCCCTCGTTGGCCAGTTTCGCCTCCAGGCCCCTGCGCCGCCCACTCAAGCGGTCGATCTCCTTCCGCAGGCGCCGGCGCTCGGCCTCAAGATCGATCAGCCCGGCCAGGGGCACCATCACGTCCAGGCCGTCCACCACGCTGGCCGCGGCGGGTCTGGGCCGTTCGCCGCCCAGCTGCACGTCTTCCACCAGGGCGAGGGACCTTGCGTAGTCCAGCACGGGATCGAGGACCCGCACCTTCTCCTCGTCGCCGTGTATCACGGTGTTGATGCTGCGCTTCGGCGGAATCCCCTGCTCAGCGCGGATGTTGCGCAGCGCCGTCACCACGTTCTGCACCAGTCTGAACTCGTCGTCCACCACGGGCACGATGCGGCTTTCGTCCACGGCCGGGAAATCATGCCGGATCATCGCCTCGCCCCAGGGCGCGGAGGCTTCCAGTTCGGACAGGCCCTCGCGGACGTGGGACCAGATCTCCTCGGTGATGAAGGGCATGTAGGGGTGCAGCAGCTGCATCGCGCGAACGAAGACGTGCAGCGCGTTGGCCAGTGCGGTCCGCCGGCGCTCCGGGTGTTCCTTGTCGTACAAGCGGGGCTTGATCAATTCCACGTACCAGTCGCAGTACTCGCCCCAGATGAATTCGTAGATCGCCGCCAGGCCGCCGTCGGGGCGAAAGCGGTCGAAATTCTCGTCCACCCGGCGGATTGTACTGTGCAGCCGCGAGATGATCCACTCGTCCGCGAGCTCGCCCGGGCAGGGCTCGGAAAGGTCGTACTCCACGCCCAGCACGCTCCAGTCCTGCATGTGCAGGAAGCGGAAGGCCTGCCAGACCTTGTTGGCGAAGTTGCGGCCCATTTCAAACTTCTGCTCGCTGAGCCTGATGTCCTGGCCCTCGGTGTTCAGCGCCACCATGCTGTAGCGCACGGCGTCGGCGCCGTAGGTCTCGACCATCTCCAGCGGGTCGATGCCGTTGTCGAGGCTCTTGGACATCTTGCGACCGAGTTCGTCCTTGATCAGACCGGTCATGTAGACATCGCGGAAAGGCGCCTCGCCGGTGAATTCCAGGCCGGCCATGACCATCCGGCTGACCCAGAAAAAGATGATGTCGTAGCCGGTGACCATCAGGTCCGTGGGGTAGTACCTGCGGTACAGCGGGTTCTCCGTGTCCGGCCAGCCCAGCGTGGTGAAGGGCCAGAGCCAGCTCGAGAACCAGGTATCCAGCACGTCCTCGTCCTGGCGGAGCGGCGCGCTTCCGCAGTCCGAGCAGCGCTCGGGGTCCTCGCGGGTGACCATCATCTTCCCGCAGGCGTCGCAGTAAAAGACGGGGATGCGGTGACCCCACCAGAGCTGGCGGCTGATGCACCAGTCGCGGATGCCCTCCAGCCAGCGGTTGAAGACGTTGACCCAGCGTTCGGGGTGGAAACGGATCCGCCCCCGGGCCACCGCCTCCAGCGCGGCATCCGCCAGCGGTCTCATCTTCACGAACCACTGCCGCGAGAGGTAGGGCTCGATCGTTGTATCACAGCGGTGGCACTGGCCCACCGCGTGCCGGTGCTCCTCGATCTTCTCGAGCAGACCCTGCTCTTCGAGGTCCCGCAGCACGGCCTCGCGGCACTCGTAGCGGTCCTGTCCCTCGTAGGGCCCGGCGTTCCGGTTCATCCGCCCGTCGATGTCGAGCACGGTGACGGGCGCGAGGTCGTGCCGCAGCCCCATCTCGTAGTCGTTGGGATCGTGCGCCGGCGTTACTTTCACGCAGCCGGTGCCGAATTGCGGGTCGACGAAGTCGTCCTCGATCACCGCCAGCCGGCGCCCGAGGAGCGGCAGGACGATGCGCCTGCCCAGCAGGTGCCGGTAGCGCTCGTCGCCGGGATGGATCGCCACCGCCACGTCGCCCAGCATGGTCTCCGGCCGGGTGGTGGCCACCACGACCTTCTCGTCCGTGGCCTCGCCGTGCTCCCCTTCCACGGGATAGGCGATGTACCACAACTTGCTGCTCTGGTCCTCGTGATCCACTTCCTCGTCGGAGATGGCCGTGTGGCAGCGCGGACACCAGTTGACGATGTAGTCGCCCTGGTAGATCAGGCCCTTCTCGTGCAGGCGCACGAAGACCTCGCGCACGGCCTTCGAGGGCCCGGGATCCATGGTGAAGATCTCGTGACGCCAGTCGGCCGAGTCTCCGAGTTTCCGTTTCTGCTCGGTGATGATTCCGCCGAACTTCCGCTTCCAGTCCCAGGCGCGTTCCAGAAATCCTTCCCGGCCCAGGTCGTGGCGGCTGCGGCCTTCCTCGGCCAGCACCTTCTCCACCACGTTCTGGGTGGCGATGCCCGCGTGGTCCTTGCCGGCCTGCCAGTGGGCGTCAAAGCCCTTCATCCGCTTGTACCGGATGAAGGCGTCCTGGACCGTGTCCTGCAGGCCGTGCCCCATGTGCAACTGGCCGGTTACGTTGGGGGGCGGCATGTTGATGGTGAAGGCCGGGCGGCCGCCCTCCGGATCGATGTGGAAGCAGCCGCTGTCCTCCCACCAGGCGTACCAGCGATGTTCAACCTGGCTGGGTTCGTAGGTTCGGGTCAGTTCCGTGCGGGGCATCATGCTCTCCTGCGGACCGGGGATCTCGCCCCCAGGTCGCCATGGGTCACTGCGGACGGCGCCGGCCGCGGCTTCGCGGCGGGTCCATCAGCGTCAAAATAAAAGAACCAGCAAAGATAGGGCCTCGGCCGCGCTGGTGCAAAGGAGAGTACGGGCCGTGAAAAACCGCCGGCGACGCGCCGGACCCGCTGATCCCGCCTCGTCCGCTTCCACAGCCTATGAAAGGATGGATCGGGACCGAATTCCACTCGATCGGTAACAGGAGCACTCATACGGGATGCCCGAATCCAATGACATTAGTGGCGAACCGGCATTCATTCGGGGCGACATTATAAAAATGATCTCACTTGACAGCACTCAAGGCTGTTGGTAATTTGACAAATGAATGTCGATGCGACGGGCCCTCCGGACTCCGTCGGACCTCGACCGCCGTGTTCTCTCAATTTCCAGCGTCACACAACACTGCACGAATCAATCGAAAGTCCCGTTGCATCCGTACAAGCCCGACAGTACCAGATCCTCTGCGGGCGTTCGAACAGGAACAGAAGCCGACCGGGTGGGATCGGCGCTCTGCCGATTACTTTTCCACCAAGAAAGCAGGGGTCATGACGGACCAAACTCAAGACGGAAACATCAAGGCGGAAGTCGAATCCCTCGGCGCCTTCTCCGATTCATTGCGGGGCTAC
>CAZMSD010000016.1:0-12130 GCA_964568855.1 uncultured Bacteroidaceae bacterium | reverse complement strand
GCAGGCGGGAAGTCCCTTCCTGCCAGAGCCGGAATTTCCCACGGACGAAGCCATTCGGGAGCGCCTGGACGCCGGCATCTGCCTGATGCCCGGTTCCCTGCGGGCCGACAGCAGTACTTGTGTCCAGGCCGTAGAGAGACTGCACGCACTGTTCAGCGAGCATCTTCCCCAGAACAAGCAGGAACTTGAAAACATCAGGCAGGTCCTGAAGGGAGAGCAGTTCAGCGGATTCAGGCTTCTTGAACTGTCCTTGGAAAACCGGGGCAACGAGATCCTGAAACTCTGTCGCAAGCACGAGCTGTCCGAGCAACTGCTGGTCTTCTTCGCCGTGTACCTGGCGCGCCCCTTCCGTTCATGGATCGCGCATAAGCTTGCCGAGACCGTCGACCATTCGGCGTGGAGCGCGGGTTACTGCCCGGTCTGCGGACACTGGCCGTCCATGTCTTGCATCAACGACAACGAGGACGGCAAGCGCTCGCTCTGGTGCCTGCAGTGCGGGACCTGGTGGAATTTCCCCCGGCTGAAATGCGCGCACTGCAACAATGAGGATCAACAGAAACTCCACCTGCTGCATCCAGAGAAGACCAGCGCTTACCGTACGCAGTGCTGCGAGATCTGCAAGAGGTACATGAAGGAATTCCGCTCGACACAGAGCGTGGATGAACTTCCCTTCGACGCGGTGTACCTGGGCAGCACGGCGCTGGACATGCTGGCGATGGAGGCGGGTTATATCAGGGAATCGCCCCTGGTCGCCCGTACCGAAGGACTGGAACCGACAACTGACTAAATAAGAAGTGGATCCGCCTACGGGCAGGGTCCCTGTTCAACAGCCAGGGAGAGAAAAATGGACATTACCAGACGCAGCTTCCTGGGTACAGCCGGCGCCAGCGCACTCGGAACGGCCGTTTCGATGCTGGGTGCTACGCCGAAGAAGGCAATGGCCGCCCGCAGGGCTCCCTTCAAAACGGCGCAGACCCAGGAGAGCACGACCATCTGTCCGTACTGCGCGGTCGGTTGCGGCCTGATTGTCTCCACGCGTGACGGGCAGGTAGTGAACATCGAAGGCGATCCGGATCACCCGATCAACGAGGGAGCCCTGTGTTCCAAGGGCATGTCGCTCTACCAGGTGGCCGTCAACGACCGGCGACTGCAGAAGGTCAAGTACCGGGCTGCAGGCAGTGACCAATGGGAAGAGAAGTCCTGGGACTGGGCGCTCAAGGAGATTGCCAAGCGGATCAAGAAGACGCGCGACGCTTCTTTCATCCGCAAGGAAGGCAACAAAACGGTCAATCGGACCGACGGCCTCGCCTGCCTCGGCGGCGCGGCCCTGGACAACGAGGAGTGTTACCTGTACTCCAAACTGGCTCGCGCCATGGGGGTGACCTACCTCGAACACCAGGCTCGAATATGACACAGCTCCACTGTCGCCAGTTTGGCGGCTACTTTCGGTCGCGGCGCCATGACCAACCACTGGATCGACATGAAGCATGCCGACGTGGTAATGGTAATGGGATCCAACGTTGCGGAGAACCATCCCATCGCCGCGCGGTGGTTGATGAAAGCCAAGGATAAAGGCGCGACGATCCTCAGCGTCGATCCGCGCTTCACCCGCACTTCCTCGTTCGCGGATACCTATTGCCAGCTCCGCAGCGGAACGGACATCGCCTTCGTCGGGGGCATCATCAACTACGCCCTCGAAAATGATAAGATCCAGCGGGACTACGTCAAGCACTACACGAACGCTTCCTTCATCATCAAGAAGAGTTTTAGTTTCAACGACGGACTGTTCGCCGGTTATGATCCGAAGAACCGGAAATACGACAAGTCCAAGTGGGCCTACGAGCTGGACGGCAACAGTAATCCGCGGCAGGACCTGAGCCTGCAGCATCCGCGCTGCGTCTACCAGTTGATGAAGAAGCACTTCAAACGCTACGACGTCGACACGGTCTGCAAGATCACGGCCTCCCCCCGCGACACCTATCTCAAGATCTGCAAGGCCTATGTCTCCACCCACGCCCCGGATCGCGTGGGCACCTGGCTCTACGCCATGGGCACGACTCAGCACACGCACGGTACGCAGAATATCCGCACCTATGCGATGCTCCAATTGCTGATGGGCAACATCGGCATGGCGGGCGGAGGCGTGAATGCCCTGCGCGGAGAATCCAACGTGCAGGGCTCGACGGACATGTGCCTGCTCTTCCACATCATCCCGGGTTACCTCAAGTCGCCGACCAAGGGCGACCAGTCACTGGCGGATTACATCAAGCACTACACGCCCAAGACCAACGATCCCAAGTCCGCGAACTGGTGGGGGAACACACCGAAGTACATTGTTTCCCTGATGAAGGCCTGGTACGGGGGAAACGCGACCAAATCCAACGACTTCGCCTACGACTATCTGCCCAAGCGGAGTGGCAATTACTCGCATATCTCGCTCTTCGAGGCCATGCACAGCGGCCAGATCAAGGGCCTGATTCTCTTCGGACAGAATCCCGCGGTGGGCGGTCCCAACTCGAACAAGGAACACGCAGCCCTTGATAAGCTGGACTGGATGGTGGCCGTGGATCTCTGGCAGACGGAAACCTCCACCTTCTGGAAGCGCCCGGGTGTCGACCCGGCCAATAACAAGACCGAGGTTTTCCTGCTGCCCGCCTGCTCTTCCGTGGAAAAGGAAGGCAGTATCACGAACTCCGGCCGCTGGGCACAGTGGCGTTACAAGGCAGTAGAGCCGGTGGGCGAGTCGCAGTCCGACCTGTGGATCCTTGACGCCATGTACAAGTCTCTGCGAGCCGAGTACAAGACGGGCGGCGTTTTTCCCGAACCGATCACCAAGCTCTTCTGGGAGTATGGCAACGGTCCGGGAATCGAGCTGCATCACGAACCCGACGTCCACGTGGTGGCCAAGGAAATCAACGGTTACTTCATGAAGTCCGCCAAGGTCAAGAACAAGCAGTTCAAGAAGGGGGACCAGGTACCCTCTTTCGCCTGGCTCCAGGACGACGGCAGCACTTGCTCGGGCAACTGGCTGTATTGCAACAGCTACACGGGTCCCAACAAGAAGGACAACAAGATGGCCCGCCGTTCCGGCAAGGACGCCAAGAACGGTATCGGCCTCTACCCGGAATGGTCCTGGTGCTGGCCGGTGAACCGCCGCATCATCTACAACCGCGCTTCGGTGGACCTCGAAGGTCGTCCCTGGAACCCGAAAAAATACGTGATACGCTGGAACCCGAGCCTCAAGGACGGCAAGGGCGGCTGGGAAGGCGACGTGCCTGATGGAGGATGGCCGCCCAACGCGCGACATCCCTTCATCATGAAGCCGGACGGCCACGCCTGGCTGTGGGCGGCCAACCTGAAGGACGGCCCGATTCCCGAGCACTATGAACCGCTGGAAAGTCCGGTGGACAATTTGATGTCCAGTCAGCAGCTCAATCCGGCCATCAAACTCTGGAATGTGGACAAGCCCGAGATGAACCCGGTGGGCGATCGCAAGAAGTTCCCGATCGTCGGAACTACCTACCGGGTGAGCGAACACTGGCAGGCCGGCGCCATGACACGCAACCTGCCCTGGCTGGCCGAACTTGTTCCGGACGTATTCGTGGAGATGAGCAGGGAACTGGCTGAAAGCAAGAACATCAGCAACGGTGATCGCGTCGTGGTGGAAACCGCCCGAGGCAAGATGGACGCCTACGCCCTGGTCACGCCCCGCTTCAAACCCTTCAACACGAACGGGAAGACCATTCACCAGGTCGGCGTCGTCTGGCACTTCGGCTGGGAAGGCATTGCCAAGGGAGGATGTGCCAACGTGCTCACACCGCATGTTGGAGACGCCAATACGATGATTCCGGAGTTCAAGGCCTTCCTCTGTGAGGTGCACAAGAAGGGAGGTGTGACATGAAAGCGCTGCTGATCGACTCGACCCGCTGCGTCGGCTGCCGTGGCTGCCAGGTCGCCTGCAAGGAGTGGAACAGCCTGCCCGGAGAAAAGAACACTTTCTTCGCGAACTCGCAGGGTTACCAGAATCCTGCCGACCTGACCGCCGGCACCTGGACCCTGATCACCTTCAATGAAACCAACGCCGCCGGCCACTTCGACTGGGTCTTCGGCAAACTCCAGTGCATGCACTGCAACGAGCCGGGCTGTGTCACGGCCTGTCCCGTGAACGCGCTGGTGAAGACCGACGAGGGCCCGGTGGTCTACGACGCGAACATTTGTCTGGGCTGCCGCTATTGCCAGCTTGTTTGCCCCTTCCTGGTCCCTCGATTCGAGTGGGACAAAGCCCTGCCGCGGATTACCAAGTGCACCATGTGCTCAGACCGCATCAGCGAGGGGATGGAACCTGCCTGCGCCAAGTCCTGCGCAACGGATGCCATCATCTTCGGCGAACGCGACAAGTTGATCAAGGAAGCGGAGAAACGGATCCGCAAGAACCCGAAGCGGTATCACAACCACATCTACGGCAAGGACGAGGTGGGCGGAACCTGCGTGTTACACATCTCCGATGTGCCGATCGGCGAACTCGGTCACGAGTCTGAACTTCCGAGCAAACCGATGGAGCAATATTCGGGTCCCGCAATGGCCACGATCCCCTATGTGCTGACCGGACTGGGAGTGGGATTGGGAGCGGTTTCCTGGATCGTGCACCGCAGGCAAGAGCTTGAAGGCCACAACAAGGAGGACCAATCATGACCTCCGCAGAACAGAAATCCGGAGTGGGAGTAGCCCTACTCTGGATCCTGGCCATTCTTGGCCTGGTCTTGATCGGCTACCGCTTCGTGAACGGGCTCGGCGCCGTCACCAACCTGAGCGACGGCTATCCATGGGGGCTCTGGATCGGAGTGGATATCCTGGCTGGAATCGCACTTGCCGCTGGTGGATTTGTTATCGCAGGCATCGTGCACATCTTCGGCGGGGAGCGCTTCCACGCCTTAGCTAAGCCGGCCATCACAACCGCCTTCCTGGGCTACCTGTTGTTCATTTTCGGGTTGACCGTGGACCTGGGCCGTCCCTGGAATCTCTGGCGGGCCATCTTCCACTGGAATCATCTATCGCCGATGTTCGAGGTAGCCTGGTGCGTGATGCTCTACACCTTCGTTCTATTCCTTGAATTCCTGCCCAGCTTCTTCGAGCGTTTCAAGATGGAAGGCCTGATGTCTTTCTGGCGAGCGGTGGTACCCTGGTTGATCGTGGCGCTGCTGGGACTTTTCACTTTAGCCATGACGGATTCAACAGGCTGGACCATTGCCGTAGTCGTTATCCTGGTCTTCTGGGAGATCATGATGCGGACTGGGGCCGCTCAACGAAAACACCAGATGCCGGTTTTGCTGATCATGGCCGGAGTGATGTTTTCGACGATGCACCAATCCTCGCTGGGAACACTTTTCACCATGGCGCCGCATAAGCTGCACGTGCTGTGGTATTCGTCCTATCTGCCGCTGATGTTCTTCATCTCCGCTGTGATGGTCGCTCCAGCTATGGTCGTCGTGGAATCCCTGTTCAGCGAGGGTCCCCTGAACCACAAGCCGCATATGGATCTGCTTGCCAAGTTGGGTGCCGCAATGCCCTGGCTGCTGGCGATTTATGCGATTATCAAAGTGGTCGACCTGGCACTCCGCGGTTCCTTCGGCGCGGTGTTCTCCTCGGGCTGGCAGAGTTTCGCATGGTGGCTGGAAATGCTGGTGGGAGTAGTGATTCCCTTCCTGATGTTCCTATCGGCAGGCGCACGCGCCAAGAAGGGAAGCCTGCTGACCGCTTCGCTACTGGTAGTCATTGGTCTGATCGTCAATCGGATAAATGTCTCAGTGGTCGGAATTTCCTCAGAGGGTTGGCCCACGTACTACCCGTACTGGGCTGAGATCTTTATCACCTTGGGCATCATGTCCATTGGTATTCTTGTATATCGGCTGGCGGTAAAAACCCTGCCGATTTACGAGGATCAAGCGCCATCGCTAACCTGAGTATGACTGCGGGCGGGCACTATTGTGCCCGCCTGCTTTCTCCCTCCTAGGAGTCTGTAGGACTTGCATAGTCGGGGAATTGCACGGCCACTGCAGACACTCCATTATGCAATTAACAGAGTTTACTCGTGGATGAGATGATCCGAGAAACAGCCAAATCGCAAGCTGGAGCCTTCCGGATTCACAGTACTTTGCATCAAGCTCTAACATCGGCCGCTGTCCTGACTCTGTTAATCCTGTCATTGATGGCCTCAGCGCCGCTGGCAAGCGATGAATCCCCCCGAGGAAAGCTGGTACTGCTTCACGCGGGTTCGCTGACCGTGCCCATGGAGGAGGTCTGCGAGGAGTTCCAGCGGCTCCACCCGGAAGTGGACGTGGAGCGCGAGATCGCCGGCAGCAGGACCTGCGCTCGTAAGGTGAGCGACCTCGGCCGCGAGTGCGACGTGCTGGCCTCGGCGGATTACCGGGTCATCGACCAGTTGCTGATTCCGGAGCACGCGGGCTGGAACATCCGCTTCGCCGCCAACGAGCTGGTGCTGGTCTACTCTACCGAAACCGTCTGCGATCCCCGGTTCACCCAATCCAACTGGCCCGACCGGCTCAAGGACCCGAAGATCCACTACGGGCGTGCCGATCCCAATTCGGATCCCTGCGGCTACCGTACCGTGCTGGCGCTGCGCCTGGCCGGCCTGCTGATGGACCGGCCCGGACTGGCCGACTCCCTGCTCAACAAGGACAATGTCTACATCCGGCCGAAGGAGACGGACCTCCTGGCACTGCTGGAGATGTGCGTGATCGACTGCCTGTTCATCTACCGCTCAGTGGCGGAGCAGCACGGCCTGGAATACCTGGAACTGCCCGCGGAAGTCAACCTGGGCGATCCAGCGCAAAACGAATTCTACCGGCGTGCTTCGGTCAGCCTGACGGGGAAGAAACCGGGCGAGTGGATCGAAGTGCGGGGCGAAGCGATGGTCTACGGCGTGACGATTCCGACGAACTCGCCGAATCCCGAAACGGCGCTGAGCTTCTTACATTTCTTGCTGTCGCCCGAGGGGGGACGCCCGATCCTCGAGCGCAACGGACAACCCTGGCTGGTTCCCTCCCCCACGGATACCTGGGACAAGGTTCCCCCTTTTCTGCGGGAGTTCGTCCTGCCCGAGTGAGACAAGCGTTTCTTGTGATACACATTGGATAAACGATGAAGAGCCGCCCCAACACGATGCAGCTTCTGTTCGCCTTCCTGGGCGGACTGGTACTGCTCTTCATCATCGCCCCGCTGGCAAGCGTTTTCCTGCGCACCGCGCCCGGGGATCTGCTTCAAGCAGCCGTCGATTCCGAAGTGCGGCAGAGCATCTGGTTGACGCTCTGGACTTCCATGGCGGCAACGCTGATCTGCGCCGTCCCGGCGATTCCCCTGGCCTGGCTGCTGGCCCGTAAACGTTTTCCGCTGCGCCGGCTGGTCATCGGCATTATCGACCTGCCCATCGTGATCCCGCACTCGGCGGCGGGTATCGCGCTGCTGGGCATCCTGGCCTGCAATTCGCCCATCGGCAAACTGGCCAAGGATATGGGCCTGGATTTCGTATCCAGCCCGGCGGGGATCATCGCCGCCATGGCCTTCGTCAGCATTCCCTTCCTGGTGAACTCCGCGCGCACGGGTTTCCAGGCCGTCCCCGAGCGACTGGAGCGCGCCGCGCTGAACCTCGGCGCCTCGCCCGCGCGTGCTTTCTTAACGGTCTCGCTGCCCCTGGCGCGGCGCTCGATATTCACCGGGCTGATCTTGATGTGGGCCCGCGGGATGAGCGAGTTCGGCGCCGTGATCATCATCGCCTATCACCCGATGATCACGCCGATCATGATCTACGAGCGCTTCACCGCCTACGGGCTGAAATACGCCCTGCCGGTGACGGGGGTTTTCATCGCCGTCTGCCTGCTGGTCTTCGTTCTTTTCAGGTTCCTTGCCGGAGACAGGGATCATGCTGTGTCTTGAGAACCTGGAAATCCGCCTGGGCGCCTTCGAACTGCGCGGCGTGCGCCTCGAGATCGAGGAAGGCGAGTACTTCGTGCTGCTCGGCGCTTCCGGCGTGGGCAAGACCGTACTGCTGGAATGCATCTCCGGGCTGCAGACACCGGCGGGCGGGAGCGTTCTGCTGGACGGCCGCGAGATCAACGGATGGAGCATCCAGGAGCGGCCCTTCTCACTGGTCTACCAGGACCAGGCGCTGTTCCCGCATCTGCCCGTGAGGCGCAACGTAGCCTACGGTATGAAGGAGCGCGGAGCGGAGCGCCGGGCGCGGGTGAAGGAGCTGGCCCGGGAAACGGGCATCGAGCACCTGCTGGACCGCCACCCGCCGAGTCTTTCCGGCGGCGAAGCGCAGCGCGTGGCCCTGGCCCGGGCGCTGGCGACGAAACCGCGTTTTCTCCTGCTGGACGAACCCATTTCGGCCCTGGACATCAGCGCTCGCGCCGGCATGCGCAGCCTGCTGCGGCGCCTGCACCGCGGCGGGTTGACCGTGATACACGTGACACACGATTACGAGGAAGCCCTGGCCCTGGCCAC
Source organism: uncultured Bacteroidaceae bacterium (assembly GCA_964568855.1). Taxonomy (GTDB): domain Bacteria; phylum CAIWAD01; class CAIWAD01; order CAIWAD01; family CAIWAD01; genus CAZMSD01. Next base: position 3,610 of record CAZMSD010000016.1, on the reverse strand, counting down.
GCGCGTGGGAATCCTCGAGCACGGAGTCATCGCCCAGTCGGGCACCCCCGGCGAGATCTTCAGCAACCCGCGCTCGGAGTTCTCGGCGCGCTTCGCGGGCATTCGCAACGTGCTCGCGGGCCGGCTGGAGGGCCAGAACGGCAGCGGCAGAGCCGTGGGGTGCTTCAACGCCGGCGGGACCAGTTTCGCGGTGCTGACGGAGGAGCTGGGCGGCAGCGGCTACCTGATGTTCCGCAGCGAGGACGTGCAGATCTCGCTCACTCGCCCCCAGACCAGCGCGCGCAACTGTTTCCAGGGTCGCGTGGTGGACCTGGCCCCGACCCGGCTCGGATTCGAGGTGGGCGTGGACATCGGCGTGGAGATCACCGCCCTGCTCAGCGAAACCTCAGTCAGGGAACTGGACATCCGTCCCGGGAAGGAAGTCTGGACGAGCCTCAAGGCCAGCGCGGCTCGCTTCTACGGAGGTGGCGCATGATTCATCTTCCGGGCATGCTGCTCTTAGGATCCACGGGCCGCAACGCGGGCAAGACCACCTTCGGTTGCGCACTGATCCGCCACCTCGCCGAGAAGCAGCCCCTCCTGGGCATCAAGGTGACTGTGATCCGCGACAGGGAGACCTCCTGTCCGCGGGGCGACGAGGGCTGCGGTGTATGCGAATCCATGAAAAATGAGTACATTTTAACCGAAGAAACGCTCCGTCGTGGCGAGAAGGACACGGAGCAACTGCTACTTGCGGGTGCGATAAACGTATTTTGGCTAAAAGTAATGGAGCGCTCGCTCGAGGAGGGCGTCAAGGTTCTACTCGATCGAATCGGTACTGATCCGCTGTGCGTATGCGAGTCGAATTCGTTGCGCAAGGCGGTCAAACCCGGTCTCTTCCTGATGATGAAGGGAGCGGGCGCGAAGAGTGTCAAGCACACGGCGCGGGCCGTGATACACGAGGCGGACAGGGTCGTCGAGTTCGACCGCGGGCGCTACGACCTGTCCCTGGACGAAATCGGAATCGACAACGGGCGCTGGCGCTTGCTTACATCCCCACGGGATGAGGCCTCCGCGCTCAAACGGATGCATGTTGAACCGTTTCCCGGCTAAACTAGTGGACCGATTCACATGGAGCGACGGGTTCTGCTTGCCGCAAAGTGGTCAGATTCAAGGCGCATCTGTGCAGACGTAGTTTTCCTACTTCAAGCAGATGCAACGAAGAAGATGGCCGCTTTGCGGCAAGCCCGAAGGGAGCGCACCAGGCAGCCCACTGCGGTGTTGCGCCTTCTTGAAATAGCAGGGCTATTCCTGCGGCGGCGCGCCTTGCATTGAACTGGTTGGACGCGCTCAGAACCACTCGATCCATGTGAATCGGTCCACTACCCCCCGGGAGACACCAAACAGGAGCCTGGTCATGAAACGACTGTCAATGGCGTTGGCGTTCATGGTGCTGCTGGCGGCCACGGCCGTGCAGGCGGCGGACTTCTCGATCGGAACCAAGTACCCGGTCACACTCTACGGCTTCATCAAGGGTGACTTCATCTACGATACGGATCCTGTTACCCCGGGTAACTTCTTCCAGTACGTTCCCGCCCCAGCCGCATCCGGTACGGGCACCGAGTCCGAGTACTTCATCACAGCGAACCAGACGCGACTCGGCCTGAAGATCGGCAGCCCCGCAGTGAACGGGGTCAAGACGGGCGGCGCGGTGGAAATCGACTTCTACGGCGGCGGCGGCGCTCCGGAGAACAAGGGCCACCCGATGATGCGCAAGGCCTATGTCACGGTGGACTGGCCCGACGCTGATTTCCAGATCCTGGCCGGACAGACCGGCGACCTGATCTCGCCCCTCTTCCCCAAGACCGTCAACTACACGGTGAACTGGTGGAACGGCAACATAGGCTACCGCAGGCCCCAGTTCCGCTTCAGCAAGGGCATCGGCAGCCTCAAGGTGCAGGTGGCGCTCGCCCGCACCATTGGTTACGAGACGACGGCCGGGACTCCTGATATTCAGTACCGGGTGGCGTACCGATTCCCGCTGCTGACCGACAGGAAGACCCAGATCGGCTTCTCGGGCAGCATGGTCACGCTGGACGACACGGTTGACCCGAATACCGAGTCGAACACCATGAACGTCGAGTTCGTTTTCCCGCTCAGCGAACTCATGACACTCAAGGGCGAGTACTGGACGGGCAAGAACGTCACCGCCTACCTGGGCAACATCGGCCAGCCCGGTGAAGGCATGGGCTACTGGATCGACTTCGGCGTGGGCCCCCTCAATAACCTGAGCTTCCACGTGGTTTACGGCGTGGACGATCCGGACGAAGAATCGGACACCTATGTCGGCACGATGCAGCGCAACTCGGCGCTCTGCTTCAACGTCTTCTGGAAGATCAACAAGGCCGTGACCTGGGCCACCGAGCTGGCCATGCTGACCACGGAATACGTGGGCGGCGGAGACAACGGCACGGCGACCCGCGCTCAGACCTCGTTCATTCTGGGACTCTGATCGAAGCCTCTGGTAAACTAAGCAACGATCCGCCACAGGGGCCGGCTCAGCGAGCCGGCCCTTTTTGGTACCTGATCAGCCTTGCCGCTTGTGACCATGTAACCAGTATATATCCACTGCTATTTTGTCATGCGTTGTTCCGGCCCGGAGCCTGGGAAAACCGAACTCTTGACAGGAGGTGCTTCTTGAAGTCGATCAGATCATCCGAGCGCGCACAACGGGTCCCGATCGGCGGCGTGGCGATCGAGATGCTGTCGATCATCGTGGCCGTCACGCTGGGTTTCCTGGTCACCGAGTGGCGGGAGGATCTCCGCAACGACAGGCTGGCCGAAAGGGGCTTGAACAGTATCGTAGGCGAAATCCGACTGAATCAGAAGAACCTCGCGGAGAGGATTCCGTACTACAAACACATCAACGGCAGCCTGGACAGCCTGGCGAAACTATACGGGGCAGAACCGCTGAATCCCGGATTGCTTCAGGGTGAATGGAAGGGCCTCAATCCTCCCTTCCTGAGGCGCGCCTCCTACGAGGCCGCTTCCGTTACGGGAGCACTGTCTCACGCCGAGCTGAGCATCGTCAACCAGGTCGCCAACGCCTACATCACCCAGGACCTGGTGACGGACACCTTCGACTGGACGCTGCACGGCATCCTTTCCGGTGAACTCAGCTCCTGGAACGACGCGGACCGCGTTTTCAGCATGCTGCTCGAGGTTGTCGGAATCGCCGCGAGGACCTACGAATCCGTGCTGGAGGGGCTGTCGGAGCATAATCAACCAGGTGAAGAGTAATACGGTTCACCCCCACGCGTGTGGGGACGACGCGGAGACCGTCGCCGGTAGGCTTCGGCAGGCCGGTTCACCCCCACGCGTGTGGGGACGACGCCGATGGTGCAGCCCGTGATCGTGAACTGGTCGGTTCACCCCCACGCGTGTGGGGACGACCCGACGCGACCGCTCTCCCCGTATCCTTGATCCGGTTCACCCCCACGCGTGTGGGGACGACAAGTGGGAGACGCGGAGGACGTCGGCTGTTCACGGTTCACCCCCACGCGTGTGGGGACGACATATCGCCACCATGCTCGCGGCGGATCTCAGCCAGGTTCACCCCCACGCGTGTGGG